>CAVRWS010000072.1:0-5951 GCA_963724815.1 uncultured Acidobacteriaceae bacterium
GGATGCGGTTTAGTTCACCGATCGTCTGCGGCGCCGCGTTGGGAACGTCAACCTGATATTCCTTGCCGCCAATTTTCGACGTGCCTGTCGGCAGAATCAGATTCTGCACAGTAATCGCGTTGGCCACGTCGATCGCAGATAAACCTTTCGATTGCAACTGGGCTGGATTGAGGTCAACCTGCACTTGGCGCTGCTTGCCGCCATAGGGGTAAGGCACCGATGCTCCGGGAACGGTGATGAGCTGGGTGCGAATCGAATTAAGGCCATAGTCGTTCAGTTGCTGCTCGGAGAGTCCTTGTCCTGAAAGAGCCAACTGCAAAACCGGCACGCTCGATGCGCTGTACGCGAGAATGAGCGGCGGAGTCGTCCCTAGCGGCAATTGGTGGAGTTGGGTTTGCGAGATGGCTGTGATCTGCGCGATGCCACGTTCTACGTTCGCCGTGGGCTGCAGGAAAACCTTCACGACCGCGACTCCGTAGAGCGATTGCGACTCGATGTGTTCAATGTTGTCGACCGTAGTGGTCAGCGCCCGTTCGGTCACACTGATGATTCGGTCGTTCATGTCTTTGGGAACGAGGCCGGCGTAATTCCAGATAATGCTTACGACGGGAATGTTGATGTTTGGGAAGATGTCAGTCGGAGTGCGAGAAATCGAAATCAACCCCATCACCAAGATGAGAATGGCCATGACCACAAAAGTGTAGGGCCGACGCAGCGCTAATCGGACAATCCACATCGCAATTCCTTTTAACGAAACCCGAAGGCGTGATTTTGCAGCCAGCTATTCCGCATCTCGGGCTAAGTTAGGAGTTATGCACCCGGCGTGCCATCGCTGCCTCGTCCTTATGAGAAACGTAAACCAATGCTAAGGCAGCAGTTACACGTACACACCCTGGCGCCTTCCAGCCGAGTGGCGAAGACTTAGTCATCCAGCGTTTTGAGGGTGTCAATTGGCGGACACCGGAAATCAAATCAGCACGACTGATTCGAGATCAGCTCTTGGCTGTGGACCAAATCCGATCCATCTGCTTGGTTATGTACGCTCGGCACATCGCTTCGCGGCAACAAAAATGCAGAGCTTCAAACAGAGGTTCAGCAATGGATTGGGGAGACCACGGAGTGAAAATTGTTCATTCGGATGCGCTTGATCTGAATACGCCGCAGACGTCGGGCATGACACGTGCCGCCGCAATTACTCACGCCAGAGCTGGAGCAAATAAATTGTGGGCCGGAACGATGGTGGTTCAACCGGATGCCAAGACCGGGCCACATCACCATGGAGAACTGGAGACTGTTCTCTACGTCGTCAAGGGCCGAGTTCGAATGCGATGGGGCGATGAACTGGAATTCAGCGAGGAAGCCAGGCCGGGCGACTTTATTTACGTTCCCCCTTATGTTCCGCACCAGGAGATCAATGCCAGCCCAGATGAGATCTGTGAAGCTGTAGTTGTGAGAGATGGACAGGATCCGATTGTTATCAATTTAGATTTGCGCACCCCGGAACCCGCCAGTGCGGGGCGTCCTGGCATGCCGTTTCACCCTGATCGCTGAGCAGCATCCCGCGAGGAAACTGTCGTGCGGACGTCGACCGACGGCGATTCACGTCAAAAACTCGATCAGTGCTCTGCAAAGTGTTTCTATGCTTTCTCGCTTTCGCCGGACTTGGGCGACCCCTGTCGTCCACTCGACACATGGAACGGCGTTGGTTGTTCTTGTATCGCGAGAGCTGCCTGACTCATCGTGAGTTCCCTACTTCGCCTTAAACGTAAAATCGGCGGTTCCGGATTTCCCGGCTGCAACCGAAACTTTTTGAGTTTGGGTGCCGTAGTCTTCCTGCCACGCTGTGACGGTGTAGTTTCCGGAGGGGACATTTTCGATCGTATAGTTGCCGCTACTGTCGGTAGTTGCGTAGGGCCCTTTGACCACCACAAACCAACCGTGCATCCAGGGATGGATGTTGCATTGCACCGGGATCGCGACTTCCTCGGCCTTCCAACTCTTTTCAATCGCCGGTGCTCCAGGCGGCTGAGACAGATTCCACGGGATATTGCCGGTCATCGGGTTGGGATTTGGGTGAATGTTGTGCGATGTCTGGTCGCTGTTAGTGACTTTAAAATCCTGGCCGACGTCCATGGCCAACACGTGCGGCGTATACACGCAGCCTTTTTGATCGAATACCGGCACCGATGTGGGCACCTGAGTCAGCGCACTCCCGGCTAGTCCCTGCGAGATGTAGAGAACCACATCCTCCAAACCGCCGCCCTGACCGACCACTACGTTTTCCAGACGCGCGGGATTGTTGGCGTGGGCCTTGGCGCAGAAGTCATCTTTCGACATGTCGATGCCTCTCATGTGTGGCGCCGCGCCAACGAGCTTGACGGTTCCGCTGATTTTGCCTTCTTCAGCAGCTTTGACTTCTGGTTCCAGGATCAATGCTGCACAGCCAATAAAAACTAAGGTCAACAGTACTGCTGAGGTACCTAAACGATTCTTCATTGAAACTCTCTCCTTAGAAAAACTACTAACATGCGGCATCACGGCTCTTCCGACCAAAAAAGAGCTTATCTCGATCTCGTTGGAAATGACTAGACTCCGGCCTGTATCTCCGATAGAAACCAGGTGCGCCGCTCTGTCTCGTCGATCCAGTTCTCGATCAAACTTGCGGTCGCAACGTCGTTATGCTCGTCACAGAGCTCATGGGCAGCGCGAAGAAATTTCGTCAGCCGTTGGTTGTCGTCAAGAAGTTCGGCAAGCATATTTTGTGGAGGCACCGCGCCGTCGTCGTTGTCTTTCAGTCGTTGATGATGCGAGATATCTCCGATGGAGTGGAGCGTCGTCCCTCCGATCTTGCGGGCCCGTTCGGCGATGACATCTGTCATCTCAAAGAGTCGCTCGCCCTGTTCGTCCAGGAGAAGGTGGTAATCGCGAAAATGACTTCCACTCATGTGCCAGTGGAAATTCTTGGTCTTGATATAGAGCGCGAACACGTCGGCAAGCAAATGCCGGAGTTCGCGTGAGATTTCCACAACTCCTTCGCGCGCGAGCCCACCCGGATTATCCCGCCTGATGTTAGTTTGACTGGTTGGTGGTGTTGCCGAAGTCGTTGCCATTGGTTAGCTCCTCTCCCACGAATCTGCGGTCCTCATTCAGGAACCAGTTTCTTGAAAGCACTTGAAGTGCCAAGGCGGCCGACAGCTAGAGAAGACGTAAGGCCGGCTCGTATCTTTAAGTCCTATGCCGCCGGGCGCCACCCCGAGCCGGTCGGAGCTTTTATTTTTGGCGCTACTGCCGTGGTGCTGGGCCCCAGGTCCTTTTCGTATACGACCCCTTCGCGGCTGACGACGAAGGTCATAACCCCCGACGACTTATACTCCGCCGGATAGGCGACCAGGGTCGACTTACCTTTCTTCTTGCCCTGGCCGCTCGCCTCCGATGCGGAATTACCTGTCACACTTTGAAAGTAGTATCCGTGGAAGAGATTAGGCTCTTTGTTGTCCCCATTCGATGCGCCAGGAGAGACCATGCTTGCGGCGAATTGGGCGGCCGGATCTTCACTAGCCACTTTTTCAGCGCTCGTATTCTTTGCCATTGCGAATTGCTGACATATCTCGATCGCGGTCGCTTCGTTTTCTCCGATCCTGCGAAACAAGATTTCCTGCTTGCCTCGATCCGAATCGAAATACCACTCGCCGTTCTTCGAGACTAACGGGACGGGGAAGGGCCAATTTTCTGCGCCGATGTAAAGAACCGTGCTTCCGTCAGATTCCTTCACCAGACGGTGCATCTCCTGATATTTCTGGCAGAACTGCTCGCGTTCGAGCTTGTCTTGCTCTTCATCGCTCGAGGAAGTAACTTCCTTCCCTGCACCGAGTATCGCTTCCAAAGCCTGCTCATCCTTATTGTGCGCGGCCTGAAAGAGAGCGTCAGTGGCTGCGCCGGGGGACGAGAACGTTCTTGGTTGTGATTCCTGAGCGAAGCTCGATCCAGCAAGCCCTGCCACGAGCAGCAGAAGGCCCACTGCCAGCAACAGGAGGACGGTGGATGCGAACCCCCAAGCGACTCTCACTGTAAATGCTTCAAGCTGCATATTTTTTGTGCGCATCAGTTCTTCCTCCATACCATCAGTCAGTTCGAAGTAGTGAAAGCGAATTACCTTCGACCGCCGCCGCCATGGAAGCCTCCACCACCATGGAAACCTCCACCAAAGCTCGATTGCCCGCGAAAAGAGAATCCTCTAGCCATTCCTCCACGATTGAATCCGCTGAACGCTCCCGAATGAGTGCCGGCGAATCCATGCGACCCTCCGAAGCCTCGTGCGCCTGAGAAATCTCCTCCGTGGAATCCGCCGCCATGAAATCCGCCGGCGCGATTGAAGTTGTTGCGATTGACGAAAACTCTGCTGTGCGAGATGTAGGCGCCGTGGTTGAAGAGGATTCCGTGGTTATGCCAATCGTAGCCCCAGTGCCCCCATCCCCAGCCAAAACCACCAAAGAAACCGATTCCGAAGCCGAGGCCAAACGCAATTCCCGGACCATGGCACACTTCGTTGTCTTTTGATTCGCCATTTTCCTGTCCTTCCTGATCACTTTCGATCGCTGCAGCAATACGATTTCTGACTGAGCCCGGTGCGGTACCAAGATTAGGGCTTGTCGATACCCATTGGCTCCGGCGGTCAGTTCTCGGCGCTGCGTCACTTCGAGCAATTGCATTCCGATCTCCAAACCTACCTCGCCCCTCGCACCGGTTTTGCGACGGTTTTGCGCCCAGCATTAAACTCAACCAAGTCTCGAGTGTCGACGGGTGGATAGCGCGTCGGTATTCGGACGGACTGATGCGCCGTCTCTTTCTGGTCGCGACTTTAAATCGCGGGCCTGTGTCAGACGACTGCAATGAGCACGTACGATTGAAATGGCTGCGAAACGGAGCTAGAGTTGCAGGGGGCTCGTTTCATGCGGCTCCAGTGTACTTTGCCCGGAGCGCGTGAAACTCTTGACCATGAGCTATCCGCGAAAGAAAGTGAGTTGCAGGATCAACTTCCGATGCTCTGCGCGATCAGCCGAGGCGCATGAATGACACTGGCAGATGTCCCCACAGTGTTCGTCATCGATGACGACGACTTGGTACGCGCGGCCATCCGAGGCATGTTGAAGTCGGTTGGCTTGCATGCCGAGACCTTCGCAACGCCGCAAGAATTCCTGCGCAGCAAGCGCTCGGACGGACCAAGTTGCCTTGTCCTAGACGTGAGACTTCCTGGAGTGAACGGTCTCGACTTTCAGCGCGAGTTGGCGGACGCGGGAGTTCACATTCCCATCATCTTTATCACTGGTCATGGCGACATCCCGATGACGGTAAAGGCCATGAAATCCGGCGCAGTGGAGTTCCTTACCAAGCCCTTCCGTGATCAGGATTTGCTGGATGCGATTTACCAGGCACTGGACCGCGACCGGGTGATGCGCCAACAGGAGAATGAGCTTGCCGAGTTGCGAAAGCGCTACGAATCGCTGACCACGCGCGAACGCGAGGTCATGAGCTTGGTGGTTTCAGGCATGCTCAACAAGCAAGTAGCTACTGAGCTCGGAACCAGTGAAGTCACCGTGAAGATCCAGCGGGGACATGTCATGCAGAAGATGCGGGCTGAATCGCTGGCGGAATTGGTCAGAATGGCTGCGAAGCTTGAATCCTCCTCCACCAAAAGATAGTGGATGCCGCCACTCTAACCGTGCCTCTGTCTAAGGCAATCGCTATCTTGTGGCAATCGTCTTTTGTTGGAGCTTCTTTTCCTTCGCCCACGAGCACACCGCTTTCTTTTCCGTTTCGCTGAGTCTGGCTTCTGAATGCATGGAGCTGTACAGCCGCGGCGGCATCCTGCCGGTCGATATGAGTCAGCAGATCGATTCCAAAGCATCGCTCCTTTTTAGCCGGCGAATAAGTTCCGCACCAGGTAACTTCTG
>CAVRWS010000073.1:0-12399 GCA_963724815.1 uncultured Acidobacteriaceae bacterium
ATCGCCAAGGTGAACGATGCGTCGCGCGGAAAATTCTTGACGGGGTTTGGAATGGCGCTGTGCTTGATGGGGAATTTCGATCCGTTCCAATCCCCGACACATTTCAAGCTGATGGATCTGCTGAAGAAGTTCGACAAGAACTATCACATCACGGGAAAGAACTACGGCAAGGTTGGGCCGGACCGGACGGTCGAGGACGTGATGAAGCGGCGCACCACTGACCGCTGGAACTTCCTGTTCATCGCGGGGATGTGATTTCAAGATTTGTTTAACTACGATTTCCGCAGAACCGAGCAGTGCATTATTCCTTACGCCACGCAGGAGGGCGAGATTTCGTTCTGCGCTTACAACACGGGCGTGGGCTGGAGAAACATTATCGAGAAGATGCACATGACGGCCACGCTCACCAAATGGTATGAAGAGCACGGACGGCACGAGATTTTTGCCGGCGGCAAAAAGTGAAGATGGACGACGAGAAGCATTCACTGCTGCTCCGCGAAAATATTGTGACCACCGAGTTGCAGCACGATCTGGATAATCTGGGCATCGCGAAGAATGCTCGCGAGGAGAAGAAGCGGGCACGGGACGCGAAGGCGGCGCTGGCAGTCGATCACTCCGAAACTCCGGTTCCGGGACATCGCGGGCCGCAGAAGAACGATGAGGCTTACAACGCGCGCATGGCTGCGATGTACCGCGAAGTGGTGTTGAAGGAAAAACCTGCGGTCGCGGAGAATGGATTTATTCCGCTGGGCGCGTTGGGCAAGCCGAACGGTGGAATCGCTCCAGCTTCGAAACCGGAAGTGGGCGAGCCGGTAGCGGGGGACTGAGAAGCAGCTTCAACCTACTAGCTTTTAGCTTAAGCAAAACGGGCCGCCTGCGGGTGGCCCGTTTATTTTTCACGGACACGATCATGCGACGAAACGCGTCTCCGAATTTCTCCCTTGGTTCTAATCCCGCTCGAGTCGAAAGCAAACTTGCTCCCGCCCGTTTCTCTTTTTCTCCCGAATTGGTGCAGTTCCCCAAATATTTATGGGCACACGGTTCGTTTCGCGAGTGAGCAACCATAAAATGTTGAAGGCGGACGATTGGTTCAGGAGGGTATTGCCAGTGGGTACTGGACGACGTTCGCCAAATGTCCAGTGGTTTGCAGCCACTAGGGTTCGAATCCCTTGCCCTCCTCGGGTCACTCGATACCGAAGTTTCTTGACATTTTAATTGCTCTGTTTATGATCATAAGTGTTCCGGCGAACGTCGTTTCGTATCTCGAAGCTCCGAGCAATACTCGGGGCTTTGGCTCTTTTGGGAGCGTTTCCCCCAAACTTCACTCCACCATTCGCGGCGTGTTGCTTTGCTCTTCTCTCTCGGGTGTGAATGCGAGCAAGCGCTGGAGGCGTCTGTTTGCTGGGATTTTCTGGTCCACTTGTCAAGGGTTGGTTTGAGGTGGTGTGCGACGTTTATAATGCTCCTGAATGGCCGACGCGCGCGAGCCGAATGCGGCATTAGCATCAGAGCCGAAGGTAATGCGATGGGCGGAATTTCTCGCGACAGCCCCTCCCGACTCCAGTTCGGAGATAACCGATCTCTGGCTGATGAAGGAACAATCCCCAAGATTGAATACGCCTGAAGTCTTCCTGTACTGCGATTCGGAAGCCTGCGACGGTCCCCGATTTTTCGAATATGTTTCAGGAGAAACATCTGTTAGGAGATTCGAAAATGGTGCTTTAAATTATAAAACCTGGAGTGTCGAATTGCAGGAGAAGAAATAAGACCTACGCATGTGCGGTGAGGACAGAATCGAAAGTCCCCCCAAGTGGAAGTGCGACCAAATTGGGCGAGATACCTCCGCACGGGCCTAATACTCCTGCCCGCGTGATTACGCTCATCGGAGGTGATCGGGAACTCTTTTTGCAAGGGCGACGCGCGGAAAATCACGCTATGGGTATCGGCGCCTTCGCCTATTACAGAAGGGTGGTTGAAAACCAGAAAACCCGGATCATTGGGGAAATCGCTAAAGTAGCGTCGAAACTCGGTGCGAAATCGGACGTGCTCAGGGAATTCGAGGCGGCTGCGAAGGAGACACGGTTCAGCGCTGCCATAGAACAAATAAGGCACGGAATTCCCGACGTTCTGCTGATTGATGGTCAGCATAACCCGCTAACGCTTCTGCACGGTGCATTGAGCGAGGGGCTGCACGCGAATACCGATGCGGAGTGCCTCGAAATAGCACAAGCTATTAGGGTCGTTCTGACGGAGCTGGCTGACAGAATTTCCCAGGCACTAAAGAAAGAGGTGGAACTAACGACGGCTGTGTCGCGACTTCTGAATCGAAAGGGCTCAAATCCTCCCAAGCCAAATTCCGTTTCCTAATCTGTAGGGGACGGGGCGGCACATGCCTCGCGCGACCCAGATATCACCACGGAGAAGGCGCCTCCGATGACCGGAGCCCCGCAGGGAAGATCAAGAGCTGTAGAGGTTCTGAGTCGGAATTCCCACCGTTGCGAAAGACACAAGGATGGGCCACTCCGTAGCGCGTTTTCATCAGAGGGGTATTTTTGCTGCTGCTATCGGCAGCAGTTGATTCTGTGTGAAAAATTCAGGCGTCCCTCCGGGACGCGGTTCCAGTTCTTCCTACTTTTCCCGGCGCTGAAGGCGCCGGGCTATTGTCAATCGCCCCTCCGGGGCGTGACGAAGGGAATTGGAACTTTGAGGTTCGTGGTTCCCACTCGTCGAAAAGCACGGCGAGTGGGGTGGCCTCGGGCGTGGAAATGGAAGGCGTCTGTGGGTCACTCCCCGGCGTCCGGGCAGTGGCTCAGTTTGAGAACGGCGGCTGTGTGCATACCGGAGATCCCTCGTCCCGCTGGTGAAAACGCGGGACATCGGGATGACGCCGGGGCAAGGGCTGGTGAAAACGCGGGACGTCGGGATGACGCCAGGGCAGGGGCTGGTGAAAACGCGGGACGTCGGGATGACGCCAGGGCAGGGGCTGGTGAAAACGCGGGACGTCGGGATGACGCTGGAGTAGGGGTGATCGTCCCCAGCTTTGTGAAACCAGCAAGGCGAGGCAGCCTCTTTTGTTGTGGCGCAGGGCGCCGCCCGCCCTCAGTCGAGGTAGTTCTGCACGGATGGGCCGTTACCTTCGAGTGCGTAGCGACTGCCAGGATGGTTCTCAAAACCAGCTCTTATCGCCATACTGGTGATTGGGAACAAACGAAGTCCAAGATGAAAGCTTGGTGTTTGGGTATCGTCTTGTTGATCAGCGCGGGCTTAGGGGCTCGGGCACAGGATGATTCTGCGATGGTAAGGTCGAAAATTATCGCAATGGAAAAGGCCTGGAACCAGGCGTTCAAGCTTCGTGACGCAAAAGCGGTCGATGGCATATTGGCGGACGATATCGTCCTCATCAATGACGACGGCAGCTTGCAGACCAAGACCGATTTCCTCAATCTGATCCATTCGGCGAAGGCCTCGGAAGAAGAGCAGGTCACGCCGGAATCGATCAATGTGCATGTACAGGGCGATGTGGCAATCGCCACCGGTGTATTTCGGTCGAAGGGCATTAAAGGCGGGAAGGCGTATGTGCGGCAGGACCGATTTGTGGATACCTGGATGAAGAAGAACGGTAACTGGGTTTGCGTATCCGCGTCGGCGACACCGGTGCTGCATTGAGCTGAGGTCGGGGAGCGTCATCTCCGCATCGTCGTGCGGTTTGAGCTTCCTCAGGAGCGGTCGCCCGGACCGCCGGAAAATCCGCACTCTTTCCACAGCTTTTCCCAATTCCAGAGGCCGGACATCACTTCCTTCGGCAAAGGGAATCCGAGTTGATGCGCCAACATACTCACCTGGCCGCGATGGTGCGCTTCGTGGGCGAGCATGTAGCACAGCATTTCCGGGCCAACCGGCCAAGGGTGCGCCCAGCCGTCTCGGCAAAACTTCTTGACGCGGCCACCACCGTCGCCGAACGCTTCGGCGAGCATTTCGGCGCAGCGAGCGGCGCTTTCGGCTAATCCTGCGCGGGCCTGCGGTGCGTGCAGCTGGCGCGATTGAGCTGCGGTGGGACCTTCAGGTGCGGAGCGGTAAGCCTGATCCACTTAGTGCGGACGTTGTGCATGTGGGTGAAGATCGCCGCAATAGTGCGGACGTTGCCGGGGGGCTTGGCTCTCCAGGCGGCAGGGTCAAGATGCTCGATGAGGATTTGGTTCAGTCGATCGTTGGCGGCAAAGATCTGCACTGCGGATTGGGCGAGTGGAGAGGGGGGGAGTTGAGGGGGAATCTGCGGCGGACGCTTGGTCACGGGGCTTGCTCCTCGAACTATCATACTTCGAGGAAATCAAAGACCCCGCCGTGTCCCTGCAAAATGCGCAGGGACAAGGACGGGGCACTCGAATCGGGGATCCGCATATCGCTGGTTGCAGGTGGCGTCCGACTGCGTTGAGTAACGGTCCCCCGGCCGTTCACTCAACAGCAGCCGGACATCCAGCCGCGCACTGCGCCGCCAATGAGCTAAAAAGCCGCGGAGCCGTGCAAGCTTGATTGTTTCAGTGATGCGCAACAAATCACGGGCTTCCCGGGATTGAATCTCGCATTTCGAACGCTTCCAGAACTGTGGCAATCACGTCCTCAGCCAGGATCGGGTTAGCAAAGCCACACAGCCGAACCGCGCTGGCGACGATCTCATTGAGTTGAGGTTGCGGCAATGCTCCCAAACCCCCAGCGGATTCCTGGACCTGTTGCAGCAGCACTACCAACTGAGAGACTCTCTGATCCTTGAGATACAAGCGCGCATCGGAGTAAGCCTTGCCGAACGCGCGGTCCGGGTGCAACGGTTCGGCCGGCCAATGAGGGAACAGCTCGCTTGTCTTATTCATCGCTGCCTCTCTGACCGGAACCCATCGGCTGCTCGCCCTCCGGGCTCCCGGAAAAAATGCTGGACCGTTGGTTAACTTGCTTTTTCATTCCGGTTCCTCCAGGCGTCAAGCCACTGGGTAAAAAACGGTTTGGGGCGAGTTTTGGTTGGCTCTGGCTGGGAACGTTCGGTGTCGGACGACCAAGCCGGCTCCTGGGTTTTAAGCGTTAGGCCATTCCTTTGAGTGGATGCACGAGTGTGCACCACGAATCGCTCTGGGAATTGCCGGGAAGAACTTCGCGGAGAGCCCAATCGATGCGACGCACACATTCCTCGACCACTTTCATCTGCGCTTTGCCTTCGGGTCCGTGGGCGACGAACATCAGGGGCTGAAGGGCGTTGCGAATATGGTGATTCGTGAGATCGATCAGGTGAAGGTGTTCGCTTAACCGGCGCGCTTTCTGGCGTTCGTACAGATGAAAGATTGATCCGGCAATCAAACCTCCCAGCAGGTCATCGACGATTCGGCGCGCTCCTTCGAGCCCAAAGTGTAGAGAGAGCTGATCCGCCGCGATCAAAAGAGCGGATACGAGAACGAACAGAAGAACTGGCTTCCAGAGGGCAGAACGCCAGGATTGGTCAGAGTTATTGAACTTCATGTTATCGCTCCTAAGGGATCATCGGGTCCTGCAGACGGCAATCTGAAACCAAATGCGGCGAAGATTGCGTCCGCTCAGTGAAGTCGGGAAAGATGCTGCGCGCACACAACGGAGTAACTATCGATGGCGCGGAGATTCAGTCTGAGTGCGAGGGTTAGGTCAGATCAGGAGCGTACAGAGGAGATTTTGGAGAGATCGCCGATGGCGCGGGCTGGGGGCGGTTGCGCGGTCAGCAGTGCGGGCGCTGAAGACACGGCCTGCGCAATATGCCGGCAGCGCCGGCAAAACAACGTTCGAATCGACCACAGGGACGATGGCCTGCATGCGAAGCGTGCAGGGGAGGCGCCAGGTTTACAGGCGCATCCGCTTCATTGAACTTGGTTTCAGGGAGGTCGACTCGGGGGATAACAGATGCGCAGACTGATGCTCCCAGAAGAAAGAGAATCAGAAGCCCACGAAGTCGGTTCACGACATACACCCCAAGTAGCAAGAAAAATACTCCGGCGAGCCTTCGTTGTCAATGAGGTTCTTCACCGAATGAGGCTTCTGTGCAGGAGTAGCGGGTGATGAATAAGGGCGAGAAGACGTTGGTCTGACCACCGTAGCTGGGGACACAATCCGAACTGAGATTGGGATTCTTAGGTGATGTGCTGTATTGAATCGAACGGAAAAGCGCTGCTACGGTAAGGACTTACGTGAGCTAGAGTGCGGAATAATCCATACGAGTCTGGAGATGGCCTTATGAAGATGACTGTGAAGAACGGCTTGCTGGTGATGGTGGCGCAGGTGGCGATGGCAGGTGCGATTTTCGCGCAGAGTGGTGCCGCTCCGCTTTATCCGACGAACCCGCATCCGGATCAGACGCCGAATCCGAGCCAGGACCAGGCCCCGCAGGAGATGAATCAGAATACAGGCCAGAACGATATGCCGGTGTTCCGGGTGACGGTGACGGAGCGTACGACCAAGGCGGTGAATTACCGGAACCGCGGCGGGTCGACCGAGGTGGATTTTCGCGGCACGGATATGATGCCGGAGGTGACAGGGCACGCCAAAGTGGAGGGCAAAGGCGGACGGCTGACGATTGACGCGGAGTTTGCTCACCTGCAACCGGTGAGGATGTTTGGCGGCCAATACCTTACTTATGTGTTGTGGGCGATTACGCCCGATGGCCGCGCGGTGAATCTGGGGGAAGTGGTTCCGGGAGGAAATGGCAAGGACAAGATTGACGTAACTACGGATCTGCAGGCGTTTGGAATGATTGTGACGGCCGAACCTTATTATGCGGTGACGCACCCCAGCAATAAGGTGATTGCGGAAAATATTATCAAGCCGGGTACGAAGGGATTTGAGGAGCCGATTGAAGCGAAGTTCGATGTGCTGGAGGGACAGCAGTACACGATCGATGTTCCCGTGGATCAGTTGCCGTCCAGCCGGGCGAGTGAAAAGGTCCCGCTGGATTTGCTGGAGGCGCGGAATGCGGTGGTGATTGCAAAGGCGGCGGGAGCGCAACAGTACGCTCCGGATAGTCTGGCGAAAGCGGAAGACATGCTGCAACGGGCGGAGGATTATTACCAGCGGAAGCAAGGAAGGACTCCGATTGGGACGGCGGCACGGGGAGCAACGCAAATGGCGGAAGATGCCCGCGTGCTGACGTTGCGGCGCATTGAGCAGGCGAAGATCGACGCAGAGCGGCGAGCACACGAAGAAGCGCAAGCCAAGGCCGAGGCGGATGCGGCAGCGGCGCAGCAGCAGACTATTCAGGCGCAGGCGCAGTCGGAGGAAGATGCACGGCGGCGGGCTGAAGCCGAGCGCGCACAGGCGGACGCCCAGGCAGCGCAGGCGGCAGCTTTAGCGCAGCAACAACAGGCGCAGGCGGCGGCTGCGGCGGCCCAGCAAGCGGCAAGCGTGGCTGATCAGCAGCGGCAGGAAGCGATCCAGCAAAGAGAAGCGATGCGGGCGCGTTTGCTGGCGCAGTTGAATCAGGTGTTGCAGACGCGGGATACGGCGCGGGGGCTGGTCGTCAGCATGCCGGACGTGCTGTTTGCCTTCAACAAATACGAACTTAAGCCGGAGGCGCGGGAGAGGCTGGCGAAGATTTCGGGCATCGTGCTGGCTTATCCGGATTTGAAGTTGCAGATCGAGGGTTACACGGATTCGATCGGCAGCGACGAATACAACCAGACACTCTCGGACAAAAGGGCTGAGGCGGTGCGCGATTATCTGGTGAGCCAGGGAGTATCGATGAATAACGTGTCCGCGCAGGGGATGGGAAAGGCTGATCCGGTGGCCGATAACAGCACGGCGGCGGGACGGCAGTTGAACCGGCGGGTCGAGATGATCGTATCGGGCGACGTGATTGGAAATGAAATAGGACCGGCTGGAGGGCAGGGACAGGGAGTGCCTAATCCTCAGTAGTGCAAAGGGGACATCTTCGCACCCTTTGGAGATGCTCCCTTGAAAGTCGCGATGAAATCGTATTAGGCTCTGTTGCATCCCTCTGGCTGGAGGATGCAAGTGGAAGACGAGAAGAAGGAACTCTGGTGGAAGTTGTGCGAGCGGCGGCCAACGAGCAAGATCCGGAGAAACTGCTCGAGCTAGCGAAGGAGATTAGTCGATTGCTGGAAGAAAAAGAAATACGGCTCAAGGGAGAAAAGCGTGCTGGCGCCGCCTAGGAGGCAGAGGCATGTGCTGAGCCATTGCGGGCTCTCCGCGAGTGTGCCCCAGCCGATGGACATTTGGCGCTTTCGGAGTAGGCTGGAGTCTTCAGAGGAGAATCAGTGTGAATAGGCCAATTCCTCGATCCCCCTCTTCGGTGGGACCATCATTCAAAAATTCTTCTGAGACCATGCGTTGTAGTATTTGCGATAAACCCGTGAGCCTTGAATCTGCCAAGGCTGATGAATACGGGAGAACAATTCATGAGGAGTGCTACACGCTTAAAATGAAACTGAAGCGTGCGACGAACCCTCCGGTGGCATGACAAGGCGAGGCTAGCGCTTCGGTTATCCCTCAGCGACTTATCCCACAGTCTGTCTTTTTCCTTCTCTCGTCACAGGGAGCAGATTATAGTTTGTTCCGGATGACGAATGCCGCGCTCGCGGCGAGATCGTTTTCCTATTCCCTGGGGTGGCAAGTGGTATTTCCTTCACGCAGCTCAGTAACTAGCGTGTGCGTGATCGAGGAACCAGATCGATAAACCAGATCGCCGAAGCAGGAGGAAGCTGAAAGTGATCGGAATTACGATTATTTCGCCTGCCGATAATACATGCTTTCGCATTGAACCGGGCACTGCAGCGACGGGGGCGCAAATGCCGGTGATCATGGCCGAAGCGGGAATCACAGGCGTAACGCCGGACCCTAGCTCGAGCACGAGATTCACGTGGCTGGTCAAGATTCATTTTCAGTGCGCAGATTGCAGCAATGGATTGGATAAGAAAATCACCGACGAGCTTCGGCTAACGAGCATCGGTGGAAAATGTGCGATCACGTTTCCGCACGTGCGCGGCGGGGATTTAACAATTAGCGTCAGTGCCGACCTGGCAACGGGCTGTTACGAAAAGATTAGCAAGGGCCTGAAGGTTCAGGGCGTGAATCCTGTGCGGCAGGAAATTAACGCGGTTGCGGGGTGGTGGCGCTGCAGAAAATCTGCTGCCAGGAGAGCCGGGGTCGACAGTTTGATGCGGCGGCAGAAACGGGCGTATCGGATTGTCCACTATTTAGTGGCGACCGGCTGGGAGGGGTGGGGTTGATGCAGATCACCAACCCCGCGCCGACGGACGACGATCACTGGGATTGGAGGGCGAACATCCGCCATGGTGCGCAAATTTTCAACAGTAAGAGAGCCGCAGCCAGTCGATATGCGGCGGCAGTGCGTGGCTCGGCAGAGTTTCGAGAACTGGTGCGGCGTTTCAATGCTGGGCGCAACCCTCCGGTCGATGTTGTGCTACCGGATTTCACTCCGGCGCAACTGGAACTTGAGATGATCCGCGGCTACAACGGCTGGGCAGGACGGGATGCTTTCGACAACGTCCTTCACGAGTTTCGCGTGCCGTTGGATGCCCAGGGAAATTTGCAGGTAAATGTGGATGCGGCGAATCGCGGCGTGATTGTGTGGGAGCAAGTTCCGGCAGCGGATCGGCCCCATGGCCGGGACAGTTGGGGCGATCCGAATTACGTGGCGAATGTGCAGGGGCAGATCCCGTGAGAATGGCGTCTTTTGTTGTGAGGCTGCTGCTGTGTACGGCGGTCGGTTGTGGGGCGTGTCGCATCGCGGCCGGTCAAGCGTCGCGATCGTTCAGCGGAGACTGGAACGAACCCAAAGCGGAGGCCATCGCGCTGCAGATCGCCCGGTTGTGGCCGGCAAGTGCGCAGCAAGATTCTCAAGCTGCTTCGGAGAAGCCGCGGCAGAATCAGGTGTACGCCTTTCTGCCATTCGATAAGGCTGGAGTCCAACGATGGCTGGTGCTGGTATCGCAATCTTCGCCGGACGATAACTGCCATGCCTGTTCGCCCGTGACGGGAGGGATCATTTTCACGCGCAAGGGCGATGCTTTCGAAGCCGACTATGATCAAGCGGAAATCGTGAGTATGGGCGGTTGGGGAAACCCTCCGCAGGCGCGGTTGCAGGCACTGGGGCGGGGCAATCCTGCCGTGGTATTTGAAGTCGACGGCATGGGGCAGGGGTATGCGGGGAAGACTTTGACGTTTGTGGTGGAGGTTGAAGGCAAGCTGAGGAGCGTGCTCTCGCTGCAAGTTGCAGGCTCGAACGAAGCGGCGGATTTGCCGGAAGATCAGACTTTCCAGTGGGATTCGCTGCTGGAATTTACTCCTCGTCCAGACGGGGGATATTCGGATATACGAGTGAAGTCAACGGGGACTAAAGAAGTTGAAGTTTCGGGAACGCAGCAAGTTCGTCCTTATTCTTCTGATGTGACTTACCGCTTCGAGGATGGAGCTTACAAGCCGTTGAAATGACTTAGGGCGGTTTCGGCTTGTGATGCATAACCTTTATCCATGACGACCCTTTGCTACAATCTTTCAGGATGAGCCGGCAAAATTCATTTATCGATGTGCCTGCGGCGATCGAGGAGATCCGCGCGGGGCGCATGATTGTGGTGGTGGACGACGAGGATCGCGAGAACGAAGGCGATCTTACGCTGGCGGCGGAGAAAGTTACGCCGGAAGCCATCAACTTTATGGCCAAGTATGGACGAGGGCTGGTGTGCCTGGCGATGACGGAGGAGAGGCTCGATCACCTACGGCTGGGGCCAATGTCGGCAGAAAATACTTCGCAATACGGGACTGCATTTTGCGAGGCCATCGATGCGCGAGTGGCGTAACAACAGGAATATCCGCATACACCGGGCGCGCACGATTCAGGTGGCGATTGATCCGGCGACGAAAGCGTCGGATTTGGCGCGGCCGGGACATGTATTTCCGCTGCGCGCGCGAAAAGGCGGAGTGCTGGTGCGGGCGGGACAGACCGAGGCTTCGGTTGATCTGGCGCGGCTGGCGGGATTAATTCCAGCGGGAATTATTTGCGAGATCATGAAGGATGACGGGACCATGGCGCGGGTTCCGGATTTGATTGAGTTTTGTCGCGAGCATGGGCTGAAGATGCTGACGGTCGCGGAATTGATTCGCTACCGCATGGCGCATGAGCGCTATGTGCATCGGGTGGGCGAGGCGCTGGTGGAGACGCGGTTTGGCGAGTTCCGGCTGATTGCCTACGAGAGCGAAGTGGATGGTGGAGAGTCGCACGTGGCGCTGATTAAAGGAGAAATGCTAAAGGGGGTGAGTGAGAGCGATGCGCCGGTGCTGGTGCGCATGCACGCGCATTGTCTGATGGGCGATGTGTTTGGGTCGACTGGATGCGAGTGCCATGCCACGCTGGAAGGGTCTTTGCGGCGGATTGCTCAGGAGGGACGCGGAGCGTTGATTTATCTGCATCAGACTTCGCAGGGATTTTCGAAAGAAAAAGTTGGAGAGCGGACGGCGCTGACTTTTCATAAGGGACGGAAATTGCCGGCGCTGCTGGATAACGAACGGCAGACACAACGCGAGATTGGAATCGGTGCGCAGATTCTTTCGGATTTGAAGCTGAGCAGGATCCGATTGCTGACGAATCGTCCGAAGAAAGTTGCGGCGCTGGAGGGGTTTGGGATTGAGATTGTGGATCAGGTTCCGGTGGAGTTGAGCGAGGCGAAGGCAGGAACGAATTAGGTGTAAGTCTGGGGTTCGGTCGGGACGTATTCCGGCTGCGGCTGGGGATGCAGGTTCCTCCACTCCGCCGGCGCTAGCGCTCCGACTCCGGTCGGAATGACATCGTCATTCCCACGGCTAAAGCCTCGAAAACAAATATATCTTTATCGCGGCGCTGAAGCGCTGCTCTTCCCCGGGTGCGACCATTGCGACCAAGAGATCTAGAAGGGTTTGCGGACGAGGACTTCGCTGTCACGGATGAAAAATTGGGCGGAGCATTTTTCCGAGCCGCAGATAACGGGGACGAGGCCGCTGATCTGGCGGCGGGTGATTAGGCCGAGCATGCCGCAGGACGGGCAGGCGAGAACGGCCCAATAGGGGTCTTCCTTTTCGCCGACTTCGCCGGCGTTTTCCAGCACGAAGACAGTTCCGGGCTGCATGTGTTCCGGGATCCATTCGTTGATCATGTCCAGTTCGCCGACCATGTTTCCCCCTTGTGAGCCCAGACTTTCTTAGCCACTAAACCCTTTATCTAAGAGACCTTTCTAGCACGCCGACGCTCGGCCGGCGCTATTACGGAAGTACTCGCTTTTCTGGCGATCACATCGGCGCGCACCTGACGGACGGCGTCGCTGAGGCAAACGCCGAGAATCGGCTGATTGGAATTTTTCAGGATGTCGACGATTTGCCGCGCTG
>CAVRWS010000074.1:0-19621 GCA_963724815.1 uncultured Acidobacteriaceae bacterium
GCCCCAGAGAGCGCTGGCGGCCGGCATCGGCTAGACCACGTAAGGTCGCAGTGGGATCGGCGGTCAACACGCGCAGCATGCTGTTGAGATCGCCGTTATTGAAGCTGTAGCCGGAGCGTTGCAGGCTTTCATAATCCGTAAATACCTGCTCGGCGCGAGCAACATCGCGGGCCGCGCCCTCGAGTTCGATGGCATTTGAACGCAGGTCGATGGTCACATTCAGTCCATCTTCCAACACGCGCACGTTCTCGTCGCGTGTGCCAAATAAAGTCTCTATGTTGGGACTAATCCCGATGCTTTTCTTCATTCAGTCTCTTTGAAATACAAACGCCTCTGCCACTGTGTAGACAAAACAGGATTGTGCTTGGAGATGGGAACAAACGGAATGCGCATGCCCAGGAGGCAAGTCACTACCATTGCATAAAGCGTACCCCGCGGCAGAGAGGGAGTCAATGGTGACGCAAGCGTTTGACCGGTCGTGACTTACTGCCATATAATCGAAGATTCGGTGACCACCGGAATATCTCGTTAGACACACAAAGGTAACGAACCAGACATGGCTAATCATTTTTCGGCGCTCAAGCGCGCCCGTCAGACTACCAAACGTACTGCCAACAATCGCGCCAACGCCTCCCGCCTACGCACTGCGTTGCGCACCCTGCGCGAGACTATTGAAAAGGGCGATAAACAAGCGGCGGAGCAGACTTACCGCCAGACCGTGTCGGCGCTCGATAAGGCGATCCAGAAGGGTACGTTGCACGGGAATACTGCCGCGCGGTATAAGTCACGGCTGGGTGCTCGCGTGAATGCGATGAAATAGGTTTTACTCTTGGCTCTTAGCTTGGAAATCGAAACGGCAGGTCCGCGAAGGGTCTGCCGTTTGCTTTTTGGCCGTGGGATGCTTCCAGAACGGATGTAAAATAACAATATGACGCAGGACGTCTCTGAGTTACTAAAAAAGGCCCTCGCCCTGCCTGCCGAAGCTCGTGCCGCGCTCGCCGGTTCTCTTCTTGAGAGCCTTGATGACGCTGTAGATGCCGCCGCCGAGGAGGAATGGAGCCAGGAGATTGCGTGCCGGATTCAGGAGCTGGATTCGGGTAAAGTAAGGCCTGTCCCATGGGCGGAGGCTCGCCGGCAAGTCGCAGCTATCCTGAATGGCCGGTAAGTCTCTCGAACTACATCCAGCTGCGCTTGCAGAATTAATTACTGCGATCGATTGGTATCGGCAGCGCAACCAAAGCGCGGCGCTTAACTTCACGGCAGAACTCGATCGAGCAATCGACCTGGTTGCGGCTTCTCCGGGGCGCTGGCCGCGAGGCGAGCACAGCACGCGAAAATTCGTCTTGCAACGCTTTCCTTTCGCGATAGTTTACCGTGAGAAAGAATTTGTAATTCAAGTTCTGGCCATCGCCCATGGAAACAGGCGTCCGGGATACTGGAAAGCCCGACTCTAGTTGCGCGGAGCCCAGTCACTCTGAATTCGCAAGAGGATCAGCGGAAGCGCGGAAATAAAAATCCCGTATGCTTTTGATGCTCCTGAAAGTCTGCTCCGAATTGTGTGGTCAACATGGCTTCTTCTCTTTTCGCCTTAATCCAGAAGCCCAGAATAATTACGCATACGCCGACGACGCCGCGCCATCGGTCGATCGCCAATGCGGAGCCGATGGCGGCCAGTTCGAGTCCTGAATAGATGGGATGTCGAAGTCGCGAATAGGGCCCGGTGCGGATCAATTTGTGATCTTCCTTGATCGTGATGCGCCCGCTCCAATACTGGCCCAGATGCCAGCGCGCCCAGAGCGCCAGGGCAATACCGGCCCAGAGGAGCACGACGCCGGTGATCGCGATTGCCGGACTATGATGAAAGACTCGATGGCCAAGAACGCCGATTCCTGCATCTTCGTCGAAGATCAGAACAAAGCCAATAATTTCGAAGAACATGATCCCGTATCGGGCGGCGAAGGACTCTTTCTTTGCGGTCTGGCGAGTCTTGAACGCACCAATCGCCCAGTAGACAGCGAAGACGATCCAGGGTCCTTCGATGAGATAGCGGCCAGTCAATCGTTATCCTGACACAGAAGCGGAAAATTGAAAGCAGATCGAATAGGCTGCTACACCGGCAACTGTTCCTGCATCCATCCCGAGGCTTCCAGCTTCGGCTCGGTCGTCAAATCCATGACCAAGCGTTCCAGCACCATGCGCTTGCTGACGGGATTCGAACGCAGGGCGAGATCGGCTTTCGCCACCAGGCGGATGGCGCGGGTTAAATCGCGGCGGGATTTATAGCGGCGAGCCTGCTTAATGATATCGTCGGCGGCGAAGGGCGGCACGCGAAAGCCCTGCCAGAGCGCAGCCCAGAGCATGCGCTGATCGCGAACGTTGCGTTCGAGAATCACCAGCATCTGGCGGAAAGTTTTGGCCAGCATGTAAATGTGGCCGATGGCGGCCTCTTCACCGTCGCCCGACGACAACATCGCATCCAGAATTTCCAGAGCGCGAACGCGATCTTTGCTGGAGATGGCATCCGTCAATTCGTAGAGCGAGCGCTGCTTGGCGGCAAGCACCATGGTCTCGACGTCGCCGAGGGTGATGCGATTTTTCGCACCGACGTAGAGCATCAGCTTTTCGAGTTCGTTGGAGATCATCATCATGTCGCCGCCGAGAGCGTCGACCAATTCGCGGGCGCCATCGGGGTCCATTTTTACCGGCACGTCGCGGCTGGCACAATATTCGGCGATCCAGCGAACGGCTTCGCCTTCTTCCACGCGCGCCAGTTCGACGATGCCGCAATACGAACCCATGGTTTCGCGGATGCGCTGGTAGCGCTCTTTGTCCTGCATCTCCATGCGGCGGACATCGGCGGGGATGCTGATATGGTCGGCGACAAAAACTATAAGAGCGTCAGGATTAGGATTTTTGCAATAGCCTTCGATAGCGCCAAGCTTCTCTTCGTTCGAGCCGCGGCCAAAAAGATTTTTGACGCCGCGCACGAAGAACACCTGAAAGGGAGCCATCAAGGAAGGTGTGCGGGCGCGGTCGAGGACTTCGGCGAGATCGTTTTCCGCGAGATCGAATTCGAACAGACTGAAATCGCGCAGGTCGGCGGGAACAAGGTGCTCGAGGATGGCATCGCGAAAGCGCTTGCGAAAGAAAGCTTCGTCGCCGACAAATACGTAGGCAGCACGCAGCTTGCGCGATTCGAGTTCGCCGACAAAGCGCTCCGCCTGGGCAAAAGCCCGCATCAAAAATCCTCCATCGCCGAAAAAACTCTCGTCACAAACTCTAGCATCTAGTAGCCCTCCAGAATGTTGGAGACCAGGGTTCGGGCGAAATCCTGGGAGAGACGCCGGAAGGCGGGCGTATCTTCTTCGAAGAAGCTGGTCAGGTCCTGAGAAACTTCGTATTGCTCGCGAAACAAGTATGACGGATTCTGGTAGAGCACTTTGCCCTGCCGGTCGGTGAGGGAAACTTTCATGCTCACGACCACCAGAACGCTGGCTGCTTGCCCGGTTGTGGAATTGTAAGTCAGCGGCGATTGAGAAGTGGAGATCACGGTGCCGCGCAGCGTGGCGTCAGCGGCTTCTCCGGGTTCGTTCAGGACGTGGTAGTGGGTGCGGGTAGTAAATTCGCGCACCACGGACGCCGTAAGCATTTGTTCAATCCGATATGTGGTGGTTACGTTTGTGAATGCGGGAATGGCAATCGTTTTGACATTTTCAGGAAGCTGAACCGAATGGCCAGCCGTATGATATCCGCAACCAGTGACCGCAAGGAGCGGGAACAGCCACACAACGCGCCAGCCCTTCATTGGATTTTTCCAACTGGCCGGGTGGCGATCATGCTCTCGGCACATTCGACCGCGGCGACAGCCGCGACTCGCAGGTTGTCTGCGGCCGCCCAGAGCCAAATTCCATTCGGACGCGAAGGTTCAGGTTTCAGCGAAACCAGGATGTTCGCTTGACCAGCGGCATTTACGTTGCTGGGCTGCGAATCGTCTTCGGATCCCGCCAAGGTCACATGATCGCCGCTGAGTGCTTGTGATAATTTTTCCTCATCGACGGGCTGTTCCATTTCTAAGAAGATAGACAGGGCGTGGCCGTGAAACACCGGTGGCTGAAGCGCCATCAGAGCGGGCTGGGGGGCATCAGGGCCGACAAGTTTTTGATAGTGGCGCCGCACGCGGGCTTCCAGCGAATCGAGCGACAGCTTCGAGCCGGAACCGTAGCGCGCGACCATATTGAACGCCACTTGCGAGTCGAACAAATCTTTGGGAAGCGATTGGAAGGATAGAAGGTTGACAGTTTGCTGGTGCAGCTCGTCCATGCCTTTCTGTCCTTGTTCGGAAGCGGGCTCGAAAACAGTGGCAATCGCATTTCGTATGGCACCAGCTTTGCGCGCCCGCAGAAGCAAGAGCGCCAGCGCGACTGAAGCAGGATGGGCCACCACACAAGGAGCGGGCTGCAGTTCCGGCTGCCACACTAGCCCGCGTTCCCGCTCCACCCACAGGGAACGAACCGTGGCGCCCGGTTCCTCTTCCAACGCGCCGGAAAGATCGACGATCGCGCTGCCCGCATCGCGTGCGCGTTTCCAGCTCTGCCGCGTGGTTCCCGCATCTGCGGCAAAAAAAGTGAAATCAATATTGGTGAACTGCTCGGCGCGCACACTCTGGATGAAGTTGATCTCGTCCCCGGTGGCTTCGAGCTGACCGATGGATTCGTCATCATCGAGCAGGCGGAGGTCAACGGCGGGAAAGTTGCGCTCATTCAGCATCTCTACAACTTCCTTCCCTTTCAGCGTGCCGGCGCCAACGATGGCCACGCGAAAGAGCTGTCCCCGAGGAGCAGACGCCAACCCTCCGATTTTGGACGGACTATTCATGAAGTCTGTGAAGCCTCCTTGTAAGTGGGTGGTGGAGGCTGGTTCCGGCGACGGAAAATCCACTGCAAGCGCCAGAACACTCCCGAGAACGTATACAGGAGCGCGACTGCAAACAGCATCGGCCTGGAGAAAAACCAGATGCCCGCGAATAAGGCGCCAAAAAGAATGATCAGCCTAAAAGGACGACGTGAACTGAAATCAATGTCTTTGAAGCTATAAAACCGCCAGGTGCTCACCATCAGATAGCCGACTGCAGCGACCATGGCTAACCAGGTGATGGCCGTGTACCACGAATCGAGCGGTAGTCCCGCTTGAAAATGAACCACCGCCGCTATCACTCCAGCTCCCGCCGGAATGGGCATGCCGACAAAATATTTTTTTCCCGGACGCCCGGGATTAGAAGGCTGCGGGTTGCTCGTGATATTGAATCGCGCCAGGCGACTGGCTCCAGCCATGAGAAAAAGGAAACTGGCAATTGCTCCCAGTTGGGTGAGTTTGATGTTCCAGTCGGTGAGTGCGACGGGCGACATCAAGTGAAATCCCCATGTCCAGGCGAGCATTGCCGGAGCGACTCCAAATGTGATGACGTCGGCGAGGGAGTCGAACTCTTTTCCGAAATCGCTGCTCGTGCCAGTCATGCGGGCCACGCGTCCATCGAGCCCATCGAACAAGACGGCAAATCCAATCGCCTTCGCGGCGTTGTCCAAATGCCAAAAGGTCGCCGCATTTGCGTGGACCACTTCGAGAATGGCATAGAAACCCGCGGCCATGTTTCCCGTAGTGAACAGCGACGGGAGAATGTACATCCCCTTCCGCATACGGCGCGGGGGGCGTCGTCCCTGTTCAGGCCGATTTGTTGCCGGCAAGTCGTCCATCACCGTGCCTCTTGTCCGGTAGAAAGCGGGTCGCCAGAAACTTTTGCCGAAGCTGCCAGCTCGCTGCTGGACTGAAGGAAAGCCAAAATACTAGCCCCGCCACGCACCCGGTCGCCTACCTTTACCTTCAAGCTGGCGGTAGAGTCCAGCAGTACGTCGGTTCGCGAACCAAATTTGATCAGGCCCACGCGCTGGCCACGCTCAAGGCGATCGCCAATCTTAGGATGAAAAACGATTCTGCGGGCCAGCAGTCCGGCGATCTGCTTGAAGACTACGGTTTGCCCGTCGCCTTCAACCCGGACAATGTTCTGCTCATTCTCCTCCGCTGAAGCCTGATTCATGGCGTTCAGAAACTTTCCCCGTTGGTAACGCACCTCGCGAACGATTCCAGCGATCGGAGAACGGTTCACATGGACATCAAAAACGCTGAGAAAGATGCTGATACGCGTCTGCTTATCGCCGCCAACAGTAATGTATGAGACGTCTGTGACTTTGCCGTCCGCTGGGGAAACCACAGCTCCGGGGCTATCAGGAATTTCGCGCTCAGGATCACGGAAGAACCAAAGGAAAAATAGCGCGAGCAACACTGGCGGGATAGCCCAAGCCGGACGCGCGAACCAGTCGACAAGGATCGCAGCCACCAGCAAGCCTAGCGCGTAGAAGTAACCATCACGAGCCATAGATCAGGTTAAAGATGAGAGCTAACTGATTTTTCAGAACTCATTAATTATAGAGCAGAGCGAGCGATGAAAACCCAGACGGGGACCTAAGTCCAAATAAAGAAAGGCGCTGACTAGCGCCGGGGCGTGAATACAAGAATGCTTTCGCGGCAAAGGCCGAGGTTTTCAGTGGAAATAGATTACGCTACGTGCGTGCCGTACTGCTGCCGATACTGCCGCTCAATCGTCTGCATCTGATCTTTGAGGCGCAGTTTGAGCTTTTTGAGCCGGACTTCTTCCAGCTTTTCATCCTCGCTGAGGTATCGTTTTTGGGTGAGTGAATCAAGACGGGTGGAATATTGCATATGCTCCTGAGCCAGCTTGCGAAACTCATCATGGTTGGTCAACAGAGCGCTATTCGAAGTCAGCATCCAGGCAGACCTCCAATTGGTTTGATAAGCTCACGCTACCACAGCACCATTAGCGGTTCAATGCCATATTTGTGGTGCAGTCTCGTTATGAGAAAGGCTTAATCGATAAAGTACCGCATCCTCCGACGGGTTGGAGTAGTAACTCTTCCGTGACCCAAGTTCTACGAAACCGAGCTTGTTGTAGAAGGCTCGCGCACCTTGATTCGATTGGCGAACCTCGAGAAATATCGAATTTCCATGGTTGGTTCGCGCGTGTTTGACCAGGTCGCTGAGAAGCCGGCTTCCGAGGCCGAGTCGTCGGGAATCTTCGGCGACAACAATGTTCTCCACTTCCCATTCCTTGTCCACCCGGTGCGCAACCAGGAATGCGAAGATTCTGTGCTCGCCTGGAGCGGTCGCGGCCGGCGTTTCTGAAACATCCTCCGCCACGAGAATGAGCCGTTGAGATAACCGGGGGTCGAACTCTGCGAAAAGATTTTCATATTGCTCAACAGACCAATGCGCGGCGGCTGCGCTCTGATTGTTCAGTTCAATCATTGCCGGAATGTCGGCGCGATTTGCTGATCGAATGCGCAAGTTACGAACCGATCTTCTCGAGCATCTCGGCATCGCTGCGGCGGATGTAGTTCGCCTCCAACTGCTCGGGCGCCACGGTATGGCTGGATTGAATCTTGCACCAGCCCACACGCGCGACCTCCGCCGCAGAAATCGCCGGAAGCGTTGAGACGCTCAAGCCAGCGGCAGCAGAAACTCCGGCAAGAGCAGAATCTGGAGTCACCACCTTCCAGTCCACAGCTTGGGAAAGGAATTCGCTTCTGCTCAAGATGCGCTCTCTCGAAACTGAGTTCGCAGCACCAGGGATTTCATACTCCCCGACATAAACATCCGTGCGGCCTGCGTCGAGAATTGCCATTACCTTGCCCTGAGCGCCGCTGGCAAAGACGCAAACTTCCAGCAGCGAAACTGCTGCGATTGGCTTATGCAAAACTTCCGCCAGGGCCTTGACGGCAGCCAGACCGATGCGCAGGCCGGTGAAGGATCCCGGTCCTGAGACGACAGCGAATGCGCCGATGGCCGTCTTCATGAACCCGTTGCTTGAGAGTAACTCGGAGACTTGTGGAATAAGCTGTGCCGAGAAAGTGCCGCCGACCAGCGGCGCAATCTCAATCACCTCGAAGTCGCCGCCTTCAGCAGTCTGCTCCCCGGCCCGCGCCAGCGCGATGCTGCCTTGCTTGCCGGAAGTATCGATAGCGAGAAGAAGCATAAAGAATCAGGGTATTGCTCTATCTGTGAAGATCAGTGGAAATCCGTGGCGGACTTTACTCCCTCTCCTCAACCAATTCCAGCAGCACACCCCCGGTGCTCGAAGGATGCACAAAGACGTATCTATGCCCGCCGGCTCCGATCCTGATCTCCTCTGAAACCAGGCGGACTCCGTCTTTCTTTAGGTGCGCCACAGCAGCAGGTAAATCCTGAACTTGCAGGCACACGTGATGCAATCCCTCGCCCCGCTTGGCGATAAACTTCGCGATCGTCGAGCCTTCCGAGGTCGGCTCCAATAGTTCCAGGCGGCTTTCGCCCAGCGCAACCATTACCAGCCGTACCTGTTCCTGATCCACGGTTTCTTCTGGAGAAATGGCGAGCCCCAGCTTCTCGTAGATCGCCTTCGATGCGGAGAGCGACTTCACGGCAATGCCAATATGATCGATTTTCGCCATCAGCCTTTTCCTACGCTCGCGATGATCTCCTCAACTAGCGTATAGGGATCACGCTTATGTTCGGCCACTTCGGCGGCATAGCGGGCCACACCGCCATCGGCCATCTGCTCGCGAGCTTTTTCGAGCAGCGCGTCGCGCAGCATCTCGACCAGGCGTTCCTGCCAGTTCTCGACGCTCTTGTTCAGAGCCAGGTTTTCTTTTTGCAGATAGGTCTCATAATTTGAAATTGCGTCGGCGAGTTCTTCGATGCCAGTTCCCTGGCTGGCAACGATCTTGATGATCGGTGGCGTCCAGCCATCGTGCCGCATCGCGAGGGACTGCAGCGCCCGTATTTCCCGCTCTACATGGTCCGCGCCGTCGCGGTCGCTTTTGTTGATCACGAAGATGTCGGCGATTTCCATGATGCCGGCCTTGATGGTCTGCACATCGTCGCCCATGCCGGGGACGAGGATCACGATCGTGACATCGGCGAGGCGCACGATATCCACTTCATCCTGACCAACGCCGACGGTCTCGATCATGATGAGGTCGCGTCCCGAGGCGTCCAGAACCGTGGCTACATCGGCAGTGGTTCTGGCGAGGCCACCGAGTGAGCCGCGCGTGGCCATGCTGCGAATATAAATCCCCGGATCGGAAAAATGATCCTGCATGCGAATGCGGTCGCCGAGAATCGCTCCGCCGGTGTAGGGGCTTGTTGGGTCGACGGCGATGATGCCCACGGTGCGGTTTTCTTTGCGATAGTAGCGGGCTAATTGATCGACGAGCGTACTCTTGCCCGCTCCGGGCGGCCCGGTCAGCCCAAGCACACGGGCTTTCCCGCTGTGCGGAAATAATCCTTTGAGCAATTCGGACCATCCGGGCGCATGGTTTTCTACGGTGGAGATCGCGCGCGACAGCGCGCGAATGTCGCCGGAGCGGACTTGCTCGATCCAGAGTTTGGTCTCTTGATGCAAACAGGTCAGTGTAAAGCACAGTGAGAGAAACTGGAACCTTGTTACGGATCAGCGGTCTCGCATTGTTCAGATTCGACGTTGTTCTCCTCTCATCATCGGATAGCTTTTGACCTCAGCCGCCGAACCGCCTACGATAACTTAGAGGAAACCATGGCCAACATGAATGTGATTGCGCTGAAGCCGGAGCGCAAGGCGCAGTTGGAAGAATACGCCAGACGACGTGGCCAGGAACTTGCCGCGGCTCTCGACGAAGCTCTGGCCGCCTATCTCGAGTGGGAGCGCCAGGACTTCGCAGAAGCGGTCGAGGGCGTCCGTCACGGCTAGAATGATCTAAGGGAAGGGCGCACAAGACCAGCCACCGAGTTTCTCGCCGACTTTCGTCGCAAGAATGACCTTCCGCGTTGAAACAACGGCGACCGCCGAGCAGGACGCGGACGCAATTCTTGAGTGGTTGCTGTCCGAACATGCCGGGGAAACAGGCATTCGCTGGTTTTTGACCCTGCAGGACGCTATCGCGTCTCTCGGAGAATCAATCTTTCAGCAACTGCCGTGCGATGACCAGCCGCTGAATCTCGCTGGTGCCTTCACCGATGGTGCAGAGCTTCACGTCGCGGTAATACTTTTCAGCGGGATAGTCTTTGATGAAGCCGTAGCCGCCGTGAATCTGCACGCCTTCGTTGGCGCATCTCACGGCGACTTCGCTGGCATAGAGTTTCGCCATGGAGGATTCGAGCGTAGTCTTCATGCCAGCATCTTTCATGGATGCCGCGCGCATGGTGAGCAGGCGCGCCGCGTCAATCTCTGTGGCCATGTCAGCCAGCTTCCACTGAATCGCCTGAAACTCACCGATCGCCTTGCCGAATTGCCGGCGCTCTTTCGAATATCTGAGCGCGGCCTCGTACGCACCTTGCGCCATACCCAACGACAAAGCGGCGATCGAAATGCGGCCGCCATCAAGTACGCGCATCGCGTCGATGAATCCGTCGCCTTCTTTGCCTAACAGATTCTCCGCGGGAATTACGCAATCTTCGAAGATCAACTCTGCCGTATCACTGGCTCGCAGTCCTAGCTTGTTTTCTTTTTTGCCGGGACGAAATCCCTTCGTATCCTTGTCAACGATAAACGCCGAAAGTCCGTGGGTGTTGGCGGCGCGATCGGTCACGGCGATCACGACAATGGCATCCGCATAGTGGCCGTTGGTGCAAAAAGTTTTCGTTCCGTTGAGAACCCAGGTATTTCCCCGGCGCTTCGCGGTCATGCGCGCGCTGCCTGCGTCGGAGCCTGACGAAGGTTCGGTTAATCCCCAGGCGCCGATGAATTCGCCCGTCGCAAGTTTGCTGACATACTTCTTCTTCTGCGCTTCGCCCCCGGCGAGAAAAATGTGATTGGAACAAAGCGACGTATGCGCCGCGACAATAATACCCACCGAGCCATCCACGCGCGACAATTCCTCGATGGCGGTGGCATATTCCACGTAGCCCATGCCCGCGCCGCCGTATTCTGTGGGAAAGACTGTTCCCAGCAATCCCAGCTTGCCGAGTTCTTTCACGATCGCGAGTGGGAACTCGCAGGCCTCATCCCACTTCATGACGTTAGGGGCGATCTCGCGCCTGGCAAACTCACGAACGCTTTTCTTTAACTGTTCTTGCTCGTCGTTCAGTTGAAAATCCAAAATCCCTCCCACTGCAGAGCCCGTTATCGATTACATCATAGGCGCGGAACCAGGAAAAGTTACCGCGGGAACGGAGTAGAGAGCGAGCACAGGACCCCGTGAACGTTGAGGATTTCCGAATTGGAAGCTAGCGGCCCAACCGACCGTATGGTTTGGCCGCGACCAGATTTCGCAGAATATAACGCTGCTATCAGCGAGCGACTTCTTCTGCCAGAATGAAGCGCTGGAACACTTCATTGGAAAGCAAGCGGCCACGCGAGGTTAACCAGACGATATCCTCTTGCTGCTCCATGAGACCATCTTCAACCAACTCCGCAACGATAGGCCGGGCGTTGTCGACGGCGGCCTCGCCGAATTTTAGGGCGATCGCGCGCAGGCCCACACCGCGATTCAGGCGGAGTCCAAGGAAAAAGCTTTCTTCGAAGGCCGCACGATGCGAGACGATGTTCAGCTCCGGAGCCGCGCCACTCACATACGCATCAAGAGAATCTGCGCGCGCGAATCGCACAGCGTCAATCTCTGGCGTAGTGGAGATCAACATCGAGTGCGCATCCACTCCGAAGCCGAGATAGGGCTGCCGTGTCCAATATTTCAGGTTGTGCACGGATTCGAAACCCTCGCGGGCAAAGTTGGAAATCTCGTACTGCTTAATCCCGGACGATCGAAGACGCTCACACGCAGCCAGGTAAAAATCCGCAATAGCTGCTTCGTCCGGAACAAAGTGCGCGTGATAACGAGTTCCGCCGGCAAGCAACTCGCGCCCTAGGCGCGAATCTTCGTCGACTTCGAGCATGTAGACGCTCGCGTGCGGAGCACCGGCTGCGATCGCTTCTGCCAGAGAGGAGTCCCAGCTCTCGGCGGTCTGGTGCGGCAAGCCCGCGATGAGATCGATGCTTATCTTTGAAATTCCCGCAGTCCGCAGCCGGTCAATATCTTCCAGCACAGTGGCGCGCTTGTGCAGGCGGCCAACGGCCGCGGCTTCCTGGTCCACAAACGATTGCACGCCGAGACTGCCCCGGTTCACGCCACAGCGCAGCAGAGTTTCGACCATATCGTGAGTCAGGGTCCCGGGCGCGCACTCGACTGTGACTTCAGCTTCCGCGCTCACGTGGAACTGACGTCTCACGGCGGCGAAGATTCGCTCCAATTGCGAAGATGCAAGCACCGTCGGAGTTCCGCCGCCAAGGTAGACGGAATCCACTTCGTGATCGAGATCCCCGCCCATCTCCGCTGCGGTTTGCGGTGCATTCTCGATGTCGGAACAAACACGATCCACGTAGCGCTCGAATAACGCATGCGAAAAAACGTCGGAGGCAAAGTTGCAGTAGCTGCACTTGGTGCGGCAGAACGGCACTGAAATGTAAATGCCCAAGGCCATGCCTGCTTATTATCCCACCGCTTATTATGCCCGCGCGCAGCGCAAAGCTTTTCCACCTCCGAGCAGTCTCAAACATCTATTTGCGGTACCCTGTTAACGGCGCTTGTGGTGCGGCTCGGCAGCGGGTGGGTTGAAGAAATCGATGTCTCAAGAAGAAGAAATATTAGGCAAAGCGTATGACAGCCGGCTGATGGCGCGGCTGCTGAGATACCTGCGCCCCTATAAGTGGCAGGTGGCGATTGCGCTGATTTCGATTGTCCTGAAATCTTTCGCCGACGTGCTTGGCCCTTATCTCACCAAAGTCGCAATTGACCGTTACCTTGCTCCCGCTAAAAACTCGTCGGCCGGTTTCTGGAATTGGCTGAGTCCCCGTGCCAGTACTGGCATTGCACAGATCGCAGGGATTTATGTTGGATTGCTGGTCTTCAGCTTCCTGCTCGAGTTTCTGCAAACCTACTTCATGCAGTGGACCGGGCAGAAAGTGATGTTCGATCTTCGGCGGCAGATCTTTCGCCATCTGCAGCGGCTGCACGTCGCATTTTTCGACAGGAACCCAGTCGGACGGCTGGTGACGCGCGTGACCACGGATGTAGACGCCTTGAACGAGATGTTCACATCCGGCGTGGTCTCAATTTTCGAGGATCTCTTCGTGCTCTTCGGCATTCTGGGCGTAATGCTGTGCATGAACTGGAAGCTGGCGCTGATCACGTTTGCGGTTTTGCCGTTCATTGTTTATTCCACGAAGATTTTTCGCGACCGCGTGCGCGATTCTTACCGGCGCATCCGTGTTGCCATTGCGCGAATCAATTCGTACCTGCAAGAGCACATCAGCGGGATGGTGGTGCTGCAGCTCTTCAATCGCGAGCGCAAAGCCTACAACCGCTTCTCGGAAATTAATCGCGACCACATGGATGCCTACAAAGACGCGATCATGGCCTACTCGGTTTACTACCCGGTAGTCGAGATTCTTTCCGCGATTGCGATTGGCTGCGTGATCTGGTTTGGCGGCGGCGATGTAATGCGAAATGTCCGCGCCACCAGTGTTTCCGTCAGTTTCAATTGGAAAACACTGATCGCATTCCGTCTGGTGCCAACGGTTGCGTCGTTGGGCGTGCTGGTCGCATTTATCCAATACGCTCTGCGATTCTTCCGTCCGATCATGGACTTCAGCGAGAAGTACAACATCCTGCAATCGGCAATGGCTGCGAGTGAACGCATTTTTAAATTGCTGGACACACCTGTGCAAGTGGTTTCACCCGTTGCGACCAAGCGGCCAGAAGGCTCGGGGCGAATCGAGTTTGATCACGTGTGGTTTGCTTATCACGACGAAGTGGAAGACGGGCAAGCTCCGGACTGGGTTCTGCGTGACGTCAGCTTCGCGATCGAACCCGGCGAAACCGTGGCCATTGTCGGCCACACGGGCGCGGGCAAGACTACGCTGATTTCACTGTTGCTGCGCTTTTACGACGTTCAGAAAGGTGCGATCCGGATTGACGGCGTCGACGTAAAAGAAATGGATCTTGTCGACTTGCGCAGCCGTTTCGGCGTCGTGCTGCAGGATCCGTTCCTGTTCAGCGGGACCATCGGTGGAAATATCCGGCTAGGCACCAAGCGTATTCGAGATGAAGACGTGGAGCAGGCCGCCGAAGATGTGAACCTTGCCGACTTCATCCGCGCCTTGCCTAAGGGGTTCGACGAAGAGGTTCGCGAGCGCGGATCGACTCTGTCGACCGGCCAGAAGCAACTCATCTCGTTCGCGCGCGCGCTGGCTCACGAACCGAAGATTCTGATTCTCGATGAAGCCACTTCCAGCGTAGATACGGAAACGGAATTCCGAGTGCGCGACGCGCTTAGCCGCATGGTTGAGGGACGAACATCCGTGATCATCGCCCACCGGCTTTCGACGGTGCAGCGCGCCGATAAGATTATTGTGATGCATAAAGGACAGGTCCGCGAAATGGGCACGCACCAGCAACTGCTCGCCCAGCGCGGAATTTATTTCAAGCTCTATCAACTCCAGTATAAGGATCAGGAGATCGCGGCAGGACCCGTGGCGACCGCTGGAGACGACTAAGTCGCATCGAGAGCCTTACAATGCTCTCTTGCGAATCCTGATCTCAGCCGGCGAGGCTTCCGGGGAAATGTATGGAGCGCAGTTGATGGAAGCGCTCCAGCGGTGTGCCGTGGGAAAGACTGCGGAGCTTCGCTCCGCTGGACAGCCGAGGGCGGCTGTCCCCACACGAACCTCTTTCTCCACAGAAGACTCGATTGAATTCTTTGGCGTTGGCGGGGAGCGCATGCGCGCGGCTGGGTGCGACACTGTAGTCGACGCTAAGGATCTTTCCGTCGTCGGCATCACGGAGATTCTCGGTCATCTGCCGAAGATTTATTCGCTCTACCAGCATCTGATTGCAGAGGCCGACAGGCGCAAACCCGATCTCGCGATCGTCATCGATTCGCCGGCGTTTAATTGGCGGGTGGCGCGGCAGATGAAGAAGCGCGGCATTCCTGTGGTCTATTACGTGGCTCCGCAGTTCTGGGCGTGGCGGCAGGGGCGCGTACGTCTGTTACGCGACTACATCGACAAAGCACTGGTGATTTTTCCCTTTGAAGAAAAGTTCTACCGCGAGCGCGGAGTGGACGCAACGTTCGTTGGACATCCCCTGGCCGATCTTCCGCAACCGGCGGTCGCGCGCAATGACTATGCCGCTCAGTTTCATCTCGACGCGGCTAAACCCTGGATAACGATTATGCCCGGCAGCCGCATCAAAGAAGTACGGATGAATCTGCCAACCATTCTGGAAGCGGCCGGAAAGCTCGGCTCAGAATACGAATTTCTGCTTCCGGTCGCGCCCACGCTGGAGCGGTCGTTTTTGCAAGATTTAATAAATCAACAAAGAGTCACGCTGGTTCCTGAATCGTTGCCTGCGCTGTGGCATTCGCGCGCCGGCATCGTCGCCAGCGGCACCGCGACGGTCGAGGCCGCCATGATGCACACTCCTTTTGTCATGGTCTACCGTGTTTCGTCTCTCACCTATTTGCTGGGCAAGCCGCGGGTAAAGGTGCCACACTTCGCCATGGTCAACCTGGTCGCCGGTGGGCAGGTGGTGCCGGAGCTGGTGCAACATGACTTCACGGCTGCCAACGTGGTCGCGCGATTGCAGGGGATTCTTCCGGATGGAGCTGAGCGCAATCGCATGTTGGAGGGCCTGGCGCGGGTTAAGGACCGTCTGCGCGCGACTGAGAATGCGGGCGAGGACGTGACGCAACATCCGGCGGACCGTGCCGCTGAAATTATCCTGGCTTTGGCCAATCGGGTGACGAATAGGTAGCATGGTTCCGCATTCCTGCATCAGAGATAGATACATGCAGAATAAAATTAGGCGTGCACTTTGATTGAGTATTCCGCGTTGGGCGCAGGATTCTGTGTAGGGACGATTCGCCCGCACTGGCTGTCTTCACAAAACTTCACATAGGCAGAAAATATCAACTCGGAAGGAGCAGGTTTGAGAGGTTCGCCACGGTGCTTGCTCAACGGCGCGGAGAGTATAAATCTGCGGCGTTGGGTTCGCTCTTTAAGACGGGGTTTCCCCTGGTGGATCACGCTGCTCGGTTTAGGCGTCGTCTCGGCCGTCGGCCAATCGCAGCCGGGCGCACCACTAACACCGGACGCGTCAGCCCCGGCCCAGCAGCAGACGCAGAGTGAAACACAGGCCGGAAGCATCAGCGGTTCAGTCGTTGACCCGAGTGGGGCAGTCATGCCCAATGTAAAAGTAAGCCTTGCTGTGCAGGGTTTTAACGCAAACAAAGAAACGCTTTCGGATGTGGACGGGCACTTTTTCTTTAGCGACATAATTCCCGGACCTTTTCAAATGACTCTTACAGCGTCCGGCTTCGCGAATTTTAAGCAGTCGGGGATTCTGCATGCGGGAGAAAACTTCGTTGTTCCGCAGATTGCTCTGGTCGTTGCTCGCGCCCAGGTCGATGTCGAGGTAACCGAGTCACAGGCACAAGTGGCGGAAGACGAGGTTAAGGTCGAGGAGAAGCAGCGGGTGCTTGGCGTCATTCCGAATTTTTACGTCACCTATTTGCCCCACGCGGCTCCGCTCACCCCGAAGCTGAAATTCCAGCTTGCCTGGAAGTCAATCCTGAATCCGTATACGTTCGGAATCACTGGCGGAATCGCTGGAATTGAACAGGCAGAAAATACATTTAGCGGATATGGACAAGGAGCGCCAGGCTATGCCAAACGTTACGGCGCAGCCTACGCTGATCTTGTAACGGGAACATTTATCGGTGGAGCAATTCTGCCGTCGCTGTTGAAGCAGGATCCACGCTATTTTTATAAGGGAACCGGCACCAAGAAATCGAGATTCCTTTATGCCATCGCCATGTCAGTAGTTTGCAAAGGCGACAACGGGCGGTGGCAGCCGGATTACTCGGGCATCATCGGGGGATTAGCGGCAGGAGGGATCTCGAATTTTTACTATCCCTCCCAAAATCGCAATGGGTTAGGCCTGACTTTCGAGAATGCGCTCATCGGGATTGGCGGAGGCGCGGCCGGCAATATTCTTCAGGAATTTGTCGTGCGCCGGTTCACTCCCCATGTTCCCCCTCCGGACACGGGCAAACCGTAGAGTCACATCCACAAAGCCTGGCATCGCAAAGAGCGAATCGCGTAAACCTTGTGCTCACAGCATCTTTTAGGTGAGAATCTTCATCATAGGAATGGTAAGGCCCATTCCGGGGAGATTCTCCTTAATGCAAATCCAGCTTCGGCGCAGGTGGAGCGTCCTGTGGGGAGCCTCTGCGCTGCTGTTGATGTTTGGCGCGATGCCTTCCTGGGGCGCCGAAAAAGCACGCCTGCGAGTCGACGACTACCAGATCGAGGTGGAACTGACCCCGCATCTGCACCAGATGTCGGCGAAGGCAAAGGTCAAATTCACCGCTCTTCAGGATCTGAACACCGCAATCTTCGAATTGCATAATGGCCTTCGCGTCACCAGAGTTCTTGACGAGAAGGATCAGCCGCTGGCGGCCGAGCGGGTGACGCAGGATTCAACCGTGCGCGTACCTTTGCCCAACGGCCTGGCAAAAGACGCTTCGACTACCCTGACCTTCGAATACGAAGGAGAGATTGAGAATGCCGATGATAGCCCCGTGCCCGGGCTCAAGTTGGTCTCCATTGGCGACGATACCAGCTATTTGCTTTACTCCGGACGCTGGTTCCCGGTGAGCGGCTACGGATTGAATCGTTTCACCGCAACCATCAGCGTTACAGTGCCGGCTCACATGCTGGTGATCGGCAGCGGGAAGTCCAGCGTTACCGATAATCCTCCGTCAAACAAACCCAACAGCAACGGACTGCCAACAAAGACTTTTACCTTCGTGTATGACAAGCCGAGTTTTCCCGGCACTATTGTTGCGGGAATTTTTCAGGAATATAAAAGCGACGAAGCGGGGATGGATCTGCACGTTTTTTTTAAGCCCGATCATCAGAAACTAGCTCCCGAGTACACGACTACGGCAGTTCAGGAGTTTACTTACTTCATCACGCTCTACGGCACCCCTTTGTCGCAAAGACTGAATGTTTTCGAACTTCCGGGCGACACGGTTCCGTACGCCTGGGCGCCCGAGATAGCGGGATTGGCGGGACCGTCGATCACCGAAAAAACGAATTATCGTTTGCTTGCCAACGCGATTGCCCACCAGTGGTGGGGCGTTTCTGTGAGTCCGGCGACGAAAGATGACTGGTGGCTGACGGATGGATTTTCGCGTTACTCCGAAGCCATGTATGTGGAGAATGCCGCAGGCGCTGCCGGTCTGGAAGAAGTAGTGAAGGATATGTCGGTGGGAGCGCTGGCCTATGACAATGTGCCGCTCTCGAGCGCCAGCAAGCTCGACCCTTTCTCCACCGAGTTTCAGTCGCTGGTGACCGACAAGGGCGCGATGATACTGCACATGCTGCGCTGGGTGTTGGGTGAAGACAAATATCTTAAAACGATGCGCGATTTCGCCGAAACCTACCGGGGAAAATCCGCCACGATGGACGAGTTCAAGGCGATCGCCGAAAAATATTACGGGGATCAGCTGACCTGGTTTTTCTCGCAGTGGCTCGACTCCACGGGAGCGCCGGAGTTCAAGCTGAAATACACCGTCTACCGCTTGGGTGGAGTCCAGTCAACGTCCGCGGCGGCGAAAGAGAAAAAGATTCCGGGCTTCCGCGTCACGGGCGAGATTAGCCAGGATCTCGATTTGTTCCGTATGCCCGTCGACCTGCGCATCGAAACGGACGGTAACACGGAAAACAAGAAAATCGAGGTGGTGGGAACCAGTTCGCCCTTCACGGTTGAAACCTACGGACGGCCGCGGCGGATCTCGCTCGATCCCGACCACCACGTGCTTACCAACAATTCGGATGTGAAGCTGCGCGCATCCATTCTCCGAGGCCAGGCGCTGCAGCAGCAGGGCGACCTCGCGGGTGCGCTCGCCGAGTTCAACAAGGCGCTCGACCAGAACAAGAACAGTTCGCTGGCCCATTACCGCGTTGCAGAGATTTTCTACCTGCAAAGGAACTACCAGTCTTCGGCAAATTCTTACCGCTCGGCCATCAACGGCAACGGCGATCCTCGCTGGACGGAAGTCTGGAGCCACATCCAACTGGGCAAGATCTTTGACATTACGGGTCAACGCGAACGCGCTATCAACGAGTATCGGCAAGCCATCCAGACCAACGACGATACTTTCGGTGCTCTGGAAGAAGCGCGCAAATATCTGCAGAAAGCTTTCGAGCGGCCGAAGAACAAGGAATAGCCGAAGGTTTTCAGCCTTTTCTGGTGCCCGCGCCCAACGCTTTGACTTTGGCTCCGCTGGCCAGCAGGCGCGGCGTGCGGTTAGCGTGTCGCGGCACGGCGAAGGGCAGGACTTCACAGGGCAAGACTTTCTCATCGCGGGCGCGGCCCACCGCTACGATGATTCGCCCCGTTTGACCAAGCAATCTGCGAGTCTCCGCCGACGCCTCGAACTGCACTTTATACAGTTCGTCTTGTTGCGAGGCATG
>CAVRWS010000075.1:0-13020 GCA_963724815.1 uncultured Acidobacteriaceae bacterium
TGGCTGCGACAGCCACAGCGGGTCGGTAGACAGTTTCCAGTTTCTGGTTTCCAGTTTCTGGTTCCAGAGGGGCGGCCTTTGCGGGCCGCTTTTCTTTTTTGGCGCAAAGCTTATGCACAGGGTGGTGAGTCTGAATCTCGGCGAGTAAGAATCTGCGAAGTTACGAGGTGGGATGGAATCGGCTAAACACCATTTCCATGGATTGTGAGCGGAGGTGGAGATTCATGAAAGTGGAGTTTCTTCGCGCGCCAAGGCCAGCAAAGCGTGCCGGAATCGAGTTGGTAATAGTGGAATGGGGCAAAGATCTGTGGATATGTTGTGGATGAAAATCGAAGACTCGGTCGCTGCTAGCAGGCGAAAAGTGGCCCATTCGCTCGTCAGGACGACTACGCGGCGCGTCCCAGGACCGGCTGCGTGCAATGTGCGCAGCGTCGGGCGTCGATCGGAATCTCGCTAAGGCATTCTGGACATTTCTTCGTGGTGGGATCGGGCGGCTTGTCGCCTCGGTGCATGCGGGCCACCAGCGCATTTACCGGCAAGACCACGAAGAAATAAACGGCGGCGGCGATCAGGAAGAATGAGACGCAGGCGTTGATGAAGTCCCCTACCGGAAACGGCGTGCCTCTGACCGCAAAATGAAGTGCAGAAAAATCTGGCTTGCCAACGAGAGCCCCAACCAGGGGAGTGAGCAAATCTTTAGTGAGCGCCGCGACCACCCCGCCGAAAGCCGCGCCGATGACCACGCCTACGGCCATATCCACAACATTGCCGCGCAGGATGAATTTCTTGAATCCACTAAGCATAGATTCTCTCCCGAGCCTGAAATGGAAGATAAATGTAAGCGGCGGACCTAGGTTGGTCAAGCAATATTGCCCTACCAGAGAAGATCATCCTCGCTTTAGAGCACGAAGCTGCAATCTGATTCTCTGAGGGCTTTTTCGCTTGATTACGACGCTTATCTCACCTTGGGGAGCTTCGATCGTAAGGGGTAGGTCCATCTGCAAACCTGTAGTTTTCCGACGCCGCTTCGCTCTACCCGAAACCAGCGGCGCGGACCCAGTATCGGCGTAGGGGATTGCGATTCCCAATTCCCGGTAGGCCAGCACAATCGTTCGAAAACTCGGCATTGCGCTCGTTCGCAGATACCGTTGCAGACCGCCTCTGTCTACGCCCAGGCGCCGCGCGAACTCTTTTTCGGTCTGTCCGTCAGCGAGCGCCGTTTCATAGAAAGGCCTCAACCGTTTTGCGAACTCGGCTCCGAACTGTTGATCTTCGTCAGTTCGCTTCATAAAGTACTTGACTAAACTGGAACATGAGCGCAGGATGCTTTTTAAGAAGCGTGCTTTTTAAGAATCACATCACGATACACCGAAGGCGACGGGTTGTCATCTAAACTCTGTAACGGGTGTTCGGGAGACTGGAATGGCGTTGGATCAGCAGTCTCGTTTAGCGGTTGAGCTCGAATATTACGCGCGGCACAAGGCAGAATGGCTCGCTCACAAAACGGGCCATTATGTTGTTATCAAAGACAGCAGCCTCCTGGGGCTATATCCGAATTTTGAAGCCGCGTATCGAGCTGGTGCGGCCACTTATGGGCTGAATACTGATTTCCTCGTCAAGCAAATTCTCGAACACGAGCCTGTCTTTTTTGTGTTCTAGCCGTGCCGATTCATCACTCCCCAAGCCGCGATCCTCGAGACCTACAACTCTACGGACCCCGTTTGAAAATCAAAATAGGCCATCCTCTCCTAGGACCGCCGAACGAGTTCCGATTTACCACGACGGACGCCTTTATCGATACAGGCGCGCAGCGGACGATTCTGGTGCCGGAAGCTGTACGGAAAGTCGGTCTTTCGAAGATCGATGAGACAAATTTGATCCGAGTAGGTGGCGAGGTTAAAGCCGATGTCTACGCAGCCTCGTTGCAGTTCCTGCACACCGGCTTCAGCGCTATTGAAATGATAGCGGTTCCTTGCTGCGAACTGCCGCATCCCCTGTTCCGGTGTTTGCTCGGGCGGGATGTTCTGTCCCGTTGGATTTTCACCTATGACGGGCCAGCTGGCACGTGGAGAATTAGCGAAGGCACGGTTAGTTCGTGGGTAAAGCCGCCTGAGGGAAGCGACCTGTGGGGCGAGTAAAGAAGAATGGCGATCCGAAAAGAGGCCTACGCTCCTGCTCAAATTCTCATCGGCATGACGATGTACCGGTACTTGTAGTCATCGCCCTCTGCTGGACGCAGTTGGCCTGCAGATTGCGAATCTTTCAGCTCAAGGCGCACTTCGTCGGTGCCGGAGGCTTTGAGGAAGTCCACGAGATATTGGGCATTGAAGCCGATAGTAAGAGTTTCGCCATCGTAGGGAGCTTCGATGGAATCCTCGGACTCGCCCAGCTTCCGTGGACGATGCGGAGATTTTCACTTCGCCTTTTTCCAGCTTCAAGCGTACCGCGCGCGAGCGTTCGTCGGCAAATTGGGCGACGCGAAGGATGGCCGAGTTCAAGTCGGAATTGTTCAGCGTAATGCTCTTGTTGTTGTCTTTGGGCAGGACGGCTTCGAAGTTGGGGAATTGTCCGGTGAGTTGGCGCGAGGTGAGCAGGCGCGATCCGATGCGGAAGAAGAAAGTGGAATCGTCCTTGGCGAACTCAACATTTTCGGCGTCGGTGGAATCGAGCAAGAGACTTGAGTTCGTCCATGGCTTTCTTCGGGACGAGAGTTTTCATCTCGCCGGAAATGCCTTCGAACTTTTCTCCACTGCGCTCGCAATGGGCGAGGCGATGGCCGTCAGTTGCGACCATGGTGATCGATTCCGGCTTGAGCAACATGAGTGCACCGTTCAGCGTGTAGCGCGACTCTTCGCTGGAGATAGCGAAACCCGTGCGGGCAATCAACCCGCGCAACACCTGGCCGGGAATCTTGACTACGCCTGCGGTTGGAAACACTGGAAGGCTGGGGAAATTCGATTTCGCCATGCCGACCATCTTGGTATTGGAGCGTCCACAGCGGATGCTGACCCAGTGGTTATCAAGCAGTTTGATGGTGATATCGGCGTCAGGCAGAAGTTTTACGTAGTCGTGCAGCTTGCGCGCGGGAATCGTGCAGGAGCCTTCCTTTTTCACTTTGGCGTTGCACGAAGTGCGCAGGCTGAGATCGAGGTCAGTCGCGGTGAGCGAGAGTTTGCCCTCCGCCGCCTCGAATAAGTAATTCGACAGAATAGGAATCGTGGTCTTGCGCTCGACCACGCCTTGCGTGGCGGTCAACTCGCGCAGCAATTCGACTTTGCTGACCGTGATCTCCATCGTCCCTACCGCAACGGCTGCTTCCACCGGCATAGACTTTTTCTCCCCTGCCGCGTGCTACTTTTATTACTTCCCTTATATCAAATGCAAAACCTATTAAACCAGTAGTAACAGTAGGCGAGTCGGAGAAGTGGAAAACTTTATGAACCGTCCTATTGTCACCACTTTGGGGACCAGCCCTTCGTGTGAGAAATCGGTCCCGATCTTGGCGGAGACCCTACCACAAGATTTCCGCATTTCCCGTTTCGCCCGGGCCTTGCACAGTTTCCACATCGCATTCACAGCGTGACGAAAGGAAGACTGCGCTGCACCGTGCAAAACCTGAAAACTACTGCGATTAACCGCCCAATTGCTCAGTTAGTTTATTGAGCAGCCTGTTTAAATCTTTGTCGTTCTTGCGAACCTCTTCAATCTTTTCGACCGAGTGCAGAACCGTGGTGTGATGCTTTCCGCCGAACTGACGTCCGATCTCCGGCAGTGAAGCTTCGGTCATCTGTTTCGCCAGATACATGGCGATCTGGCGCGGGTAGACGATCGCCCGCGAATTATCTTTGGCTTTGATTTCAACCAGTCGCAGGCCGAATTGTTCCGCAACCATTTTCTGAATGGACTCGATGGTGACCTTGCGGGCTTGCGAGTCGATAAAGTTCTTCAGCACTTGCTGAGCGTAGGGCAGCGTGATCTCAGCGCCGATCAGAGACGAGTGCGCCACCAGCCGAATGAGAGCGCCTTCCAGTTCGCGCACGTTCGAGCGGATATTCTGCGCAACGTATAGAGCCACGTCAGTCGGCAGCGTTACTTTTTCCTGCTCAGCTTTCTTTTGCAGGATCGCGACTTTGGTCTCGAGATCGGGAGGCTGAATGTCGGCGATCAATCCCCACTCGAAGCGGCTGCGCAGGCGGTCTTCGATCTCGGCCAGTTCTTTCGGCGAACGATCGCTGGCGATCACGATCTGCTTCATGGTGTCGTGGAGAGCGTTGAAGGTGTGAAAAAATTCTTCCTGAGTACGCTCCTTGCCGGCGAGGAACTGGATATCGTCAACCAGCAGAACGTCCACGCCGCGGAATTTGTCGCGGAAGCTGGTCATCTTGTCATAGCGCAGCGAGTTAATCATGTCGTTGGTGAACTTCTCGCTGGATACGTAGCAGATGGCGGCTTGCGGCTGGCGGCGCTTGACCTCGTGTCCGATCGCCTGCATCAGATGCGTCTTGCCCATGCCGACTCCGCCATATAAGAAATAATGGGTTGTAGGCTTTGGAAGGACGCTCGGCAACTGCCTGGCACGCGGCATGCGCGAATTGATTTCCGGAGCCAATTACAAATGCGTCGAAGGTGTAGCGCGGATTTAATTGCGCCGCACCATCCCAATCGAAGCGAGCCTGCGCCGGAGCCGAGGCAACCGGAGGCGCGGAGAGCCCTCCGTTATGCCGCACCGCAGTAGCCGCGGGATCGTCCTCAGGCGTGACGAACTTGACGTCGTTGAACTCCAAGCCGAGATTGTCGATGGCTTCCTGAATCAGATCGGCATATTTATCGCCGGCGTGGCGGAACTCCACCGTGGGCACACGGACGAATAAAATCCCCCCGCTGGAGTGGCTGTAGCGTGTCGGTTTCAGCCAGGTGTCGTAGGAGTGCCGGTTAATCTTTTTTTCCAGCGCGTCGAGAATGCGCATCCACGGATTGGGGGAAAGCGTTGTTGTGACTGACATAATTATGAAATACCCGCCGCGGCGTCCCGGCGGCTGGCTGAGGGCGCCTGTTAATAAATGCCGTTTACCGAATTGCTGATGGAACCCTTAGTGTACTGCGGAATGCGCCTCTTGTAGCTTGCGCGGTTGTCATGGTGAATGAGATTTTCTTAAACCCGAACAGTGCCGCATAGTAGCACGAAATTTTTTTCGTCGCACAAAAATCTCAACGAAAATTTTTGATGCACGCTCATTCAGAACGCGAAGGGAAGCGCCTGTCAAGTGTCTAGGATGTAACTGCAACGCGCACGGTGCAAAGCGTGAAGCGGGTTTCGAAATTTTTCGCAGCGACAAATCTAAAATTTCGGCTCGCTCTAAAATCATCGCAACGTGAAATCAATAAATATCTGATATCCGGAGGACGCTCGATTTTGGAATTTGAACAAGGCACACTTTGCGGCATCGCGGAGAATTCCCTCATGACGGCCGTCATCCCGAAACGCGGCGTCCTGAACGTCCTCCCTTTGCCCTTACGGTACCTGGTCATTTATACTTACCGTTTGCCTCATCACTGTCGACGGAACCAGGAGTAGCGATCTTTCATGCCCAAGCGTACATTCCAACCTAACCGGCGCAAGCGAAGCAAGAAGCATGGCTTTCGCACGCGCATGAAAACCCAGGGCGGCAAAAAGGTGATATCCCGCCGCCGCGCCAAGGGACGGAAGCGGGTGTCAGTTAAGCCCGGATTCCGCGAGTAGCTTTTTTCGTGCCGCTTACTTTCATAGTTGAGAGACCTGGCCTCTTGTTGCAGGCTGAGGAGATGGCGGCGGATGCCGCGCTGGTAACTCGGCTCGATTCCAGAATGCCACCAAAGAAGGCAGCACGATTTCCGCGCACGGCGCGGCTTTTGCGCCACGCGGATTTCGAGCGCGTTTACAAACAGGGCCGCCGGCATTTTTCCGCGTCGATGACGGTTTTTTATTGGCCGCGTCCCGACGCCAGCGTGGATGAGCCGGCAGAGAAAGTAGCGGCGAGGATGCCGCTGCCTCGCGGCTTGCGCGTGGGGTTTACGGTGGGGCGCGCGCTGGGCGGAGCAGTGCAACGCAACCGCATGAAGCGACGCTTGCGAGAAGCGGTTCGCATGTCACTTCCCGCGCCGGGGATTGCGGCCGACGTGGTGATCAATCCGAAGAAGTCATTGCTGACCGCTGACTTCACCGACGTGCTGAATGAAGTGAAGCGGGCGTTCGAAGTAATGGAACAGAAATTGTCAGGGAAGACGCGGCCGGGGGCGGCCGCGCCACTCGAGAATTGATGGACTGGGTCAAAATGGGCTGGGTCAAAATCGTCATGCTGCAATTGTTGCGGGCTTATAAGTGGGCGATCTCGCCCATGTTTCCGCCAGCCTGCCGCTATGTGCCGACCTGCTCCGAGTATGCCATGGAAGCAGTCGAGCGTTTCGGCGCCGTTCGCGGTGGATGGATGGCTTTAGGCCGCGTGCTGCGCTGCCATCCTTTTGCCCGAGCCGGCTATGACCCGGTGGCGCCACGGAACAGCGCAGACCATTTGCAGAAGTGCGATGCCTGCGCACCCAGAATTTGAACGGTAGATAAAATTTGGCCGACTTTAAAAATCCTCAACAAGAGCCCGGCGCGGAGAAGCGGCTGCTTCTCGTGTTTCTTCTGACGTTCGTCGTTCTCATTGTTTTCCAGCCCTTGCTGAAGAAATACCTGCCGCAATCTCCAGCCACGCCGCAAAAACAATCTGCTCCGCAGCCAACTCCAGCCGTGGCAGCGCCTTCCGCTGCTGTGGCCACCGTGACTCCCGCGAAAGTTCAGCAGTCCACTACCAGCAAACAGGCTTCATCCGAAACAGAAACTGTTGTCGAGAACGATCTTTATAAAATCACTTTCACCAATCGCGGCGCGCAGGTGAAGTCCTGGATTCTGAAGAAGTTCGATAACGACGCGCAGAATGGGCCGTTGGAACTGGTGAATGACGCGGCTGCGCAAAAGTATGGGTATCCGCTCTCGCTGTGGACCTACGACGAGACTCTGCGCAGCAAACTAAGTTCGGCGCTTTATGTAGCTTCCAAAGACGGGCATCTCACTGCGCCGGCGGAAGTCACATTTGAGTACGCTGACCAGGATTTGGTAGTTCGGAAAACTTTTCGATTCGATCACACGTATGTTCTGAACGTTGAAACTTCCGTTCTATACGAAGGCGCTGAGATATTTGCCGCGCCAGCGTGGCCGGCGGGTTTTGGTGATCAGGCTGCGCCAGCTTCCTACGCGGCAGCGCGAATCGATTATCACAACGATGCTTCCAATGAGCGCACCGCGCTGATCTTTCCCAGCTTTATCTCGCGGCTCGCGGTCAAGAGTATCAGCGGCGGCAATACGATCAAGGGGCCATTCGAGTGGGCGGGACCGGGCGATCAATATTTCACCGCGATTTTTATTCCTGACGATCCCGATACCGCCGCTGTGGTTACGCTGAAGTATCCATTGCAAGTACCGCGTGATCCACAAAAGCCCGAAGCCAAAGAAACTTCGAACGTAGATGTTATAGGCGCAGCCGTGGGCGATCTTCATGGGCCGACCACGGAGCGCATGTACGTGGGTCCAAAGGAACTGTCTTCGCTCGAAGCCGTGCATGTGCCGGCAATTAAGAACGGCGATCCCGATCTGCGTGGCACAGTCGATTTCGGTTGGTGGGGCTTGATCGCGCGTCCGCTGTTCTTGTGGTTGAAGTGGACTTACAAACATGTCTATCCCAACTGGGGATGGGCGATCGTGATTCAAACCCTCATCATCACGGTTGCGCTGCTGCCTCTGCGGATTACGCAGATGAAGTCGATGCTGAAGATGCAGCGCATCGCGCCGCAGATCAAATCGATTCAGGAAAAATATAAGAAATACAGCTTGCGCGATCCGCGCAAGGCGGCCATGAATGAGGAGATCAGCGGGCTCTATAAAAAAGAAGGAGTAAATCCCGCCGGAGGTTGTCTGCCTCTCCTGATCCAGTTCCCCTTCCTCATCGCTTATTACCGCATGCTGGGTGTGGCGCTTGATCTGCGGCACGCGCACTGGCTCTGGGTGAGCGATCTTTCCGCGCGCGATCCTTATTTCATTCTGCCCATATTGATGGTCGCGAGCATGTTTGCCATGCAGCGCATGACGCCGCAAGCAGGCATGGACCCGGCGCAGCAAAAAATGATGACCTGGATGATGCCGCTGATGATGGGCTTCCTCTTCTTCAACTTTGCGGCGGGATTGAATTTATATTATGCCGAGACCAATTTGATTTCGATGGCGCAACAGGCCATCATGAACCGAACTAAACTGGGCCGCGAGATGCGCGAGATGATGGAAAAGCGCGCCAGGAAAAAAGATAAGTAAGAGCTTAAGAGCTTTCTTATGGATAAAGTTGCTGCTGCGAATCGAATCAACGAATTTCTACAGGCGGTCGTGAATCTCGGCGGCCTTCATCTGAAGTACCGCATTGTTGTGGATCCTCCAGCGATGAGCGAGTGGGAAAAGCCAGAAATCTATGTGGATTTCTCCGGCCCTGATTCGGCGCTGCTGCTGGACCGTGGCGGCGAACTTCTACGCGCCCTGGAGTTGCTGGCGTTTGAAATTCTGCGATTGCCTTCCGGGGAGCACGAAAAAATTTCTTTCGACTGCAAGAACCAGCGCTCTCTGCGCTTGAAGGAACTACGCATGGCCGCAAGCGTGGCGGCGGAGAAAGTTCGGCAAACCGGCGCGCCTTTTCACTTTGCTCCCATGTCGTCGCGGGAGCGGCGCATGGTTCACCTGGCGCTGCGCGATGAAGCGGATCTGCGCACGGAAAGCGACGGCGAAGGCCGCGACCGCTGTGTGGTGCTGTATCCGGCAGAATATAAATCCACCAGCGGGAAGCCAGCGCGCCGCACTGTGCCGTAATCTGGAAGGCAAGACAAAGGGTTCACTGCCCTATCGCGGTGGCACTTCGACATAATGGTTTTTCCATCCAAGCTGTGCGCTTTTATTTTTCTGATCGTGGCCTCGCGTGTTCCCTTCGCTTGCGCGCAACAGTCGACACCTCCAGATAGTTCATCCTCGGTACAACATCCCCGAAAACCCGCGCCGGACGCCAATTTGCGCTTGGATTTGGGAATCGTGAGCAATGGCACATACCGCAATCCTTCTTTCGGATTCAACTGCAAGGTTCCTCAGGGATGGGTATTGCGAACCGAGGAGATGAACGAGGGCGATGACGAGCAGCAGGATCCGTCGGCGGCTGGCAAAACTGGTCGGGTGCTGCTGGCCGCATTTTCGCGGCCTCCGGCGGCGCGCGGCGAGGATGTGAATTCGTCGATCCTGATTGCGGCGGAGAGTACGTCCGAGTATCCGGGACTAAAAGAAGCCGCACAGTATTTCGCACCGGTCACGGAGATTGCCAAGGCGCAGGGGTTTGCAGTAGCGGAAGAACCGTACGAATTTGCGATCGGCGCGAAGACGGTGGTGCGCGGAGATTTTCAGAAGGACGTTGGTTCCCGCGTGATGCGGCAATCGACGTTAGTGATGCTGGCGCGCGGATACGCAGTGTCGTTTACGTTTATCGGTGGGACCGAAGACGAAGTTGAGGAGTTGATTGCGGGATTGAGTTTTGCCGTAGCCGCAAAACCGCATCAGCGCTAACTCCAGGAAAGGTATTAACCCGCCAGCATGAAACTGAAATTGCCCGAAGGCCAATTCAAAGCGTATTTATTCGATTGCGACGGCACCATCGCCGATTCCATGCCGCTGCATTACCGCGCGTGGAAGCAAGCACTTGGCGAGTGGGATTGTGAATTCGAGGAAAAGCTTTTCTACGATTTGGGTGGAATGCCTGTGGCCGAGATCATCTCATCGCTAAATGAAAGGCACGGACTGCGAATGCCGGTCGAGACTGTGGCGCGTCGAAAGGAAGCACTTTATTTCGAACTGCTGCCGCAACTGCAGGCTGTTCCGGAAGTCTTGCAGCACATTGAGGCGGAGCACAAGAAAATTCCCTTTGCGGTGGTTTCGGGAAGCACGCGCGAATCGGTGACGGCGTCTCTCGTGGCCCTGAATCTGTTGGAGCACTTCGATACGATGGTGTGCGCGGGGGACTATGCGAAGAGCAAACCCGACCCCGAAGCATTTCTGTTGGCGGCTGCGAGGCTTGGCGTGACGCCGGAATTCTGCCTGGTTTTCGAGGACACGGAAATGGGTATTCAGGCGGCAAAGGCCGCAGGGATGGCTTCGATTAAAGTACCTCCGCCGTGGGAGCGAGCGAACTCAGTCTAAGGGTCACAGTTCATTCAGTCCAGGGGTTCGGGTTCGAGAGCGATGTTGGTTTCGCCAGCCGCCTTTTTGGCGGCATATTTTTTCATCCATGCTTCCCAGCTTTTTCCTGCGGCGGTATCCCTTCCGGAAAAGGCGAGGGCGGCGATGTCCGCATAAGAGATAGCAATCTTTTCGTTGGAGTTTTTCGGATAAAGCCGGACGATGGAATCTTTCAGCGTGTCGGCTGTGCGGCGGTCGAAAAGATAGCCTTCGATTTTTGATCCGTCTTTGCGAGTGATGGTGACATCTCCGCGATAATCGAATGCTTTTTCCAGGGCAACGCGGATTTCTTCGTCACTGGCCAGTTGCGGGATCCAGCCTTCGAGTTTTTCGTGGACGCTGCCGGGAGCAAGTTCCAGCGTGTCAGGATTGGCGCTGGTGTGCGGCACGGCATGCGCGTCTTCGTGGTCGATGTGGCCGGATGCTTTGCCTGTCATTTTTTAAGTCAACTTCAAAAACTTTTAAACACAGAGGGCACAGGGGTTCACGGAGAAACTTGTCATTACGCGCGAGTTTGATGCAGTGCTTCCGATGTCGGAGCAATCTGGACTAGTGGATGGATCGGAGTTTGCGGCTCGTCCAATAGTCGCAGCGCTTCTTTGTCGCGATATCCGGTAAAGAGGGTCGCTTTGACAGTAGCCAGGAATCCGCTGAGCGAGCTGAAGGTCGCATTCACTGCGGAGGCTTCGTAGCCACTGTGAACCATGCAATTGGCGCAGGCCGGATTGCCGGACTCGGTGCCGTAGTTACTCCAATTCGTAGTTTCAAGTAGCTCGGCGAAAGTTTCGGCGTAGCCATCCTGCAGCAGGTAGCAGGGCTTCTGCCATCCAAAAATATTGTAAGTGGGCATGCCCCACGGAGTGCAGGGGTACGTACGCTTGCCCATGAGAAATTCTAGGAACAGCGGCGACAGATTGAAGCGCCAATTCTTCTTGCGGTTCGACAAAATCGCGCGGAACATGCGGCGCGTGCGGGCGCGGCCGAGAAAATGTTTCTGATCCGGAGCTTTGTCGTAGGAGTAGCCCGGCGAAAGCATCATGCCCTCGAGGCCAAGCTCCATCATGTCATCGAAGAAGGCGCGGACGGACTTGGGATCGGCGCCGTCGAATAGCGTGGTGTTCGTGGTGACACGGAAGCCGCGATTCAGGGCTTCTTTAATGGCATCGACGGCAATGTCGTATCCGCCTTCGCGGCAGACGGCGAGGTCATGTTCGTCGCGCTGGCCGTCGAGGTGCACACTGAACGTCAAATATTTACTCGGCTTGAAAAGATGAATTTTCTCTTGGAGCAGCAGAGCGTTGGTGCAGAGGTAGATATATTTTTTGCGCGCGACCAGACCTTCTACAATCTCGCCGATCTGCGGATGCATGAGCGGCTCGCCACCTGGGATGGAGACCATGGGCGCTCCGCATTCATCGATGGCGCGGAAACATTCTTCCGGAGTGAGATCTTTTTTCAGAATGTGGGCAGGGTATTGAATCTTGCCGCATCCGGCGCAAGCCAGGTTGCAGCGGAAGAGAGGCTCGAGCATGAGCACGAGTGGATACTGCTTGCGGCCGGCGAGCTTTTGCTTAAGAACATAGCTCGACACAGTCCACATCTGGGATACGGGAACGGCCATTCTGAGTTGATGACTCCTGTGCGTTTATTTTATCAGGGTCTATGGCTTAGATGATCCCGAACGTCGGCCAGGTGCCGGAAAAGAAACTGTGGAACGAGTTCTTTGCACATTCCGCAACGGGCTGCAAACTCCGGCCGGACAGGCCGCAGAACCCTTGCAAAACCAGCGTTTACCGAAGGGATTCACGGTCGCACGAAGGTCGCTGGGAGAGCCTTTTCCGTGGTATAATTTGATAGTCGCTAAACGGGCCTAAGTACACTAAATTTCAATCACTTGAGGCTGGTTGCGCGAGCGGACAGTTCGGTCTTGCGCCGGGCGATTTTTGTGAGTCAATCGGAGCTTTCGCTCGTAGGAAGTTTGCCAGACGAATCGGGCGTGCTCCACGGAGTGGAATGGCCACCAAAGAGATCAATACCCCCATCGTAGAACCTAAACCGAAAAACGGAAGCTTGACTCCGATCGCTGGAAGTAATGGCGGCGCTAAGAACGACTATAACGCCGACTCCATCAAAGTGCTCGGCGGGATGGAAGCGGTGCGCAAACGTCCCGCAATGTATATCGGATCGACCGGCGATCTGGGCCTGCACCATCTCGTTTATGAAGTTGTCGACAATTCTGTGGACGAAGCGCTGGCTGGCTTCGCTACCAAGATTGAAGTGACGATTCACATCGACAACTCGATCACCGTGATCGACGACGGGCGAGGCATTCCTGTCGATGATATGGATATCGACGGCGAGAAAATTTCTGCTGCGCAGGTGGTGATGACCACCCTGCACGCCGGCGGAAAATTTGATTCGTCCACGTACAAAGTTTCTGGTGGATTGCACGGCGTTGGCGTTTCGTGCGTGAACGCGCTGAGCGAAGAACTCGAACTGGAAATCTGGCGTGATGGAGCGACATGGGAGCAGACCTACTCCAAGGGCGAGCCCACCAGCAAGATGAAAAAGGCGGGCGCGGCTAAGCGGCGCGGGACAAAAGTTCATTTCCTTCCTGATCGCAGCATTTTCACCGCAACGGAATATAACTACGACACGCTGGCGCAGCGGTTGCGCGAACTGGCGTT
>CAVRWS010000076.1:0-36263 GCA_963724815.1 uncultured Acidobacteriaceae bacterium
TCTCTAACGACGGTGTATGCAGTCAAGCGTTTTGTGGCGACACTCCGGCGTCGACGCCGGAAGGAGCGCCATTTCGCTCTCGTAGAACGGTTTTGACTCCCAGACCAAGCTCGTCACTCTCTTCAATCCTGCAGCGGGACGCCAGGTCCCACCATCCATCTCTTCGGGACTTGCACCCATGATTACTCACTTCGATCTCCCTGACTTGTTCAGGGAGGCAGGCTGCCCACTCAAACGCTCGGCTCTGACTCGCCGGCCACAGAATGACTCGGGCTCACCTGCATGACGGCCTGACATAGCTGCGCGTACGTCCAGTCTTCGCGCAACATCAGGTACAACCGCGTGGCCAACTTTCTGGCCACCGCCACTTTGGCGACGCTGCGATTCTTGCGCACCGCCAGGCGGCGATAGAAGCGTTTCAGTTGCGGATCCAGCCGCGCCGCCGTCTGTCCCGCTTCCACCAGCAAAAAGCGCAGAAACGAATTGCCCTGTTTGCTGATCTTTCCCAGCCGCTGTTTTCCGCCGCTGGATGCTTCACTCGGAATCAGGCCAAAGTAACTGCCCACTTGCTTCGCCGATCCGAATCTTTCGGCCGGCCCCAGCGTCAGCACCATGGCCAGCGCCGTCACCGGACCCACTCCCGGATGCGTCATCAGCCGCACCGCCTCCGGCCGCTGGCGCGCTTCTTCCGTCACTCGCCGGTCCAGTTCGACGATCTCCGCTTCCAACCCGTCGAGCGCTTCCAGCAACCGCTTTCGCCGCTGGGCTGCGTACGGCAGCAAGGGCAACTGCTGCAACTCCGCTCGCCCTGCTTTCGTCCACAGCTTGTACTTTTTCTGTACCCCACAGCTCAGCGCCATCGACTGCAACTGGTTCTTGGTACGCGTCCGCGCCTGCACCTGCTTGTGCCGATGCACCAGCAACTGCCGCACATCCCGCACCTCCAGACTCGGCACCCAGATCCGCGGAAACCGATCTTCCATCAGCAACCGCAACAAGTGCTCCGCGTCCCGCCGGTCCGTCTTCTGCCGCCGTACCACCGTAGCCCGCACCTGCCCCGCATCCCCCATCCACAGCTCCATCCCTATCTCCTCCAGCAACCGCTCGAACCACGGATAGTGCCCGCAAGCCTCCATCCCCACCCGCACCTCCTGGCCCGCCAGTGCGCGGTAAAACTGCTCCGCCTCCGCCCGGTGCTGCAACCGCTTTTCCTGAATCTCTCCCGTTCGATTGTCAAAGATCGCGACCTGCTGAAAACCCGGATGAAAATCACAGCCTATAATCAGCATCACGTTGGCTCCTCTCGCGAGCCTTGGTCTGTTTCGTCACAACCAATCTACTCGTTGTGATCGAGCCAACGTCGTTATGCAATCAAGCGAAGCAGGAGTTCGCGAAGCAAACTCTTGTGCAGTCGAAGGATCCCTGCCACACTGCAATACGCTGGAACCTCACGACTGCCAGCACAACCGTGGAAGAGCGGCGCTTTCAGCAGCCTGCCCTGAGCGAACTCGAATGGGCCGCGTTAAAGTGCCGAAAATCAACTGCGGCTTCAGCCGCCAGGACTACCATTCGCCGCGTCGGCGAATTCCACCCAGAAGTAATCGTAAGAAAGTAACCCCGCCTGAGGCCATAATCCCTCCATCCGACATCGCAAATCCGCTACTGGATCATCCCCACAGCATTTGCGCCAAAATTCGTTGCACTCAATCACACCCTCTGTTAGCCTTTACAAGGACTACTTTTGAGTATTCTTTCGTATCGCCGTTGCGACCACGTGCCCCCGTCCGTGGCTCTCGCACAAATCAGGTTCGAACAAAATTTCGAACAAATAAGGGTTTTAAGCAAAGTCTGAAATCAGGTTCCGAAGCAATTTCCTAAGGAGAAACAATCTTGTCTGCAACCTCAGCATCGAAGAACCGCATTCTGTTTACTTCCGAATCTGTAACCGAAGGCCATCCCGATAAAATCGCCGACCAGATTTCCGACGCCATTCTCGATGCTTGCCTCGCCGAAGATGCTTTCAGCCGCGTTGCCTGCGAAACTCTCACCGCCACCGGCTTGGTCGTCATCGCCGGAGAGATCACCACCAAAGCCTACGTCGATTTTCAGAACGTAGTCCGCGGCACCGTCCAGTCCATCGGCTACGACAACGCTCTCCACGGCTTCGACTGCAACACCTGCGCCGTCATCTCCAGCATCAACAAACAGTCCGGCGACATCGCCATGGGCGTCGACACCGGCGGCGCCGGCGACCAGGGAATGATGTTTGGGTATGCTTGTGATGAGAATGAAGAGTTGATGCCGACGCCGATTTCGTTGGCGCATAAGTTGACGATGCGGTTGTCGCAGGTGCGGAAGAATGGGACGCTGCCGTTTCTGCGTCCCGATGGGAAGTCGCAGGTTACGGTTGAGTACGATGCCAAGGGAAAAGTTATTCGTGTGGATGCGGTTGTGATTTCGACGCAGCATTCGGAGACAGTCGCCAATGACGAATTGCGCGCGGGGATTTTGAAGCATGTGATTCAGGCGGTGATTCCGGCGCATTTGCTGGATGCGGATACGAAGTATCACATCAATCCTACTGGTCGGTTTGTGATTGGCGGACCCATGGGAGACACCGGACTGACGGGCCGGAAAATCATCGTCGATACTTATGGCGGCATGGGTCGTCACGGGGGCGGGGCGTTCAGCGGAAAAGATCCGACGAAGGTCGATCGCTCGGCGGCTTATATGGCGCGGCACATTGCAAAAAATATTGTTGCGGCGAAATTGGCGGATCGCTGCGAAGTACAGCTGGCTTATGCGATCGGCGTGGCTGAGCCGGTGAGCGTGCGCGTGGATACTTTCGGTACGGAAAAAGTGAATCCGGAAATTCTTTCCGATTTGATTCGCGCGAATTTCAAGTTAACTCCACGCGGGATTATCGAGTCTCTGGATTTGCGCCGGCCGATTTACAAGAAGACGGCGGCGTACGGACACTTTGGACGTAACGATCCGGACTTCACTTGGGAAGCTACCGATAAGGCTGCTAAGTTGGCCAGCGACGCGGGCGTGCGGGAGACGGCGGGGGCGCGGAAGTAGGTTACTCAATTCACGCCGGATCTGTGGTGGTGTACGCATTCGCGGGCGAGGGCGCCCGCGCCACACATGAGGCGAAAGTGCCATTCCCCTAAGAGTTTTTGAATATGCAGAATCCAGGTTTGCTTCGTGTATTCTGACAGAGCACTTGTATCGACTATTCTTCGTCAACAAACTTAAATTTTTAGCGTGAAGGCGCCACAGGAGGCGTATGTCAACAGCAGCACAGGTTAATTCCGATATCAAGAGTTTAGAACTGGCGGAGCTGGGCAAGAAGCGCATTGAGTGGGCGAACCAGTCCATGAAAGTGTTGCAGATTATCCGCAAAGAATTTATCAAGAACCAGCCGCTGAAGGGGATTCGCATTTCGGCTTGCCTGCACGTTACCGCGGAAACCGCGAACCTGGCGATTTGCTTGCGCGATGGTGGCGCGGATGTGGTCTTGTGCGCTTCAAATCCGCTCTCCACGCAGGACGATGTTTCCGCCAGCCTGGTGCGCGATCAAGGCATTGCGGTCTTCGCCATCAAAGGTGAGGACAACGATACGTATTATCAGCACATCATGGCGGCGATCGACCACAAACCGCACGTCACGATGGATGATGGCGCGGATCTGGTGACGATTCTGCACACCAAACGCACCGATGCGCTCGACGGCGTGATTGGCGGAACGGAAGAGACGACGACGGGCGTGATCCGCCTGCGCGCGATGGCGAAGGAAGGCGTGCTGAAGTTTCCTATCGTCGCGGTGAATGATGCGGACACGAAACATCTGTTCGACAATCGCTACGGTACTGGCCAATCGACGATTGACGGCATTATCCGCGCCACCAACTTTTTGCTGGCGGGATCGAAGTTCGTAGTTGCCGGCTATGGATGGTGCGGACGCGGGCTGGCGAGCCGGGCGCGCGGCGCGGGCGCGGAAGTGATCGTTACCGAGATCGATCCGACGAAGGCGCTGGAAGCGGTGATGGACGGCTTCCGCGTGATGTCGATGGCGGAAGCGGCGAAGATTGGCGACGTGTTCTGCACGGTCACGGGCAACAAGAGCGTGCTCACCAAAGATCATTTCGGCCTGATGAAAGATGGCGCGATCATTTCGAATTCCGGACACTTCAATGTGGAGATCGATATTCCGGCGCTCGAGAATATGTCATCTTCGAAGCGCACGACGCGCACTTTCGTCGACGAGTACTCGTTGAAAGATGGGCGCAAGATCAATCTGCTGGGCGAAGGCCGGCTGATTAATCTGGCGGCGGCGGAGGGTCATCCGGCGTCGGTGATGGATATGAGCTTTGCCGACCAGGCGCTGTCGGTGGAATACATGGTGAAGAATTTCAAATCGCTCGAGAAGCGCGTCTACAAGGTTCCCGACGAACTCGACAAGCGCGTGGCCAAGCTGAAGCTGGAATCGATGGGCATCAAAATCGATCGGCTGACGCCGGAGCAGGAAGAGTATCTGGCGGGGTGGAGCGAGGGCACGTAGCTCGTGTAGCGCGGACGCCCTCGTCCGTGGCTTTTGAATCTGAAACGGGGCGGCGCAAGCCGCCCCGTTTTGTTTGTGGGGTTGTGCCGAAGTCGCGCGGTTATTGCCTACACTGGCGTTAGGATATCGAGAGCTTCGCAATCAGTAGTGTCATAGCGTTCCTCATGGACTCCATGATTAGGCCCATAGTGGTGTCATCTCGCAACACGGATCCTTTGTGCGCATAGTCACAGCGTAGGTAATAAAGGCGATCGAACCAGCTTAAGAGTTCGGGTGCCAGCGCGTTCATTCCACCTATGATGTATTTTCTGTTATCGCTCTTCGCATTCTTGGGAACAAAAAGATGCTCTAGGCAGCAATAGATCAACAGTATTTTCGCACCCACGTCCGGGATCTGTGTAGCAGAACTTAGGATGTCTAATATCGGAGCAATGTCTCGCGTGCTCTTGGCACCCCAAGGATTTTTGAGGCGTTCGAAGATCTTTCTGTGATCATGCATAAACTTTTCGATTCTAGGAAACGTCCGGCGGTCAAACCAAGCCTTCGACAAGCCCCCGGTACCCGAACGATAGGAAGAGGCACCCGTCCGGTATTTTCGCCCAAGGTTCACGCTTGTCTTCATCCCACTTGTGAAAGCCCTTCGTTCTTTCTCCCAAGAACACTGGAAAAGTCGGCGCGGTCATCTTAACGTCCCACATGCCAAAGTCGACCTGGCCGGGGTTGACGTAGCTGCAGATCCTTAACAGGTTAAGAAGCGTACGCAGCCACATGACCGAGTGCCAGAAGCAATAATCCCTCGATCCTGAGGTCGTGTATCCGATTGATGGAGCAGAGAAGAAGTCTTCCGCCTGAGGAAGGTCATAGGACGGGAATCCGGGATCGAGCTTTTTGTGCTTATCGATGAGATGGTCTCCTTGAAGGAAGCAGGCGAAAGGAAGACCCAGTCCCGCAAAGAGTCCCTCGAAAAATGTTTGCTCCGCGATGTCCCCTTTCATTGTCGAGAAGCAACTGAGAGGTGAGATGAGGGTCCGCGGCCTTACCTCCTTGGCGATTTGGTCTACGTGTCGCCCTATGATCGCGTCAATGGTCTGGGCCTTCTCAGCCCATCGGACAATTAGCGCCGGGTCCTCTAGCATAGGGAAGAGGCCGCCGCGTCTTTGGCCGAACTCTTTTTCGGTCTTGCTGGCAAAAAGGAGTTTGCAGTTGAACAAAATCTTGATCAGATCCGTTGGCGAGACCTTCAATCCCGCTTTCTCGAATGATTCGAAGGAGGTTAAGAGTTCGTTTGGTGGGGCTTGGTCCACGCGGAACCGCTGACTGTAATAGTTATCTTCATAATTCTGGCCGGTCAGCGGCATTTGCATGGAGAGTGCCACTTCCTTCTCGGCCTCTTTCTCAACAAGTTGGTAGGCCTCATTCCCAACCTTAGCTTTTATTGTCTTTAGAAAAGACATTGCCAATAAACCAGGCTGGCGGGGATATTCCGTCAATTCCTCCCGGGCTGGGTGCCTCAGCGGCTAAAGCCGCGTTCCGGGTGGAGCGCTGATGAGGCATGAGTGAACTCGTGCCCTTCCCGATCTTTTTCTTCACGCGGCGCTGAAGCGCCGCTCTTCCACGGTATCGTCGTCGCTCGATGGTGGTGAATTCCACTTCTCGCAAAAGAAGCGAGAAGTGGGGCATCCCATGCGTGATCGGAAAATCAAGATCAACGTCAAGGGCAGCGGACGAGGGCGTCCGCTCTACACGAGGTGGGATGTCTACTAAAGTAGACTTTACGTTTGTCCCGTGGGGATGGGAAAGTGGAGTAGGTTCCGAGAATTGCGCGGCCGGTGCGGGCCGCGTTTTTTGTTGGGGATGAGGGCGAACAGCAGGTTCCTCGACGGTGCCGTCGCTGTCGCTCCGGCTTGCTCGGAATGACAAAGAGTGAACGAAAGAGCGTCGTGAAGAACAATCGTCGGGCAAGAAGATTTATCAAGAACGCTAAGAAGCGGGGCGAGTGGGCCGAGATGGTGTTTGCGGCGCGGGCTATGGAGCTGGGGCTGCTGCTGGCGCGGCCTTGGGGAGAGTCTTCGGGATATGACTTTACGGTGGATCAAGGCGCGCGGATTGTGCGGGTGCAGGTGAAGTGCACAATATTCGAGTTACGGACTGGGGGATATGTGTGCTCGTTGAAAAGCGACAACAAGCCCTACAAAAAGAATAAATTCGATTTTGTGGCGGCTTACGTGATTCCAGAGAACGTTTGGTACGTCCTTCCGGAGAAAAAAGTGCGGGGGATGTACAGCGTCGCGCTCTATCCGAAGCTGGAAAGCTCGAAATATGACGTGTACAAGGAAGCGTGGCATCTGCTGCGGGGAGGGACGTCGGGTGCGGTCGATTGCATTCAAGCCTGTGCGGAGGAATGTTCTCCGGTGGAGTCCCCACTTCTCGCAACGAACTCGAGAAATGGAGCACCCGGTCATTTCATGAAATTGCTATTGTGGCGGGTCTGCTGGCGGGCCAGTCACGCCGGCAGCCGGCTCTAGGGTCCCGCCGCAGTAGGGGCAGAATTTGTCGCCAGGGTCTACGGTGCGTTGGCAGTGTGGGCAGGCCGGGCGCAGGCGGTTGCGGCAGCGGGGGCAGAAGCTGAAACCGGGCTCTACTTCGGCGTTGCATTGCGGACATGTGACCGCGCGGGGCTTGCGCAGTACAAAATAGAGGACGATGCCTAGGCCGTTGGGGACAAAGATGGCGATCAGCGTCCAGAGCAGGCGGCTCATGCCGCGGCGGCCTGCGTCCTGGTTGACGTAGCCGATGAGCACGGCATAGCAGCCGAGCACGGCTCCCGCGAGCATGCCCAGCAGACATCGGATCACTAAGGGAGGAGCTTTGGGATCCATGCCTACGATGGTTACGAAGAGCACAAGAATCGTCAGAAACACGATGGTGAATAATGAGTAGGCCCAAGGGGCAAAGATGCGGATCTCGTCCCTGGAGCGGGTTGAAGGTTGATTTCCGAGTGTCATCTAGAATCTCCTGACTGCTACTTCGTTAAGAACGTGTCCGGTTTCGTTAGCCCTGGTAGGAACCGGAGTGATCCGCAAGATGCCGATCCTTGCCCAGCAGCAGGATTCCTACGACCAGAGCTGGCATCATGCAAAACACCAGGAAACCTACCTGCCAGACGGATGAAGCCAAGTGTGCTCGCGCTCCCAGCCATTCAAAGCCGCGCCACAAAACTGCTGCGCTAAGCAGCGCGCACAGAGTCACCGCTGCGCAACTGACTGAAACCACCCACACTCGTTCTCGATGTCGCTGCAATTCCAGGGCGCGGCGGCGTACCTTTAGCTGCGTCGCCGAGATCAGGCCTCGTTCGGCTGCGATTGGGATTGCGCGCAGCCCCAGAACCATCTCCGCGGCATTCTCGGCGAAGGCGCGGCAGGAAGCGCATGTTTCCAGATGTGCGGCCAACCATGCGTTTGACGATTGAGCGGAAAGCTGAGAGAGCCGATCGGCATCGGAAAGCACGTCAGGGCCGGCTAAAGCAATCAGTTTCCGCGCGCGTTCGTGGGCGTCGTTATTTCTGATGCTGTTCACAACTGCGCTCCTCTGAGCCGCTGTTCGAGCGAACTCAAACCGCGGTAGATTCTGGATTTCACAGTTCCCAAGGGCACGCACGCCACGCTGGCGATCTCGTCAAGAGACATACCCTCCTGAAAGCGGAGCACGAGCGCTTCGCGATATTCCGCCGGGAGATGTTGCATGCCGGCGGCGATGTGCTCGCTTTGCTCGCGCTGCAAAGTCAGATCGAAAGCTGTGGCCTGTCCGGTGGCAGGCACGTCGAAGGATTCTTCCTCGCCGTTTTCACCCATTAAACCATCGAGGCTGGACGGTTGTTTCCGGCGCATGTGATCGATGACGAGGTTGTGCGCGACGGCGAAGAGCCAGGTGCTGAAGGCATACTTATCGTTGAACTGGTGCCCGCGTTCGAGCACGCGAATCCAGGTTTCCTGAAACAAGTCTTCCGCCAATTCGCGGCATCCGGTCAGGTACAGAAGATAGCGAAGAAGGCGATGCTGGTATTGCTCGATCAGACGGTCGAGCAGGTCGGGATCTCGACGTCGAAGTCCGCGAGCGATCTCCGTGCTCTCTTGCGCCATCGAGCTCTCGAAATAGAAGGCAGTCGCGTTCATCCTACTGATACATACGAGGGCGGAGGGAAAAAAGACGCAAGGCAACGCGAGGCAGTCGCGAAATCGACATAAGTTGTTGAAACTGAAAGAGCTAAGAGTCGGCGCGTTCAATCGACCTCAGCTTGGCGCCTTCTGCGGCAGTCGATCATCACGCAGGGTTGTATTGCGGCCAGCAGAATTCGAGGGGGTATATACATTGTATCTACCAATGTATATACTATGTATCATTAGCAAAGGTACCTATGCCAGCGGCCCAGATCGTGAAGTGGGGAAATAGTTTAGCGGTGCGGATTCCGAAGCCGGTGGCGGAACTGGCCGGAGTGCAGGAAGGCGATCCCATTGTGATTGAAGCCGCGAAGGGAGAGATCAGCCTGCGCCCGAAGCGGAGAAGTCCTACGCTGAAGGAATTGGTGGCGCAAATCACGCCGGAAAACCGGCCTGATGAAATCGCGACCGGGGCGGAACGCGGAAAAGAGAGAGTGGATTGGTGAGACGCACGGCGAACTCTTACGTGGCGCGTGCGGGCGATATTGTGTGGCTCGACTTCGACCCGCAGGCGGGACGAGAGCAGGCCAAGCGGCGTCCGGCTTTGGTTGTGACTGAGCAGAGTTACAACCGAGCCAGCGGACTTGTCATCGTTTGCCCGCTCACCAGCCGCTGCAAGCCTTATCCGTTTGCGTTGCCTGTAGATATCGACAAGATTGAAGGGGCGGTGCTGGTGGATCACGTGAAGAGCATGGACTGGTCGGCGCGCAAGGCGGTGTTTCATTCCAAGGCTGATCCGGCTCTTTTGGCGAAAGTGCGAGGCTACCTAGGAGTTTTGCTGGGGATTCACTGACGCGATGGGGCGGGGATGCGGCGGAGTTTATTTTGCTTCGCTCAGCGTGGTGCGCAGGAAAAAATTATTCTGCAGAGATTTTAATTTGAGACAGCGGCTACGCGCGCTGCGCCGTAGAGTCCGGCATCGCTGCCGAGCTGGGCACGGGTGATGATGGTTTTGCGGGCGGAGGCGCCGGATTCTTCTCCGCCTTTTTCTTTGTGGGAGGAATCGCTTGTCGTCATTTGGGGATTGTCCGGCGCGGTGGCGGAGTAGACCAAAGATCGGGCGCGGAGTTCTTCGAACATCGTAGGAGCGAAGGCATCCCACGCGCTGACTACGCCGCCGCCGAGGACGTACATGTCGAGATTCAAGACGTTGACGATGCCGGCGAGCATGATACCGAGATAGCGTCCGAAGGTGTGGAAGATGCGGCGGGAGGGTTCGTCGCCGCGCATCGCGAGGTTGTAGATCGACTGCGCGCCGAACTCGGGATCGGAGAGTGCGGCTTTCGCGAGCGCTGGCGCCTCGCCTGTGGCGATCGCTTCTTTCGCCATGCGTAGGATGGCACTGGCGGAGGCGTAACGCTCGGCGCATCCGCGGTTGCCGCAGCCGCAGGGAACGCCCTCCGGTTCGAGGGTAACGTGGCCGTATTCGCCGGCCATGCCGTTCATGCCGTGCCAGATTTTTCCGCCGAGCACGATGCCTCCGCCAATTCCCGTACCTAGCGTGACCACGGCCATGTTAGGGACGCCGCGGGCTGCGCCCAGCCACTGCTCGCCCAGAGCGGCGACGTTGGCGTCGTTTTCCAGAACGACTGGAGCCTTCAGACGGTGCTCGATTTCGGCGCGCACCGGATATTCTTCAAAGCCCGGAAGGTTGGCGGATTTGCGCAGCATTCCGGTGTGCAGGTCGACGATGCCTGGGATGCCGATGCCGGCGCCCAGGAAGTTTCCCTCCTGCTGATATTTTCCGGAGAGCTGCCGGATGGCATCGCACATTTCTGTGATGACGTGATCGGGGCCGAGAGCGGTTTTAGTGGCGAGGGTGACTTTTTCGAGAAGCTGTCCGTCGGTGGAGACGGCGGCGATGCGCAGGTTGGTGCCGCCGAGATCGACTCCGATGGAAAAATCTGGCATGGGTGGAGAAAGATTAGCAGATTTGGCTATGAGTGATTGTTGATTGATGATTGTTGATTGCTGATTGAAAGGCTGGCGGCTACGGCTTTTAATCAACAATCATCAATTATCAATCAGCAATTGCTTTTCACTTTTGGCACTTCGGGCAGTAATGACTGCTGCGGCCGGCGATGACGATTCGTTTGATGGGAGTTTTGCAGACCAGGCAGGGCTTGTCTTCGCGGCCGTAGACGCGGTGTTTCAGCTGAAAGAATCCTTCTTCGCCATCGGAATCTACATAATCTGAGATTGATGAGCCTCCGGCGGCGATGGCTTCGCGGAGAACTTCCTGCACCGCTTTGAAAAGCCTCGCGAGTTGATCGCAGGTAATGGTTGCGGCGCGGCGGCGTGGACGGATTTTGGCACGGAACAAAGATTCGTCGGCGTAAATGTTTCCGACGCCGCGCAGAAGTTTCTGGTTCAGTAACGCGCTTTTGATGGGAGTCTTGCGGCCACGGAACAGGGGGAGGAAATGCTCGAGACTGGCTTCGAGCGGCTCGATGCCGCCAGCTTCGAAATCTCCGCCGGCAGCGACACTCAACCGACCGAAGCGTCGAGGATCGACAAAGCGAAGCTCGCGGCCTGAGGAGAGCTTTGCGATCGCGTGCGTGTGTTTGACGATTTCTGATTGCGGATCGCAGACTTGCAGGCGGCCGGACATGCCGAGATGGACGATGAATTGGGCTGTGGTTTCGGGGGTGAGTGGTTTCGGGGGCGGCGGTTTAAGCTTCCGGCCTCTAGCGGACGAGGGCGTCCGCTCTACATGATCCAGGTCGAAGACGATGTGTTTACCCATGCGGCGGACGGCGAGGATGCGCGTGTGTCTCGAGAGCAGCCGCGATTTGCGGGGCGGGAGTTTTTAGCGGTTCGGGCTTTTCCCCGAGCCAGATGGATTCGATCACATCGCCGGAAATGCGCTGGTTCAGGCCGCGGGCGATAGTTTCAACTTCGGGGAGTTCGGGCATGCCTTGTTAGTTTACAAGGATCGTTGCCCGTCCACGGTTGTGCCGGCTTTTGTGGTTCCCACTTCTCGCAAAGGACGCGAGAAATGGGGCACCCATCCATGAGATGATCTAGTCTTTTAGCGGCACTACGGCTTGGCCGTCTCGGCAGAAGGTGGCGACTTTTTGCAGGTCGCCGTTGGCGAGGGGCAGGGTCATGACCGGTCCGTAGCAGTAGACGGCGTGCCCGGTTGCGGCGAAGTACCAGCGTCCGCCTTTAGAGTGTTGCTCCATGTGGCCGGTAGGACGGCGCGGCGGCGGCGTAGGGTTCGCCACCGTCATGCTGAACGTGGTGCACGGCGTGAAACAAAACGCCGTAATGAACAACAAGGCTAGGGTCAGGGCCTTCATGGTGAATCTCCTGCTTATCTCCGCGAATTTCGTTGCTGTCTGAAACTCGCGTGTTGCAAACAATTCTTAAAACCTGGGCTAAAGTGTAATCAATTCGCGGCGCTGATCTCCTAAATCCGAAGCGGGCATGGGTGGAACCTGGGTGTAGGGTTTTGCACCCTTGCCGGCCCGGCCTGGAGAATGGTGCCGTGGTACCTGGGTTGACGGGATCTGGGTTGACGGAGTTTTGGTTGATTGAGACTGTGTCGATTGAGTCTGGGTAGACGGAGTTTGCGCGTGGCTCAACGGGGTTTGCGTGAAAGATTTCTTTGCCTGGCTCTGGGCCAGTTTGTCCGCAGTCAGCTTGTCGGATAATGCTCTGCCCTTCAGCGCCCAAAGTTGCCGGCTGTCAGTCAGGAGCACCTGAATCAGATTTCGCTGCGATTGGATGGTCGAGCCTTGCTCCACGATGAGCAGGGTCATCAAACCGTAAGAAGCCATAAATACCAGCGTGAGTAACGGCAATAGGGTTCTTTTTTTCTTTGGACCTAGAACCGGCTTTGGAGCTACCACCAGCCTCACTGCAGTGTTACCGAACAAAGTAGTCAAGCGCCACCCCAGGCTTTGCCCCTCTACAGCGGGCATAAGGGAGAATGCAGCTTGTGAGCCAATGGCAGGGAGGCATGGATCGGATTGAAATGGTTTGGGTTAGCGTGAGTAGAAGCCATGTGGGTGGCGGGTGCAAGTGCAATTCAATGCACATTATGAGCAAGGGGAATTGCAGCCGAAGCGCCATTTTCCGCGTCTGCGCCCGCTTTTGTGGTTCCCACTTCTCGCAAAGGACGCGAGAAATGGGGCACCCGCTGAGGGACTACTCTTACTTGCCGGCCAGCAGGAGTTTCGCGATGGTGGCGAGCTGCATGTTGGAAGTGCCTTCGTAGATCTTGCCGATCTTGGCGTCGCGCCAATATTTTTCCACGGGATAATCTTTGGTGAAGCCGTAGCCGCCGTAGATCTCAATGGCCAGCGAAGTGACGCGCTCGGCGACTTGCGAGGCGAAGAGCTTGGTCATGGCGGCTTCTTTTACGAAGTTGACTCCAGCATCTTTCATGCGGGCGGCGTTGTAGACCATGAGGCGGGCGGCTTCGATCTCCGTAGCCATCTGCGCGATCTGGAACTGGATGCCCTGGAAATCAGCGAGAGGCTTACCGAATTGTTTGCGCTCGCGCGCGTATTTCGCGGCGAATTCCCAGGCGCCGCGGGCGACGCCGATCATCTGCGCGCCGATGCCGATGCGGCCTTCGTTCAGAGTTTCGATTGCGATCTTGTAGCCTTTGCCGGGCTCGCCGAGAATGTTTTCTTTAGGCACACGGCAATCTTCGAGGATCAGTTCGCAAGTGGATGAAGCGCGGATGCCGAGCTTGTCTTCTTTTTTGCCGACGGTGAATCCGGGAAAATCTTTTTCGATTAAGAATGCCGTAATGCCTTTGTATCCCGCGGCGGGATCGATAGTGGCGAAAAGAACGAACAGCCCGGATTCTTTGGCATTCGTGATCCAGAGCTTGCGACCGTTGATGACGTAGTCGCTGCCTTTGAGTTCGGCGCGGGTTTGCAGGGCGAAAGCATCGGAGCCGGAACCGGCTTCGCTGAGTGCGTAGGCGCCTACTGTATCGGCGGCCATCTTCGGCAAGTAGCGCTTCTTCTGTTCAGCGCTGCCCCAGCGCAGCAATGCATTATTGACCAGCGTGTTTTGCACATCGACGATGACGCCCGAAGAAGCATCGACGCGCGAGAGTTCTTCGACGGCAAGAATCGCTTCGAAAAATTTGGCTCCGCCGCCGCCATATTGTTCGGGGATTTCGATTCCCATTAAACCGAGCTGAAAGAATTCATGGATGAGACTTTTTTCGAAGACGGCTTTTTCATCCATCTCTTTAACCAGCGGACGAATTTTGTCGTCAGCGAACTGGCGGATGTTGTCGCGAAAAAGAGTTTCATCTTCGGTGAGAGTGGTCAGCGGCGTGGGAACGGCGGACTGGAGGGTCTCGGGCATATGAATTCCTTCAGGCGGAGGAATGGCAAACTTGCAATTTTAGCACTCTTGGCGGCTGCCAATATGGAGCTGACAATCTGGTAGTGGGCTAATTCTGTGTTGCTGATTTGATTGGCCATTGTTCCCCGGCATCTCTAGATTCTTGGAGAGTGGCAATCGAGGTTCGGAGCCGTCGTGCTTTAGCCTCGACCCGTGCTAGCATTTCCTCGGCTTCCTCAATAGCTTGATCCCATCCTGTTTTTCCTCTTGACATCGCGTGTGACATAGTGTCTAATACTCCTGTCTATGGTTAACCGCCGCAAATCTGAAGTCGAGCAAGCGAGAGACAAACTCCAACTGATGCTTGTCGAGCAGGACGAACTTGCAACACGAATCGCGAAACAGAAACGAGTGATTGCCGCGTTGCAGGAGCTTTCCGAACTGGAGGAAGATTCTGGGCCTCCCGTTGGTCTTGTCACGGGGATCACTGATGCTTGCCGCACGGTGCTCAGGTCGGCAGAAAGACCGCTTCTTCCTACGGAAGTGAGGGATCGAGTGGAACATCTCGGAGTGCCCGAGCAAAGGAATCTTTTGGCATCCGTGCACACGATAATTAGGCGATTGAAAGAAGCGGGAGAAATTCGAGAGGTTCCGCCGAAAGTAAGTTCGGGGCCGATGAAATATGAGTGGGCACGAAAGAGCGAGTGGAATGGATTTATCTCCAACATCAGTCGCAGGTTGGCTGGCGAGGAATGACTTTGGACGCAAATACAAACCGCTCAGTGCTGCTGACACACTGAGCGGTGGGATCGAAAGGAGGCCAATCGTGGCAATCAGACCCCCACCACAAGTTAGCCCGTAATTAAGCGCCCCGTCTGCGGTTAGAGCCGTAGGCGGGGCTAATCCAAAGCGCGGAGTGACCCACGCCTCAGACCTAGAGAATCTATTTTGGCTGGTTTCTCCGCAGAACGCAAGCGGAGAAACCACATGACCTGCACCAGATGCCAGCACCAAACCTGCAAAAGATTCGGTTTCGTCGGTAAGCGCCACATCCAGCGCTGGCGCTGCAATTCCTGCAATTCCACTTTCTGCGAAGCCGCTCCCAAGCTTGGGACGCACTATACCGATCCCGAGACAGCGGCGAAGGTTCTTTCCCTGATGCTTGAGGGAATGAGCGTTCGCGCCATTTCCCGCGTGACCGGACTGCACAAGGGAACGATTCTTAGCCTGATGAATACGGCGGCTGGCAACGTCTCTCGTTTGATGAACGCGAAGATGCGCGGAGTCAGCGCCAGGTACGTGCAAAGCGACGAAATCTGGTGCTTCGTAGGCAAGAAGCGGCGAAACGTCCGAGAGTCCGATCCCGCCGAAGTTGGCGACCAATGGGTGTTTGTGGCGATGGACGCGGAGACCAAACTGGTGCCGTCGTTCGTAATCGGCAAGCGCACACGCGAAACGACTCTGCGTTTTTTGCGCGACTCGCAGACGCGGTTGACCGCTGCGAGATTTCAACTCACAACCGATGGTTTCCATTTTTATGAGCGCGGTGTCGAAGATGTATTCGGTGGAACTGTGGACTTCGCGCAACTGGTAAAGCTATTTGGTGACTACGGCCAACACGGGGACGAAAGATACTCCCCACCAAAAATCACGGAGGTTATATCCAAAGTGCGCGACGGACGGCCCGATCCCGCGCACATCAGCACAAGCCATATCGAACGCCAGAACCTCACGATGCGAATGCAAATGCGCCGCTTTACGCGGCTCACGAACGCTTTCAGCAAGAAGCTCGAAAACCTGCAAGCTGCCGTCACGCTGTATTTCGCGTGGTACAACTTCTGCCGCATCCACCAGACCCTCCGCGTCACCCCGGCAATGGAGAGCGGACTTACTGACCACGCTTGGACAATGAAGGAGCTTCTTGAATCTCAGGCTTGATTTCGAGCGTAAAAACACAGCCCATCGGCGCGGCGGCAATTTTCCGGAGACAGTCCACAAGCGTCTTAAACTCGTGCTGGTAATCCGCCTCGGTCAGCAGCGCCCATTGCTTGCCGCAATTCGGACACTCCTTAAGTGGGCTGTTTCGATTTATCGCCTCAAATGTCGCTAGCGTGAGGCTCGCCCCGCACTCCTTGGCCTTGCAGTCGAAACGAAGCCCTATAATGTCTGCGATTTCGATGAACTTCCTTGTTTGGCTTGTCATAAGTCGGAATCCTAAAAGATCAGCGAGAAAATCAGCAACATGCTTTTAGCCCAGTACCGACAATCTGGAGGCATTCGCGCCTCTCCTGAATTAAAGTCACCTCCGCAGTCGATGTTGAGCCCTATTTTGTTTAGGAATGCAACAGTTTTGTGACTGGAATGCCAGAATACGCTTTTTTGTCAAAAGTCCTCTTGCACAGCCACAGGTGCAAGATTATAGTTTTCCGCGCAGGCAAGACTTGGGTCCCGATTGGTCTCATGGGGGAGAGAGATTCGGGGCCCTTTTATTGTTTGCGTCACGTTCACACCCGACTTTTTTCGAGACAGAATCGCGCGCTAAAGCGCAGCGCTACCCAACCCGTCCACCTGGACGTTTCGTAACGAAGAGTCGCATTGATGTCAGATGAGAATGGATGTGCGCCTGACGTATAAGAATGTCCGCTTCACACTCTGTGGCCGGATGGAATCCGTGAGAGATGAAAAATAAGGTCTGCCCGGATGTCGACTTCCCAAAAAACGAAGTCACGAGATAGCATTCATGTCTCGAAGGTGGTGCGTGTTTTTAGCACTGTTTGATCGTAAACGAAGACGTCAGCGAGGACTTGATGGCTCATGGCGAGGTGGTGAAATCTGCGAATCCATCTAAGCTGGTGATTCGAAATATCGGACTGCTATTGAGCGGAGAATTGCAGCATCCGATTCTCGATGCGGATACTGTGATCGCCGTCGGCGACCGAATTGCGGCGGTGGGCAGAGAGACGGATTTGGACACGTCATCGGCCACAGTCACCATCGATGCCAGAGGCACAGCGCTCGCTCCCGGGCTGATCGATAGCCACGTGCATCCGGTTTGCGGAGACTGGACGCCACGGCAAAATCAATTTGGGTGGATCGACAGCTATCTTCACGGTGGCGTGACCACAATGATTTCGGCTGGTGAGGTGCACACGCCCGGACGCCCGAAAGATATCGTTGGACTGAAGGCGATGGCGATCTTCGCGCAACGTGTGTTTCATTTGTTTCGCCCCGGCGGAGTCAAGATTTATGCCGGCGCTCCGGTTATTGAGCACGGGATGGTGGAAAGTGATTTCAAAGAACTGGCCGCGGCTGGAGTGAAATTTCTCGGCGAGGTCGGGCTGGGCAGCGTGAAAGACGGGAAGACGGCGCGGCAAATGGTGCTCTGGGCGCGCCAGCATGGAATTCAGAGCACGATCCACACTGGCGGGCCTTCGATTCCCGGATCGAGCCTGATCGACAAAGATATGGTGTTGGAAACCGACGCCGATGTGATTGGGCACGTGAACGGAGGACACACCGCGCTTCCCGACGATCAGATTATTGCGCTGTGCGAAAAATCCACGCGCGCGCTGGAGATTGTGCACAACGGCAACGAACGCGCCGGATTGCTGGCGCTGCGCACCGCCAAAGAACTAGGTCAGTTGGATCGGGTGATTCTCGGTACAGATTCGCCGGCGGGGTCAGGAGTGCAGCCGCTTGGAATCCTTCGCATGATTGCGCTGCTCGCGTCTTTAGGAGAAGTTCCGGCGGAGTTGGCAATCTGCTTCGCCACCGGCAACACGAGGAAAATGCGTAATCTCAACTGTGGACTGATTGCGCCGGGCCGCGAAGCTTCATTCGTGCTCATGGATAAAGCGCAGCACTCGGCGGGCAAGAACCTGCTCGACAGCATACAAAAGGGAGACCTTCCCGGCATTGGGATGGTCATCACGGATGGCGTTGTTAGTACACAGCGCAGCCGGAACACGCCGCCGGCCACGCGGGTTCCTGAAATTGTGGCTTCCTGAAATCGGACGCGATAAGAATAAGGACGCGATTACCGCAGTCCGTCTTCCCCTTTGATCTGATCTTTGGTAAGTCCGCCGACTCGGGCCAGAGGCCGTCCGGAGTCGGTCACCGCAACTGCGACCATGATCTCATTCGCGCGTGGCGCGTCGCTGATTCGAACTTCCATTCCATCGAAGTGACTGCGAACATACGCTGCGTCTTTGTGCCCGAGAGGAATCTCGAGCGCCACGCCGAGGCCGCCGCGTTTTTTTGAGGACGGAATCAGTGCCGCGCCCTTGCCCAGCACGCGCCGCACCGGTGTGCCCAACTTCGGATGCAGGATTGCAGCGGCATGCTCGATCTCGCCGTTTTCTCCTACAGCCGCGGCCTTGCCATAGCTCTCGGCGGACGGTCCCGGAATGCTCAACGCAGCGATGGCTCGTTCGGTGAGCAGCTCGCCGAGCTCTTCGCCAATTGTCATCAGCTCGGCCAAATCCTCTACATATTTTCCAGCGTAAGGATTTTCAATTACCGCGACTGCGGCAGCTTTTCGTGTGGGCGGATCGACGGTGCGATCCATCTCCGTGCGTGTCTCCTCTACGAAGGTCACGATCTTACGGAGCTTCATCGTAATCCATCCTCTCCTTTAATCTCGGAAGCTTTCAGGCCCCCGCTGCGCGCATGGATCCGCGGCCCAGTCGTCATGACGAGAGCGAGCAGAATTTCATCGGCGCGGGGAGCATCGGTGATGCCAATCTCCATCGCGTCGAAATGACTGCGCACGTAGGAAGCGTTGACGTGGGTGATGGGCACATCGAGCCGGGTGCCGGGGCCTCCAACTTTCTTGGTGGAAGCGACAATCGCCTTAGCGCCGCCTAAAACCTCGCGCATGGCGTAGCCGCCTGGAGCATGCCAGAGAGCACCGTGTTCGACTTCTCCCGCGGAACCGACGATCGCGCCTTTCCCGTAGCCCTCGACCGCTTTCGGATCGCTGCCTAACGCTAGTAACATTCTGCGGGCCATTTCGAGGCCGAGAGGTTTTAAATCGTCCATGAAGGCTTCGATCTTTTCTACGTACGCGCCCGCGTACGGATTGCGGATCACGGCCAGCGCCGCGACGCGTTTCAGCGGCGTTTGCGCGACTGGGCCGCCTTCGTGGAAAATTTCTTCCAGCATGAGAAGGTGCTTGCGGACTTGAACCTCAGGCATGAACGAGTCTCCTCCGTTGCGTCCCGGACTCCTCTAATAAGGAGTCTGCGTCTGCAGCTACGATTCGTGTTTCTCCCTGCAGGCGCAGCGCAGCTGCGCAAATCAGGCCTTGGCTCCGCAAATGATCGGCGACATTTACTCCTGCATCTAACGCCTGCTGAATCTCTTCGAGACTCAGTTGAGCAACTGATTGCGTCACCAGTCGCTCGCCCAAATCGCTATCGGGAGCGAGTTCGCGAGCCGGCACGCGTCCAATTTTCTCGCTTGCTGGAAGATCGACTGCATTCGCGATGATGGTCGCAGCAGCATCAGCATCAGATGCGCTACCAGCCAGGACAGTGACCGCATCGGCGATTCCGAGTGAAAAGCTCCGGCCGCGCCAGCCGCTGGTGGCGATTCCGCGAACCGGATGCGTAGCGTGAATCCGAAGTGTCCCGAACAGCGACGGCCGATCCGGACGTTCAACCATCCCTACAGAAAATTCTTCACCTCTCGCCAGATACAGTGCGATGTCTCCTCCGTCATTCACATAGGCTTTTGAAAGCCGTGCATTCGCCGTCATCGATGCAAGAATTTCTTCTGCGACTGCCCCAGCGACTGCCGCCATCGGAGTGATAAACGTATTTCGCCCATGCGGTGCGACGGCTTGCACCATGCGGCGAGCGATTGCGCTGTGAACCGTTAGATCGGCGCGCCATGGTTGCCGCAGCGTAGTTAGTTCATTGCATAACTCATCCAGCGCAGTCACGAAGCGGTCAGAAGCTGCACGGTAGGCGTTTTCCATTTCCGAAAATTCGCCAAAGGCCTGGAGAATTAAGTCGATGGGGCCATCCTGCATGTGAAGGCGACGACCATCGGCCAGCATCCGGATTTGCGCGCGTGAATTCAACGTTTGGATTCCTTGTTGCCGACTTCGAGTGGCCACGGATTTTCCGGACGCGCCGGAATCCGGTTTCGGCTCTCTTCTGCTTGCTGAATGGAATTGAGAGGACGCACGTGATCCATGTATCCGCCCAGAGCGGCGTAATCGGCGAGCTTCATGGTGAACTCAATCGGAGCCACGAGGGCTGGAGTGGGCACGTATCCGAATGCATTCTCAGGCAGGCGGCTCACATCGACCATGATCGTGATTCCGCCGCCGGGCCAAACGTAGACCGGAGCACCGCCGCAGGTCACGCGGGTGAGCGCTTCGCGTACGGAGTGCGTGAGCTTCACGGGATTTTCTGTAACTCCGGCGCGGAGTGATCCGCCGGCCCCGCCCATAAACAGCACCGTGCACAGCGCGGGTTCGCAGTTTTCACGAATCCGCGCCACGGACTCGCGCAAACTCACAGGCAATTCTTTCTCGATTGGACGCCGAACATCATCGAGTTCGAAATAGGCATAGTGCTCACCGGTGGTGCTCACCATCAGCAGGCGCAGGCCTTGCCACGAAAGTTCTTGGTCGAAGGGAGCGAGAATCGAGAGCGGATCCGCGATGTTTGTGCCGCCCCATGAGATGCCGGGCTCGGCAACTTTGAAATAGCGTCCGGGCGTGGAGCGGCGGCCTTTCATCTTGATGCCGGTTTCGGGGATGCCGAGCAGTTTGCCTGCCTGGTGCTCTGAGAGGACGCCGGTAATATGGTCATCCACTACAACGACCTCATCGACTTTGCCCTCCCATTGCTTGGCAAACATGCCGATGGTGGCCGAACCGCAGCCGACGCGCATGCGCTCTTCGCGCACGCCATCTACAATCGGCGGCTGCGAGGCTTGCACAATGATCTTCGCTCCGCCGTCGATCTCCAGTTCAGAGGCTTTACCGTTGCACAGGTTGAGAAGGGTGTCGCAGGTCACCACTCCCTCTTGCCGGCTGCCTCCGGTGAGATGGCGCACGCCTCCGAGCGAGAGCATTTGCGATCCGTATTCACTCGTTGTTACATGGCCGACGGCTTCGCCTTGTGCTCGAACTGTGCTGCACTCTGGGCCCAGATGGCGATCCGTATCGATCTTTAATTTCACTCCGCAATAACTGAAGATGCCTTCGGTCACGACCGTGACCATATCGACGCCTTCGGTTTCAGAGGAGATGATGAAAGGGGCCGGTTTGTAATCGGGATAGGTGGTGCCCGCTCCGATTGCAGTGACGAAGGTGTCGGCTCCGCTGATCAGGGAACCATCCCACTCGCGATTTTTTCCGAGGAATGGCACAACCGAATCGCCGCGCGAGACTGCGCGATCGAGAACAATGTGCGGATCGATGCGCACGAGTTGCCCGTCGCGATTCGCGTAGCGGTCACAGGATCCGGTTCTTCCCGGCTTGATGTAGCACAGGACGGGACAAGCATCGCAGCGGATGGCATCGTCAGCCACGAGCGCCGCCCTTCTCGCGGGCAGCAAGAATCGCTGCGCGTACGCGGTCCGGCGTGGCGGGAATTTTTCGAATGCGAATGCCGATTGCATCGTGCAGAGCATTCAAGATCGCCGGGGCGGTCGGAATGACCGCTTGCTCACCGATTCCTTTGGCACCATACGGCCCGATGGGCGAGGGTTCTTCGATGAGGATCGATTCCACGGGCGGGATGTCGCCGGCTGACGGAATTAAATAGTCGTGAAGATTTTCGCCTTTGCCGGGAAAAAATTCTTCCATGAGCGCCATGCCGAGGCCTTGGGCAACGCCTCCCTCAATCTGGCCTTCAACCAGCGTGGGATTGATCGCGCGTCCGACGTCATGGGCGGCGGTGATCTTCAACACGCGAACGGTTCCCAGTTCGGTGTCGACTTCGATCTCGGCCAGGTGAGCACCAAAGCCGAACACGGCGTAGGGAGTGCCTTGCCCATTCTCATCGAGCGGCTGCGTCGGCGGATCGAATGTGGCCTCAGCGGTGAGAACGTATCCATATTGGTCGAGTGGCAGGGGGAGAATCGGGAGGGTTGAGCTTTTGCCATTCTCAGTCACGATGACCGCGTCGTTTTGAAAATTGATGCTTGCACACTCGCAGGCTTTCGCCAGCGCCAGAATTTTATTTCGCAACTGCAAACCGGCCATCTGCGCAGCTTTGCCGGTCACGAACGTCTGCCGGGATGCTGACGTCTTGCCGCAGTCGGGCGACAGCGCGGTATCTCCGGAAATCAGATCGAACTTCTCGATTGGAGCGCCGAGTGCATCAGCGGATATCTGCGTGACAATCGTGTTTGATCCCTGGCCAATATCCACTGCGCCCTGATGTAACGTAATTCTGCCGTCGCGCTTCAATCCCATTCTGACCGTCGAAGGATTGGGAAGGGAAGTGTTACCGCAGCCGTACCACATGCCTGCTACTCCTACGCCACGCCGTAATCCCACATTTTGGGAATTGAAATTGGACGCCGCTGTGCGCGCAGCTTTCCACGCGGGGCGCAACGCCTCCAGGCATGCGCGGATGCCAACACCTGCGCCCAAAATTTGCCCCGTTACGGTCGGAGTATTTCCATCGAGAGCATTCAGGATTCGAAACTCCAGGCGGTCGATTTTCGCGCGGTCGGCCAACTCGTCGTAGAGTTGCTCCTGAGCGATTGCTGCCTGCGGAACGCCAAAGCCACGGAACGCGCCTGCGGGTACCAGATGCGTGTGCACGGCCCGGGTCAGCGCGCGGTAGTGAGGTACGTAGTACGGACCGGAAGCGTGCACCGGCACGCGCCCGGCAACCGTTGGACCCCACGAAGAATATGCGCCCGTGTTGAAATCAGCGGAGAAATCGAGCGCGGTCAGTTTCCCGTTGCGCGAGCAGCCGCCGCGAACCCGGATGCGCGAGGGATGCCGCTTCGTGGTCGACATGATCGATTCTGTTCTGGAATACACCAAGCGCACCGGTTGTCGAAGATTCCAGGCAGCGAGGGCGACAAACGGCTGCACCGACAAATCCAATTTCGAGCCGAAGCCTCCGCCTACGGCGGTTGGCATGATCCGCACTTGCTCGGGTGCGATGCCGAGGATCGCCGCCATGTCGCTGCGGTCCATGTATGGCGATTGAGTGCAGGCTTGAATCTCGATCTGATCGCCGACGCGGCGGGCGAATCCGGCCTCGGGTTCGATGTAGGCGTGCTCGATGAAACCGGTTTCGAATTCACCGTCGGCGGTGAAATCAGATTGGCGAAGAGCCTCGTCGACATCGCCGCGGACGACGCGTCCGCGAACCAGAATGTTTTCCTCGCGGTGGGAATGAATCAGTGGAGCGCCCGGCGCCAGAGCCGCATCGATGTCGAGAATCGGAGGCTGTTGGTCCCATACGACAGGAAAGTCGGCCACGTCAAAGGATTCCACAGCAGTGGATTCGCCAACCACGGCTGCGATCGCTTCGCCGTGGAAGCGCGTTTCCTTTTCTGCAAAGACGGGCTGGTCGGCGAATCGAGGAATCACACCATAGCAGTTTTTGCCAGGAACATCTTTCGCCGTAAACACGGCGCTCAGGCCGGGATGATTTCGAATGAATGCATCCAGATTGCCAAATTGGAAGCGGGCGCGAGGATGGGGAGACCGGATTACTCTTACGGCTAGAGCTCCGGCGGGTATCTGATCGGCACCAAAAATCTCCGCGCCAGCGACCTTGGTTTTGCCATCCAGACGCGCCAAACGTTTGCCAACTGCACTGCCCGCAACCGGAAGCTGGGCTTTCGTTGCATCTTTGCCAGAGTCGAGAATTGCCGCGATGATCTTGCGATAGCCAGTGCAACGGCAGAGCACGCCGCCAATCGCGTCCATGACCTCGGCTTCATTTGGTTTGGGATTGTGATCGAGCAGAGCCGCTGCGGAAACCAGCATTCCCGGCGTACACGCACCGCATTGCGCGGCGCCATGCTCCAGGAATGACTGTTGCAATTGCGCTCCGGATCGCGAGCGCTGCGCCAGGCCTTCGATGGTAGTGATTTCACAATTCTCGGCTTGCGCCGCTGGCACCAGGCACGAACAGACTGGTTCACCGTTGAGCAGAACGGTGCAGGCGCCACAATCTCCGGCGTCACATCCGACTTTGGTCCCGGTAAGCCCCAGGTCTTCGCGTAACACTCGCGAGAGTCTGCGGAGGAGCGAAGTGGAGATCACCATCTGACGTCCATTGATGGAGAGAGCAATGGAGCTGACATCCGAAGCGAGGCCCAATTCCGGTGTCGTCGCCATCAATGTTTCTCCGCGCAGATTTTCTCCGCGCAACGATGGAGCGCGCGCTGAACCAGAGTCAGGGACGCGTCACGCCGATATTCGGCAGTGGCTCGAACATCGTCAATAGGGGAAAGCTCAGACAAATGCTCCGGCCTGACTCGCGCACCCAGTCCGGCTTCGACGGGTGCACCGATGAGATCATGCTCAAGCTGGGGCAAGCGGCGGGCGACGGCTGAACATGATCCGACCGCTATTCGCGCCGCTCCTACTCGTCCTTCGCCATCGGCGAGCACGACTGCGGCAACCATCGAAATCGAAATCACGAGATAGCGCCGGGCTCCAAGTTTCACGAACGAGGAGGAGCCATCGTCGAGAGTTCGCGGCACGATTACTGCGGTCAATAACTCGTCGGCGCGCCGCGAGGTCTTCCGGTTCCCTACAATGAATTCTGCTAGCGGCATTCGGCGAAGACCGCTGCTCGAGGCGAGTTCCACTTGTGCATCGAGTGCAAGTAACGGAGGAACTCCGTCGGCGGCGGGCGAAGCGTTGCATAGATTCCCCGCGATCGTGCCGCGGTTCTGGATTTGAATCGCGCCGATTTCACGGGCAGCATGCTTCAACGCGTCAAAACAACGGGGAAGCGGGGCTCGAATGATCTCGGTCCAGGTCGCGAGCGCGCCGATTCGCGTCTCATTAGGAGTGCTGGTGATTCCGCGCAATCCGCCAATCGCGGAGATGTCGATTACAGTCCCACGAATGGCGCGGTCCCCGAGAGCAGGAAAGAAATCCGTTCCTCCTGAGAGAATTTGCGCCGGCTGCGTAGCAAGCAAAGCGAGCGCGTCATCCACGGTTTTTGGCCGGATATACAAACCTAAGTCTCCGCAATGCAGATTCGCCTGCGAGGCGCGGGGGTTCTCCGCAATGTGCAAATTCGAACGAGGTCGATTGTACAGCTTGACAGGCGCGATGTTACGCGGGAAAAGCCTTGAACAAGACAACTTTGTGGTGGAAGCTAGCGGAAGCGACGAATGAATAATGTATGGCGCTCAGAGCGGTAATAGCCGACTACATAAACTGTGGCTTTGCCCTTGGTGGAGTAGATGACCTGGCGAATTCGCAGAATGGCGGAGCCTTTGGGTAGAGCGAGGGTCTCTGCCAGTTGGGGATCGGCGGCGGTGGCATCGATTTCCTCATCGGCGTAGGCCAATTCCACGCCGTAGTCGTGCCGTAGCGTGCCGAACAGAGAACTCCTGCCCAAGGGGGCGTTTACCAATTCGGCGTATTCAGATGCGGGAAGATAGCAGGTCTCCAGGGCAAAAGGTTCTTCCCCGGTGAGACGTAGACGCATGATCTTGACCATGCGGCTGGCCGCAGGCAAGCCGAGGCGCGCGGCAACCTCCTGCTCGTCGTCAATGATCTTGGCCATTAGTACGCGGGAACGGGGAGCCAGGCCGCGACTGGACATGTGCTCGGTATAGCTCATCAGCTTGTTGAAGTGGATTTTGGGAGCGGCCACAAAGGTACCAGCTCCGCGGCGGCGTTCGACGAGGCCTTCGCGTTCCAGTCCAGCGAGAGCGTGGCGGGCAGTCATCAGGCTGACCTTGTGGGTCTTGGCCAGTTCGCGCTCGGAGGCGACTGCATCTCCCGGGCTCAGTTCAGCCGTCTCGATCCGCTTGCGAATCGAATTCTGGATACGCTTGTATACCGGCGTTCCGTTGCGATGGTTTCCAGACATAATCGATCTTCCGACTGCGGTAACGCCCAGCTCGCCGACCGAATCACGCGAATTTCTTTAATGGCCCCTGTGACAGCTGCCATGTGCTATATAGCGTATGGAATGCCTTCTGTAAAGGAAAAAGCTTCGCCATGTGGACAGGGTGACCGTTTTTTGTATTTCCGGATCGCTATAGAGCGGAAGGCATTTCTTCCCTGGCACCCTGCACTCGATAAGACCTGCCGCCAGGGTTTACGAAATTGACTTGAAGGCAGCAATCTCGGCGTAATCAAAGTAACCGATGGGATGGATCGGTAAATCCGCTCTGATCCATTTCCCAGGATGTCGCGAGCTGTGATATATAGCGCATCCCGGAATGACCCAAATATGGATACCTGGAAAGATTTCCACAGGGGTATGCATTTTCTTCTTGACCACGCTGTGCCATGTGCTATATAGCATAATGCGTTTACATTAGATGCCGATTTGTAAGGCCTAAGTATTACCCGCTCTCAGGAGGCTGTACGATGAAAAAGCTGGCTTTAGGATTTGTGGTTCTGCTGACACTGGTTGGGATCATTGGAATGATGACGCCTGCGATGGGCCAGGAAGTAACGGCATCGATCGTGGGCACGGTGACCGATCCCAGCGGCGCTCCGATCAAGGGCGCCAGCGTTAAGGCCACGGACACGGAGCGCGGCACGGTCTGGACGGCGGAAACGGGCGACAGCGGCGCCTACACAATTCTGCGCCTTCCGATTGGCACGTATGGCCTCAAAGTGACATCGCCAGGCTTCCAGACATCCGAATTGCCGCCGTTCACGCTCGTTCTGAATCAGACCGCGCGCGTGAGTGTGCAGTTGAAAGTCGGCAAGATTAGCGAGACGGTGGAGGTTACAGGGGCGGCGCCGATCCTGGAGACCGAGAAAGCTGAGGTTGGTACGGTTGTCGATTCCAGAACGATCACGAATCTCGCACTGGAGACCCGCAACTATGTGCAGCTGACGTTGCTTTCTCCCGGCGCGGTTTCGGTGGATCCCGCCAGCATGAACCTGGGATCGCAGACTGCTGAAGAGGGAGGCCGGCCTTACATTAACGGGAACCGCGAGCAGGCCAACAACTTCCTCTTGGACGGCGTGGACAACAATCAAGCTTCGGATAACCTGCCGGGTTATGCCCCCTCCCCAGACGCGATTGGGGAGTTCAACCTGATTACTCAGAACGCTTCGGCGGAGTTTGGCAACTACAACGGCGGAATCATCAACGCCACCATCAAATCAGGAACGAACCATCTCCATGGAGACGCGTTTGAGTTTTTCCGCAACGACATCTTCAACGCTAATAAATGGGAAAACGGCCTGCCTTTAACCGGGCCTCTGCCAACGCCCAAGTTGCGCTGGAATATGTTCGGCGGGACACTTGGTGGTCCAATCATCAAGGATAAGTTGTTTTTCTTTGGCGACTATCAGGGCGGACGTCTGGATCATCCCGCGACTACCAGCGCCATCACTGTGCTCACGCCGGCCGAAATATCGGGAAACTTTTCGGCTCTGTGTCAAACCGGCTTTACCGGAGGAATTTGTAATGACAGAGCAACCGGTCCGGACGGCAACAAAAATCTGATCACCAACCAACTTTATAATCCGTGCGGCGCGGGAACGGGCGGGGGCTCCGGTGTACCTTGCAACATCCTTGCTCCCTCCGCGAGGACGCCTTTCCCGGGAATATAATTCCTTCCGGGCCGACGGGCATGCTGAACCCCGTATTCACGTCACTGGTTACGAACGGGCTCTATCCAAAGGCGGTAAGCACCCTACCCAACGGCTTCGGGCAAGCGTTCAATACGACTAACGAACAATTTAATTCAGACCAGGGCGACATTAAGGTTGACTACAACGCGTCCGATAAAGATCACGTGAATGCCCGCTTTTCAAAAAGCGATCAGTACGATCCGGCCAATAACTCCGTAGCCTTGCTCGGCAACACAATAAACGAGGCTAACCTGTTGACTGGTTCGCTAAACTGGAACCACACCTTTACACCGAACCTGCTCAACGAAGTTCGCTTCGGCAAGAACAATATCAAGCTGAATCACGGGTTGACTGCGTTCGACAGTTCGGTGGGCGCTTTGGGCAACAGTATTGGAATCGCGAACGGGAATCCGAGTGGAGTCGATGGACTTCCAGAACTTGGATTTGCCGGCGGTTCGATTACAAATATTAACGTTGGAACCTTGACTAATCTGGGTGCGGCGAGCGTTGACGAGCAATTCTCTACGACCGTCACGCAATTCGACGATGTACTCATTTACACCCATGGCCGCCACGTGATTAAGACGGGCTTCCAGCTGAATCGCTATAACCTCAACGTGTTCTACACAGGGAATGGCGGCGAACTTGGCGCCGAACTCTTCGGGAACGGTCCGGGCGGAAACTATTCAGGTACCGGCGTCACCGAAGTAGTTTCTGGTAAGGCGCAGCAAGTCACTTCTGGAGGAGACGCATCCGCGGACTGGGCTCTTGGACTCCCTGGGGATGTAGGCCGGGGCGCAAGCGCAGCACCGCCCTGGCACCAGCGCGATTGGCTGTTCGCTGGCTTCGTCCAGGATGACTGGCGAGTCACCGAGCATCTAACCTTAAATCTGGGCCTCCGTTATGAGGCGCGCACTCCGTGGATTGAAGCCAATAATCGCCAGTCCGCGGTAAATATTCTGACTGGGGCGTTGGAGCTTCCCGGCAACGATCCTGTACCGAACGGAGTCGTAGGCTCGAATGGATTCAGCCGAGGGCTTTACAACACGACCTACGGGGCACCGGACTTCCAGCCTCGCTTCGGCTTCGCGTGGAGCCCCGCACTTTGGAGTGGAAAGACAGTCATCCGCGGCGCCTTCACGATTTCGTCGTACCTGGAAGGCACGGGAGTTAACCTGCGCGACCCGCAGAATCCACCTTATGCCGCGCCGCAAACGGAAACAAACAACGTCCAAACCGGACCGACGGCGTTTACCACTGCGACCGCGTTCAGTTCGGCGAGCAGCGTAAATCCGTATGTTGGCGCTACGCTGCAAACCTGGTCGGGCACGGTTCAACCGGCCGTAGCCGATCAGTGGAACGTTACCGTGCAGCAAGAGCTTGCCCATGACACGACCTTCCAACTGAGCTACATCGGGCAGCGCACCACTCACTTGATGGTTCCGGAATGGCTTTCGCAAGGGGATCTGCAGCCGAACGGCAGTGTGACTTATCCGTTTATCGGCGGTCAAAATCCGGCGGGCACCGTCATCGACCATATCACCACGACGACGCCGACCTATGGTCCGAACGGATTCGGCAATGTGAAAAACACGGCTTCCGTCGGCAACATGAACTACAACGCGATGCAGGTGGTCTTGCAGAAGCGTTATGGGCACGGACTCGAGGGGCAGGTTTCCTATACCTTCGAGAAGTGCATGACCAACGATGATGGATACTACGGAACCTGGGGCACCACGACTCAGGCCGGCCCATCCGGGAACTACTGGCAAAATCTTTATAGCCCGAACGGCGATTACGCGCAGTGCTACTGGGACGCGAAGCACGTGCTCAGCGCATACGCCGTTTATCAACTGCCCTTTGGCCACGGCCAACAATTCGGGCAGGGCCTTCCGTCTGCGGTGAACGCCGTGGTCGGCAACTGGTCGATCAATCCGATCGTTTCCTGGCATACCGGGTTCCCGCTCTCTCTGTATGGAGCCAGCGACTCGGGAACGGGCAGCCCGGAAAATCGCCCGGATTGCCTTGGTCCAGTTTCGTATCCGAAGTCAATTGTTCCGGGAACGGTTTGCAGTGGTTTTCTCCTAACTCATTCGCGAACGCGGCGGCTGGGACATTTGGAAATTGTCCGGCTCAGGGTCCGGTCATTGGGCCTGGATACGTGGATGCCGACATCAGCTTGCAGAAGGATTTTCCAATCTCGGAATCGATGAAATTCCAGTTCCGAGCGGACTTCCTGAATGCCTTCAACCATCCGAACTTTGCGGTGCCCAACGATAGTGTCGGGACTTCCACTTTCGGAGTGACGACGGCAACGCAAGATGCGCGTGAGATGCAATTTGCGTTGAAGTTTTACTTCTGACGAAATGCAACAATCATGGCAGGATGCCGTTTCGGCGTCCTGCCATTTTCATTTATGATCGCGTTTATATGTTCCGGTTTCAATTCTTGGTCTGTGTAGTTCTCTCGGTAGTGATCGCGGGCGGGAGCGCGGCGGGACAGTCTGCCAGTAAAGCGCCGTCCACTCCTTCTACAGTCGCGCGAAATGCCGCGGCTCTGGCCGAAAGTGGCCATTGCGTGGAGGCTTTGCCCGCGCTCAAAAAAAGCACCAAAGTTGAAGACAAAGAACTGAGACGCAAGATTGGCCTGGACGGCGTGCGTTGCGCCATGACGCTGCATGAGCCAGACTCTGCACTGGAATTTCTTCACTTGCTGGCGCGAGAATTTCCGCAAGACCCGGATGCTCTGTATGAGTCTATCCACGCCTATTCCGATCTTTCTTCCTCGGCCTCACAGGAATTGGCGCGCACGGCCCCGTCTTCGTATCAGGCGCATGAATTACTGGCCGAATCTTTCGAATCGCAAGGGAAGTGGGAGGAGGCGGAGAAGGAATATCGGGGGATCCTGAAACAAAATCCGAATTTACCCGGGATTCACTTCCGGCTGGGGCGCGCTTTGCTTTCGGTACCGAACCCGACTCCGGATGCAGCTGCTGAAGCAAAAAAAGAGTTCGAGCAGGAACTGCAGATTGATCCCAGTAACGCTGGCGCCGAATATGTGCTCGGCGAATTGGCGCGACAGAGCCAGCAATGGGATGAAGCGGTGAAGCGTTTTTCCCGCGCGGCAAAGCTTGACCCTCAATTTGGGGAAGCCTTTCTGGGGCTGGGTTCGTCTTTGCTTTCGGAGAAGCAATACGCGGATGCCATTGCGCCACTGGAAAGAGCGGTCAAGCTGGAGCCCAGAAATCCCGACGCCCACTATAGTCTGGCAATGGCCTACACTCGCGCGGGGCGCAAACAAGATGGCGAGAAGGAATTTGCGATTCACCAACGCATTATCGGCAATGATCCTGCGCCCGCTGGGCAACCCGCAGAAGCTAAATAAAGGAAGCCGCACGGAAGAGCTTATGAGTGCCGTCGCCTGAGGGAGAATTGAAAGCACCTGTTTTCGCGCATAGCATGGGCCCGTGGATGATCGATCGCCGTGACTTCCTTCGGGGAATCAGCAGCAGCTTTGCAGTCTTCGGTTTTGCGCGTTTCTCGGCCGCTCTCGCGCCACAGGTTTATCCCTTTGAAGTTGTTCCCGCCAATGTCAGTGGCATCAGCTGGAAGCATACTGCGGCGCACTCTGAGCAAAAATATCTGCCGGAGACGACCGGCGCAGGTTGCGCGTTTCTCGACTTCGACAATGATGGCTGGATGGATATCTATCTGGTGAATAGCGGAAAATGCGATTTTTACGATCCCAGTCCGCCGCTGCGCAATGCGCTTTACCGCAACAATCGCGATGGAACTTTTACGGACGTAACCGAGAAGGCGGGAGTGGCCGCGGGCGGCTATGGCCAGGGGGTAGCGGCCGGCGATTACGACGGCGACGGGTTTACTGATATTTATGTTACGCAATACGGGAGAAGCATTCTTTATCACAACAACGGAGATGGAACATTTTCCGATGTGACGGAGAAGGCCGGAGTGGCTGCGCCAGGATGGTCTTCGAGCGCGGTGTGGTTCGATTACGACAATGATGGGCGGCTGGATTTATTTGTCTGCCGCTTCGTGGATTTCGACAAATCCAAGAATCTGCCGTGCACCTCCGACAACAAAGTTGGGTACTGTATTCCTCATCTCTACAAACCGATGGCCAGCTGGCTCTTTCATAACAACGGCGACGGAACGTTTACGGACGTCTCTAAAACATCGGGCATCGGGAAATACCTGGGAAAGGGGTGGGGAGTGGTAGCCACGGATATTAATAATGATGGCCGCATGGATTTGTTTGTTTCGAATGACACGGTGGCTAACTTTCTGTATGTGAATCGCGGACAAGGAACGTTTGAAGAAATTGGGCAGCAGGCGGGCATCGCCTACTCCGATGCCGGGCGCCCGCGTTCGGGAATGGGCGTGGATTCCGCCGACTTCAACCAGGATGGATGGATGGATCTGTTTGTCGCGAACATCGACCATGAAGCGTATTCGCTCTACAAGAACAATCACGACGAAACGTTTGACGATATCGCGCCGGCCATCGGGGTTGCCAGCGCGACGAAGCTGATGAGCGGGTGGGGGTTGAAATTTTTCGATTATGACAACGATGGCAATCTGGATCTGATTCTAGCCAACGGGCATCCCGACGATCTGATCGAGAAGATCCACGACAATGTGAAGTACCGGGAGCCGCTGCTGCTCTTTCATAATTCGGGAAACGGATTGAAAAATGTTAGCGGGGAGAGCGGGCCGGCATTTGCTACTCCGATGTCGGCGCGAGGCTTGGCTCTTGGAGATTTCAATAACGACGGAGCGGTCGACATCCTGATCTCGAATAACAACGAAGCGCCTGTGCTGCTGCGGAATAATATTGGCAGCGGGAACCACTGGCTCGGTTTAAAGCTGGTGGGAAAGAAAGCAAATATCGATGCCGTCGGAGCCCGCGTGACTTACCAGTCGGGCGATCTGAAGCGGAGCCGTATGAAAGTGGGCGGAGGCAGCTATCTTTCGTCGCATGATCCTCGCCTGGTATTGGGAATCGGGACGCACGCGAAAATCGACTGGGTCGAGATCGATTGGCCGCAGCCCAGCGGATTGAAGCAACGACTGATCGACCTTCCGATCGACCGTTACATCACGATTCACGAAGGGCAGCAAGGGTGGAAGTAAGCAGCCTGCCGCGTCTTCTTATTCAGGCCATACAAGTCAGCACCGGACAGCTCGCACGGCATATGACCTCGTGAGTAAGAGCCCACGGGATGTGCGCGGATACGCGTGGCGAGGATGTGCGGTTGGCACCCATGACAATCAGGTCGATTCTGCGGATTGCGGCAGTTTCCAGAATGCCTTCGGGAAGGAAATCTGTACGGACTATAAATTCGGGTTCCAACGCTAGCTTCGCGCTGGATGGAAGGAGTTTTGTCAGTTTTAACCTGCTCTGTTCTCGCATGCTGTGCTGCCACTTCACAAATTGTTCGGCGGCGTGAGGTGACGGACAGTAAGCGCCGGGGCTGACATCAGTGAGAGACATCGGCGGCAGCATGTGCAACAGGACAAACCTTGCCTGATGCTCTTCGGCAATGGACAGGGCATACGGAAACGCAGCATCGGCGGCCCGACCAAAATCGGTTGGAAAGAGGATGCCTCTGAACTGGATCAGTCCCGAGGCAGGTGGCGGGACATGTGGACCGATGGTAAGCACCGGGCATGGCGCCAGCCGCAACACTTGCTCCGCGATTGACCCCAGAGCGAGCTTTTTCAGGCCGCCTCGTCCTCGCGTGCCGAGCACCAGCAGATCAACATTCTCGCGTTCGATGATGGAAGAAAGAACGTCCCAGACCGGGCCCTGTTTAATGATGAGGTGATGGTCAACAATGTCCAGTCGGGCATTCTCGGCGAGTTGGTGCATTTGCCGTTCCGCGTCCAGCCGGGGCACGTTTAATTCTCTGGGCAAACGTTCTAACGGAATAGGCTCTCTCGGTTCCGGAGCCATAGCGTGTACGACGGAAAGAGTGGAACCATACCGGCGTGCCAGCGAGAGCGCATAAGTGAGTGCGCATTGTGACGAAGCCGAGAAGTCCGTGGCAATTAAGATCTGCTTGAATTGAACCTTGGTTTCTGGATGGTGTATCTGGGAGAGTGTTGACATAGTCCCTCCGATCTTTGTGGCGGCGGATGGTTCGGGACTAGGCCCGCAGGATTCGCCACTCAGGAAATCAGTCAGCGAGGGGGAGCGCTGGGCGCCTCTCGTTTTGCTTTTTCTGCCTCCAGCCGGTGAATCGTTGCGCGCAGCCAGGCGCCGAGAGTGGCCTCAATTTCCTGTTGCGTTCCCGTCCGGTACAAAGACTCGAGTGTGTCCCCACTGAGCGACAAGGGAATGTGAATGCAAGGAATTTGTTCCTTGCGCGCTTCTGCCGGGACGAACTGCATCAGGAGGCACTCGCTGCATGGCTCCTTATCTTTGGAGTTAAAGTTCATGCAGGTAGGAGAATCCTCGAAGATAAATCGCGGGCGCCAGGCTTCGCGGGGCAATCGTCCGTAACCGCCTTGCTCAAGAAATTCCAACTCGAATTTGAGAACCTCCAGCAGGTTCCGCTTGTCTGTTGGCATAGCCCAATCCTCAACGCTAGTGTGTGCGCTCCTCCGTCCTGACGCCGTGACGCCGGTCACAGGACGTCGTGAGAGTCATCACCCACCCTTCACCGCGAGAATACTGCCCGCTGCTGGTCTTTTCCGGGAATGGATTACATCAATCTGTGATATGGGTCACAGCACCATCTGCGCGAAAGAGTTCAATATTGCAACATGTTGGAGTATTCTCCTTGCAACATTCGAGGAACCCTAATTCGATGGAGCTAATGATGAAGAGAATCGATCTGAAATTGTTTACGATTGCAACAGCTTTTGTGGTTGCTCTTAGCTTTTCCATGCCGGCGCACGGGCAAGACGCGGCAACGCTGTTTAAGTCGAAATGCGCCGGCTGTCATGCCGCAGACGGAACGGGCAGCGCAATGGGGAAGAAGATGGGAGCCCATGACTTCACGAGCGCCGACGTACAGGGTATGACGGACGCGCAGCTCACTGACACCATTACGAACGGTAAGGGGAAGATGCCGAAATATAGCTCTTTGACGCCCGAACAGATTAAGGGATTGGTAGCTTACATCCGAACGCTGAAAAAATAGATCTCGCTTCCGGTACAGCATGATGGCCAAAAGTGGCGGGGCATTCGCTGCTAAGTCGTGAAGTGTATCTTCGCGTCGGTGATTGAAGATTAAGAACGGAAGACAGGAGCGGCAGTTTGCTATGACTATACGAGAACGCATCCGAGACTGGGCGCAGCCGATCTATTTTCTGGGCCAAAACCCAATCACTCTGACGGGTGCAGTGATCACGACAAGCACGGCGCTCACTACGATTGCCTTCTGGTTCTATGACTTTTTTCTGCCGGGGCCGCCGCATCCTTATATTGGCCTGCTGGTTTACCTGATCCTGCCCGGCATTTTTATCCTCGGTCTAGTGCTGATTCCGATCGGAATCTGGTTGAGACGACGAAGCCTTCGCCTGAGCGGGCATCTGCCGGAAATCTTCCCCGCTATCGATCTGCGCCTGCCAGTGGTGCGGCGCACGTTTGAGTGGGTAGCATTGGCGACGGTGGTGAATCTTCTGATTCTGGGGACTGCCTCTTACCGCGGGGTGGAGTACATGGATTCGGCGAGCTTCTGCGGCACGACTTGTCACACCGTGATGGCTCCGGAGTATACGACCTACGAAAATTCTCCGCACTCGCGTGTGGAGTGCGTCGAATGCCATATCGGGCCGGGAGCGGGGTGGTTTGTGCGCTCGAAGCTTTCCGGCTTGCGGCAAGTCGTTGCCGTAACGTTCCATACATATTCACGACCCATTCCTTCGCCGGTAAAGTACCTTCGCCCGGCTCGTGAAACCTGTGAGCAGTGCCACTGGCCGCAGCGTTTTACTGGCGACAAGTTTCTGGTGAATACGAGTTACAAGGATGACGAAAAGAACACACCGCAGACGGACGTCTTATTGCTGAAGGTGGGTGGACGAACCTGGCAGGGATCGGTCGGCATCCACGGTCATCATCTCGCTGAGGGAGCGCGGATCCGCTACATTTCGACTGATCCCGAGCGGCAGACGATTCCAGCGGTTTATTACACCGATGACAGCGGGAAGACCACCGAATTCATTTCCACGGACGCGAAGCCAACTCAACAACAATTGGATAAGGGAGAACATCGGGTGATGGATTGCGTGGATTGCCACAACCGGCCGACGCACGTTTTCGAATTGCCCGAGAATGCGGTGGACAAGCAAATGTCGTTGGGCCGCATCAGTCCCGATCTGCCGTTCATCAAGAAAAAGGCGGTCGAGGTTCTGAAGGTTGATTA
>CAVRWS010000077.1:0-8687 GCA_963724815.1 uncultured Acidobacteriaceae bacterium
TATTGCGAAGGTGAATGATGCGGCGCGCGGGAAATTTCTTACGGTGGTGGGAATGGCGCTGTGTTTGATGAAGAATTACGATCCGTATCAGGCGCCGACGCATTTCAAGTTGATCGATCTGTTGCGCAAGTTTGATAAGAACTTTAATGCGACGGGAAAAAATTACGGGAAGGTTGGTCCGGACCGGAGCGTTGAAGATGTGATGAAGCGGCGGCAAGACCGGTGGAACTTCCTGTTCATCGCGGGAATGTGGTTCCAGGATTTGTTCAACTACGACTTCCGAAGAACCGAGCAGTGCATTATTCCTTACGCGACGCAGGAAGGCGAAATTTCATTCTGCGCTTACAACACGGGCGTGGGCTGGAGAAACATTATCGAGAAGATGCACATGACGGCCACGCTTACGAAATGGTATGAAGAGCATGGACGGCACGAGATCTTTGCCGGCGGCAAGAAAGTGAAAATGGATGACGAGACGCATTCACTGCTGCTGCGCGAAAATATTGTGACCACCGAGCTGCAGCACGATCTGGATAATCTGGGGATCGCGAAGAATGCGCGCGAGGAGAAGAAGCGGGCACGGGACGCGAAGGCGGCTCTGGCAGTCGATCACTCGGAGACTCCGATTCCGGGACATCGCGGACCGCAGAAAAATGATGAGGCTTACAACGCGCGCATGGCTTCGTTGTACCGCGAAGTGGTGTTGAAGGAAACGCCCGCCGTCGCGGAAAATGGATTTATTCCGTTGGGCGCGCTGGGAAAGCCGAATGGCGGAATCGCTCCAACTCCGAAGGCGGAAGTGGGTGAGCCGGTAGCGGGGGATTGAAGAGCCGCTTCTAGCTACTAGCTTTTAGCTTGAGCAAAACGGGCCGCCTGCGGGCGGCTCGTTTATTTTTCGCGGACGTGATGGGATCTCAAGAGTTCCCACTTAAGCCAGAGGGATTCAATGGGCCACCCGCCAAAGTTTCTTGACAGTTCAAGCGCGCCATTTATCATAGTTAGTGTTTGGCGAACGCCGTTTAGTATTTCGAAGCCCCGAGCGATACTCGGGGCTTTGGCTTTTTGGGGAGCGTTCCCGTCTGTCGACATCGCCGAATCTCGAGAACTGTCCCGCCCGCCCCGCCGCTTTAACTTCTCAATTAACAGCTTGCTTTAAAATACTTCTATGTGGAGTATACTGTGGAATAAGTTCCACATATGAAAATCGTTCAAATTGTACTGGATAAGAAGTTGTTAAACGCGGCCGACCAGGCCGCGAAGCGCACTCGGCGGAACCGCTCTGCTTTGGTGCGCGACGCCTTGCGGGAACATCTCCGCCGGTTGGAACTGCGCGCCAATGAGGAGCGTGACCGCCAAGGCTACGCGCGACATTCGCAGGCTGACGCGGAAGCGCGAGGTTGGGAAGTGGAGGCCAGGTGGCCGGAAGAATAGCGCGAGGGCAGATCGCCCGAGGTGACATTCGGCTGTACGAGTTTACCGCGCCAGATAAGAAGCGGCCGGCCCTCGTGCTCACCCGCAACAGCGCCATCGCGTATTTATCCACGGTCACGGTTGCGCCGGTCACTTCGACGATTCGCGGCGTGCCATCGGAAGTGGTTCTCGATGAGGAGGACGGCATGAAGTCCCCGTGCGCGGTGAACCTGCACAATGCGGTTACGGTTTCGCAACATCGCCTGGGGAAACGCGTGGCGCAGATTAGTTCCGCACGAATGAATGAGGTGTGTGCTGCTCTGCGGTTCTCGCTGGGTTGCGATGCAAACTAGCTACAGGAAACGTCCCGTCTGTACCCGAGCTTGTCCCCGAGCTTCCCGTCTGTCCCCGAGCTTCCGGAATGACGGTTCAACAGGCTGTAACCGATGCCAATACTTTAAATCCCGGTGGCCAACAATTCGCGGCCTACGGGAATCACAACGTAAAGTTCCGATAGGAGATGATCGCATGTCCAGGGATGAGTCTAAATGTACTGGCGGACCTTTAATCGCCCTTGTTTCGGTTCTGATCCTAACGTTTTGCAGCCAGGGCTTCGCGACCAGCAAGAAGTGGATAGAGTATGATCGACTGCGCGCCGTGGAGAAGTTCTTGGACGCGGTTTACCCCCAACTGCTTCAAGAAAAAGGATTGTTGACCTTGCAGACCGATGAACTTAACTCGCATTGGGGTACGCTTTATGTATTCTTCACGCAGTGTGACCCTGGATCCGGTGTGCCCGGAGGAGGGGTCAAAGCTCCTTACCACAGTTGCAACCCCGCGATCGGATCTGCCAGCTCGGAGTTGCTCCACCTATCGGTCGAGATGGGTCCTGCAAAGTTCCCAATCCGACGATTCTACGCGCAGGGCAATTTGGTTCAAGAAAGGCGAACGGCACTTCTCGCTGAGGTCAAGGTACACCCTGAGTGGAAAGAACCGGAAATGCTTGATGCGTTGAGCAAGGCCGGCGCGAAGTTCGGGCCAGACAACAAGGAGGCCTTTCTAAGGTCGGTTCCTGCTGCCTCTATCTATAAATTTTCTGGGTGTCGACTCGATCTCGGAAGCGGCACTTTTTCTTCCGGCGATTATTCATGGAGCATTCGCGGGACCTATCAGCAGCCAAAAGGAAAGTATCCGTGCAGCGCCACCTTTGAACCCTTCGACGGCAAACTGCTTGCCATCGACGAAGTGTAGAGCGATTCCAGTCGCATCTTAATGCTGGCTACATCGGCGGGGGTGGCCCATCCTTTCGCTGTTTTTGCGAAAGGATGGGGATTCCGGGTGCTGAGCGATGATAGATCGGTCCTCAGGCCTCCGATGACCGGAGCGAGCCACTGAAATCAAAAGCCTTAGAGGTTCGGAGTTGGAATTCGCACCCTTGCAAAAGACGCAAGGATGGGCCACCCGTAGCGCGTTTTCATCAGAGGGGGTATTTTTGCTGCTGCTATCGGCAGTAGTTGATTCTGGGTGAGAAATTCAGGCGTCCCCTCCGGGACGCGGTTCCAGTTCTTCCTACTTTTCCCGGCGCTGAAGGCGCCGGGCTATTGTCAATCGCCCCTCCGGGGCGTGACGAAGGGAACTTTGAGGTTCGTGGTTCCCACTCGTCGAAATGCGCGGCGAGTGGGGTGGCCCCGGGCGTGGAAATGGAAGGCGTCTGTGGGTCACTCCCCGGCGTCCGGGCAGCGGCTTAGCTTGAGAACAGCGGCTGTGTGCATACGGGAGATCCCTCGTCCCGCTGGTGAAAACGCGGGACGTCGGGATGACGCCATGGCAGGTGGCCCATCCTTTCGCGGTTTTTGCGAAAGGGTGGGATTCCGGGCTGCTGAGCGATGAGATATCAGTCCTCAAACCTCCGATGGCCAGAACAAGTAGGGGGATCAAAAACCGGAGATGTTCGGAGTCGGAATTCGCACCGTTGCAAAAAGACGCAAGGATGGGCCACCCGTCCGTAGCGCGTTTTCATCAGAGGGGTATTTTTGCTGCTGCTATCGGCAGTAGTTGATTCTGGGTGAGAAATTCAGGCGTCCCCTCCGGGACGCGGTTCCAGTTCTTCCTACTTTTCCCGGCGCTGAAGGCGCCGGGCTATTGTCAATCGCCCCTCCGGGGCGTGACGAAGGGAACTTTGAGGTTCGTGGTTCCCACTCGTCGAAAAGCGAGACGAGTGGGGCAGCCTCGGTCGTGGAAACCAGTCCCGTTATAAATCGACTAGCGGTGGCGCCGGCAAGTTGCGTAGGTCCCTTCGGCAACCTCGGGCAGGTCTTCGTTGGCAGTCCTCGGCGGCGCCGAGGACTCCGCTTCGTCGGAAAGCGATTGTGGTCGTGGTCGCCACGAGAGTTTCGAGCTGCGCTCGAATGGACAGCCGAGGGCGGCTGTCCCCACATGTATACCTCGGGGACATCGATGCGGGCTCGCCTCGTCAGGATGACAAGGGTTTAGGTAGTTCTGCACGGATGGGCCGTTACCTTCGAGTGCGTAGCGACTGCCAGGATGGTTCTCAAAACCAGCTCTTACCGCCATACTGGTGATTGGGAACAAACGGAGTCCAAGATGAAAGCGTGGTGTTTGGGTATCGTCTTGCTGATGAGCGCAGGCGTGGGTGCTCGGGCTCAGGATGATTCTGCGATGGTACGGTCGAAAATTGTCGCAATGGAAAAGGCCTGGAACCAGGCGTTCAAGCTTCGTGACGCAAAGGCGGTCGATGGCATATTGGCGGACGATATCGTCCTCATCAATGACGACGGGAGTTTGCAGACCAAGACCGATTTCCTGAATCTGATCCATTCGGCGAAGGCCTCGGAAGAAGAGCAGGTCACGCCGGAATCGATCAATGTACATGTGCAGGGCGATGTGGCAATCGCCACCGGTGTATTTCGGTCACAGGGCATCAAGGGCGGGAAGGCGTATGTGCGGCAGGACCGATTTGTCGATACCTGGATGAAGAAAAACGGTAACTGGGTTTGCATATCCGCATCGGCGACACCGGTGCTACATTGAGTTGAGGTTGGGGGAGCGTCATCTCCGCATCGTCGCCGGTTTGAGCTTCTTCAAGAGCGGTCGCCCGGTCCGCCGGACAATCCGCACTCTTTCCACAGCTTTTCCCAATTCCAGAGGCCGGACATCACAGCGTTCGACAAGGGGAATCCGAGTTGATGCGCCAACATGCTCACCTGGCCGCGATGGTGGGCTTCGTGAGCAAGCATGTAGCACAGCATTTCCGGGCCAACCGGCCAAGGGTGCGCCCAGCCATCTCTGCAAAACTTCTTGACGCGGCCTCCGCCTTCCGCGAACGCTTCGGCGAGCATTTCCGAGCAACGAGCGGCGCTTTCGGCCAATCCTGCGCGGGCCTGCGGCTGAGTGCAGCTGGCGCGATTGAGCTGCGGTGGGACCTTCAGGTGCGGCGCGGTAAGCCTGACCCACTTGGTGCGGACATTGTGCACGTGGGTGAAGATCGCCGCAATGGTGCGGACGTTGCCGGGGGGCTTGGCTCTCCAGGCGGCGGGGTCGAGATTTTCGATGAGGATTTGGTTCATGCGTTCGTTGGCGGCAAAGATCTGCACGGCGGATTGGGCGAGTGGAGAGTGGGCGAGTTGATTGCGAACCTGGGGTGGACGCTTGGTCACGGCTCTTACTCCTCGAGCTATGATACTTCGAGGAAATCAAAGACCCCGCCCTGTCCCTGCAAAATGCGCAGGGACAAGGACGGGGCACTCGAGTCGGGAGTCCGCATATCGCTGGTTGCAGGTGGCGTCCGGCTGCGTTGAGTAACGGTCCCCCGGCCGTTCACTCAACAGCAGCCGGACATCCAGCCGCGCACTGCGCCGCCAATGAGCTAAAACGCCGCGGAGCAGTGCAAGCTTGGTTGTTCAAGATGCGCAACAAATCACGGGCTTCCCGGGATTGAATCTCGCATTTCGAACGCTTCCAGAACTGTGGCAATCACGTCCTCAGCCAGGATCGGGTTAGCAAAGCCACACAGCCGAACCGCGCTGGCGACGATCTCATTGAGTTGAGGTTGCGGCAATGCTCCCAAACCCCCAGCGGATTCCTGGACCTGTTGCAGCAGCACTACCAACTGAGAGACTCTCTGATCCTTGAGATACAAGCGCGCGTCGGAGTAAGCCTTGCCGAACGCGCGGTCCGGGTGCAACGGTTCGGCCGGCCAATGAGGGAACAGTTCGCTTGTCTTATTCATCGCCGCCTCTCCGACCAGAACCGAACGACTTGTCGCTGTGCAGGTTCCCGGAAAAAATGCTGGACCGTTGGTTAACTTGCTTTTTCATTCCGGTTCCTCCAGGCGTCAAGCCACTGGGTAAAAAACGGTTTGGGGCGAGTTTTGGTTGGCTCTGGCTGGGAACGTTCGGTGTCGGACGACCAAGCCGGCTCCTGGGTTTTAAGCGTTAGGCCATTCCTTTGAGTGGATGCACGAGTGTGCACCACGAATCGCTCCTGGGACTTGCCGGGAAGAACTTCGCGCAGAGCCCAATCGATGCGACGCACACATTCCTCTACCACTTTCATCTGCGCTTTGCCTTCCGGTCCGTGGGCGACGAACATCAGGGGCTGAAGGGCGTTGCGAATGTGGTGATTCGTGAGATCGATCAGGTGAAGGTGTTCGCTTAACCGGCGCGCTTTCTGGCGTTCGTACAGATGGAAGATGGATCCGGCAATCAAACCTCCCAGCAGGTCGTCGACGATTCGGCGGGCTCCCTCAAGCCCAAAGTGTAGAGAGAGCTGATCGGCCGCGATCAGAAGAGCAGATACGAGAACGAACAAAAGAGCTGGCTTCCAGAGGGTAGAACGCCAGGATTGGTCAGAGTTATTGAACTTCATGTTATCGCTCCTAAGGGATCATCGGTTCCTGCAGACGGCAATCTGAAAGCCAATGCGGCGAAGATTGCGTCCACTCAGTGAAGTCGGGAAAGATGCAGGGCGCATGCGACGAAGTAACTATCGATGGCGCGGAGATTCAGTCTGAGTGCGAAGGTTGGTTCAGATCAGGAGCGTACAGAGAAGATTAAGGAGAGATCGCCGATGACCTTGGCTGGGGGCGGTTGCGCGGTCAGCCGTGCGAGCGCTGAAGACGCAGCCTGCGCAATATGCCGGCAGCGTCGGCAAAACAACGTTCGAATCGACCACAGGGACGATGGCCTGAGTGCGACGCTGCAGGGGAGGCGCCAGGTTTACAGGGGCATCCGCTTCATTGAACTTGGTTTCGGGCAGGTCGACTCGGGGGATAACAGATACGCAGACTGATGCTCCCAAAAGAAACAGAATCAGCAGCCCACGAAGTTCCTTCACGACATACACCCCAAGTAGCAAGAAAAATACTCCGGCGAGCATTCGTTGTCAATGGGGTTCTTCACGGAATGACGCTTCTGTGCAGGAGTAGTGGGTCATAAATGAGGACGAGAACAAATTGGTCTGCCCACCGTAGATGCGGAGGCAATTTGAGGAGGGATCGAGATTCTTAGGTGATGTGCTGTATTGAAGCGAGCAGAAAAGCGCTGATACGGTAAGGACTTACGTGAGCGAGAGCGCGGAATCCATATGAGTCTGGAGATGCCCTTATGAACATGACCGTGAGGAACGGCTTGCTGGTGCTGGTGACGCAGGTTGCGATGGCGGGTGCGATTTTCGCGCAGAGTGGAGCGGCGCCGCTGTATCCGGCGAATCCGCATCCGGATCAGGCGCCGAATCCGAGCCAGGACCAGGCCCCGCAGGAGATGAATCAGAATACAGGCCAGAACGATATGCCGGTGTTCCGGGTGACGGTGACGGAGCGTACGACCAAGGCGGTGAATTACCGGAACCGCGGCGGGTCGACGGAAGTGGATTTTCGCGGCACGGATCTTATGCCGGAAGTAACAGGGCACGCCAAAGTGGAAGGCAAAGGCGGGCGGCTGACGATTGATGCGGAGTTTGCTCACTTGCAACCGGTGAGGATGTTTGGCGGCCAATACCTTACTTATGTGCTGTGGGCGATTACGCCGGATGGCCGCGCGGTGAATCTGGGGGAAGTGGTGCCGGGTGGAAATGGCAAGGACAAGATTGATGTAACTACGGACCTGCAGGCATTTGGAATGATTGTGACGGCCGAACCTTATTATGCGGTGACGCACCCCAGCAATAAGGTGATTGCGGAAAACATTATCAAGCCGGGGACGAAGGGATTTGAGGAGCCGATTGAGGCAAAGTTCGATGTGCTGGAGGGGCAGCAGTACACGATCGACGTTCCGGTGGATCAGTTGCCGTCGAGCCGGGCGAGCGATAAGGTTCCGCTGGATTTGCTGGAGGCGCGGAATGCGGTGGTGATTGCCAAGGCAGCGGGAGCGCAGCAATATGCTCCGGATAGTCTGGCGAAAGCGGAAGACATGCTGCAACGGGCGGAGGATTATTACCAGCGAAAGCAAGGAAGGACTCCGATTGGGACGGCGGCGCGGGGAGCGACGCAAATGGCGGAAGATGCGCGCGTTCTGACGTTGCGGCGCATTGAGCAGGCGAAGATCGACGCGGAACGCCGAGCACACGAAGAAGCGCAGGCCAAGGCAGAGGCCGATGCGGCAGCAGCGCAGCAGCAGACTATTCAGGCGCAGGCGCAATCAGAGGAAGATGCACGGCGGCGGGCTGAGGCGGAGCGCGCGCAGGCGGATGCCCAGGCGGCACAGGCAGCAGCTTTGGCGCAACAACAACAAGCGCAGGCGGCGGCAGCGGCGGCCCAGCAGGCGGCAAGCGTGGCTGATCAGCAGCGGCAGGAAGCGATCCAGCAAAGAGAAGCGATGCGGGCGCGTTTGCTGGCGCAGTTGAATCAGGTGTTGCAGACGCGGGATACGGCGCGTGGGCTGGTCGTCAGCATGCCGGACGTGCTGTTTGCCTTCAACAAGTACGATCTCAAGCCGGAGGCGCGGGAGAGGCTGGCGAAGATTTCGGGCATCGTGCTGGCTTATCCGGATTTGAAATTGCAGATCGAGGGTTACACGGATTCGATCGGCAGCGACGAATACAACCAGACGCTCTCGGACAAAAGGGCTGAGGCAGTGCGCGATTATCTGGTGAGCCAGGGGGTATCGATGAATAATGTGACTGCCCAGGGGATGGGAAAGGCTGATCCGGTGGCCGATAACAGCACAGCCGCGGGACGGCAGTTGAACCGTCGGGTCGAGATGATCGTATCGGGCGACGTGATTGGAAATCAGATAGGGCCGGCTGGAGGGCAGGGACAG
>CAVRWS010000078.1:0-99490 GCA_963724815.1 uncultured Acidobacteriaceae bacterium
GCCGCCGTCGTGCTGCGCCTGCGCCTCGGCATCTTCCATCGCCTTCCGCGTTTCTGCGGCCTTTTTGGCGCGGGCGTCGGCACGCTTCTCGCGCTTTTCGTCCAGCACCTTTTCGCTGCCCAGCAATTCGAGGAACGCTTTATCCGCGCCGTCACCTTTATTCCAGCCAGTGCGGATGACGCGCGTGTATCCGCCGTTACGGTCACCGAAGCGTGGACCGACGGTATCGAAAAGCTTGACCACCGCTTCGTTGGTCATCAGGTAAGCCCCGGCTAAACGCCGCGCGGCGAGGTCGCCTCGCTTGCCGAGAGTAATCATCTTTTCGACGATGGGCTTCGCAGCCTTCGCCTTGGGGACGGTCGTCTCGACCCGCTCCTCGACGATCACCGACGTGACCAGGTTGCGCAGCAGCGAGCGCCGGTGCGAAGTGTTCCTTCCGAGTTTGTAGCCTGCAACTTTATGACGCATGAGAAAACCCTCTGGGGCTAAAGCCCCATATATTTCTGGTCTCAAGGCGGCGCGGCTAAAGCCGCGCCTTTCAAAGCTCAACTTCCTTGGAACCTTGAAACTCTGAAACCTTGAAAGCTGATTCTTTTACAGCTGATCGTCCGGCCCGTAGGCCGAAGCCGGCAGAACCATGTTTGAAGTCGGCCCTGGCACCGCATTGCCGTGCTCGTCGATCTTCATGCCAAGACTGAGACCCATCGTGGAAAGAATCTCTTTGATTTCGTTCAGCGACTTGCGGCCGAAATTCTTGGTCTTGAGCATCTCAGATTCGGTCTTCTGCACCAGCTCGCCGATCGTCTGAATGTTCGCGTTCTTCAGGCAGTTGTAGCTGCGCACCGATAGCTCGAGTTCCTCAACGGAGCGGTTCAGATTCTCGTTGTGAATCTCGGGCTTGCGATCGTCGGATGACGATGTGCCGGTTTCGATTTCCTCCTCGAAGTTGATGAAGATGTTCATGTGGTCCTTCATCAGCTTCGCGGCCAGACCGATCGAATCCGCGGGCGTGATCGAGCCGTTGGTCCAGACTTCGAGTGTCAGCTTGTCGTAATCGGTAATCTGTCCGAGACGCGCTGCTTCCACCGTGTAGTTGCACTTGCGCACCGGGGAGTGCACGGAATCGATGGGAATAAATCCGATACCGAGATCCTCGTCAAAATTCTTGTCGGCGGAAGTGTAGCCGCGGCCACGCTTCAGCCGCATTTCCATGTCGAGCTTGCCGCCTTCGCTGACGGTGGCGATGTAGACGTCTTTATCGAGAACTTCGACGTCGCCATCGGCTTCGATCATCCCGCTAGTAACTACGCCCGGCTGATCAGCACGCAGGTAGATCGCCTTCGGCGCATCGCCTGCCAGCTTGAACGGAATCTGTTTCAGGTTGAGGATGATGTCGGTCGCGTCTTCCACCACCCCTGGGATCGACTGGAATTCGTGCAGCACGCCTTCCATCTTCACCGCGGTAACGGCAGCGCCTTCGATCGAACTCAGCAGCACGCGCCGCAGGGCATTGCCCACGGTGGTGCCAAAGCCACGTTCAAAAGGCTGCGCCCAGAAAATTCCGTATTTATCGGTGAGGGTGGAAGTATCAACTGCGAGACGTTTCGGTTTCTGAAAACCTTTCCAAAGCATTTGTTTCTCCTTCGGCCGTTTGGCTCAGTGCCGGCTCCCTGAATCGGTCCATGCTGCGTAAAGCTGGATTCAGGTCAAGCGCCAGCACAGGCTGATCTGGCTCGAAATAATGGACCTAAAATTACAACCACGAAGGACACTAAGGATCACGAAGAACTTCGTGTAACTTCGTGCCCTTTGTGGTCTATATCACTTGCTATAAAGTTCCACGATGAGTTGCTCATTCACCGGCAACTGAATATCCTCGCGCTTCGGCAACGAAAGCACGCGCGCAGTGTAATTATCGCGATTCACTTCCAGCCAGTTCGGCAGCGTCCCGTGGCTGGCAAATTCCTTGGCCAGTTCCAGAACGACGAGTTTTTTGCTGTTCTCGCGGATGGAAATTTCTTCGCCCGCACTCACCTGGTAGGAAGGAATATTTACTTTCTTCCCGTTCACAGCGACGTGCCCGTGCCGCACCAACTGCCGCGCCTGACGCCGCGATTGCGCGAAGCCCAGTCGGAAGACGACGTTGTCCAGACGCCGCTCAAGCTGCTGTAACAGCAATTCGCCGGTGACGCCACGCGTTCGCGCGGCCTTTTCGAAGTAGTTGCGGAACTGGCCTTCCAGCGTGAAGTAGATACGCTTGGCTTTCTGCTTCTCGCGCAACTGCAGACCGTAGCCAACAATCTTGGCCTTGCGGTCTTTCCCATGTTGTCCAGGAGCGAAGTTGCGCTTCTCGATGGGACACTTATCGCTAAAACACTTTGCGCCTTTGAGGAACAGCTTCATGCCCTCGCGGCGGCATAGACGGCAGACTGCATCAGTATAACGAGCCAAGTTTATTCTCCTTTTAGATGACCGGTTTACGGGTTTGGCTTCACCCTTCGTCCCGGACGAAAATCAATTTTCCCTCGCTTGTCATTCCGAGCGAAGCGAGGAATCTCTATCAGCACTCAGACTCGCCGCCGCTTCGGCGGACGGCATCCATTATGCGGAATCGGCGTCACATCGCGAATCGAACGTACTTCAATGCCTGACGAGGCTAGCGCGCGCACCGCCGACTCACGACCCGAACCCGGGCCGCTGACGCGAACATCCACGCTGCGCACTCCGTGATCGCGAGCCATGTTGGCCGCATTCGAGGCCGCCTGCTGCGCGGCGAACGGCGTGCCTTTGCGCGATCCGCGAAAGCCCAGCGATCCTGAACTCTTCCACGACAGAACGTTGCCGTTCATATCGGTGATAGTCACGATCGTATTATTGAAGGATGCCTGCACGTAGCACAGACCATGCGGAACGTGCTTGCGCTCCTTCTTCTTGAATGTCTTCTTCTTGCCCTTTTTATCGGTTGCGGCTGCGCCGCCCGCTGCTGCTGGTTTTGCCATAGAGAGCTTCTCAGTTCTTAAGTTTCGTTCGAAGTTTCAACGTTTCAGAAGTTTCAAGGTTTCGAAACCTTGAAACATGCAACTTTGAAACCTGCCCTTACGTCTTCGACGTCGCCTTCTTCTTGGTCGATACCGTTCCCTTACGCGGACCTTTGCGAGTGCGCGCGTTGGTATGCGTGCGCTGTCCGCGGACCGGCAAGTTGCGGCGATGACGGAATCCGCGATAGGAGCCGATTTCGATGAGCCGCTTGATGTTCATCGAAACTTCCTTGCGCAGATCGCCTTCCACCATGCCCTGCTGCTCGATCACGGTGCGGATGCGGTTGACCTCTTCTTCGCTGAGGTCCTGCACTTTTTTCATGGGATCGACTTTCGCCTCATCCAAAATAGTGCCAGCGCGGGGATGCCCGATGCCGTAGATATAAGTCAGCGCGATGTTGATGTGCTTTTGGCGCGGTAAATCGACGCCTGCGATACGTGCCATATTTGTCCTTGACTCCGGCGCCTAGCTTTCTTAACCCTGGCGCTGTTTATGTTTCGTGTTGACGCAGATCACCCGCACCACACCCTTGCGGTGGATGACCTTGCACTTGTCACAGATTTTCTTTACAGATGCTCGTACTTTCATAAATCCCTTTTGCTTTCAGCTTCCGAGAAATGCACTACCTCGCTCCGCTCGGTGGACGGACGAAGGCTTCCGTTTCTCCACGATTATTTATACCGATACACAATTCTTCCGCGATTCAGATCGTAGGGCGAAAGCTCAACCGCAACCTTATCCCCGGGAAGAATGCGAATAAAATTCTTGCGCATCTTGCCGGATACGTGCGCCAGCACCTGGTGTTTGTTCTCCAACTCCACCTTGAACATGGCATTCGGCAGAGGTTCCAGAACGACTGCCATCACTTCAATCGCGTCTTCTTTACTCATTCGCTCCTTGAAATCAGCTCTTAAGCTTTCAGCCTTGGCTCTCGGCTCAAAGCCAAGAGCTAAAAGCTGAAAGCCCTATCTCGTCAAAATCACCGGACCGTCTTTCGTCACCGCCACGCAATGCTCGAAGTGCGCGCTGAAACTGCCATCGGCTGTGACCGCGGTCCACTTATCACCCAGCACACGCGTCTCCGGCTTGCCAAAATTCACCATCGGCTCAATTGCGATTACCATGCCCTCGCGTAATTTCGCGCCGTGACCGCGCGCCCCGTAATTCGGCACCTGCGGCTCTTCGTGCAAGTGCGTCCCGATTCCATGTCCCACAAATTCACGGACCACGCTGAACCCCGCCGCCTCGACATGCTCCTGCACCGCAGCTCCTACGTCTCCCACCGAATTCCCGATGCGCGCCTGCTCGATTCCGCGATACAACGATTCCTCCGTCACTTTCAACAGCTTCTGCAACTCCGGCTTCACCGTCTCGCTCACCGGCACAGTGATCGCTGCGTCGCCGTAGTAACCATCCAGCACCACTCCGCAATCGATCGAAACAATATCGCCTTCTTTAAGCTCCCGCTTTTCCGACGGGATGCCATGCACAATCTCTTCATTCACCGACGTGCATAACACGCAAGGATAATCGTAATAGCCCTTGAATGCCGGCTTGGCGCCCAGTTCGCCGATCTTCTTCTCAGCCGCACGCTCCAGATCCATGGTGGTGATGCCGGGTTTCACCAGCGTGCGCACATGGTCGAGCACCTGGCGCACGATGCGGCCACTCTGCCGCATTCGTTCAATCTCCGCCGCTGATTTGCAAACAATTGCCATGCTTTGTCGAGAAAACGCTATGCGTGATGATCTTCAATAATCCTGAATATCTGCGCCGTCACCTCGTCCATTGGACGATCGCCGTCGATCGAAATCAGCCTGCCGGTCCGCTGATAGTAATCGGCCACCGGACGAGTCTGCTCCTGATAGGCCGCCAAACGGGGCTGAATTACTTCCAACCGGTCGTCATTGCGGGTCACCAGCTTCGATCCATCCAGGTCGCAAACTTCATCGACCAGAGCTGGCTGAAAGTGGACGTTATAAATCCGCCCACAGGTGGGACAAGAACGGCGTCCAGTAATCCGGAGCAGTAATTGATTATAATCCACGTCAAGGCGGATCACAATCGGCCACGCCCGAGTGCTGTGCAAGTTGTCAAAGAGCTTGTCGTCCAGCAACGCATCCAGCCACCCGGCCTGGGCTGCAGTCCGGGGGAATCCGTCGAGAATATAACCCCGCTTGCAATCCGGATCTCTCAAGCGCAGCCGAACCATTTCACAAACCAAGTCGTCGGAAACGAGTTCTCCCCGCTCCATTACGGCCTTGGCCGCCAGCCCGAGCCCAGTCCCTTGAGCTACGTTGTACCGCAGCAGATCGCCCGTGGAGACCTGCGGAATCAAGTACTTCTCCATGATCCGCTTGGACTGCGTCCCCTTGCCGGCACCCGGTGGACCAAGCAATACTATGGGACCTATATCGCGTGAGGTTTCCTGCTCCATCGAGTTGGCCAAAGCCTCCCGAACAGTGTTCAGCAACCCCACAAATCGGTAGAACCGTTGCTTGCAACAGTTCGCCGTCCTGCATAGCCCGCCCGGTCGCCCCTACGACCAGTTGCGGCGGCCGCGAATGCGTCCGCTGCGCGGGGTAAATCCATCGTAATGGCGCATAATCAACTGCGCCTCGATCTGCGTAACCGTATCCATCGCCACACCTACGACAATCAGCAGCGACGTTCCGCCAAAATAAAAGTTCACTCCCAGTCCGTTCGTTACCCACACCGGAAGCCGCTCAAACAGCGATCCTCCCAGCCAGAAGGGCAAATGGTTGAGGTGAATGCCAGTAATCATCCACTCGGGAATGAACGAGATGATGATCAGGTAAAGCGCGCCCACCAGCGTGATGCGAGTCAGGACTTCGTTGATGTAGTCCGCCGTGCGCTTGCCTGGACGAATGCCCGGAATGAAGCCACCGTACTTCCGCATGTTGTCGGCAACTTCACTGGGATTAAAAACGATCGACACATAAAAGTACGCGAAGAAAATAATGCCCACTGCATAGAGTACGGTGTAGAGAGGTTCGCCCCAACCCAGCATGCGCATTAAGTCGCCAATGTACCGGCTGTTGCGCAGGCCGTAGCCGACAGTCTGCGGCAAAGTCAAAATCGAAGACGCAAAAATCACCGGCATCACGCCGCCCGCATTCACTCGCAGGGGAAGAAAGGTGGACTGCCCGCCCATCACTTTCCGTCCCACCACGCGCTTGGCATACTGCACCGGGAGCCGCCGCTCGCAGCGCTCCACGTAGACGATGAAGGCCACGACGATGATCATGAAGACCACCAACCCTACCATCAAAACCGGCGTGATCGCGCCCCATGTTCCGTTCCTCGCCTTTTCCCAAAGATCTTCCACGCCGCGCGGCAGGCCTACTACAATGCCGGCAAAAATCAGCAGCGACATGCCGTTGCCGATCCCCCGGTCGGTGATTTGCTCACCCAGCCACATGACGAATGCGCTGCCCGTGGTCAGAGTCAGCATCGTCATCAGAATGAAGGCAGGGCCGGGATGAAGCACGAAGTCGCCAGCCTTCTCCAAGCCAATCGCAATACCAAACGATTGCACCGCGCTCAGGATGACCGTGATATAGCGCGTCCACTGCGTAATTTTCTTGCGTCCTAGCTCGCCCTCTTTTTGCAGCTTGGCCAGCGGCTCATACACCACGGTCAAAAGCTGCAGAATGATCGATGCCGTAATGTACGGCATGATCCCCAGGGCAAACAGCGTGAGACGGCGCAGATTGCCACCGGAAAACAGATCGACAAATCCCAGGAGGGAGCCGGCATTTTGATTGAAATACTGTTCCAGCTTGAGGAAGTTCACGCCCGGCGTGGGGAGATGCCCACCCAACCGGTAGATCGCGAGCATGGCCAGCGTGAACAGGACCCGCTTCCGCAGGTCAGGGATACGAAAAATGTTCGCCAGCTTTTCAAACATTACTGCAAGACCTCAACCTTGCCGCCTGCTTTGGTGATTTTTTCCTGCGCCGCCTTCGAAAACTTGTGCGCGTGCACGGTGATCGCGATCGTTAATTGGCCATCGCCGAGAATCTTTACCGGAAGCTTCTGTTTGATCACGCCCGCCTTGCGCAGCACTTCAGGAGTGATAGGCGAAGCGTGCAGCTCGTCGCCCAGCGCTACCAGCCGCTCCAGGCTGACGATGTTAAATTCTTTGCGGAAGATATTAGTAAAGCCGCGCTTGGGCATGCGGCGGTGCAGCGGCATCTGACCGCCTTCAAAGCCGCGGATCAGTCGCATACCGGTGCGCGAACGCTGGCCTTTGTGTCCGCGCGTGGACGTCTTGCCCATGCCGGAGCCCATACCGCGGCCCACGCGCTTGCGCTTTTCCGAAGCCTTCTTTGGTGCTCGAATGTTTGATAAATTCATGATCCGCCGCCTAATCCTGCAAAATCTCAACCAGATGTGGAATCTTCGCCACCATGCCGCGAATCGCCGCATTGTCGGGACGCTCGATCACCTGATTCAACCGGGTGAATCCCAGTCCCTTCACCACCAGCTTATGCTTCACTGGAGTGCAAATGGCGGAACGTATCCACTTCAAGTGAATCTTTCCGCTGACCGCCTTGGGTTTTTTCGTCGTCATCATTAACTTCCTTAGTCTCACCAACCACTGTTGCGCGATACCGGGCAATTAGTACTAAATCTCCTGCATCGACTTGCCGCGCATGGCCGCAACGCTCTCGCGGCTTTTCAAGCTTCTCAGCGCGGCGAAAGTCGCCTTGATTACGTTATGAGGATTCGTCGTGCCAATCGACTTGGTCAGCACGTTCTGAATTCCCACCGAAGTCATCACCGCCCGCACCGCACCGCCGGCAATCACTCCCGTGCCTTCTGGCGCGGGCTTCAGCAAAACTTTGCCAGCGCCGTAGCGCCCCAGCACTAGGTGCGGAATGCTGGTCTGCGTCAAGTTCACCTTGATCAGATTCTTCTTCGCCGATTCAATCGCCTTGCGAATAGCCTGCGGCACTTCCTTCGCTTTGCCCGCACCGTGACCCACCACCGCGGCCGAGGGATCGCCCACGACCACCAGCGCGGCGAACGAAAGATTCTTTCCGCCCTTCACCACTTTGGTGACCCGGTTGATGGCCACCACCTGGTCTTTCAACTGAAACGAATTCGGATCGAGCTTCTTAATTACTGTTGGCATTATTAAACCTAGCCTTTAGCTGTTAGCTATTAGCTCTTAGCCTTTTGTCTTTGCTCCAGCTAACAGCCCAGAGCCAAAAGCTAAAAGCTTGTTAGAACTGCAACCCCGCCTCGCGCGCCGCATCTGCCAGCGCCTTTACGCGCCCGTGATAGATGTAGCCGCCGCGGTCAAACACAACTTTGGTCACGCCTTTGGCTTTGGCGCGCTCGGCAATAGCCTTGCCCACGCTCTTCGCCGCCGCTACATTGCCGCCGGTCTTGCGGTCCGCTTTCTTGCCCTCGGCCGAACTGGCCGAAACCACGGTGGCTCCGTGCAGATCGTCAATCACCTGCACATAAATATGATTCAGCGAACGGTAAACATTCAATCGCGGACGCTCCGCCGTGCCCTGCATCTTTTTGCGGATGCGGTCGTGTACATGCCCGCGCTTCTGATTTTTTGAAATTCTCGTCAGCATAATCCTCGTCCTTCCAGAGATCCTTCGCTTCGCTCAGAGCCTGCCCTGAGCTTGCCGAAGGGATAGCGGCAGCGGGCTCCCGCTTCGCTCACGCCCGCTAAGCGCCGCTACTTGGCTCCGGTCTTACCAACCTTCTTCTTCAATCTCTCGCCCGCATAACGCACGCCCTTATTCTTGTAAGGATCAGGCGGACGCAGCGACCGCATTTCCGCCGCCACCTGACCTACCTGCTGCCGGTCGATTCCGGTGAGCGCAATCCTGGTCTGCTTCGGGTCGACCGTCGCATCTACGCCCGTAGGCAGCGGATATTCAATGGGATGGGAGTAGCCGAGACTGAACACGATCATCCCTTTACCCTTCATCTCGGCGCGATAGCCGATGCCAACGATTTCCAGTTCGCGCGTCCAGCCCTTGGTCACGCCCTCGACGGCGTTGTTAACCAAAGCCCGCGCCAGCCCGTGCACCGCAGCCTGCGAGTCATTCTCGCGGATAGCAACGAGGTTTCCATCCTTTTGCTCAACCTTGATGCCGGACGGAAGAGCCGTGTCCAGCTTGCCCTTCGGACCCTGCACCAGAACAGTATTGCCTTCAATCTTGACCGTCACCCCTTTGGGGATCGGGATCGGTTTTTTTCCAATTCGTGACATAAGATCAGCTCTTAAGCTTCTAGCTCCTGGCTTCTAGCTCATTCGACGGAATCTGCGCTTTTAGCTAATAGCCGGAAGCTAGTAGCCAGAAGCTGCCTTACCAAATCTCGCACAAAAGTTCGCCGCCCACGCCTTCTTTGCGCGCCTGCCGTCCGGTCATCACTCCGCGTGGCGTGGTGAGGATGTTGATCCCCATACCGCCCAGCACGCGCGGAATCTCGCTGCGCCGCACGTAAACCCGGCAGCCCGGACGCGACACGCGCTCCGCCTTTGAAATCGCGGCTTCGTTGTGCGCGCCGTATTTCAAATAAATCCGGATGACCTTATGACCTTCCTCTTCCGTAGGCTTGAAGTTTGAGACGTAGCCCTCTTCTTTTAAAATGCGGGCAATCTCAAGCTTCAGCCGCGAGGCTGGAATGTCCACCTTCTGGTGCCGCGCCTGCAGCGCATTGCGCACCCTCGTCAGCATATCTGCGACCGGATCGGTCAACCTCATCGTTTGCTTCTCCTCTAGCCACCCGTTCGCTCCGCGTTCAGCGGAGAACCTGCAGCGGCTTGCCTACTTCACTTTCTTACTGCTCTGTCATCCTGAGCGAGACGCTCTTTGTCTCGCGAAGGATCTCTAACGCCACGGAATCAGCGTGTCACCCTACCACGACGACTTCGAAACTCCCGGAATCTCCCCGCGCAATGCCAGCCCTCGGAAACACAGCCGGCATACGCCGAACTTGCGCAGGTAAGCCCGCGGCCGTCCGCATAGTTTGCAGCGGTTGTGCCGGCGGCTGGAAAATTTCGGCGTCTTTTCTTTCTTGTCGCGCGCCAGCTCAAACTTCTTTTCGATCTTCGCGTCTTTCACTCGTTTTGCTGTAGTCATGTAATCCTTAAATGAACTCACTTGCTGAACTCAAAATTTTTCAGGCCCGGAACGGCATGCCCAGATGCTTCAGCAGGCTGCGCGCCTGGTTATCATTCGCCGCCGTGGTCACGATGGTGACGTTCATGCCCTTCAGTTTGTCGACCTTCTCGTAGGAAATCTCCGGAAAGATCAACTGGTCGTGCAGACCAAGCGTGTAGTTGCCGCGGCCGTCGAACGACTTCGTAGAAACTCCCTTGAAGTCACGCACTCGCGGCAGAACAATATTCAGCAGCCGGTCCAGAAATTCGTACATGCGGTCGCCGCGCAGGGTCACCATGGTTCCGATGGCCTGCCCCTCGCGCACCTTGAACGCCGCAATCGACTTCTTCGCCTTGGTCACGATCGGCTTCTGGCCGGTGATCTGGCCGAGTTCATTCACCGCCGGATCGAGAATCTTGGAATTCTGTGTGGCCTCGCCCATGCCCATGTTGACCACAATCTTGTTTAACCGTGGAACCGCCATCGCGTTCTTCAACTCCAGTTCTTTCAACAGCGCTGGCGCTAGTTCTTTCTCGAACTTCGAGCGCAGCCGCGGACGCTCTTTGGCGCTGTGCTGCGCCTGCGCGGGAGCCTTCTGCTCCTGCGACGAATCTCTCGAAGCCTTTGAACCTTTCTCTTTTGCCATGATCCTTTTTCCACTTCCTCCCACGGTTTCGGAGTGGTTACCGGTTCGTGAGAATTATTTCGTACTCGCCAGATCCCTCGCTTCGCTTAGCGTGCTGCCGCGAGGCTCAGACGCCTCGCAAACGGCGTCACTTATCCAGCGTCGTGCCGCACTTCTTGCAAACCCGAACTTTACGATCGCCGCGCACTTCGTGCCCGATACGCACTGGACCGCAAGTCGGACAAACCAGTTGCACATTGGATAACGCAATCCGGCTCTCCTGCTCAGCAATACCGCCTGCAATGTTGCGCTGCGGGTTCGGACGCACATGCTTTTTCACCATCATCACGTGCTCCACCAGCAGCTTGTTATCGTTGGGAAACACGCGCAGCACGCGTCCTTCCTTGCCTTTGTCCCGCCCCGTGATAACCTTCACGTTATCGTTGCGGCGGATGTCGACTCGCTTTTGTACTGTGCTCGCAGTTCGCATAAAGTCCAAGTTCCAAGGTTTCTATGTTTCAAAGTTTCAAAGTCAAATCACGCTGTCCAAGATTTCGAACGATTCAAGGCACCTTGAAACCCTGAAACTTTGAAACCTTGCAACCCACTTCAAATCACTTCCGGCGCCAGCGAAACGATCTTCAAAAACCGCTTATCGCGCAGCTCGCGCGCCACGGGACCAAACACGCGCGTCCCCACCGGCTCCCCTGCATCGTTGATCAGCACCGCGGCATTCTGGTCGAAGCGGATGTATGTGCCGTCCCGCCGCCGATGCTCCTTGCGGGTGCGCACAATTACCGCCTTCACCACTTTGCCCTTCTGCACCTGCCCATCGGGAGCAGCTTCCTTCACCGCCGCCGTGATTATGTCCCCGAGACCGGCGTTCAACCCGGTCGAACCGCCGAGCGGCAGAATCATCTGCAGCTTGCGAGCGCCGGAGTTGTCGGCGACCTCCAGCATGCTTCTCATCATCACAGCCATGGCTTCAATCTCCCGTCTACTTCCGTCATCCAAGCGAGACGTTTCTGTTCCGCCTTGTCATCCTGAGCGAGACGCTCTCTGTCTCGCGTTTGTCATCCTGAGCGAGAGGTTCTTTGTCTCGCGAAGGATCTCGGAATCACCAGAACTAACCCTCTAAGGGGCGTATTCCGCGCGCTTTCTTCTTTACTTAACGTCGTGCTCCAGCGCGATCTCCGGCACCAGCGCCGTCTTGCGCACAATGTCTTTCAATTTCCAGCGCTTCAGCTTCGAGAGCGGACGCGTCTCCTCGATCCGCACCACGTCGCCCACGTGCGCTTCGTTTTTCTCATCGTGCGCGTAGAACTTCTTGTTGCGCGCCACCACGCGTCCGTAGAACGGATGCGCCTTCTTGCGCGTGACTTTCACTACGATGGTCTTCTGCATGCGGTTGGCGACCACTTCTCCCACCACTTCCTTGCGCCGGCCCTGCACTTGCTCGCCCTTCGGCGTAGCTTTCCCTGTTGCGGTTTCCGCCATTATCGTTTCTCCGTTGCGGCCGTGCGCGTACGCTCGCCCTGGATCGTCTTCACCCGCGCGATGTCTTTGCGCAGTCCGCGAATCTTTTTCAGACTTTCGGTCTGTCCCATGTTCAGCTGAAATTTCAGCTTGAACAACTGGTCCGCCAGATCGCGCCCCTGGTGCTGCAACTCGTCGTCGGTTAAGTTTCTGACTTTATCTGCCTTCATAAAATTCCCTTTACTGATAACCTCTCAGTGCGCTACGTCGCGCTTGACGAAAGTCGTACGCAGCGGCAGCTTGTGCGAAGCCAAACGCATGGCCTCGGTCGCGTCCACCACGGTGACGCCTTCCATCTCAAACAAAATCTTTCCCGGACGCACCACTGCGACCCAGTGATCGGGCGCGCCCTTGCCCTTACCCATACGGGTTTCAGCCGGCTTCTTAGTCACGGGCTTATCGGGAAACACACGGATCCAGATTTTCCCGCCGCGCTTCACAAATCGCGTCATGGCAACGCGGCTGGCTTCGATCTGACGATCGGTGATCCAGCCCGGCTCTAGCACCTTCAACCCGAAGTCGCCAAACGCCAGCGTGCTACCGCGCCAGGCTTTTCCAGTCATGCGCCCGCGCTGCTGTTTGCGGTACTTCACTTTCTTTGGCATCAACATAAGTCAGCTCTCTGTTTCTGTCATCCGAACTTTGTCATCCTGAGCGAGACGCCTTCTGTCTCGCGAAGGATCTCGGACGCCACGGAAGCCGCCCGGGAGGCTTTCCTAGAACGCTCCTACGCCCGTCTGCTGTTCCTTCTTCTTCGTCGGAAGAATTTCACCCTTGTACACCCAAACCTTCACGCCAATCACGCCGTAAGTGGTCCTGGCTTCCGAAAATCCGTATTCGATATCCGCGCGCAGCGTGTGCAGCGGCAAACGCCCCTGCAAATACCACTCCGAGCGTGCGATTTCATTGCCATTCAACCGTCCACTCACGCGCACTTTGATTCCCTTGCAGCCAAAGCGCAGCGCCGAATCCACTGCCTTGCGCATCGCCCGCCGGAATCCAACCCGCTTCTCGAGTTGCAGCGCTATCGCTTCGGAAACCAGTTGTGCATCGAGTTCCGGCTTGTGCACTTCCTGAATATCGACAAACATTTCGCGCGATGTCCGCTTCTGCAGATCGGCCTTCAGCTTATCGATCTCCGCGCCCTTGCGCCCAATGATAATTCCGGGACGCGCCGTCTTGATAATGATGCGCAGCTTGTTGCCTGGACGCTCAATCTCGATCGAGCTCACGCCCGCCGACTTGAGCTTTTCCTTCAGCTCTGTTTTCAGCTTGACATCTTCGAGCAACAGTTTGTCGTAGTCCCGCTCCACAAACCAGCGCGACTTCCACGGCTTGGTATAGCCGAGGCGAAAACCATAAGGATGGACTTTTTGTCCCATTGCTTCTCCTAAATCAAATCCTCAAACCTTGTCCTGAACTCGCCAATCAACCTAAAATCCTGTCATTCCGAACTCGCGCAAAGCGCGGGTGAGGAACCTGCTGTTGACTTATTTCGCAGCCGCCTTTTTCTTCTTGCTCGTCTTGCCTGCCGCTTTTTTCTTCGCCACCGGAGCCCGCCGCTTGGCCGAAGATCCAGAAGATGCCGTCCGAGTCGCGTCCGAAGCGGACGACGTTCCATTACTTCCGCCGCGCTCCGCCAGAATCAGCTCGATATGCGACATACGCCGCTGGTAACGGAACGCCCGTCCCTGCGGCGCTGGACGAATTCGCTTCATGCGCGGACCATCATTCGCAATCGCGCTCTTCACATACAAATTGTCGAGCTCGACATCCAGATTTTTTTCGGCACTCAAAAAGTTCGCGTTGTCCAGCGCCGACTGCAACAGTTTGCCTACATGCGCGGCCACGCGCTTCTTGGTAAACAAGAGCGTGTTGCGCGCCTCTTCCACTTTGCGCCCCTTGATCAGCTCCAACACCAGGCGCGCCTTCTGGGGCGAGACTCGCAAGTAACGCATTTCCGCTCGAAATTCCATTCGCGTCTCCCCTTATGCCTTCGGCGCCGCCGGCGCCGCCGATGGAGTAATCGCTCCCGGCCCGCCCGGAATACCCGCCGGCTTGGCCGCCACCTCTGTCGCCGCCCGCATGGAGTGGCCTTTGAAGTTGCGCGTAAAGCTGAACTCACCCAGCTTGTGCCCCACCATATTCTCGGTTACATACACCGGAATAAATTTCTTGCCGTTATGCACCGCAATGGTGTGCCCTACCATCTCGGGAACCACGGTGGACCGCCGCGACCAGGTGCGCAAAACTTTCTTCTCGTTGCGCGAATTCATACCCTCGACCCGCGACATCAGGTAAAGATCCACGAACGCGCCTTTTTTCGTTGAACGTGCCATAAATTTGCTCTCGCCTCTACTTACTTCTGCGGTTCACGATGAATTTATCCGTCCGCTTGTTATTCCGCGTCTTGTACCCGCGCGTCGGCTGGCCCCAAGGCGTTACCGGATGCCGTCCGCCCGAAGTCTTGCCTTCACCACCACCGTGCGGATGGTCCACCGGATTCATCGAAACTCCGCGGTTCACCGGCTTCCATCCCAGCCAGCGCGTGCGCCCCGCCTTGCCGATGGTGATGTTCTCGTGATCCAAATTTCCCACTTGACCGATCGTCGCCATGCAGTCCTGCGAAATCTTCCGCGTCTCGCCGGAAGGCAGCTTCACCAGCGCGTAATCCGACTCCTTCGCCACCAACTGCGCCGCACCACCCGCCGAACGCACCATCTGCGCGCCCTTGCCCGGCTTCAATTCCAGGTTATGAATCGACGTGCCAGGCGGAATATTGCGCAGCGGCAACGCATTGCCCACAAGAATGTCGGCATCTGGCCCGCTGACAACCTTTTGCCCCACTTTCATTCCTTCGGGCACCAAAATGTAGCGTTTCTCGCCATCGGCATAAGCCAGCAACGCAATGCGCGCCGAGCGATTGGGATCGTATTCGATCGTCGTCACCGTCGCGGGAATGCCGGCCTTATCGCGCTTGAAGTCAATGATGCGCAGCTTCTGCTTGTGTCCGCCGCCGCGATGCCAGCTGGTAATGTCGCCCGAGTTGCGGCGTCCGCCGGTGCGCTGCTTCTTCTCAACCAGCGGCTTGTACGGATGCTGCGTCGTAATGTCGTCATTGACGATCGTCGTGCGGTAGCGCAACGTCTGCGTCGTCGGTCGATATGTCTTGATTGCCATAAAATCAGCCTTTAGCTCTTAGCCGGTAGCTCAAATCTTGCTTGTCATTCCGAACCGCTTCAGCGGTGAGGAATCTGCCGCTTGCCGCGACTACAAATTCTGCGCGTACTCCGGCATCTTCTCGCCAGCCCGCAGCCGTACATACGCCTTCTTCCAGTCCGGCCTGTAGCCGGCAAACTTCCCCCGCCGCCGCTCTTTCCCGGGATACATCGCCGTGCGGACAGAGAGAACTTTCACTTTGAAAATCGTCTGCACCGCCTGCTTCACTTCTGTCTTGGTCGCGCCCGGCGCAACCTGGAACACCAGCGTGTTCTGCAGTTCCTTGATCGCCAACCCTTTTTCGGTAATCACCGGACGGCGAATAATCTGATATGCCGATTTCATATTGCCCTAGGCCACCTCCGCCGCTTTTTCATGCCGCACGCGCTTGCGTGGAGAAGCCGACGCCTTCTTCGCGCCCTCTTCTTCTTCCTTCGCATGCTTGCGCTGGCTCTTGGGCAAAGTATCTTTCAACGTAAGCTGCAACTTCTCAATCGCGGGATGAGAAAAAATCACGCGATCATAGCGGAGCAAATGATAAGGATGAACCTCGTTGCCCGGAATCAGTTCCAGCCCTTCAATATTGCGCGCGCTCAACTCCAGATTGCGGTTTCCAGAGTGCGGCACATCGACAATCAGAACCGTCTTATCAACTTTCAAGGCCTCGAGTGCCGCACGGAACTCTTTGGTCTTCGGTTCCTTCACGTCGAACGCATTCACGATCGTTAGCTTGCCGTCGGCTAACTTCGAGGCCAGCGCCGACCGCAATGCGCCCAGAAGTTTCTTGCGCGGGAACGCATAGTCATAGGATCGCGGAACCGGACCATGCACTGTGCCGCCATGCCGCCACAGCGGCGAACGGATCGAGCCAATGCGCGCCCGTCCCGTGCCCTTCTGCTTCCACAGCTTCTTGCCCGAACCGGAAACCTGCCAGCGGGCCTTGGTCGCATGCGTGCCGCGATGCTGTCCGGCGCGGTAGTGCTTCACTGCCTCCCAGAGCAGGTCTTCGTTCACCGCGCCAAAAATCTCGTCAGCCAGGTCGAACGTTCCGACCTTCTCACCGCTCAAGTTATGAATATCAATCGTTGCCATATCGCTTCTCATGTGGCGCGGACGCCCTCATCCGCGACTTTCTCTCATGCCGCATGCGACACGGGCGAGGGCGCCCGCGCCACAACTATGCCTTCTTGGCCGCTCGCTTCGCCGCCTTCAACGGATCCACCGTAGCCGCACCCGCAAATCCGCGGCGCTCTCTGGGTGGCTTCTTCGCTTTCGTGATAATGATGTACCCGCCCTGCGGCCCCGGCACACTGCCTTCGACAACCAGCAGATTTTCGTCTTTATCGACACCTAAAACTCTCAGGTTGCGCTGCGTCACGCGTGCATGTCCCATGTGTCCCGACATGCGCATTCCCTTAAACACGCGCGAAGGAAACGCCGAAGATCCGATCGATCCTGTAATCTGGAACATCGACCCGTGCGACTTCGGACCGCCGCCGAAATGATGCCGCTTCACCACACCCTGGAAGCCTTTACCCTTGCTGACTCCCACGATGTCGACAAATTTTTCGCCGTCAAAAATCTCGACCAGGACTCTGTCTCCAACCTTCACCGCTCCATCGCCATCGCCGTCACTTTCGAGCGGCACCTCGCGCATGAACTTCACCGGAGGAAGATTATTCTTCGCCAGGTGTCCGCGCGCAGGCTTGGTCAGCCGCGACTCTTTCACAAATTCCACCAGGCCAATCTGCGCCGCTTCGTAGCCATCTTTTACCGCCAGCTTATGCTGCGTCACCACGCAAGGGCCAGCCTGCAGCACTGTGACCGGACGCACATCGCCCTTCGAGTCAAACAGCTGCGTCATGCCGACCTTTTTGCCCAGAATGCCTGTAACTCTTATCGCCATCTTTATCTCCAGCTCAGCATGGCTCGTCGTTTTAGTAAACGCCGGCTATTGGCTAAGGAGCCATCTTTGCTCATGTGGGAACAGCCGCCCTCGGCTGTTCCGCGGGCAAAGCCCGCGGCTACTTATGTTCCTTCCCGAATGCCTTAATCTCCACATCCACGCCCGCCGGCAGATCAAGCTTCATCAGCGCGTCCACCGTTTGCTGCGTGGGCTCGAGAATATCGAGCAACCGCTTGTGGGTGCGGATCTCAAACTCTTCCCGCGACTTCTTATCCACGTGCGGCGAACGCAGCACGCAGTACTTGTTCTTCATCGTGGGCAACGGAATCGGCCCGGCAATCTGCGCACCGGTGCGCCGCGCCGTTTCCACAATCTCGCCCGTCGACTGATCCAGAATGCGATAGTCGTAAGCCTTCAACCGGATGCGAATTCTTTCTTTTCCAATCACGCTTCACTCTCTCTAACCCCTCCCGGCATCTCCGGAAGGAAAGAACTGGCGGCAAGCCGCAAGCCGCGTTGCTCATGGAGCCGCGGGCGCCCTCGCCCGCGAACCTTATCAATACTGCATGCAAAGCGGGCGAGGGCGCCCGCTCCACAAATTCACCCTTACTGCACAATTTCCGAAATCGTTCCGGCGCCTACAGTATGCCCGCCTTCGCGAATGGCAAAGCGCAAGCCCTTCTCCATCGCCACCGGTGTGATCAACTCGATCACGAGCGAGACATTATCCCCCGGCATCACCATCTCGGTACCCGCGGGAAGTTCCGCAACCCCGGTCACATCGGTCGTGCGCAGATAAAATTGCGGACGATATCCCTTGAAGAACGGTGTATGCCGTCCACCTTCTTCTTTGGTCAGGATGTAAACCTCGGCCTTGAACTTGGTGTGCGGCGTGATCGATCCACCCTTGGCCAAAACCATGCCGCGCTCCACATCTTCTTTCGCAATGCCGCGCAGCAGCAGGCCTGCATTATCGCCGGCCATGCCTTCATCCAACTGCTTCTTGAACATTTCGACGCCGGTCACCACCGTCTTGCGCGTATCGCGGAAGCCGACGATTTCCACTTCCTCGCCTACCTTCACCTTGCCGCGCTCGATCCTTCCGGTCACGACCGTGCCGCGTCCCTGAATCGAGAAGATATCTTCAATCGGCATCAGGAACGGCTTGTCCAGTTCGCGCGCCGGCTGCGGCACGCTCTTGTCCACCGCTTCCATCAGCGCGTCAATCTGCTTCTCCCACTTCTCTTCGCCATTCAGTGCGCCGAGCGCAGACAAACGAATCACCGGCACATCGTCGCCAGGAAACTTGTAGCTCTTCAGCAATTCGCGCACTTCCAGTTCAACCAGATCCAGCAACTCAGGGTCGTCAACAGCGTCACATTTATTGAGCGCAACCACGATGTAAGGCACACCGACCTGCCGCGCCAATAGTACGTGCTCGCGGGTCTGCGGCATCGGACCATCGGTCGCTGCCACAACCAAGATCGCGCCATCCATCTGCGCCGCGCCCGTGATCATGTTCTTGATGTAATCGGCGTGGCCCGGGCAATCAACGTGCGCGTAGTGCCGGTTCGCCGTCTCATACTCCACGTGCGCCGTCGCGATGGTGATTCCGCGCGCTTTTTCTTCCGGAGCGTTGTCAATCGAATCGAACGACCGGAACACAATCTTCGGATTGTGCTTCTGCAACACCTTGGTGATGGCCGCCGTCAACGTGGTCTTGCCATGATCGATGTGACCAATCGTCCCTACATTGCAGTGCGGCTTATTACGATCAAATTTCTCTTTCGCCATTTCCGTTTCCTCAACTTTAAACTTGTCATCCTGAGGCGACGTTCTTTGTCGCCGAAGGATCTATGCAACTACTTCTCGCGTCGCCGCTATTTCGTCGTCCCCTGCACCTTGGCAATGATTTCCTCCGCCACCGACCGCGGAGCCTCCTCATAGCGCGCGAAGTGCATCGAGTACTCAGCACGCCCCTGCGTCGACGAACGCATGTGGGTCGCGTAGCCAAACATCTCCGCCAGCGGCACGATTGCCTTAATTACTTGCGAACCAGCGCGATGCTCCATGCCTTCGATGCGCCCGCGCCGCGAACTCAAATCGCCCATGATCACACCGGCGTAATCTTCCGGCGTAACTACTTCGACCTGCATCACCGGCTCCAGAAGCACCGGCGAAGCTTTGCGCGCAGCTTCCTTGAACGCCATCGAACCGGCAATCTTGAACGCCATTTCGTTCGAGTCGACGTCGTGATAGCTGCCGTCGTAAAGCGTTGCCTTCACATCGACCATGGGATAGCCCGCCAGAATTCCGCCTTCGAGCGCTTCCTGAATTCCCTGATCGATCGGCTTGATGAATTCTTTCGGCACCGAACCGCCCACGATATCGTTGACGAATTCGTAGCCAGTTCCAGCCGGTTGTGGATCCAGCTTGATCTTCGCGTGGCCATACTGGCCGCGTCCGCCGGTCTGCCGAATGTATTTGCCTTCGGCTTCCGAGTGCCTGCGGATGGTCTCGCGATACGCCACCTGCGGCTTGCCGACATTCGCCTCGACCTTGTACTCACGCATCATGCGGTCGACGATGATTTCCAGATGCAATTCGCCCATGCCGCTGATGATGGTCTGTCCGCTGTCAGGATCGGTGTGAACTTTGAAGGTGGGATCTTCCTGCGCCAGACGGCCCAGGGCCATGCCCATTTTTTCCTGATCGGCTTTCGTCTTGGGTTCAACCGCAACCGAAATTACGGGAACTGCAAACGTAATATTTTCCAGCGCAATGGGATGATCTTCATTGCAAATTGTGTCACCCGTACTCACGCCCTTGAGTCCAACTGCGGCACAAATATCGCCCGCCAGAATCTCGCTGATCTCCTCGCGCTTGTTGGCGTGCATTTTCAGCAAACGCCCGATACGCTCGCTTCTGCGCCTGCCCGTGTTCAACACGGAGTCGCCGGTCTTGAGCTGACCGGAGTAAACCCGAATAAACGTCAACTGGCCAACAAACGGATCGGCCATGATCTTGAACGCCAAAGCCGAGAACGGCTCTTTGTCATCCGCCTTGCGGTGAATCGTCTCGCCGTTATCGGGATTCAATCCGTGCGTTTCCGGCACATCAAGCGGCGAAGGCAAATAATCCACCACCGCATCCAGCAGCGGCTGCACGCCTTTATTCTTGAACGCCGTTCCCACCACCACCGGGAACACTTTCAGCGCAATGGTCGACTTGCGCAGCGACGCCCGCAGCGCGTCCGCGCTGATCTCTTCGCCTTCCAGAAACTTGTGCAGGATTTCGTCGTCGTTTTCGGCAATGCTCTCGACCAGCTGCGCGTGGAATGCTTCGGCTTTCTTCTTCAGCTCGGCGGGAATTTCTTCGGTAACGTACTCGGCGCCCATCGTGTCATCCTGCCACACGATCGCCTTCATATTGATCAGATCGATGACGCCTTTGAACTTATCTTCCTGGCCAATCGGAATCTGAATCGCGACCGGTTTGGCACTCAAGCGTTTGCGGATGGTGTCGACCGCATGCTCGAAATCCGCGCCCATCTTGTCGATCTTATTAATGAAGCAAATCCGCGGCACGCCGTATTTATCGGCCTGACGCCAAACTTTTTCCGACTGCGGCTGCACTCCATGCACCGCGTCAAACACCGCGACCGCGCCATCCAGCACGCGCAGCGAGCGCTCTACCTCAGCCGTGAAATCCACGTGGCCCGGCGTATCAATAATATTGATGCGAATATCGCGCCAGGTGCAGGTCGTCGCCGCGGAGGTAATGGTGATCCCGCGCTCCTGCTCCTGTTCCATCCAGTCCATGGTCGCAGTGCCTTCGTGCACCTCTCCGATGCGATGCGTCTTTCCCGTATAAAACAGGATGCGCTCCGTCGTAGTGGTCTTACCGGCATCGATGTGGGCCATGATGCCAATGTTCCTGCAGCGTTCTAATGGGACTGTTCTTGGCACGATAATCTCTGCTACCTTCTGGGGCTCCGAAACTTTTCAATTGTTGATTGCTGATTTTTGATTGTTGATTGAAAATCGAGCCAGCCTCTTCAATCAGCAATCAAAAATCAACAATCAGCAATTCTTTACCACCGGTAATGCGCGAAAGCCTTATTCGCTTCCGCCATGCGGTGAACGTCTTCTTTTTTCTTGATGGCCGCGCCTTTTCCGTTGGCGGCATCCAGCAACTCATTGCTCAACTTGTCGACCATGCCCCGCTCGGCGCGGCTACGCGCATATTGCAGTAGCCACCGAATCGCTAGCGAAGTACGCCGGTCGGCATTCACTTCTACCGGAACCTGGTAGTTCGCGCCACCCACTCGACGGGTCTTCACCTCGAGCAGCGGCTTCGCATTCTCGACGGCTTTCGTGAACAACTTCAAAGCTTCGTCGCCGCCTTTTTCCTGCACCTTGGTGAGGGCCTCATAAAAAATGCCCTCTGCGGTCGAACGCTTGCCCTGCCACATCATCGAGTTGATGAACTTCGTCACCAGATTCGAGCCATACACGGCATCGGCTGGAACGGTCCGCTTTGCTGTATGTCCTTTACGAGGCATTCCGTTTTAACCCTTCTTCGCTCGCTTGGCGCCATATTTCGAACGACCCTGCTGCCGCCCGGCCACACCCACCGCATCCAGCGTTCCGCGAATCACGTGATAACGCACGCCCGGCAGATCCTTAACGCGGCCGCCACGGATCAGCACAATCGAGTGCTCCTGCAGATTGTGCCCAACTCCAGGGATATAAGTGGTGACTTCAATTCCATTGGTCAAACGCACGCGCGCCACTTTCCGCAACGCCGAGTTCGGCTTCTTCGGTGTCTGCGTGTACACACGCGTACAAACTCCGCGCTTCTGCGGGCAACCTTGCAGCGCCGGACTCGCCGTCTTATACCGTGGCCGCTTCCGGCCCTTCGCCACCAATTGATTGAAAGTAGGCACTCTTTGCCGCTCCTTCTTCACACCGACTTCACATCAATGTCGCGCAGCGCGATGAGCGCGCGCAGCATTATCGCTCTCCCGGTCTGAATTACATGATCCGGACTGGCAGGCTCGGTGGCCAACCATGCTTCTCGCCGCACACCAACCCACGGAGAGAGATTTTGGGTTCCCGATCTAGGTTTGAACTGTCGACGGTGGCACCCGGCCAAAACTCCGGGGGTACTCCGTATCGCCAGCTCTGTCCTGCATATCCTTCCGCAGACCGCCGATGCTTCGAACTCAACCGCACCGGATGCCCGAGGGCGAAAGGCAGCGCAGGAACATTTCAGCGAGGAAAGTTTCCGAACCAAAACTCAATTCGGAAACGCGTTTCAAAAGCTCAATCGGAATTCTGCGCAGTACTCCGCAAAACTCACGGCTTACAGCAAGCTTGGATTAACTCGCGGAACCAAACTACTATAGCAACTCGGGCGAAACATCGTCAACCCATGTTTTTGCATCCCACTGCCAATGCGGAATAACTAATCGTGGAGAGCGGCGCAGCCAGCTTGCTGAATCCGCCTGCAGCCTCTACACTACAAAAGTTTTCCGTTCCAATTCATTATTCATAATCAGATGAGCGAATCGCCGCGGATATTACGTGAGGCGACGAGAGGTTGCATGGGAAGGTTCGGCTGCGTTCAGTGGGCGGGAGTAGTCATCACAATCTTTTTCTTTCTTTTGTTACCAGCCTGCGGAGGACACAAACCCGCCGGCACGAGCCCGTTTCCCGCAAAGATTAGTCTAAGTCCGGCGATCAGCGCTTCCATGCAATGGGGAAGCACACTGGCGTTCACTGCCAGCGCCCAGAACGGCGCAAACGCAACCATTTCGCCAGCCTTCACTTTCTCTTTAACTCCCGACAGCCCGCCGGGAATCCTCTCCATCTCTCCCAGCGGATTCGCTTGCGCCGGGACCTGGAACGCTCCGTACTACAACGTCTGCACGCCCGCAGGATCGGGTACGGTTCAGGTGATCGCTACGGCCCTCGGCCAGATCAGCCCACCCACCACGGTATTTGTGCATCCTCCCATCGACAATGTTCAGATCAGTGTGGTTCCTCCGGTAAATTCTCTGCCCCCCGCGTGCCCTTCGCAGACCGCACTTCCTCTGGCTTGTCAGATCCCGTTTAATGGCAGTGCCGCCAACTATTGCCTCTCTCAAAATCAGAGCCAAATCTTACAAGCCACGGCTTACAGCCAGGGAGTCGACATTACCGCTTCGGTTGGGCCGTTCACCTGGAGCCAGGCCAATTTCAACGTGGTTACCATCACTCCTATTGTAAGTGCTTCGTCGAACCTCATCACGAATCAGGCTACCGTGGCGCCCAGTACGCCAGGCCAGACCCAGGTGATCGCCTCAGCCTCCGGAGTATTCAGCCAACCTTATGTAGCAGAGACTTGCCCGGTGCAGTGCATCAGTCTGCAGCTTGGCTCGAACGGCTCACAAAACATCGGCCAGACCAACTTCATCGCTACCAAGGGCGCCTCAGAGACTATTACTGCGACAGCCGTTGACGTCCAGGGCTGCATCGTTGCCAAGCCCCCGTTGACCTGGACGTCATCCGCTCCCGCAGCGATTACCGCTGGCGCCGCTGCCACGACAACCACCACTACGACTACGACCACCACGACACCCCCTCCTGCGGCGGCCTCCGGATGCTCCGGCGTAGCAAGTTGCACAATCGGTACTCCACAACCGGGCACCGCTGCCATCACCGCCTCGTGCAGCCCGCCCACTTGTAACGTAGGTTTCCCACTGAATCCGGCCGGGTTTTCCGGACTCTACATTCCTCAGCCGGTCTATCCGGTCAATTCAATTTCCGGACTGGTCACAGGCGTCCCGATCTCGACCAGCGTGCTGGCAACCAGTCAGGATTGCTACAGCAATTCTCAGTGCACCGCCGCGCTTTACGACATCTCGACGGCAAAAAACGTTGCAGCCAGTCCCAGTTCGATGCCCGCACCGCCGAATTCCCTGATGTTCGACCCGGCGGGAGACAAAGCCTACGTCGGCAGCCAGTACGGATCATTCCTCATCACAATCGCGAACCTCGGTTCATCCACTACGAATCCTTTTACCTTCCTGCCCAACCCAGCCAGCCCTCTGGGGATTGTGACCGGTAAAGTTCTGGCCGTCTCGCCCGACGGCAATCTGGCGGTGTTCGCCGATACAATCTCTACTCCCAATCAGGTGTACGTCGTCAACACCAGCACCTCGTCTGCGTTCACCACGGCTCTGTACATCAACAGCGCAACCACGGCGGCATTTTCCCCGGACAGCTCGAAAGCTTTCATCCTCGGAAATGGCGGCAACACCTTATACGTCTACTCCACTCTGCAGGCTCCTGTGACGATTCCTCTTTCGGCGCCAGCCACTTCGATTGCATTTTCTTCCACTGGAGCCTTCGCTTTCATCGCCGGCGGAAGCTCAACCTCAAACATCGACGTTTTCAACACCTGCAACAACTCGCCGGTTAGCTTAGCGCTCACCGGATTGCCAACGACGCCTACATTCCTCAAGATGGTCCCAGCCGTCAGCGCCCCGATGGGTAACGCTACCGTTCCGCTTCTCAACCAGAGCGACCTGGCCAATCTCGATGTTTTCGTCGGCCTCGATAACACCGGCATTGACGTTATCGCAACCACCACGACAACGCAGTTAGTCCCTCCGCCGCCCGCACTCTGCCCGCAGCAGCAGATTACGCTCGCTCAAACCGTCGCTACGTCGACTGCCTTCGCCCCGATCCACATCAATCTTCAACGGGGCACTTTCCATCCGCTGAATTTCTTCGTAGCACCGGGCGGCGCCGCAGTCTACATCGTCACCAGCGACCAGGGTGTTCTGATCTATAACTTCGTCACTTCATCCGTCAGCGCGAATCCCACTGAATGGAGGCGCCGCGCCGGTGGCCGCCGACATCACCGCCGACGGCACCTATCTTTACGTGGCCGGGACCGACGGAATCCTGCACGAACTGGACACCAATACCGCAACCGACGTCATGGAAGTCCCCTTCTACCAACTCCCCAACTCCTCGAATAACTTTTGCTACAACTCATATTCCTGCAATCTCAACATGGTGGCGATAAAACCGTAAGTGGTATGCCTTTAGGTCTACCGTAATGAGCAGAATGAATCTTGGGGCGCCTTCAGGCGCTGGCTTTTTGGGTGGCGCAGCGCTTAAGCGCTGCGATTCGAATATTCCAGGAAACAGGGCTTTAGCCGCTGAGGGGTAGTTATGCTGGCTTCTGCAATTCCTTCGCCACGCTATCCAACACGCCGTTGACGAACTGCACCGATTCCAGACTGGAGAATTTCCGCGCGATCTCCAGTGACTCATTAATCACTACCGCGCGCGGCGTTTCCGGATACGCCAGAAACTCCGCCACTCCCGCCCGCAACAGATTGCGATCCACCGCGGCCATGCGCTCCATGCGCCAGTGTTCCGCATGCCGCTCGATCAGCTTATCAATCTCCGGCGCGCGATCGGTCGCCACCCGAAACAGGTCCTCCGCGAAGCCGCGCACGTCGGCGCTGGTGCCGGCATGCTCCGCCCAAAACGTACGCTGCACATGGTCCACCGTCTGCTTGCCCATGTCCGCCTGAAACAGCATCTGCAGAACCAATTCGCGGGATTTACGCCGTGTACCCATAAAGAGATTGTCGTGGAAGTGGTGATTCAGTTTACTGCACAGGAAGGTTATTTGCGCCGCTTTGTCTTGATCTTTACGCCCTTGCGCTTCACGTCCTTGATCTTCACGCCCATGGGCTTGTCATTCCGGTTTTTAACTTTGTCATTCCGAGCGAAGCGAGGAACCTGCCTTTTGCTGACCGGTGACCGATTGTCGCTGATAGCTTCCTTCAACGACGCCATCTCCACCGCCGCCAGCGCCGCCTCAAATCCCTTGTTCCCCATCTTCAACCCGGCCCGATCAATGGCCTGCTCCAGATTCTCGCAAGTGAGCACGCCAAAAGCATGAGGAACTCCAGTCTCCTGCGCCGACTGACCAATCCCCCGCGTCACTTCATTCACGATCACGTCGTAATGCGCCGTATCCCCGCGCAGCAAACATCCAAGACAGATGATCGCATCGTACTTCCCAGTTTCTGCCAGCTTTCGCGCCGCCAAAGGAATTTCAAACGCACCCGGCACGCGAATCACGTGGATATCTTCGCGCTGAGCGCCGCATCGCCGTAATCCATCCGTTGCGCCAGCCAGCAAGCGCTCGGTAATGAACGAATTGAATCGCGAAATAACGATCCCGAAAGTCTTGCCGGAAGCATTTAGACTTCCGTCAATAGCTTCATCTTCCGACCTCGAACCGCCAGTCCGAATCCCTAAGAAGGAGATGACCGTTCCACCAGGGAGCTGCACCTCAAAACACCGAGCCGAATTCTTGGGCTCAGGGCCGGAACTATCCTCAACAATCTTCAGACCCAGCCTCTTGATGGCCACTACCGCCGAATCAGGATCTGATATGGTCAGCTCCAAATCTGGATAAGTGCGTGGATTTTTGCGGTGCACGACCTCTAACCTGAGGTCAGAAGGCAGAAAAGGCTGGAGGCGATAGTGCTCGTAGTCTTCTACCTCCTTACTGCGGAAACCTAGCGCATCGAGCATCTTGGTCAAAAGCTCGAAGTCTTCCTCGCTCCTTGTTTGTGCAGTGATGTTAGCCCATTTCATCAACGAACGGCCTCGGTAGTGAGTTCGCCTTTGATCCGTGTGAATCCGTGAAGATCCGTGGCAATACTTTACTTCCCCTTAAACCCCGCCGCTCGCTTCTCCAGAAACGCCGCAGTCCCTTCCTTCTTATCCTCGGTTGCGCAAGCCACCGCAAACAGCACTGCCTCCAGATACAAGCCCTCGCTCAAAGTCATCTCCAGCCCTTTGTTGACGGCCTCCATCGCATACTGCACGGCCAGCGGAGCATTCGCAATAATCTTCGCCGCAATCGCCTCCGCCCGAGGAATCAACTCAGCCGCCACCGTAACCTCATTCACCAATCCAATCCGATGCGCCTCCTGCGCCGCGATCATCTCGCCCGTCAGCACCATCTGCATCGCAATGCCTTTACCCACCAGCCGCGGCAGACGCTGCGTTCCGCCATAACCGGGAATAATCCCCAGCTTTACCTCAGGCTGTCCCAGCTTGGCATTCTCGCTCGCCAGCCGCATCGTGCAAGCCAGCGCGATCTCGCATCCCCCGCCGAGCGCAAATCCATTGATGCAGGCAATCACCGGCTTGCCCAGATTCTCAATCAAGTTCAGAACGTTCTGTCCGCGGTGCGTATATTCCTTGGCTGCAACCGCATCGTTTTTAGCCAGCTCAGCAATGTCCGCTCCGGCTATAAAGGCCTTCTCGCCAGATCCCGTAAGAATGACGACGCGAATCGCCGCATCATTTTTAATGTCATGAAATGCCGCTCGTAACTCCTCCATGGTAGCCATGTTTAGAGCATTGAGCACCTTCGGCCGATTGACGGTGACATAAGCAATTGCGTTTTTCTTTTCGAGGAGAATGTTTTCGAAGTTCATAAATTCCACTATTCGAGGGGCATGGTGCTTGAAAAAACGTTTGTCATTCTGAGCGGAGCGAAGAACCTATGCAATTTGCTGGCAGCGCCGCGGCGGCTGATTGCCCGAATTCGCATTTGACCTGTAGTGAGGATTTCAGATCCGTGCGAATCCGCGCCTATCCGTGGCAGAGCATCACTTCTCCCGCGCCACCGCCGCCACTTCATCTTTGCTCAAATCGCAACTGATGCAGCGCTGCGTCCACAGGCGGTTGCCAAATATTTTTCCGCAGCGCGGACACTTCCATTCCGTCAGCCACCAGGCTCCCGCCAGATAAACCCCAACCCAAGCCAGCAGAATCGCGAAGTCCTTGCCTTCGCCCATCTTGAGCTTTCCGATCACTAAGCCGAGAAACAGAAAGCTGACAAACAGGACGACCACAAGATTCCGTCGCGCCACATAGCTGTGCCAGGCCCGGCGATATATTTCCAAATCTTCCGGGCCCCCTTCGCCCGGTAGCCGATCGGTTTTTCTGCGCCTTAGCATCGCGATTGAATCTGGCGCCTTTAGTCTAGCGCCTTATCCAGAATGCCGATTCTACAGCTTATTCGCCTTCGGTTGATTCGGATCCGAATAATCGTAAAACCCTTTGCCCGATTTCCGTCCATACCACCCTGCCATCACCAGCCGCTTCAGTAGCGGAGGCGACGCAAACCGCCGCTCCTTGAACTCGTCATACATCACCTGCGTAATGTAATAAGTGGTATCGAGCCCGACAAAATCCAGCAGCGTAAACGGCCCCATGGGATACCCGCATCCCAGCTTCATCGCGTTATCGATGTCCTCAATCGATCCCACGCCCTCTTCGTACGCCCGGATGGCATCGAGCAAATATGGCACCAGCAGCCGGTTGACGATGAATCCCGTCTTGTCCGAAGTCCGCACCGGAACCTTGCCCAGCTTTTTCGCGAACTCGTAAGCCGTTTCATAAACATCATCGTCAGTGGCGATGGTCCGCACCACTTCCACCAGCTTCATCAGCGGAACCGGATTAAAAAAGTGCAGCCCGATAAACCGCTCCGGCCGCTTCACCGAAGTCAAAAGCTCCGTCACCGAAATCGAAGAAGTATTCGAAGCAAAGATCGCATCCTTCTTCACCACGCCATCAATCGACGCATACATCTTCTTCTTCTCTCCGACGTTCTCGATGATGGCTTCAATAATAATGTCGCAATCAGCCAGGTCACCCCGGTTCGTAGTCCCCTTAAGCCGCGCAAGAATCGCATCCTTCTGCTGAGCGGTGATCCCGCCTTTCTGCACCGGCCGCTCCGCAAACTTCGCCAAAGATTTTTCAATCCCAACAAAGCCCTTATCAAGAAACTTCTGCTCGACTTCAAGCACGGTCACATCGAATCCAGCCGTCGCGCAGACCTGAGCGATGCCCGAACCCATCAAACCGCAACCGAGAACACCAACTTTATTGATTTCCATAACTTTCCTTTTTACAAACCACCAAAATCTCGAATTAGCGACTCCGCCCAATCTCGAGACTCGGGGTAGGCGTCGCAATCCAATACGAACTCCTGGCCCCTTCCCACGGTCTGAAGAATCGCGGAGTTATCTTCCAAGCGCCATCGTTTCCGTTCTTTGTGCAACCCGATCGGTGGCCTCGGGGAGCTTCCGTCGGGCCAGGGAAACATCCACCCGGGTAGTCTCCACATGCTGGCCCTAATCTTAGAGTCATTAGGTTGCAAATCGGTCAGCCGCAGCCGGTCATGATATTTGCCAAAAACTCCCCAACCCGGCAAATCGTTTGCCTCGCCGAGGCTTGACGCCGCGATGTAAATGACATTAGGAGATTTCTCGGGATACTGAAAATTCAGGTGAGGATGATACCTTGCCCATTCAGATACCGAATCTCTTTGCTGCGCGACGTCACATACAATTCCAACCTTTAGCCAGCCGAAAATTACATGTTGGATGCCAGCATTCTTCTCGTATCGCAGGCGCCCACCCTTCAGGTCCACCTTCTGAAATCGCCCGAAAAAAAGAAAGAGCGCCCCAGCTCCCACACCATCCTTCTTCAATTTCCCCTGCGCCGACCCAGATTGCCCGAAAATTCCCCGCCAGCCTGCCATTCGCTCAATCGCTTTGCCATCCAAGTCGGGGTCCAGGTGCGTGCAACTAGAATCCGAGAGGCGATATCCAGTTAGGGGCTCGACGATTTCCCCGAGATTACGTAGCCCATGCTTCGAGAAACTAATATGGCCGTATTGCACGTTCGACTTTCGTGGAATCGGCAGAGACACCATTGAGAGATCGGGGAATATAGGGCTTGATACGCCGCCGTTTTCGCCATCGAATCCTTTGCGGCTGAAAACAATCTTAGTTATCTTCAATTCGTGCTCTCCACCACCATCGCAATCCCCTGCCCGCCGCCGATGCACGCCGACGCCAGCCGATACTTCCGCGCTTCAGATTCGGCTACGGCGAAGTCCACTCCTCGCAAAGCGGAAACCGAATCGATGTGGATGGTTCCGGGATCAAGGTACCGGACAGAAGAGTCCTATCAGCGGCCTTCAAGATTCTTCAGCCGGTCTGAGAGAGACTCGACTTCGGCGTCCAGCGCGCGCAGAGCCGCGGCATGGCTTCGCTGACGCAACTCGACGGGGGACGCCCACTTGTGAAACTCGGTGAGCAAGGTAGTTTCCACCTTCTCCAACCGTTGGCTGATCCACTGTTTGTCGTCATCCGTAAGCATATCCGGATTATAAGGCAACCATGCAGCCAGCCGCCTAATAAAATCGCCCACTCCGGGCAAACCGGAGGGCGTAAATCCGTGGCAAAGAATCAGCTCATGCTCTCCACCACCATCGCGATCCCCTGCCCGCCGCCGATGCAAGCCGTAGCCAGCCCATACTTCTTCTTCCTCCGCCGCAGCTCATAAAGCAAAGTAATCACCAACCGAGTCCCGGTCGCCCCTAGCGGATGCCCCAACGCAATCGCACCGCCATTCACATTCACCTTCTCGCGATCCAGCCCCAACTCTTTCTCCACCGACAAATACTGCGCCGCGAAAGCCTCATTCACTTCAATCAAATCAATGTAGTCCAAAGATAGCCCAGCCTTCTGAAGCGCAATCTTGGTCGCTGGCACCGGACCACGCCCCATCAGCTTCGGCTCAACTCCGGCGACACCCCAGCTGACGATTCGTCCCAGCGGCTCCATATTCCGCTTGCGAACCTCTTCGAGCGACATCACCACCACCGCCGCGCCGCCATCCACAATGCCGCTAGCATTCCCAGCCGTCACGCTCCCATTGCGACCAAACGCAGCCTTCAGCTTCGCCAACCCTTCCATCGTAGTCTGCGGACGCCGGTGATCATCTTCCGTCAGCGACTCTCCCGTAGCCTCACCCTTATGATTCCGCAGCGGCACCGGAACCAGCTCTTCCTGAATGCGTCCTTCTTTATAAGCCGCATCGGCCTTCTGCTGCGAGCGCAGAGCGAACTCATCCTGCGCCTGCCGCGTAATCCCCTGCTGCTCGCCATACAACTCCGCCGTATTCGCCATGTACAGCCCGCAATAGCTATCGAGCAGCGCCACCATCAGCGAATCTTCCATCTTGCCGCCCGGCGCCAGCGTAAACCCGTCGCGACCGCGAATCGTAAACGGAGCCTGCGACATCGCCTCCATCCCGCCCGCCAGCACAATCTTCGCCTCGTCGGTCTGAATCATCTGCGCCGCGCTCACAATCGCCTGCATGCCTGACCCGCACAGCCGGTTCACTGTCAGCGCCGGAGTCTCAATCGGCAGCCCCGCCCGCAAACCCACGTGCCGCGCCCCATACAGCGCATCGCCCGAAGTCTGCTGCGCGTTGCCAAACACCGCATGATCAAATTCCGTGGGATCGATTCCCGACCGCTCAATCGCTCCTTTGGCCGCGACCGCGCCCAACTCCTGCGCCGTAAAGTCTTTCAGCTTGCCGCAATAGCGCCCAAAGGGCGTGCGCGCCCCGCTGACAATAGCAATATCACCCGGTTTTAACATTGATTTCCTTGCAGACACCGCACTCAGAGCGGATCAAAATTGACTATCAAACTGGTTAGTGTAGCAGCGTGAAAGCAGGTTTGACCACAGCAGGACGAGAACACACAACTCGGATTTACCACGAAGGGCACAAAGGAACACGAAGGAACACGAAGGAAGAAAGTATCAGCAATCCGCCTTCGTGTAACTTCGTGCTCATCGTGGTGAATGAATTTCGAATGCCGGAGAGTGAGGAGATCCAGATTACGCCACAGCCCCCGCGGCCAGCGCCGCACCCAGCGCCACAACTTTCCCCGGACCCTGCACCAGCGACGTCGCCAGCGCGTGCTCGGCGCGGTTAATCACTTCCGTCACAATGTCCACCGGATCATAACTGTCTCGTATCACCGCCTCAGCCAGACCCGCAGAAAACTCCAGCGAGTTGCCCTTCTCGGCGCCATCCTTGGCAGGTAATCGCACTTCCGCAATCACCTTCCGAAGTTTTTCGACGGCCATCAGCGCTTCCTTCTCCGCCGTGTCGCCGAGGATGAGCGCAATCGTCGTCGTATCGTAACGGAACGCGAGGTCATTCGTGCGAATGTTGGCGGCAAACTGTTGCCCAATCTTTTCCATCACCGCTTCAATCGCCGCGTCGCCATATTCCTTGAGCAGCGCGGCGCTTCGCCCAAACTGCAACAGCAGCACCGAAACCGGAGAGGCATTCTGCGCCGCACGCTTGCTTTCCGCCAGCAGCAAATCCAGATAAGAACTTCGCTTCAGCAGTCCGGACTTCTCATCCGTCACCGACAGATTTTTCACCAGCCGGCGCAAGCCCGCATTATTCAGCGCGATCACCATCTGGTCGGCCAGAGTCTTCAATACAACAGTATCCGTCTGCGGCCATGCCCGCGGTTTGCTATGCAACAAGGCCAGCACTCCCACGGAATCCTCGCCATTGCTGAGTGGGAACGCGATCACAGATGTGATTCCCAGCTCCACCACTGCCTTGTGTACCGATTGCAACTCCGGAGCCTTCTGCGCATCGGCAATGATCACGGGCTCGTTCGACGACGGCGAGGACGATAAAGACAAATCCTGCAGCACGCACATGATAGCTTTGACAGCTCCTGGCTCCCCCGCCTTCGCTCCCTTGCCGCAAAACTCCTGCACCGCCGTGGGCCTCGAACCCGGAGTGCACATCGCCGCCACGCAACGCGACACTTCCCAATGCCCGCCAATTTCGTTCACCGCCGTCGTCAACACCGCAGCCGCCGTCGTCTGGTGATACAGCTTGCGGGTAATCTCAGCCACGCGAGTCACGTTTCGCATCTCCGCCGCGGGATCAGCTGCCGGCGGTGCAACTGCCGGGGCTGGCGCGGATGCAAGAGGCGCAGGCGTGGCGACAACCGTCCGGGGCGCGGCTCCAGCATAGGTTGGCGTCACGCCCGCGGAAAGATAGAGCCGCTGCAAATCTTCATTGCGTTCTTCTTCGTGCGGAAACAATTCCTGAATTCGCTGCAACCGCTCGACCGCTTTGTTGCGCATTCCGTACTGCACAAGTATTTCTGCCTGCAACATCAGATCCTGCAAAGTCGAAGCTCCCAGGGTCGCTTGATGCTCAACCGAGGTCTCAGGCGCGGCTTTGCTTACCGGGGTGAACCGTGATGCAATCGCCTCAAACTTTTTCTCATCAATCTTGCCCTTCAACATTTCCAGCCGCTTGGTGTGGCCAGATTCATACGGATCTACTTCCGCGGCGCGATCCAGACATTCAGCCGCCTTGTCAAAATCCTGAGTTCCGCAGTACACATCGAAAAGTTTCAGCAGCGTCTGGCAATAATCGCCTTCGCGGTTCGAGGCGTTGAACAACTCGCTGAGAAACTCCAGCATTCCCGGGGACGCACGCCGGGTCGCCGCAATATCCTGCATCACGGTTATAAATTGCCGCCGCTCGCCCCGCTTCGCCTGAAATTGTCCCAATTTGCGCGCCAGAGAAACGGCCGCATCATCCTGCTCCGCATCGACAAGCTGTCCGATCAATGCGGTTACCTGCGACATGCGCTTCGGATTCTCTTCAAACAATTGCCACACCAGCGGCTCCGCGTCCGCATACCGTCCCGCCGCGAGCAAAGCCTCGGCATAAATATCGCGCAGCTCAGGCGAAGTTTTGCCCGCATTTACCTGCGGCTCAAGAATAAAAATCGCCGCGCCAATCTGACCCTGCCCTAATAGACTCTTCCCATAGGCCAGCGCAATTTCCTCGTCCGAGGAATCCTCCTGGTAAGCGCGCTCATACCATTGCGCCGGATCGCCGCCGCTTTCCGTGGTCGATTGCGCCACGCGCTTGAACGCTTCCGCCGACGCCTTGCTTTCTCCCAGGTCAGAAGATAGTTCCGCAACTCGCAAGTAATTGGCCTGGGTTGGTTCCAGCGCCACGATTCGTCCCAGCACCACCAGTGCATCTTTCTTGTCTTCCAGCTTGGCCAGATCGCTCAATGCGGATTCGTACGTGCCCACCGCCAGCTTTTTGTTCGATCCTTCCAGCAACTGGCCGAAGCGAACTTTCTGATCCCAGGTGGGACTGCCATGCCGCGCCAGTTTCTTATACGTCAGACTCGCTCGCGTAGCATCTCCGGCATTCACCTGCCGCTCAAACAGTTCGCCCAACAACCGGACCGCATCACGCCCGCGATTCTGCGACAGACACAAATCTGCTGAAAGCGCGCGCACCGTATCATCTTCGGGATCGTCGCGCAGGACCAGCAGATATTCTTCCAGCGCCTCGGCAGCCTTGCCCTTCTGCAGAAGCTTTCCGGCACGCTCCACCCGCCGGGTCAGCTCGGTTCGGTCCGCGCGCGTTGTCGTATCGGCCATGGGTCGGATGTGGGCAGACTACCGCTGCTTCGATTCTAGAAGTCCCCCTCAGTGCCAGCAATCCGCAAGGGTCCGCCAGCGATTACGAAAGTCACTGGCTCTCGCTCTTGTCCTACCCTGTGAACCCCCGTGTCCCCTGTGGTTAAAGGTCTTGGTGTTAAAGATCTCGGCGGTTGAACATCTTCGAGATAACTCGAACTCGCCCCATGACGCAGGAATTTGTTATCGTGCCCCATGCCTTCGGCCCCGCCGCATCCGGAGATCGTCCAGGCACAAGTTCACGAAGAAGGTCTCCACCACCAACTCACCGCCGGACAAATGACGATGGTGGCCGTCGGCGGCTCCATCGGCACTGGACTTCTCCTCGGCTCGGCCGCAGCCCTCGAGATCGCCGGACCGGGCGTGATCCTCAGTTACGTCATCGCCGCTTTTATCGCCTACACCGTGGCCATGGCTCTGGGTGAGTTAGCCAGCATGCATCCCGCCGCCGGATCGTTCGGAATCTACGGTGAAATTTACCTGAATCAATATCTGGGATTTCTCTGCCGCGCCGCATACTGGGCCTCCATCGCATTTTCCATCGGCGCCGAACTGGTCGCCTCCGCCACCTACATGACCTATTGGCTGCCAGCTGTTCCCGGAGAAATTTGGGTCATCGTCTTCTCGGCTGTGCTTCTACTCATCAACCTGCGCAGCGTCGGCTCATTTGGACGCTTTGAGTTCTGGTTCTCCATGATTAAGTTCGCCACCATTGTGGCCTTCATTTTGGCCGGAGCTGCGCTTATGTTCAGCGGCCACGTCACTCCGCAATACACCTCCCACGGCGGATTCTTTCCCAAGGGTCCAATCGCGCCGCTGCTGGCAGTCTTTCTCGCCATCTATGCCTTCGGCGGCATCGAAATGCTCGCCGTCACCACTGGCGAATCGCGCTCGGCAAAGGATATTCCCCGGGCCGCGCGTCTCACATTTTTTCTGCTCGCTGGCCTTTACCTGGGCGCGATCATTGTTCTTGTCGGAGTAATGCCATGGAATCGCGCCGGTGTTACCGAGAGTCCATTCGTCAGCGTTCTCCGCCTGGCAAAAATTCCGGCCGCCGCATTCTTCATGAATTTCGTTGTTCTCACGGCTGCGCTCTCCGGAGCCAACGCCAAACTCTACGTCGCTTCGCGCCTGCTGTTTTCCATGGGCCGCACCGGATGGGCTCCCGCCCGCCTCGGCAAGCTCAACGCTTCCGGCTCGCCGCGCCTCGCTTTACTCGTCTCCTCCTACGGAATCGTGACCGCGCTCATTATCGAAAACTGGGCTCCGAAACAAGCCTTTCTCTACATTATGGGCGCTGCATTTTCCGGCTTGATTCTTTCCTGGGTCGTCTCGCTCGCCGCACACGTGAGCTTTCGCTGGCGGCTCACTCCGGAGGAAGTTGCCGCTCTTCCCATGCGTTCTCCTCTGGGCCTGTGGGGCTCTGTAGTCGGCTTTATCCTAGTTTCGGTCGCCGTTCTTCACACACTTTTCGCCTCGCGAATCAACGCTCTCGGCGGACTCATCTTCCTGGCAGCACTCACCCTTGCATACCTTCTATTGAGACGTCATCGAGCCACGTAGCTTACCTAAAGGTTTGTTTCCGTGCGCCGATAATTTCACTAATAAACCTGATCCCCGGACCACCGTTCTGGATTGGCAGAATTTCGGCAAGTTGCGAGTCTCGCAAGATTATTTCGATCGAGGGAAACCGATGCGTTGGTTCAAGAACTTGAATGTTAGCCAGAAGCTGGGGCTGGGATTCGCAGTGGTCCTGCTTCTGATGGCCGGCCTGGGTATATTTTCTCTGCGCCAGCTCTCTGAAGTGAACGCTGCCACGGTAGACTTGGCAACCAGCTGGATGCCCTCGGTCGAGGCCCTCGCGAAAATCCGCTACGACACCACCAGCCTCAAAAGGCGAGAGCTTAACCTGCTTCTTGCGGACAGAAAAGAAATCAACTCCTGGAAGCAGCAACTTCAGGAACTGCATGACGCTCTCGCTGCAGACGATAAGCATTATGAACCCCTAATCTCTTCCGACCAGGAGCACAAGATCTATGAGGAATATCTCGCCGACATGGTTAGAACTGAAAGCGCGGAGACGCGAGTAGTTAAGTTGGCAGGAAAAGGCAAACATAAGGAAGCACTCAAACTGTCGCAGGGTGAAGGACGTCTGGCGGTCGATGCCGCGTTGAAAAAAGTAGGAGAGGACATAAAACTGAATGTCGATGGTGGAAACGCGACCGCTCGAAGTGCGGCGGTGGCTTACGCTTCGTCGCGTTACTGGGTGATTGGCATCCTGCTGGCAGCCGTCGGGTTGGGCATCATTCTCCTCATTACGATTACCCAGTCCATTGCCGCCCCCGTTCGTAAAACCATGGCTGTGCTCCAATCGCTAGCGGCACGCGATCTCACAACGATTCTCGAAGTCGACTCCACCGACGAATTGGGCGCAATGGCCGTTGCCTTGAATCGGACCGTCGAAGTACTTCGTGGCACTCTCGCCACCATCACGCAGAGCGCGGAACAACTGGCCAGTGCCAGCGAGGAAATTTCCGCCGGGGCTGGTCAGACCGCCGAAAGCTCCCGCGTTCAATCCGACCAGACACTCCAGGTCGCTACCGCGATGCAGGAAATGTCCTCCACCGTGCTGCAGATCTCCGACAATTCGCAAAAGGCCTCCGACGCTTCGCGCAACGCCGCCGAAGCCGCGCGCAATGGTGGCAAAGTAGTGGAAGAAACACTTGTCACCATGCGGGGAATCGCTGATTCCACTTCCAAAGTGGCCTCCACCGTCACCCAGTTGGGCAAAGGTTCGGAGCAAATTGGCAAGATCATCTCCGTGATTGATGACATCGCCGACCAGACAAATCTGCTCGCGCTAAACGCCGCCATTGAAGCAGCGCGCGCCGGTGAACAAGGCCGCGGCTTCGCGGTGGTTGCCGATGAAGTTCGCAAGCTGGCGGAGCGCACCACCAAGGCGACGAAAGAAATTGCCGACATGATTGAATCCATTCAGCGGGAAACTCAGAACGCGGTGCAAGCCATGGAGCAGGAAATCAAAGAAGTTCAGGTGGGGGTGGAAAAGACCTCGGCTTCCGGAGCGGCGCTGCGTGAGATCATCAAGTTGTCGGAAGATGTCGGCGATATGATTGCCACCATTGCCACCGCGGCCACGGAACAATCTGCCACGACCGGGCAAATCAACTCCAATGTTTCGCAGATCTCCGGCTCAACCCAGGAATCCTCGGCCTCAGCGGCGCAAACTTCCAAAGCTTGCTCGGATTTATCCAGCCTGGCCTTAGATCTGCAGCATCTGGTGAAGCAATTCAAATTGGAATCCGCCGGCCACCGCCCGTCCGCACCGCTGCCTCAACGAGATGGAACAACGAAAGTTCCAGATGGCGCATATTCCAAAGCCGCCGCCGCTGGCTCCTCCTAGCACCACATCTCAATTGCTCCACGTTATTACCAACGTAAGCCGGTTCCGCCCTTTTCTGCTGCCAGCTTCGCGCCTGCTCCGCTAGCCTTGAGAGGCGGGTGCTCACTAGGTAAATCACTTCATCGGGCCGAGTCATTTTGATTTCTTTTATTCTGCTGCTTCATTCCAACGATCCCATCCGCGCCATCGCTTGGTGCGCCATCGGACTTTGCGCCGGCCTTTATCTTTTTTTCAACGGCTTCCGCTTGCTGCAGCGCCGGCACCTCATTCTCGACACTCCGGTTTCCAAAATTCGCAGCGCATCCATGGGCATGGTCGAACTGAATGGCCAGGCCGCCGGACCATACACCGTAATCGCACCCATCACCGAACGCTCCTGCTACTACTTTCGCACCATCGTCTGGGAATGGAAGCGTCAGGGCCGCAACAACGCGTGGGTGAAGGTGGCCTCCGAGTGCACGCACGTCCCTTTCTTTCTCGATGACAATACCGGCAAAGTCATGGTCGACCCGCGCGGCGCCGAACTCGATCTCCATCGCGACTTCCAACAGGAATTCTGCGACGCTCTCTTCACCACCAAGGAAGAAGCTCCGCCGAATGTTCGCACTCTTCTGAGCCGTCACGGCATCAGCACCACCAACAAAATCAAAGTGGAAGAGTTCTGCATCAAGCCCAAAAATTCCCTATTCGTGCTGGGAACGCTCGGTGACAATCCCGGCCTCGAACTCGCCCCGAAGCCGATTCTGGATGATGAGCACAACACTCTGACCTCTCAGGATGCGCTGTGGTTCAATCCGCTGCAATCGCCGATCGGGCAAAAAATTCTGGCGTTCGCCAACGGAGGCGTAGGCGCCTCGTCATTGTCAGCCGATCACCAGTCTGTCAGCGAACTCATGATCGGCGGAGGTTCCACTTCGGCATCAGAATTCGAGAAGACGCCCTTGGGCAAGTCGATTCTCGAAGAAGAATCGCGTCATGCGTCCTCAGCCAAAGTGATTCAGCTCTCGCCCCATTCCGATTCCCAAGGTACTGCGGACATGACCCAGCAACAAAAAATTGCCGCCGCTCTGAGGAAGGCAGGCATATCGAACCCCGCCGCCTGGTCCGCCGCTGGAGTAACGCCATACGCGCCAACCGTCAGTACGAACTCGTCAAACGGAACCGCCGCTTCCGCCAGCGACTTCGACCCTCGCCCGGCGGTCGTCCTCATGAAGGGAGAAAATAATCCAGCCTTTCTAATCTCATGGCGGAGTCAGAGAGAGATCGCCCGCTCGCTGGGTTGGAAGTGCACCCTGATGATCTGGGGCGGTCCCGTCCTCACTCTGCTCTGTCTCTATGGCTTGCTCACTCTGACGCATCTGATCTGAAAACCTATCCCCAGCGTGTCGGGTAAGCCGGATTGGAAGGGCTCGGCTTCGGCCGCTCAGGTGCTTCATGAGCTAACGAAGCGTTACATCCCCTCTAGTACAATGCTTCCGTGAGCAATGCGGTTCGCATCGGAATCCTCGGCGACTTCAATCCCGAACTTCGTTCCCACCACGCCACACCCGAGTCGCTGCAACACGCCGCCCACAAAATGGATTTGAAGGTCGAATCGGAGTGGATTCCCACGCCATCTCTGACCGTTCCTGGCGCGGAGAAAATTCTCGAGAGTTTCGACGGACTTTGGGCCTCGCCCGGCAGCCCATTCAAAAGTTTCGAAGGCATGCTCAAAGGAATCGAGTTCGCCCGCCGCCGCGATTGGCCGTTTCTGGGTACCTGTGCAGGCTTCCAGTACGCCCTGATCGAATTCGCCCGCAATGTCCTTGGCATTGCTGACGCCGACAGCGCCGAAAATAATTCTGGATCAAAAAATATCGTCATCTATCCCGTCGCCTGCACCGTTCCCGACCGCAAAGGCAACGCTCCCAAACTTTCCGGCCTTGTGCCCGAAATCCGCCTGCGACCCGGCTCGTATCTGCAGTCTTTTTACGGCAAAGACAAAGAAATCGTTAGCGAAGAATATTTCTGCAACTTCGAAGTCAATCCCGAGTACGAATGGGCCACCATGGAGGCCGGATTTCCCGTAGTGGCGCGCGGCGCACAAGGCGAAATCCGCGCCATCGAATCCCCCACTCACCGCTTTTTTATCGCCACACTCTTCCAGCCGCAACTGTCTTCCACCGAAAAAAATCCGCATCCCGTGGTCCTGGCCTTCGTCCAAGCCGCCGCCGACTGGGAACGCAAAAAGCTGGATGACAGTGTCCTCGAATAACTCGTGTCTTACCCTGTGCCCCCCTGTGTCCCCCGTGTTAAAAGCTTTTTCCCAGTTACCAAAGTCGCCCATCCGGCGGAATCTCGGTCCCACACCATACGCATCTAGGTCGGCCCCATCGTTCCCACTACACTCTTGCCCACAACGAACACCAATGGCGGAGATTACTCAGCGAAATAAAAAGCCTTCCCCCGCTTTATCAGACCTGCGCCGCCAGCGCGCCGAGGAGCCGAACTCACATGTCCGTGCCGTCGATCACCTCGTTCCGGATATCGTTCACGACTCTCGTCAGCTATATTCCCCTGATTGCCACCGTAGTGACTTGTTTGTTCAGTGTGATTTTGGCTCGCGCCACGCTGCGCTACGTGGAGGCAACTGATAAAGGCTTAGCCCTGGCCCGCGAAGGTTTCGAGCGCGAGTGGACGCCCGATCTTCACCTTAAGCTCGAGCGCGTGTCGGCCAGCGAAGCCAACATCATCGTCACCAACCTTGCCAAGAGTTCTGTCCTGCTGCAATTGCTGCAGCTACGCAAACTCTCGCACGCTGTGCCCTTTGAACGCTGCCGCCTGAATGACCCTCTGGTCGGAGGCATGACCTGGACCCAGGCGATGGGCCGTAGAATCCTGGCCTGCACGGGGAAGGATTTCGAAGGTCCAATCGCGGCTTCCATGACTTTTTACTGTTCTGGGCGTATGTTCCGAACCGATTGGTTTCGTTCGCAAATCCAGGTCCGCGACGGACGCATCCTCAGCCTCGAGCCCAGCAACATGCCCGCCCGCCGTGTGCGCGTAATCGAGCACAAAGGCCCGGAACGCCGCCGCCACTTCGTTCAGGACGTCGCCGCCGCAGCGCCTTCCCACAAATCCGAAAAGACATCGGACGATAAGTTTTTCGTCACCGGCGCCTGAATGTTTTGAAAGCAGTGTGGAGCGGGCACTCTTGCCCGCTGCCTTTGACCTTGATTTTAGAGATCGGGAAGGGCACGGCTTCAGCCGTGCCGTAGAGCTCCCCAGCGAATTCGGGCTTCAGCCCCTGAGGTTCTCGGTAACTATTACCAAAGATCGCCGCACCAACAGGCGCTCCCTAAAGTTTCACAACCCGCAGCCGATCTCTCCCTCTATGGTCAATCCAATTAGTACCCTGCACACCAGTCAAGCGAACGAAGCCAAACCAGCCGCGCCCAAGCCTCAACAGACGCAGCCAAAAAGCGCTCCGCAACCCTCGGACACTGTCACGCTGAAGAGCACGCCCAAGGCCGGCAGCTCCGGCGACGGTCATTAACCAAACCAACTCACCTTCGTAAGCGTCAAGATGGAGGGGCGCGCGGATCGCACGTCTCTCCATTCCTATTTGGGGGGAACCGGTTTAAGGAAGTGGGAGGCGTTTGATCATCCCGCAATCAGCTCAAACGCCGGATAGCTCTCCGTCAGTTCGACGAAGGTCTCAGCTGGGAAACCTGCCGGCACCGGAAAGTAGCGCTGCACTTCGCGCTTGAAACTATCCAGGTAGTCTTTGAGGATCTCAGGCTTTTCCGCTTTGCTCAAAGGCCGCAAGCGGAACTTTTCCCGCATGCTCCCTTTTTTCAAAATGACTTCGCCGGCAGTCTCAGCATTGCGCACCCACTGCGTACGCCCTCGCGGCGCCACCAGAAACCGCTTCCCGTAACGCTGTAGCAGATTGATCGGAGCGGAGTAAAGCTTTCCGCTCTTCCGTCCCCGAACCTGCAGCAGATAGTTGTAGGAATAACCGAGACCGGCTCCCACCAGAAATCCGAAAGCGCGATTAAAGACTTTCTCCAGCGCACTCGGTTCGCGAAAAGCCGGCGACGGGGAGTTTGCGGGGGCTTGAACTCATGCGCCCAATTGTACGCGCGGCTTATGCCGTCTTCACAAAGCGCAGCGACGCCGAATTCATGCAATACCGCAGCCCCGTCGGCTTCGGACCATCATCAAACACGTGCCCCAGATGCGCGTCGCACTCCGTGCACGAAACCGCCGTTCGCTCCATGCCAAGAGTGCTGTCAGAAATCTCCCGTATATTCTCTTTCGCAATCGGCTCCCAGAAACTCGGCCAGCCAGTTCCTGAATCGAACTTTGTCGCCGAACTGTACAGGGCATTGTTGCAGCATATGCAGCGGAAAATTCCGGTCTCGTGCTCATTCAAAAGTTTACCGGTATAAGGCAATTCCGTATCAGCATGGCGCGTAATCTCGAACACGCCTGACGGCAATTCCCTCCTCCACTCCTCTTCCGACTTCACTACGCGGGCAATCTTCACCTTCCCCAGCCTTTGGCCCGAGTCGGAAAATTGCACAATCGTCACCTCGACTGGCTCATTCTTCGCCGCCTCCGCGGTCACGTGCGGCCGACGCAAAAACAGCGCCGCTCCCCCAAGGGCTGCGCCCACTCCCGCCAAAAAAACTCTCCGCCCTAAATTAACTTCCTTCTCCCCATGATCCGACTCAAACATAACCCCCTCCAGAAATTTCCACTACAAACCAATTGTCATCCTTCGAGAGACGCTCGCGCCTCAGCCCACCGGTAGTCGGGCATCCTTGATCGCTCGTGCGCCTTTGGGCGGCGATGCCCGTCGCTGGCGCTGCCCATCGCTCAGCATTTTTGGGTGGCGCAGCGCTTCAGCGCTGCGATTCTCATCCCACCCAGCCACCGGGCTTTAGCCCCCGAGGTACAGCCAACTTACTTGCCGCTATACAACTCCGGAAACTCCCGCCGCAAATTCGCTACTTTCGGCGCATCGTTATAAACGATATAAGGATTATCCGGATGCAGCGTCGCGTAATTCTGGTGATATCCCTCCGCCGGATAAAACGCCTTCAGCGGCACCACCTGCGTGGCAATCGGCTTGCGAAAAACTTTTGCCGAATTCAACTGCGCAATATAAGCCTCGGCAATATGCTTTTGCTCGTCGTTGCTGTAAAGAATTAAAGACCGGTATTGCGTCCCATCATCCGGACCCTGCCGGTTCACCTCCGTCGGATCGAGAGCCACCGAGAAAAATACCCGCAGCAACTCCCCATAAGTCACCTGCGACGGATCGTAAACAATCTGCACGCTCTCTGCATGCCCGGTCTCGCCGCTGCTCACCGTCTCGTAATCCGGATTTTTTACCGTCCCGCCCGAATAACCCGAGGTCGCGCTCACCACGCCCTTCACATGCTGAAACACCGCCTGGATCCCCCAGAAACATCCCCCCGCCACCACCGCCGTCTCCTTCGCTGGAGCCGTCGCCCGCGCCTCATCCGCGGCCGGACCCGGCACCGCCGCACTCGCCCCACTCCCCGCGCGGCAAGCCACCGCGCCCGCCAGCACCGTCAAAATCATCGCCACCATGCGCACCGAACTTCTGGACATAACCCCTCCCCGGCAGCCTGCGCCGCTTTGTCCCAGCCTATTAGAGTTACGAGCCGAAAGGAAGTTTCGGATGTGCTGGCCCGCTATGTCCTTGTGGAATGTTTTGCTTATGTGGGGACAGCCCCCAAGGGCTGTCCTCCCCCGGCGGAAATTGTCATCCTGAGCGAAGCAGGACGGCGAGCGCAGCGAGCCGTCCCGCGCAGTCGAAGGATCCCTGCACTCCCAAAGAGCGGCTATCCATTCGCAGTAGAAGTTCTCCGATGATTGCCGCGTTTTGCATTCCCCCGCGCATAAGTGTAAAAAGATTTCGACTGTGACGGGGGCCACGGCAACGCCGTGGCCTTTCCTGTCGGTACCGTTTTAAGGAGGAGCAGAAGATGCCAGCAGAACCGGCACCCGAAGCAGCGCAGGGAAAGAAGAAAAAGAAAAACCACAAGTCCCAGCTTAAGGTCGTCTTCGACACCAACGCCCTCTATGTCACGCCGACCAGCATCGGCTCGGCCAGTGACCTGCTTCGCCAAGAAATAGCCGACCTCATTGCGGATTCGAAGTACCCAGACCTCGATATTACTTGGTACCTGCCCGACGTGGTCAGGCACGAGCGGCAATACCAGATGCAAACGGAAGCACTGAAGCTCCGCTCCGCTATTAACAAGATTGAGCGCCTTCTTGGCCATAATCTCGCGCTCACCGACCAGAACCTCATCGATCACGTGGAGACAAGAATCGAGCAAAGAAAAAGCCAACTTGGGCTGCAAGACCTACTGCTGAACCATCTCAAAGTTGACTGGCCGACACTGATTCGGGCTGCCGAATACCGAACCCCGCCGTTTCAGGCCGGAGAGAAAGAAAAGGGGTTTCGAGACTCCCTCATAGCTGAGTCCTTTCTTCAACTCCTTGAAATCTCTCCGAAGACTCCTGCCCGATGTCGTGTGGTCCTCGTTAGCTCGGATGAACTTCTGTCTCAGGCAATCAAGGCACGCATCGCAAACTCCCCTAATGCCAGCGTTCTCGCAAACATTGAGGAACTGAAAGGGCTCATAAACACCATAGTCTCAAACGTAGGTGAAGAATTTATTTCACAGCTCAAACCGAAGGCCACAAAGCTCTTTTTTGTTTCCGCCGAAGAAAAAGACGCTCTTTATTTCAAGGCTAACGTTCACGACCAGATCACGAACAGATTTAGTGCTGAATTGAAGCAGAAGCCGGAGGGCACCACATTCCGCCAGAACGGAAAATGGCTCATAAGCCGCCCGAATTTCTTACGCAAAGACGGGCGGAGCATCTTCTGGACAAGCCGCATCGAGATTGAGATAGAGGCAGGAATCGCCACGACTGAGGCCAAGACAACTGAAGTAGTTCAACCATTAACATTGGGCGGTCCCGTTACTTGGGATTTCCAGCCGCCGCTCAGCAATTCGATCGCCGCAGCGCCATACACTCCATCCCTCACCTCGAAAAGCTTCTACCTGTCTAATCTCCTAGGGGAGGCGCCGGAACAAAAACGAATAGTGACCCACAGGGGTAACGACATCTTCGAGGTCCTCTGGAGCGCGGAACTAACTATGGCCAAAGAACTAAAGAAGGGCGCAATTCAGGAAGTCCGTCACATCGAACTTAATTGCCAAACCACCCCCTAACACCCTACCTAGATCGTTTTTTTTCCACCCCCTCCTGTGACCTCCAACCTTGCACCCACCCGCTAAACTACAAGTAGTATGCTCGCTTCCATAATCAGCCTCCAGCAATACCTCTCCACACTTCCGCCCGCCGAACTCGCCGCCGCTAAGTCCGAACTATTCAGTATTTTCCGCGCAAATCCTTGGCTTTCAAAATTTTACGCCGGCTTCTTCCGATCTCTACGACCGCAACCCTCTCAACTTCAATAATTTACAAACTCGATCTGGAAATTTTTTCGATCCGGATCCCGCATCCACATACCCGGAAGGTTCAAACTCAATGGCTGTCAACAAAGCTGTTCGCGTCTGCACTCACATCAAAGTCAACGGAGTTCCCTGCGGCTCGCCCGCCCTGCGCGGCGAACTGTTCTGCTACTTCCATCAGCGCCTCATTCGCGGCGTTCGCACCCCGCCCAAGTCGCGTCTCCATCCCATGGCTTTCCTCGAAGACCCGCAATCGATCCAGGCTTCGCTCATGGAAACCGTCAACGCGCTCGTGCGCAATACCATCGACTTTCGCCGCGCCCAGCTCATTCTTCGCGCCCTTCACATCGCCGCCAAAAACGCGCCCCGCGCCCATTTCACCTACGTGGGGCAGAACATGGTCGATGAAATACCCCAATATGCGGCCCCGCCCGCGCCCAAGCCCCACGAACCCGCGTTGGAACAGGCGCAAGCGCTCGTTCGCGTTGGCTGGCCAAGGTTGTCGAAGCCACCCTCGTCGAAGACAGCGCAGTCGAAGCAGGGCTCATCGCAACAAAGCCTCCCGAAGGCCGCGCCCGCAACTCCTCCCCTCGCTGCCGCGGTAGATCCCACGCGCCCCAAGCGGCCCGGTCGCGTCACCGCAGCACCGTTGGCAAAAGCGCATGCCATGAACCCGAGAACGATCCAAGATATTGCCGAGTATCTCGACGAGACCATCTCGGCGAGTAGCTGATAGCTGAAGACCACCACCTGATTCTCCTTGACATTTCGCCTTATATTCGCCAACAATACCGCCATGGCGATTACACGCAGGCAGCGCGAAGTGTATGACTTCATCTCCCGCTTCGTGGCGGAGAATGGCTATTCTCCGTCGTTCGATGAGATCGGCACCGGCCTCAAGCTGAGTTCGCTGGCCACCGTGCACAAACACATTACCAATCTCGAGAAAAAAGGATTGCTCACCCGCGACTACAATCGCAGCCGCTCCATCGATCTGCTTCCGCCCAAAGGGCGCCTCAAGCAAGCCATGAGCGTGAACACGGGATTGGTGCTGCCATTGCTCGGGCGCATCGCGGCCGGCCAGCCAATCGAAGCGATGCAGACCAATGAGACGATTTCGCTCGCCGATTTCGTTCGTTCAAAAGAAGTGTTCGTTTTAGAAGTGCGCGGAGACTCCATGCAGGATGAGGCCATCCTCGACGGCGATTATGTTCTGGTCGAGAAGCTGAAGACCGCGCACAACGGAGATATCGTAGTCGCTCTGGTCGATTCCAGCGACGCTACGCTGAAACGTTTTTACCGTGAAGGCGATAGCATCCGTCTGCAGCCTTCGAATGTGACCATGAAGCCAATCATCGTGCCCGCGGCGTCGGTGGAAGTGCAGGGGCGGGTGATTGGAGTGTTGAGGAAATATTGAGGACGAGTTTTCCGCTCCAAAAACAAAACGCACGCAACTCGTGAGAGTCCGCGTACGTTTCAGCTTTAAGTTAGAAGCCAGCAGCCAGAAGCACCCTTACCCAACGTGCTTGTCGATCGCCTGTGCAATCGCGTCTTTGGGACGATATCCGACAAGCTGTTCGACAACTTGTCCGCCCTTGAACACCAGCAGCGTTGGGATGCCGGTGACTTTGTAGCGCATGGGAGTGGAGCTGTTGGCGTCGACATCCATCTTGCCCACTTTGAGCTTGCCCTGATAGTCCTTGGCCAGCTCTTCCACCACCGGAGCCAGAGCGCGGCACGGGCCGCACCATGTTGCCCAGAAGTCCACCAGCACCGGCGTCTCTGATTTCAAAACATCCTGGTCGAAGTTTGCATCGGTGACTTCGACGATTCCATTTCCTGCCATTTAAGTTTCTCCTCGTTGTAACGCCGCACTTTCCAGCAGACGCTCCCCTTGTCTTGCAAAGAATGCAAACAACGAGCTGTCTTGGCCGGGCCCGGCGATCGATACTAAATAAGTGCTTGCCCGATTAGGGCCTAGCTATTATCGCACTTTGGTTGGATGCCGGGGGATGGCGAAAGTCGCAAGAAGCGGCTTTTCCGATTTGGGCTGCCGCAGCCCTCCAATATCCGCGCCTAAAAGATGAACTTGACGGCACCCTGCATCAGCCGGGGAGCGGCTGCGCTGACAACCTGTCCGAACGTCGAGCTGTTGATGTTTCCATTCACAGAAGCAGGCCCGTAAAACTGGGCGTGGTTGAAGACGTTGAATCCTTCGAAGCGGAATTGCAGAGACTTCGGTTCAGTGAGTTTCACAGTCTTAAGCAAGGCCATGTCGTAGTTGTCGATGCCCGGACCATAAAAGAAGCGGCGCTTTGCGTTGCCGGGCGTGCCCAGGGGCTGCAGGCTAAACAGAGATGTATTGAAGTAAGAATTGCCGTTACGCGGATTCGAATTGAGGTTCAGCGATCCCGGAGTGTATTGCGGTTCATCGATGCCATAGTTGTTGATGCCGTTGGGCTCGGCTCCCAGCAAAGAATTGTCGCCGTAGTTAAGCAGCGTCACCGGAAAACCGCTGCTGAAATGGGTGATGCCGGAAATGGTCCAGCCTGTCGTCCAAGCATTGGCAGCGCCAAACAGACGATCAAAGGGAAGCTCATACGCATAGCTCACCACGAAATTATGTTTCACATCAAAAGCCGAAAAGGCGCGGCTGAGTGCGGGATTGATGGGGTTCACCTCCTCGCCAACGTTTGAGGACTGATCGATTGATTTGCTGAAAGTGTAGCTGGCAAATAATTGCACTCGCTTGCTGGTGCGGCGAAGACTGAGTTCCAGCGCGTTGTAGTTGGCATTGCCGATGGTCGCCTGGTTGGTATCGCTGCCAAATTTCGGACCCAGGGGAGCACGGGTGCCAGCCACCGTTTGTCCTGACGCCGTCGTGTAAACATTGCTTTCCCCGAAAGGCGCGCAGGTCGCGGATCCCGCGGCAACCTGGCTAGGCTGGCTCAAGCTCAGGCACAACGCGGGGTTGCCAGGGTTTGATTCCACCAGCACCAGAAGGCGATGGGACTGGTTGCCTACGTAACTGGCGCTGAACACGGTATTGTCCCCGAGTTGGCGCTCGATTGAGAGCATGTACTGTTCAGTGTAGGGAATACGGTTGCTGACGGGATAAGCGGGAATGCCACTGATCGGCACGTATTGCGACCAGTCGACATTTGCATCGGGATGGCTGCTCGAGGAGTTCAAGGGCGCGAGGGTGACGGGAAAATACTGCCCGAGATTTTGTCCGTTGGAAACGGTCACGAATGGATTCGAAAATAAAGGCGGAGCGGGACTGCTGTAGGTGGTTCCGTAAGGAGCGTTTGCCGCCAGCACTCCGAGCGTCAGGCCTTCGATCGATGTGTAATACATTCCGAAACCTGCCCGGAGACTGCTTTTGCCTGGACTTCCTAAGAGCTTGCCGAAAAAGCTGTCATCGGAGACATCGCGCGAATACGCCACGCCGATGCGCGGAGAAAATTCATCGCCCGGTGGCGCGAGCGTGCGGCGCACTCCCGGATCGGTAGGATACAGGATTCCCAAAGGCGCGCCCGGAAAGACGACAGACTGCTTGCCCGGTTCCGTGGTTGAAATCTGATTGTACTTTTCATACCACGGCTCAATCCGGTCCCAACGCAAGCCGTAGTTGAAAGTGAGGTTGGGCCTTGCACGCCAACTGTCCTGAGCAAAGATGCCGGCGTATTTATTGCGGCCGTAAAACGGATTGAGCTGGCTCTGGTTGTACTGGCTGGGAATCCCAAGCAGAAAATCAGCAAAGTCAAGACCGGTCTCGCTTCCCGTAAACAGGAAATTGCCATTGAACTGCGCGATGGGATTGACATTGACCTGGTCATAATGAAACTCGCCGCCGATTTTGACGGTATGCGCTCCCACAACTTTTGAGAAATTATCGAGCCATTGGAAAGTATTGTTCGCCTGCTTCAGTTCGATTCGTATTGGTTCCGGTGGAGAAGTTGTTGAAGACCAGGTTTTCCACTCCTTCGCCTTTGGGGTCAAGCGCAACGATGGTCGGGGATTCCCGACGACGTAACGAAGCCCTGAGATACAAGGCCGACACCGACTCCGCCTTGCGGTTTGCCCAGATCGTTGAATGCTCGCATGTAACTGAAGTGCATTTCGTTGACTGCATTCGCATTCAGCGTCCTGGTGTCGCCCAGACTGAATAATTGCGCCCGGCCCAAATAGAGCGCGTTAAAACCCGGCACACTTGCGCCGCCCTGAGCGACCGGGTACGGATTGTTCAGCGAATAGTCATCCACGAAGTAGTAGCCGGAGATCAGCCCCCAGTTCGTGTTGGCATCGAGGCGGATAGCGCCTTTGTCATCGCGGAGCGCCTGATTGTAGGCGGAAGTCGTAAATTGATCGCCGGAGACATTCGGCGCTGGAATGTACTGCAAGAGATGTTGCGCGGGCGCGGACCAGGCTTTGGTCGGGATTTGCAGCGTTGGAAGAACACAAGCCGTGGCGGGCGTGGTGGAATAATTCGTGTTTGTGCAGCCCGGGAAATAGTAAGGCTCTCCCGCATAAACCTGATAACCGAAATTGCTGGAGAGCGTTTCGCGCCCAGGCTGGACCACTGACCCTCATCGGCGTTACGACTGATTGCCCATTCACCATTTGGGTCGTGTAGAAAGAACTGGCCAGAGTCGGAAAGATTGCCGGCCCGGTCCTGCGTCGATGGCACAGGAATCAGTCCGGTATCCACTCCCTGGCGTTGGCGCGTGCCCTGATAGTCGGAGAAAAAGAAGATTTTGCTCCGCTTGATGGGGCCACCGAAAGTTCCACCGAACTGGTTCTGGATGAACGTACCGCGGGTAGGAGAGAAATAATTGCGCGCGTCCAGATCGGTGTTTCGCAGGAACTCGAAAACATCTCCGTGAAATGCATTGCTGCCGGACTTGGTAATCACGTTGATCTGCCCGCCGCTGAATTCGCCATACTCCGCGTCAAAGTTGCTGGTAAGAATGCGGAACTCGGCAATCGAGTCGAGATTGGGAATGATCGCCGTTCCCATGTTGACGTCTTCCTCCGAGTCGCTACCGTTGACGATAAAAGCATTGGCGAACTCCCGCTGTCCGTTTATAGAAATCGTTCCTGGATTCAGATCCGCGGAGGGGGACAGAGCGCTCGCGCCCACATCCTGCACCGTGTTCGAAGTGATGGATGTTTCAGGAGCTACGCCGGGCTGAAGGGACAGTAAGTCGGTATAGCTCCGACCGTTCAGGGGCACCGCATTCATCTGCTCACTGTTGATGACCTCGCCCATCTGGCTGCTGAAAGTCTCCACATGGACGGCGCTTTCGTTGACCGTGACCGCATCGGAACGGTCCCCGACACGAAGCGAAACGTCGAGCAGAAGTTCGCTATTTGTATCGAGGACAATTCCGGTACGGCGATAGGGTTGGAAGCCGGGATGGTTCACCTCGAGAACATAATCCCCAACGGGAACGACGGGGAAGTTGTATGCGCCTCGGCTGTCGGCGATGGTGGTTTGCCGGACGCCTGTGTTGGCATTCACCAAAGTGACGGATGTTTTGGCGATCGCCGCTCCGGAGGGATCCTTGATTGTGCCCGAGATGCTTCCGCTCACTCCAGCCCAGGCGGTGCCGAGGAAACAAAGAATCAGACTCAGGCAGTGCAGCTTTCGGGACCTGTCTGGAGCATTTCCCCCAGAACCGCACAGCAAGCGCATAACCCGGATCAATCCTTGTCCCAGTTGCAATTCAGTCGCATCTAGAAGTAGGATAGACCCGTGATCGTGAATGCGCCGCGTCATATAAGGGTGAGTGAAGAGGTGCCAGTTGCAACCGAGTCGCATCTGAGGCACGTCTTCATACTGCCGGATGGCTGCGGCTAGCGTCAAGGGCCGACGAAAGATTTCGTCGCAGCGTGGTTGCGACCAGTTGCGACAATCTAAATTGCGACGATCTTAGTTGCGAGAACCAAGGAGGGCCTTGTGCCATTACCGCAAACCGAAATCCCCGGGCGATTGCAGTCCCATCTTGCCGAGCGCGGAATACGCATGACGGAGCAGCGCCGCGCGATTCTTCGCGTGATGGAGACTGCGACTAAACATCTGGACGCGGCGCAGCTTCTGCGCAAGGCGCAGAAGCTGGATGCCAGCGTGGATCGCAGCACCGTATACCGGACGCTGCGGCTGCTGAAGCGGCACGGTCTGATCGACGAGCTTGATCTCATGCACATCAACGGCGAGGGACATTATTACGAACGCAAACTGAACCGGGATCACATCCACATGGCGTGCCTGCGTTGCGGCAAGATTATGGAATTCGTCAGCGACATTTTTGAAAAATTGAAAGGGCAGGTAGAAAAAGATTGCCGCTTCCGGATCGTGGTCTCGCGATTGGAAATAGGCGGGTATTGCTCTGCCTGCCGGGGATCGGAATAGCGGTCTCACGATGACGATTGATCTGCGATTTCTTGCGGCAAGCGATGTGGACGCATACCGGAATATCCGTCTGGAAGCGCTTGAAAATGAGCCGGGAGCGTTTGGCTCGTCCCCCGAAGAGCATCACGGTTTGAGCAGAGAGGAAATCACCCAGCGTATATCCTTCGATCCATCCGAGAAGTTTGTCGTGGGTGCGTTTGTCGGCGATCGACTGGCGGGAACTGCGGGTTTCTTCCGCCATAAGGCGCTTAAGGAACGACACAAGGGACACATCTGGGGCGTGTACGTAACGCGTGAGGCGCGGGGCAAGCAAGCTGGCCGGGACATGTTGGGAATGCTGCTCGAGCGCGCCTCTTATATAGAAGGGATTGAGCAGATCATGCTCTCGGTGGCGACGAGTCAACAGGCCGCGGTGAGCCTATATCGGTCGCTCGGTTTTCAATCCTACGGCTGTGAGCGCCGGGCATTGAAGATTGGCGACCAATATGTGGATGAAGAACACATGGTCTTATTCATCCACAAACCGCACCCTCGGGAAGATATTTCTGATTGAGCGGTCATCCGGCAAACAAAAAAGCGCCTCGGACTTTTCAGCCCAAGACGCCTCGGCAGCCCTCCCCCAGAACTGCCAAACTACTCTTGGATACTAGGTTTAGTGTTTTCTGTTGTAAACGTCACTTTGGTAATTGGATTTTGCCGGAATGGGGAAGGCGACCTGAAGCCCGCGCATTGAGCTGGATTCTGATTGCTATGGTTGCTTCTGCCAGGTCTGGCCGGTGTCGGAAGTGATCCAGAGTTCCGCATTCGAGGTTGAGATTTTTCCGTGTTGGGGGTCGGAGAACTGAATGCCGACAATGTCAGCCGTAAGGCCAGCGGCTGCAGTGCTTGGGGTCACGCGGATCCAGTGATTGCCGCCATCCGACGTGTGATACAAAACGCCGCCGCTCCCACCAACCCAAACTTCCAGCCCCAACGCAGCCACAGCGCGGAATGCCGCGCCAGGATCGCCCGCAAACTCGGCCTTCTGATTCGCCGGATGAGTGCCAGCCTGCCCCTCGCTTAGAGCCGGATTGACGTTCTCCCAGGTATTTCCGCCGTCGAAGGAGCGTTGCAATACGCCGAAGGAACTGACCGTCCAGCGCGGTAAAGCGCGCGACATGAGAGACGGCGAGGTTTGCAGGGGGGTGGCGGATGCCAGCGAGATTGGAGCCTTGCTCGAAGTTGACTGGGCGGGGACTGGATCTTTGGCTTTGACCACGTCGAAACTTCTCAAGTTTGTGACATTGACATTGCCTGCGTCCGGCAGTAGCTCCGCCTCATTTTGGGCAATCTGCTGGGAAACCTGATTCTGGCTTATTGCGGCGGCTGGATTCGTCGAAGAAGATGGAGTAGATGCACTTGGTGCAGGTTGAGCAAAAGCGACCTCATGGCCGGAAGCACGATCTGTGTGACTCACTTCGACTGCGGGCTTCTGCGCCGTTGATGCCTGATGGCCGAGGGCCGACGATGCCTGCTTTCCCGCCTCCGCCTGGGGGACTGCCGTGTGAGTGGAAGCAGCCGAATGCGACGGGGAAGGAAGCGTCACAGCCTCCTGCGCACGGTTCGAGGCAACCGTATCGTTCCTCCTATTATGCGAATACTGCAAAACGCCGACTGAGAACACGACTGTGAGCCCGACGGCCAACACTCCCCAGCGAAGGATAGGCAAGCCGAGCCACCCACTTCGAGCGCGAGTGGCAGAAACGGGCGAAACCGCGATCTCGGTTGCGGGCAAAGCCAGAGCGACAACATCTCGACAATCGCCACAGGCGGCTAGGTGCTCGATTACACGGGCCCTTTCGCTTCCCGGAAGAGACTGCTCGGCGAAAGCCGTGAGCAGATCTGCATCGGGATGAGAGCCGGCTGCCACCTTTTCTCGCAACCGCTTCAGTACGAATTGGGGAACGTCTTGCATCTGAATTTTCTAGAGAGCTCGTTTCTGGAAAACCTCTCGCCTAAGCTTGCTCTCAGGATTCGCAGGATCTCCTTGAGTTCGAGTTTCGACCGGAGCTTCTCTCTGATCAGAGAACGGTGCCGCAGGTGGTTCTTGCGCCAAACCGCGACGAATGTCTAATCGCAGGTCGCGCACGTCCACCTCCAAAGCCTCTTCGGCCTGGCGGCGCGCCATGCCTTGTCGCATCATGTTAGTCAGGATTTTCTTGCGTAAGGACTTGGCAAGTTTGTCGACTTTACGGCTGATCGTAGACTCGTGTACGCCCAACATGCGGGCGATTTCGGCGAGGGTACGGCCATCCAGAAAATAGGATGCCAGGATCATCCTCTCCTCGTTTGAAAGCGAGGCCAGGGCTCCCTGGGTAGCTGATTCAAGGCGCGAATCCGGGGGCGGAACAGCTTCTATCTCGGGAGCTGCGAACTGTGAGCCGTCTTCCCCTTCTTCATCCAGGCTAACGAGCCGCCGGGTGCGGCGGTAGCGATTCACAAACTCCTGGGCGAGGACGGTGCGCAGCCAGCCCTCAAGCGACCCGCGCCCGGTGAAAGAGGCTAACTTCGAAATCCGCTCCCCTCCGCGGGTGGTGGTGCCGTAAAGCTCGGCATAAAGGGTATCGGCCAGATCGCGGGCGGCGGAATCCTCGCGGGCGATGCGCAAGGCCGACTGGTAAAGCTTTTCGCGGTAACGCGTGAGGAAAATCTCCCAGGCGGCATCATGACCCGCGGCACAGGCTCTGGCCAAGGCCAGCTCTTCCACGCGTAGGCTCAGGAGAAATGTGCGCGCTTCGCTGTGACTGCACGCGGCAGGCAGATATTTGGCGGCGACATCACAAAGAATCGCGGCAAAGAATTCGCGGGAAAGCCCGACCTTCTCGCATTCGCTTTGCGCCTGCAGCTCCGCCAGCAGCTCCGAAACAGCCGATTGCAGAGATGCGGGGATTGGTTTGGTGACACCCATGCAGAACGAAAGAGATTGCGATAAGCCCGACATTCGATATTAACAATTCCTTAGAGCTTCGAATGTTAATTCTAGTCGCTGCCGGTGGCGGTTTTTTGTTCTGAGGAACCTTCGATTTCGCCGGGCGTTCAAGACGGACATTCGGGATAAGGGCAACCATGCCCGGAGAATCTCGAGAATGCTTCGAGGCAGCTTAGTTTTCTGCGCTGTTGTTCTGATACCAATTCCGCCAGGCAGCGGAATCGTTGGGCAGGTGTTGTCGGGTAATGTCGGCCAATGCCTGAAAGGCCCAGCCCCGAGTCTGGGCGTCGAGCGCTGGATCCTCGGCGTAGTCGATGAGCCGGGGAACGGCAATCAGACGCTGGTTGTGCGTCAACATGCCGCTCTCCGCCAAACTGCAAGCAGCGCGCTCGCGCACCATGGCGGAAGGATCATTGCGCATGGCATCGAGCAAGGGAGCAATGGTCGGCGTAGTTCCAACCAAGGCCAAGCCTTCGACTGCCCAACGCCGGGAGTCCTCGGATGCCTCATCGGAGCGGTCAAGGTCTTTCACGTGGGCGGCCAATACCTGCACCACGCGATCGGTCGCGACGCCACGGTTCGCCAACAGCCCCAGGCCCCAGAAAGCCCAAATCTTTTTCGCGTGGTCGGCGGAGCCGGCTTGTTTAACCAGAGCCTCCACCGTGGGCTGGCTCTTGCTCAGCCCGTAGGCGGCGAGTTGCACATCGATGGCGGAACTCCGCACACCGGCGTCGCTGGAGTTGAGGGCCGCAGTCGTAAGCTGGCCCAGGTGATCATTCCACTTGAGTTTCCCCCGCCAGCCGTCCACACGCGCCTTGATCTGGTCCGTCGCTCCATTGGAATGGCTTACGGCGCGTTCCAACAGTAGTTCCGCTTGTTCCTGCGGCTTCTGGCGGTCCAGGTCCGTTTCTGAGAACGCGAATGACGCCCGCGAATTCTTCAGCAGCACGGATGAATTGCTCAGTTTCCCCCAGACGGCTCCCATACCCCCGGCGCTCGAGACTGCTACCGCGAGCCCAATACCCGCCATGACGGCCGCAACATGCAACAAACGGAGGCAAGGCCTTAGCGAAACAAAATTGCAATATCCAAAAATCGGCGGCTTTGACGCAAGATCCGAATCAGGACCCAGGCTGCCATAATCCGGCGTGGGCTGAAGGCGCGAGTCTAAAACGCGCGTCTCGTCCTGAACCGGGAGGTTTGGTTGAAAAACATCCATGTGTAAAGTTTAGGCAACCGTGAAAATGGGGTAAAGTTACTTCAGGTCCCGCCCGACTAAAGGTGGGCGCAGGCGCGACCACCCGCCAGCAGAAACTGGCATCGGATGAGACGCCGTGGACTCAGATGTTTACGACGCAAATAAAGTTACGGAGGAAGAATGGCAAGCAAGAGAGATTTCTTTTGCAAATGGATTTTCGCTTCGCTACTGATCGCTGCCGCAACGGCTGTGGCCGCGGCGGGCCCGGGATACAAAGTTGTGAACACTTACAAGATCGGAGGCGATGGCGGTTGGGATTATTTAACCGCCGACGCCACGGCACGGCGGCTCTATATTTCTCGCGCAACCCATGTCATCGTTCTCGATTTGGATTCCGGTAAAAGCGTGGGGGATATTGCCGACACGCCAGGGGTTCACGGCATTGCTCTCGCGCAAGAGCTGGGACGCGGCTTCACCAGTAACGGGCGGGAAGGCACAGTGAGCGTTTTTGACCTGAAAAGCCTCGCCACCAGTAGCAAGATAAAGGTCGGGCAAAATCCAGATGCCATTCTTTACGACCCGGCAACCCGGCGTGTTTTCACATTTAACGGACGAAGCCAGGACGCGACCGCCATTGATGCGACTAACGGCACAGTCGTGGGCACGATCAAACTGGATGGTAAGCCCGAATTCGCAGCCAGCGACGGCAAGGGCGAGATTTTCGTGAATATCGAGGACAAGAGCGAATTGACGGCAATCGACGCGAACAAGCTGGTGGTGAAAACGAAATGGCCGCTGGCGCCCTGCGAATCGCCTTCGGGGTTATCCATGGACAAAAAGCACCGACGCCTGTTCGTGGGATGCGATAACAAAATGATGGCCGTGGTCGACGCAGATTCTGGCAAGGTTCTAGCCACTCCCGCCATCGGCGATGGTGTAGACGCAACTACGTTCGATGACGAAACCGGACTGGCTTTCGCTTCCTGCGGTGAGGGAGTGCTGAGTGTTATCCGCGAGGAGTTGCCGGAGAAATTCATGCTGGTGGAGACTGTGCCTACGAAGACGGGCGCGCGCACTTTGGCGCTCGATTCCAAAACCCACAATGTATTTGTGGTCACCGCGAAGTTCGGCCCACCTCCAGCGGCTACGGCCGACAATCCGCATCCGCGGCACAGCATTGTGCCAGATACCTTTGTGGTTCTCGTCGTCGCCAAATGAAGTGCAACTTCAAATCCCTTAAAGCGGCGATTTGTTTTTGCCTGGTGATTTTGATTGCGCCGATCTGCGCCGTGCAGACTTGCGGCGCCTACTCCGTGCTTACTCACGAAGAGATCGTCGATTTGACCTGGAAAGATACCCTCTTGCCTCTGCTGAAAAAACGCTTCCCCGCCGCCACCGACGATGACTTGAAGAAAGCTCACGCATTCGCCTACGGCGGCTCGGTAATGCAGGACATGGGCTATTATCCGTTCGGCAGCAAGTATTTCAGCGATCTCACGCATTACGTGCGCAGCGGTGATTTCGTCGTCAATCTGGTAAAAGAATCTTCTGATCTGGACGAATACGCCTTCGCCCTGGGAGCGCTGGCGCATTACTCGGCGGATAACTGCGGACACCCGACGGTCAACCAGGCAGTAGGCATCGAGTTTCCCAAACTGCGCAAAAAATACGGAAACGTCGTCACGTACGAGGACAATCCCAAGGCCCACATCCGCACTGAGTTCGGCTTTGACGTAACGCAGGTAGCGAAAAAACGCTACACTTCAGACGCTTATCACGATTTCATCGGCTTTGAAATTTCAAAGCCGGTGCTGGAGCGGGCTTTTCAGGATACTTATGGCATTCCGCTAACCGACATTCTCTCCAAAGAAGACCTGGCCATTGGTACTTTTCGCCGGGCCATCAGCACCGTGATTCCCGAGATGACGCGGGTGGCGCTGGTCGCGCGCCGTCAGGAAATTGTTTCGGAAACGCCCAACTTCAAGGCCCGCCAGTTTCGCTATTACTTATCGCGAGCGAGCTATCAGAAGGAATGGGGACGCAGCTATAAACGTCCGGGCTTTGGAACTCGGCTTCTGGCCTTCTTCGTGAGATTCGTACCCAAGATCGGACCGTTCAAGGCACTCGATTTCAAAATCCCTACGCAGAAGACCGAAGACCTTTATATCGCCAGCGTGGACAAAACCGTGCAGGACTACACCAAACTTCTGCACGAAACTTCAGCCGGAGACTTGCGGCTCACCAATACCGATTTTGATACCGGCCACGATACGCGCGCTGGAGAATATGGTTTGACCGATAGCACTTATGCCCACCTGCTCGACCAGTTGGCGCAACACAACTTCGACAAGATCACTCCCGATCTGCGCGCAAACATTCTGGCGTTCTACACAGATCTGAACGCACCCATCGCAACCAAGAAAAAGCCCGCAGCCTGGCAAAAGACCCAGGACGAACTCGCAAAACTTCGTGCTCTGCCGAATCCCCCGCCGGCAATCCAGCCGGTCACGGGAAGCAATCCAGAAGACACCCAACCCGACGCCGACTAATTGAGTTTCGTGAAGCTGTAGAAGAAGATCAATTCCGACCTTATCTCCTACAACAAGTTTCTTACAACAAGTTCGCTGGGATCACGCCCTTCTTAAACATTTCAAACCAAAGAAGGGCGTCGGATTCATTGTAGATGTTCAACTCGTGAATCACCTCGCGCGCGAACTCAACGCTTCCTAATCCACTTGCGGTGATGATCCGGCGGTCGGTGACCGCTAATTCCTCTACGTAGAAACTCTCATCGTTATATTCGGGAACCATCTTCTTCAGGTAGCTCTTCGCATTGCTGGTGTGCCGAATCCCGGCGGTCAGGCCGGCGCGGGCAATCTCCAGCGTAGCCCCGCACAGGGCACCGATCAGAATTTTCTCCTCATGAAGACGTTGCAAAAGCTCATCCAGCTTCCGGTCTGGTCCATCTTCCCATGGGTTTCCGCCCGGCACTATAAAAACCGCCGCCTCGCCCGGCTCGATTTCATCCATGGTCAAATCGACCGTCACCTTTAGACCAGCCATGGTCGTTACAGCCTGCCGAGAACGTCCCACGGTGAGGACGTCATACTTGCCGGATTTCCTGATCTCGCACAGAGCCAACGCCGGCTCCCAATCTGCGAGCCCATCAAAAACAAAAACTAACGCTTTCGGTTTCGTACTATGCATTTTCTTACACTCAATGCTGGGGCGCGACCGAGGTTAAGGATAGAACGAAAATGTTTTTGAATCGCTTCAGGGGTACTGGAACGACCGTTCGGTTGTCAGGTTGCCGGCTCGCCGTGTATCATCGCACAACTTTATCGACCCGCGAAGCTGGTCTTGATTGGCGTATTGAGCGCTGAAGGTTTGAGGATTCTAAGAAAATGATGGTAGGGGACGAGAAATTTTACCGGGCACGGATCACGAAGCGCGAGGAGTTCGCTCCGGACCTGTGGATGATTCGCATCGAGCCCGGCGGCGAGTTCAAGTTTGCTCCGGGTCAATACGCCACACTCGGAGTCGAGCACGACGGCAAGCGGACAGAGCGTCCCTATTCGATCGTCTCGGCTCCCTTTGAAAACGAAATTGAATTCTTCTTCGAACTTGTGCCGGAAGGGGCGCTGACGCCGCGCCTCTTCAAGCTGCAGCCCGGCGACGATCTGCTGATGAGAAAAGTAGCTAAGGGAAAATGCACACTGGATACGGAAAGCGGACGCAAACACCATTTGCTGGTCTGCACGGTGACGGGGGTAGCCCCGTTCGTAAGCTTCGTGCGGCAGCTTGCGAAGGACTGGAAGGAAGGCCGCTTCGATGGCAGCCATCAACTTTACTTGCTTAACGGCGCCAGCCGCCCCTGGGAGTTCGGATACAAAGAAGAACTGATCCGCTTCGATGCGGAACTTCCCTGGTTCAAGTACGTCCCTACCGTGAGCCGGCCTTGGGATCATGCCGATTGGCCGGGCGAGATCGGCCGCGCCGACGATGTGCTGCGCAAGTATGCTGATCACTGGGAGCTTGACGCCACCAATACCACCGCATACTTGTGCGGGCATCCGGACATGATCGCGAACAGCAAGGCGATTTTAAAGCGCCGCGGCTTTGTTGACAGAACCGCGATCAAGGAAGAGGTGTACTGGATTCCCGCGAAGTAGTCTGTGCGCTCGTCGCCGATTAGGTCTCAGCCGGCGCGAACAGAACCAGCACTGCCAGTTCTTCTGCAATGTCGTAGAAGCGATGTCCAACCTCCGCCGCGACGAAGATCACGCTGCCGGCGGACACTTCCCGATCTTCAGATCCAGCCTTGAAGCGGGCGCGCCCGCGAATCACGTAGTAGATTTCGTCTTCGAGATGCGGCTTTTGCCGGTCCGTTCCGCCCGCCGGCAGGACATACAGACCGGCGCTCATCGCTGGGACGCGCAGGAACTCGCGGTAGGGTTTTCCGCCGTACGCTCGCTGCTCGTCGATTTCCGGAAGGCTGGCGAAAAATGTTTTCACGCCAGGATTCCTCCGAAAATGAGGTCGGTAAATTGCGGAATCAAGTTCTGCGCCTGCAGACTACCTTCCGGTTTGTACCATTGATAAATCCAGTTGATCATGCCGAGCAGCGCAAAAGCCGCGGCGCGCGGACTCACTTTGGCTTTTGCAGAACGAGACTGCCGAGCTTTGTTCTGCACCTCGGCCACAAGGCTTTCAAGAAAGTGCACGTAGTCTTTCTTGCGCGCGTTGATGCGCTTGCGCAGCGACGGTGGAAGCGGATGGTTTTCGTGGAGCATTACGGTAATCTCGCGGTCGCGCGGACTCAGCACAACTTCGATGTGCAGCCGGATCAGAGCTCGCAGCCGCTCTTCAGGATCGGCGATGCTGCGCACCGGATTGAGCACGCGCTCCTGCGTGATCTCCATGGCATGGTCCATGATCTCAAACAGAATTTCGTCTTTGCTTTGAAAGTGGTGGTAAAGGCCGCCCTTGCTCAGCCTGAGAGCTGCGGCCACGTCATTCATGGAAGTGGCATCATAGCCACGCTGCTGAAATAAGCGGGCGGCAGTACGCAGAATTTCCTGCCGGGAGTCGACCACAGTCTCGCGAGTCATCGGGTGACATGGTAAACAGTTCCACAATGGAATACCAATGAGTGCCGAAGCCGTTACCAGGGGGAATTTGTGGCCCCGGATTTCTCGCTTGACACTGATAAGGGTCACAGGTAGCATCTGAGGATACCGACCGACCGGTCGGTCCACAGCAATCAGTGTCAGCTTTTAAACGAGAAGGAGCATCCTGTGGCCACAATTTTTTACGAACATGACGCCAATCCCAACGCCTTAAAAGGCAAAACTATTGCCATCCTCGGCTACGGCAGCCAGGGACACGCGCAGGCGCAGAATCTCCGCGACAGTGGATGCAAAGTAATCGTCGGGCTGGAACCGAACCGCCCCAGCGCACAACAAGCCCGCGCCGATGGCATGGTTGTCGTGGCGCCCGATGAGGCCGCCAAGCGCGCCGATTGGATTCACGTACTCACGCCCGATGAAACTCAAGCGGCAGTATATGAGCAGTACATCAAGCCTTATCTGCATCCGGGCAAGATTCTGGGCTTCTCCCATGGCTTCAGCATTCATTTCAAAACCATCACTCCGCCGAGCGATGTTGATGTGGTAATGATCGCGCCCAAGAGTCCCGGACATCTGCTGCGGCGCGTATATGCAGAGGGGCGCGGCGTGCCTTCACTGATTGCGATTCAACAGGATTCCAGCAAGCGCGCGCACGAATTTGCGCTGGCCTACGCGCACGGCATCGGCTCAACCCGCGCCGGCGTACTGCAGACCACGTTTAAGGAAGAGACCGAGAGCGACCTGTTCGGCGAGCAGGCGGTGCTGTGCGGCGGTCTGACGTCGCTGATCAAGAAGGGCTTCGAAACGCTGGTGGAAGCCGGGTATGCACCGGAGATCGCGTATTTCGAGTGCCTGCATGAGATGAAGCTGATCGTCGATCTTATCTACGAAGGCGGACTCAGCCGGATGCGCTATTCGATTTCGAATACCGCCGAGTACGGCGACCTGACGCGCGGCGAAAAAGTTGTCGGAGACGCTACGCGGGCCGCGATGAAGAAGACTCTGGCTGACATTCAGGACGGAACTTTCGCGCGCGAGTGGATCAAAGAAAACAAAGATGGCGGCTACCAGTTCACGGAGCTGCGGGAGAAAGAACAGCGGCATCCCATCGAGATTGTCGGTGCCCAGTTGCGCGGCATGATGAGCTGGCTACCGGGTAGAGAAGCGAAGAAGCCCGCTCAGACGCCTAAACCTGAACCCGAACAGGTCGTGAATGCGTAGGCGTTTTTAGGCGTCTTTAACTGCCTGCATGATCGGTGCAGATAGAGATCCTTCGACTTCGTTGCCATCCGCTATCGCGAATGGCAACTTCGCTCAGGATGACAAAGGTTAACGGATAGATGCTTAAGGGAGCAGAAATCGTTTTGCAGTGCGTACGCGCCGAGGGGGTGGACTTGGTGTTCGGCTATCCCGGCGGCGCGATCATGCCGTTGTACGACGCCCTCGAAGGCAGCGGCATTCGCCATGTTCTAACGCGGCATGAGCAGGGCGCAGTTTTCTCCGCAGAAGGCTACGCGCGGGTGACGGGGAAAGTTGGCGTGGCGATTGCGACCAGCGGTCCGGGCGCGACCAATCTCGTGACCGGCATTGCCGATGCCAAAATGGATTCCGTTCCCTTGGTCTGCATCACGGGACAAGTGCGCAGCGCGATGCTCGGCACCGATGCATTTCAGGAGACCGATGTTTTCGGCGTCACGCTTTCGCTGACCAAGTGGAGCCGGTTAGTGCGAACCATTGACGAAATTCCTGAAGTCATTGCTGAGGGATTCCACTGGGCGCGTAGTGGACGGCCAGGGCCCGTGGTCATCGACATCCCAACCGATTTGCTCAAAGCCAAGAAAGAATTTTGCGGGCCGGTAAAGTTTATCCCGCCCGCGCGGCCATCTGCAGCGAAAGCACAGGGCCCACACAGCGACACGATCGTTAACTTATTGCAATGCGCGACAAAGCCGGTGGCACTCGTCGGTGCTGGAGCGAAGCTTTCCGGAGCCATACCGGAATTGCGGCACCTGCTCGATGATTTGAATATTCCGACATTCGCCACGGTGCACGGTCTGGGCGCCGTTCCGCCGCAATCGTCCTATTACCTGGGGATGGTCGGAATGCACGGAACGCGTGCTGCCAACATGGCTCTGCATGAGACCGATCTGTTAATGGTTTTTGGAGCGCGCTTGGATGATCGCGTGACCGGCGAGCCCACTCGCTTCGCGCCCAATGCAAAGATCGTTCACTTTGAAATTGATCCGGCACAACTCGACCGTGTACGAGCCTGTGAACTGCCGGTCATCGGCGATTTGGCCAAAACAATTCCGGCACTTCACGCCGACTTGCACCGCGTCTCCCTGCCTGATTGGAGCGGCTGGCGAGCGGTAGCTTGTGGGCAAGAGCGGGCCGAGCTCGATCCGCAGGGTCTGGCTCAACCCACCATGCGCTTCCTCGATGAACTTTTCAGCCGCCTGCCGCAAGACAACGTCGTGATTGCCGACGTGGGCCAGCACCAGATGTGGGCGGCGCAGCGCTATCGTTCGTCATCGCCGCGCGGCTTCATCACTTCCGGAGGTCTGGGGGCGATGGGCTTCGCCCTGCCCGCCGCAGTCGGTGTGCAGCTGGCCAAGCCTGACACTTGTGTGCTTTGCGTTTCCGGCGATGGCGGCTTCCAGATGAACATTCAGGAACTCGCTACGGTGCAGCGCCTCGGATTGCCCATAAAAATGGTGATCGTCGATAACAAATATCTGGGCATGGTGCGGCAGTGGCAGCAACTTTTCTACGAGCGCAACTATTCCGAAACTGATTTGAGCGACAATCCGGATTTTGTCGAGATTGCCAAGGCCTACAGGATCCATGGCTGGCGGCTGAACGAGTCGGCGATGGCTGAGTTTCCGGTATCGAAAGATACGGGAGATTCCATCGACAATTTCCTGCGCTCGCCGGGGCCGGAGTTGCTGGTGTTCGATTGTCATCCGGAGGCGAACGTGTATCCCATGGTTCCAGCGGGAGCGGCGCTTTCGGAGATGGTATTCCGGGACGAATAGGAATTGCAAAACTTAAGTTAGAGGGAACGACTATGCAAGTTTTTCACATTCGCTATCGCAACGCCCAGGGCGCATTGATGCGCATTCTCAACGCGGCTTCACGCAGGGGGCTCGAACTCGGTTCCGTGCATGCGGAAGCCGCCGGTCAGGAGCATGGCGTGACCCTGCTGCTGGAAGCTACGCAGAAGCAAGCTGGCCAGCTTTGCCGCGAATGGTATGGGATTGTGGATGTAATCGAAGTACGGTCCAGCGCATCTCTGCGTGAGCAAGAGGGCAATGGAACATGGGCGCCGCATCCGCCGGCATCGACCAACATGGCAGAGCAATCGGCGCGCGCAGCGTTGGCATAAGCAAAATTTCTTATATCCGTTGATCGTGGTTTTCCGTTTTTAATTTCTTGCGACAGCCTCCCTGTCGCTCGCCTCTGTTGTAACCTTTCGTCATGGATCTAAAACATCGCAGCCGCGGAATTACCGACGGGCGCGACCGGGCTCCGGCGCGCTCCATGTTCAAAGCTATCGGATTCACCGACGCGGATCTTAGCAAGCCGTTGATCGGCGTGGCCAATACCTGGATTGAAACCATGCCCTGCAACTTTCACCTGCGGCGGCTTGGGGCCAAAGTAAAAGAGGGCATTCGCGCCGCGGGCGGCACTCCCATGGAATTCAATACCATCGCGATTTCCGATGGTGAGACCATGGGCACCGAAGGCATGCGCGCCTCACTGGTCAGTCGCGAATTGATTGCCGATTCGATTGAACTGGTCTGTCGTGGCCAGTTGTTCGACGCGGTAGTCTGCGTGGTGGGATGCGATAAGACGATTCCCGCCGCCGCCATGGCGCTGGCGCGGTTGGATATTCCCGGGCTCGTGCTTTACGGAGGAACCATCGCTGCCGGCACTTATCACGGTAAAGACGTCACCATACAAGACGTATTCGAAGCCGTAGGCGCGAATGCCGCGGGGAAAATCAGCGACAAAGAATTGCACGATCTGGAGGATGTGGCTTGTCCCGGTGCCGGGGCTTGTGGCGGCCAGTACACAGCGAACACCATGTCCACTGTGATGGAGATGATCGGACTTTCTCCCATGGGATTCAACAGCGTGCCGGCGATGGATGCGAAAAAAGATACCGTCGCATTCGCCTGCGGCAAGGTAATCCTGAATGCGCTGGAGAAGGAAATCCGCCCGCACGATATTCTGACTCGTGACGCTTTTGAAAATGCGATCGCATCGGTGGCTGCAACCGGAGGATCGACCAATGCGGTGCTGCACCTATTGGCGATTGCGCGCGAATCTGGCGTCGATTTGCAGATTGACGATTTTCAAACGGTGAGCGAACGCACTCCTCTGCTTGCCGATCTGAAACCTTCCGGACGCTTTGTGGCCGCCGATATGCACCGTGCGGGCGGAGTGCGCTTGCTGGCCCGGCGGCTGCTGCATGGAAAGCATCTTCATCCCGCGGCGATGACGATAACTGGACTCTCGCTTAAGGCTGAGAGTGAGAGCGCTTTTGAAACGCCGGGACAAGAAGTGATCGCGCCGCTGGAAAAGCCGCTGAAGAAAACCGGAGGCCTGGTTATTTTGAAGGGGAATCTCGCACCGGAAGGTTGCGTGGCCAAAATCAGCGGGCATGAGCGGCTCGAACAGCGCGGTCCGGCGCGCGTATTTGAATCGGAAGAAGATGCCATGTCCGCCGTTACCAGCAAGCAGATCCGCTCGGGCGATGTCGTGGTCATCCGCAATGAAGGCCCTAAGGGTGGGCCGGGCATGCGCGAGATGCTGAGCGTCACCGGGGCGCTGGTGGGTGAGGGGTTGGGATCGTCTGTCGCGCTGTTGACCGACGGACGATTCTCAGGCGCAACTCACGGATTGATGGCCGGTCACGTCTCTCCGGAAGCCGCGCTGGGCGGGCCAATCGCCGCACTTCGTGACGGCGACATCATTCGCTTCGACGTTAGCCGGCGGTTGCTAGAGGTTGAGATCAGCGATGAAGTCATTCGGCAGCGAATGAAAGAATGGAAGCCGCCGCAGCCGCGCTATCCCACTGGCGTGTTTGCCAAATACGCGGCGTTGGTTTCATCGGCGTCGCAGGGGGCGATTACGCGGCCGCCCGAATGAAGTAGATCCTCCGACTTCAATCCAGTCAAAAATAAATGAAGGGAACGGCATTGGCCGCTCCCTTTATTTTTCGGCTGAGTTCGGCGGTCGTTCCCTATTGCTTGCATCCCGGACTGTAGGCTGTGAGCACATTGGCAACGGCTGCAATAGCGCAGTCATACGCCGCCCCGGTTGAATCAAAGTAGTTGTACTGCTGCGCGCTGGATTGTCCGCTGTTGCCAAGTGGATTGAAAGAGGAATCGAGCTCGAGCGTATCCAGGTGTTGACCGGCATTTTCGAGCGAACTGAAATACGTCACGGTACCACTCTGGGTGGTGGTATTGGTTTGCTGGTAAGTCTGTTTGGCGTTGGTCTTTTGGTTGATATTGCCGTTAGAGAGGAACACTTCTGAGATGTTAACGGTCAACGGGAAAGTATAGTTCTGGTTGTAAACCGTGCTCGGGGAGCCCGCTTGCGATACCGTTGTGTTTGAGTTGATCGTGGTGTTCTGCAAAATATCCTGGACGTACTGGTTTCCAGTGATATTGAAATTCTGGTCGTTATAAAAGCCTACGGTTTGCGAAACCTTGGTCGTCACTTTGCCGTGTGAAGTATTCACGTAGCCCGAGATCACAAAGCTGCGTCTCGAAGTAACGTCGACCGTGCCCTTTATAGAGGTCGGCTGCACGTTGAGCTTTTCGGTGACCACCGGGGATGGCCCGGTCAGCGTATTTTGAGTTATCGCGCCGGTGGTTTCGGCGCTGCCTGGATCCTCGTAAAGCAATAACGATGCCGTGGCTGAGAAATAATTATTGGCGTTGTACACGCTGAGCGAGACGGTGTGCGGCTGGCCATTGCTTAGCAAGCCCGCAAACGGCGTCAGGTTCACGCGATACGGGGTGAAGTTCAAGGTCTGCACGCCGGGAATCGGGAACCACAAGAAAGGATCGATGCCGCCGGTATAAATCCATGGGAATACCGGAGCTACTCCGGCCGGTTGCCCATCGATTGTGATCTCGGTCTCGCGGAACCCCGTATTGCTGCAGCTCTCCAGTTCTGATGCAACATCGTTGGGCACGCACGTATACCAGAACTCATCGCCGGATTGGCTCTGCGCATAAACATCAAGATAAGCGGTCTGCACGTTTGTGGGCATGGTGAAAGTGCCGGAGAGTGTGCTGGAGGTTGTACCCAGGCCGACCGTTCCGCCTGAAGGTCCCGCCGAAAGTGGCAGCACTACATTTGCCGAAACGGGCGCAGTCTGTCCCTTGGGAATCGGATAGAACTCAAGCGACGCGGATGCGTAGATTGTCGAAGTCAGCCCGCAACACAAGGTATTACCGATGTTAGCTTGACCGGTTTGCGCCGTGTAAAAGATCGAACTGTAATCGGTAAGATCGTTTTCGATATGCCAAGAGGGACCTTCGTTCGGCGAGGGCTCGGCGGTGGTACCGAAATAAATATTTACTGGGCCGAGCCAGAAATTGGCGGTGCGATCGTACTGGATACCGGCATTCAGATTGATATCCGCCTCAAGCACCACCTTAGCCCACGGGCCGGGACAATCGGAGGGCGGGGTGTAGGTAAAATTTTCGACATTGAAATCGTAGAACGATGCGCCGCTAAACAACTGTACAACGCAAGGCGTCGTGGAAGGCCGAGGCACGGTAGGATCGGCGCTCACCGTGTTCGCTGAACCGATCCCATAAGGGCCAGAGGCCGAAGCAAAGGGGACGAAGACTGCAATCAACAATAGAAGCGGAAAAATATTCCGTGCCGAGCAGGCGGTGCGGGCCATGCGAGGATCCTCCTGGGAAAGTGGCAAAAGGCGCGTCCGTCTTGGCATACACGAGCAGACGGGCGGCGCGCCAGTGCGGAAGTATTGCGCGTTCCCCGAACGCTGTCAACAGAAGTCGAAAGTTAGTATTGTCGATTTTAGAAACGCGGCGGCCGTTCCTGTATCTTATTTCTTCTCATCCTCGCCCGCCGGTGCGGCTACGCCAAAGTTGGTTTTCCAGTAATCCTGAACAGCGGGCGGCAGCTTATCCATGTGTGAAAGGAGGCTGGTGATCTTCCATATGTCCTGCTCGCTGAGGGTTTTGTCCCACGCGGGCATGGCAGTGTAACGGACCCCGGTACGGATTGTGTAAAAGATGTGCCACTCCGGATCATCGGGCGGGTCGGAAACCAGATTGGGCGCGGGTGGGTAGAAAGATTGCGCCAGAGCGGCGGGCTTACGATCGAGATCTCCGTGGCAAAGGGCGCAGTTCATGCTGTAAAGCTTCATGCCATCTTCAAGGCTCTGGTCGTTGGGCGGGACGGGGTTGGTGACGTGTGGAGCGCGCCGCTCCATCGACGCATCGACCGCCGTGTTAGCCAGGTGGCGTTCCCATCGCGGTGGCGCGACGTTAGCCGCGGTGGGGAAAAACCCGAGCATCGCGAAACCCAGCACGCCAAGAATGAGTACGAGAAGAGTAATGATGACACCGAGAACGAATTTACCCATGGTCCCTCCGGGAATCGACTATTGTGGCAGAAGCAGCACGATCTGCGCTAGCTTTATGCGGACATCGCGGCTACGCATGCGGATACCGTGGACTCGTCCCCGGGTCTAAGATCGGCTATCTCTGGTTTCCTTCGTTTGGGTTCAATACGATTTCAGTTTGCGGGCTTCGCGCACTATGTCGCTCACCTGGGGCAGATAATGTTCCTCCTGCGGAGGTGAAAAAGGGATCGCGGAATCCAGGCCCGCAATGCGGACGATGGGACCATCGAGATCATCGAAGGCTTCTTCGTTGATGATGGCTGCAATTTCACCGGCCAATCCTCCAGTCCGCGAGTGCTCGTGCAGAATGATGACCTTGTTCGTCTTCTTCACAGTCTGCGCGATGGCGCTGCGGTCCAGCGGCGAGACGGTACGCAGGTCGAGTATCTCGATATCGATCCCGTCGCTCTTCAGAACCTCGGCAGCCTCTAACGCAGTATGAACCATCGCAGCATACGTAATAATGCTGAGATCACGGCCCTCGCGGACGATATTGGCTTTGCCAATGGGAACGACATAATCGTCCGCCGGCACTTCACCTTTGATGCGGCGATAAAGATATTTGTGCTCGAAAAAAATGCACGGGTTATTGTCGCGGATGGCGGCTTTAATGAGTCCTTTGGCGTCGTACGGAGTGGCTGGGCAAATTACCTTCAGGCCGGGATTGTGGACGAACCACATCTCGGGATTCTGCGAGTGGAACGGGCCGCCATGGACATATCCGCCGCTGGGGCCGCGCAGAACAAGCGGAGCAGGGGCACCCCAGAGATAATGCGTCTTCGCTACCATGTTGGAAATCTGGTTGAAAGCGCAGCCGATGAAATCCATGAACTGGAACTCGGCGACCGGACGCATGCCGGTGAGCGACGCTCCAAAGGCCGCACCTACTATGGCGGATTCGGCGATGGGTGTGTCAATTACACGCTCCGGACCGAAGCGGTCGATGAAACCGTCGGTGACTTTAAAGGCGCCGCCATAAATGCCAATGTCTTCGCCGAGGCAGAAGACAGTTGGATCGCGGTCCATTTCTTCCCAGATTCCCTGGCGAATGGCTTCGAGGTAGGTTAGTTGCATGTAGTTTTGTCTCGAGCTTTTAACTTGGTGACAATTTGATAAGCGAGAAGCCTTTACTTGAAATGTGCCGCAGCTTCTGTCTGCCTAAAGCCGCCAGTTCCCTTCCTCACTTTGGGCATCCCGTACTTGGGCTTAATCTCGTGACAACCGTCTTCGCAGAAAACGCCGCCCTCAGCCGACTCCGGCGTAGGCATCGGTGAGTTCACCGCAATCTCACGTTCCGCTTCGATGACTCGCTCGACGTCTGAAATCAAATCGGCATTCTCCTTCGCCGTCAGCCACTTCTTTTCTTTCACCAGATAATTTTCAAACCGCGCAATCGGATCGCGCTTTTTCCAGAACTCGAACATCGGCTTCGGCACATACGCCGCTGCGTCGTGGATAGCATGGCCTTTCATTCGCATCATTTTGGCTTCGATCAGCGTGGGGCCTTCGCCGCGGTGGGCGCGCTCGATGGCATCGCGGGCAGCGTCGTAGACCTGGCAGGCGTCGGTGCCGTCAACGATCACGCCGGGGATGCCGTATCCGATGGCACGTTCGGCGAGATCTTTCACGCGGTATTGCAACTCCGAAGGCGTGGAGTAAGCCCAGAGATTACTCTCGACAACAAGCACGAGGCCGAGATTCTGCACGGCGGCGAAGTTGATGCCTTCGTAGGTAACGCCGGTAGATTGGCCGCCGTCGCCGATCCAGGTAAGGGCCGCGATGTTCCACCCCTGCAAACGCGCGCCCAGAACGACTCCAGAGAGTACCGGGATGAGATCACCAAGCATGGAGATGGGCGAGACCATATTGCGCTTTTCGATGTCGCCGAAATGTGAGGTACCGTCGCGGCCGTGCGTCGGTGAATCGGCCTTGGCCATGTATTGCATCATGGTGTCCGAGGCGCGGAATCCGCGCACCAACAGCGCGCCCTGATTACGAATCATCGGCGCGAACCAGTCATCCTTGTCCAGGGCGTACGCCGAGGCGCAGGAGCAGGCTTCCTGGCCGAGTCCAAAATAAACTCCGCCGACGACTTTGCCTTGCTTATAGAAATTCTCAAGCGCGACTTCCATCTTACGGTTGAGCAGCATGTAACGGTAGATCTCGACGCATTGCTGTTTGCTCAAGTATTTCGAGTCGCGGATCGGGGGAACGGGGGCATCAAGGTCGCCGCTAACTTCGTAGCGCACGTGCTCGGTGCCGTCTTTATCTTTTTCTACGCGCTGCTTGACCGAAAGGTCGGGATGCTCCAAACGCGTAATCCGGGATCGAGTAACTACGGATGGAGGGTATCCATTTCTCGCACCCTGGGCTAGAGTGTGGATTTTAGCGGACTCGCGCTGCCCCCCTTGCGCGGGCGGTTGCCATTAGAGCTTGGTTTGGATGGTTCTTTTTTGATCGCCATGGAAATGACTGCTCAGAGGCCGCAAGAATGATGCTATCGCGGGAGAGGCCAAGGGTTAGAGGAAGGGTTCCGCAAAAGAACGCTCAGCGTGTTTTTTGCGATTGCTCTCTTCAACAGCTCGACCTTTTTCGGGTCCCAGTTGTCCTTTGCAAAGGTCATCGCTGTCTTGCCCTCGTTATCCTTCGCCATAGGATCGGCGCCCCAGTTCAACAGCAGCTTTACAGAGGCTGAATCGTCTGGGCTGCCAGCGGCCATTATCAGAGCAGTCTTGCCGTCACGGGTTCGAGCATTGACATTTGCGCCCTTCTCCAGCAGGATTTTCATGATGTCGTACGTGCTGTTCATCGTCGCTATGGCACAGGAGCAGGCTGCGGCGATCAATGGTGTCAGGCCTCCCCTGTCTCGGACGTTGATTTTGGCTCCTCTTTCGAGAAGGAGCTTGAAAGTTTCGCTTTGACCAAACGCCGCCGCTCGCATCAGTGGCGTCTCACCTTCGTCATCTCTCGCCTCGATATCGGCTCCGCTGTCAAGCAGCAATTCCACGTTCTTTACCCAAGGCAGCTCAGGCGCAGTCGTCGCGGCCCGATCATTCTGTCCGGTTGCCGATGGCGGCGCATCGGCAATGTGAATCACGACAGGTCCATTCTCGGCTGCCTCGAACAGCGCCGCGTTCTTATCCTTGATATCAGGATTTCCGTCCAAAAGGGTCCGCAGCATCTCGGAATCGAAGGATCTCGCAGCCTCGATTAGCGCTGTCTCTTCGTAGCTGTTCTTGGCGGAGATATCGGCACCCTTCTCGAGCAGTAGTTTAACGATTGCAATGTCTTGATTGCTTACCGCGACGATCATTGGCGTATCTCCGCGATCGTCTTTCGCTTCGAGGGCGGCTCCATTTGCGAGCAGCACCCGCACCGCACCGATGTCGTTTTGGCAATTGCCTGAAACAATTCTTTGTCCAAGAACGCGATTGCGCGGCGCCGATGGGCCGACCCACAAGGATCAGGATGCTCAGCGCAAAGAAGAGTAGGTGGCCGGCTTTCATGACCGCCGGAGCACTTGATTTCCACGATAGTTTGGCAGCCTTGCTCACGTAACGATTATTCAGTGAGAACACGGTACTTCAAAAGTTACGTTAGGCCCAGGTAGTTTCGTCTTCTTTGTGAAGCTGCCGAAGTTCGGCTGGCTCTTTAGCGGGACGCCGACCGTATGGCCAAGAAGAGCGTCGATAGTTTCCACCCAGAGGATCTGGCTTGTAAATACAGTTCCGAAGTTTCGCGAGAGTGATTCGGCAACCGCGTTCAGATCGAGCTCTTTGCCGAGTTGCTGCTGCATCGACGTCACCGGTTTCGATGTGATGCCGCAGGGGATGATCAAGTTGAAATAATTCAGATCGGTGTTTACGTTGAGGGCGAAACCGTGCGAAGTGACGGAGCGGGAGATGTGAACGCCGATGGCAGCGATCTTGCCCTCGGCAGTGAACATGGAGGGACGGACACCTTCGTCCGTCCGGTTTTCATCCGTTCCGCGGACGAAGGCGTCCGCCGCTCCATGAGTCGGATCGGTCCACACACCAGTCAAGCCTTTGACACGTTTCGTCGGAATCGCGAAATCGGCGCAGGTGCGGATCAGTACTTCCTCGAGCCTGCGCACGAATTCGACGGCGCCAAGACTTTTGCGCAGGACGGACGAGGCATCCGCCGCCCCGCGAGCAAATCCTCGAAGGTCGAAGATGGGATAGCCGACGATTTGTCCCGGACCATGGAAAGTAACGTCTCCTCCGCGATCGCATTCGTAAATCTCTACACCGCCCTGGGCGAGGATTTCGGGCGATGCAATTACGTTAGCAGCTTTCGCATTGCGCCCGAGAGTAATAACCGGTGAGTGTTCCAGAAGCAAGAGCACATTGCCGATCTTATCCGCTTTGCGCAGTTCGATGAGTTGCTGCTGCAAGCGCAGACCGGTTGCGTAGTCAACCGTGCCGAGTTGGACGAGAGAGATCAACAATTTTCAACTTCCAATTGCCGATTTGGTATCGAAACGCGCCGCCAATTGCCAATTGGAAATCGACAATCGGCGATAGAACTTATGCGTTAATCGCCATCCCATACACGCTATTGGATGCATCCAGCATAGCTTCGGCCAAAGTCGGATGGGCATGAATCGTCCACATCAAATCTTCGACAGTAGCTTCGAGTTCCATGGCGGCGACGGCTTCGGCGATCAGTTCGGTCGCCTGCGGACCGATAATATGGACGCCGAGAATCTCACCATAATCTGCATCGGAAATTATTTTAATGAAGCCTTCGTGTTGACCCACAATCGAAGCGCGCGAGTTCGCGGTAAAAGGAAATTTTCCGATCTTGATGTTGTAGCCCGCTTCTCGCGCTCTGGTTTCGGTAAGGCCCACGCTGCCGATCTCCGGATGGCAGTAAGTAGCGCCCGGTATGTGTTCAGGATTAATCGGCTTACATGGCTTGCCCGCAATTTTCGCCACCGCGACCAGCGCCTCCATGGCGCCGACGTGGGCCAGTTGTGGCATACCTAACACGATATCGCCGACCGCATAAACACCGGGCTCGGCGGTATGCATCCAGGAATCGGTTTGAATGAACCCACGCTCGGGCTTGATTTTTGTTTTCTCTACACCAATATTTTCCGTGCGTGGCTTGCGGCCAACGGCGATGAGTATTTTCTCGGCCTCGATTTTCTGTTGCTTGCCTTCGGCACTGATGGTCACCGCGATACCGCTCTTGGTTTTTTCAATCTTTTCCACTTTCGCGCTCGTGTGGAACGCGATGCCGCGCTTGCGATAGACGCGGGCCAATTCTTTGGAAACCTCTTCATCTTCCACCGGCACAAGACGCGGCAGCATTTCGATGATGGTGACTTCGCAGCCAAAGGAGCGATAGATCGAGGCGAACTCTACCCCAACAGCTCCTGCACCGACGATGACCAGCGACTTCGGCATTTCTTTCAGGCTGAGAATTTCAATATTGGTAAGAATGCGATCGTCAGCCTCCAGCCCCGGCAGCATCCGTGCTTCGGAGCCAGTCGCCAGCAGCACATTCTTTGCTTTCAACTGGCTGCTCTTGCCTTCGTTGGCTACTTCAACAGTGATGATTCCATTCTGCGCCGGCCCAGTGAGCTTGCCGTAACCTTTCACGGTTTCGACTTTGTTTTTCTTCATCAGAAATTCCAAGCCTTTGGCATGCTTGGCGACAATTTTCGACTTTCTCTCTTGAATCGCATTCCAGTTCAGCTTCCGCGCGTCCACGCCCTCAATGCCGAATTCTTTCGCCTCTTTCAGATGGTCCCAGAGTTCGGCGTTGAATAGAAGCGCCTTCGTGGGAATGCAACCTACATGCAGACAGGTTCCCCCGAGGAATCCATCTTTTTCAATGAGAGCAGTTTTAAGTCCGTACTGGCCGGCACGAATGGCCGCCGTGTAACCGGCAGGTCCGCTGCCAATAATTGCGACGTCATAAATAGTTTCGGGCAAAGGAATCGTCCTCAGTAGAAGAGATGATCAAAGGCAAACGAATGATTCTAGAACAGGATGCGGAAGGAGGCCAAACGAGTCGACGCGGGAACTGTGGGCTCAGGAAGTGGGGGTAGGATGGAGATCCTTCGATTCCGCAGCAGCTTCGCTATTCGCGAAGCTGCCGCTCCACTCAGGATGACAGATAGGCAGTGGACTAGTTGTTCTCGTTGCTGGCGCGCTTCCAGGAGATCAGTTCGCCGATCGTCGAACTGGTGCTGGAAACAGGTTGCTTATACGCTTCCACTTCAGAACGCGAAGCTTCCTCGCCGACGGCACGAATACTGAGCCCGACTTTCTTATCTTCGGGACTCATCTTAATAATTTTGAAGTCATGTTCGATTCCGGGCTCAAGATGCAAAGGCTGGCCGTTTCCATCGACGGCCTCCGACTTGTGGCACAGACCTTCTACGCCTTCCGCGATTTCCACGAAGGCTCCAAAAGCCGCCACCCGCAACACTTTGCCATGCACCACGTCGCCAACATGATGAGTCTCAAAGAAAGTCTCCCACACGTCGGGTTGAAGCTGCTTCACCCCCAACGATAGACGCCGCTTGTCGGGTTCAATCGCCAGCACGATAGCCTTTACTCGATCACCCTTCTTCAGAACTTCCGACGGATGCTTCACTCGCTTGGTCCAGCTCAAGTTGCTGACGTGGACCAGTCCATCGATTCCATCCTCGATTTCGATAAACGCCCCGAAGTCGGTCAGGTTCCGAACTCGGCCTTCCACGGTCATGCCTACAGGATATTTATCGTGCAATGCATCCCAGGGATTCGTCGCTAGTTGCCGCATGCCCAGCGAAATTCGGCGCTCCGTGGGATTCACGTTGAGCACCACGCACTCGACCTGATCGCCAACGTTCACCAGCTTCGAGGGATGCTTCATCCGCTTCGACCAGGTCATTTCGCTGACGTGAACCAGGCCTTCGATTCCCTGCTCCAATTCAACGAACGCGCCGTAGTCGGTTACGCTGATCACTCGCCCGGAAACGTGCGCGCCTACGGGATAGCGGTGTTCGGCGTCAAGCCATGGATCGGGCGTCAACTGCTTGAATCCCAGCGATACACGCTGCTTCTCTTTGTCGTACTTCAGCACCTTGACCTGAATCTGATCGCCAACGTTCACCAGATCGCGCGGGTGCGTCAGACGTCCCCACGACATGTCGGTGATATGAAGCAGACCATCCAGGCCGCCGAGATCCACAAACGCGCCGTACTCGGTCAGATTCTTTACCACTCCGGTAAGCACGGAACCTTCTTCCAGATGCTCAAGTGTCTTGTTGCGCTTCTCGCTCTGTTCACCTTCGAGCAGTTCCTTGCGCGAGACCACAATGTTGCCGCGCTTTTTGTTGAGCTTGATAATCGTAACTTCAATTGTCTGGCCCTTCATCCCTTCGAGATTTCGAATGGGGCGCAGGTCTACCTGCGATCCGGGAAGAAAAGCTCTTGCACCGAGAATGTCGACCGTGAGACCACCTTTGGTACGCTCGATTACGGTCGCCTGAATCGGGCGCTTTTCGTTGTGCGCTTTTTCCACTTCGTCCCAGGCGTGAATGCGCGCCGCTTTCTGGTGCGAGAGGTTGATGTAGCCTTCCTCGTTATGCCCCTTTTCGCGCATCACATCAATCTCGTCGCCTGGCTTAACCTTTGGCTTGCCTTCGTGATCCAGAACTTCCGAGAGCGGCAACATTCCTTCCGACTTGGCCCCGACATCGACTACGACATGAGTCGAGGTCAGCTTGAGCACCGTGCCCTTGATTACGCGGTCTTCTCCCACGGCTTCTTCGGTCTCCGTGGTAAAGCTCTCGAGAGCCGAAGCAAAGTCCTCGCCGGCGTGCTTGTCGTCTGAAGAACTCGCGGACGCGCTCGCGTGGGAAGTTTCCACGGCGACCGGAGAAGCTTGTTCCGTCTCGGACGCGTGCTGCTCGGTTACTCTTTGCTCGGTAGTGTTCGATTCACTCATTTGCTGGTCGGTTAAGGTTGGCTCGGACGTCGTCGGTTCTGTCTCGGTTGCGACGGCGCTATTCGATTCGGGGTTGTGAGCGGTGGTGTGGTCGGACAAGGTCATGCCTCTCTGCTGAAGCCTCGCACTCGGTGCGGGGAAGATGCGGGGCCTGCTTGGCGGACTGCTGGATGAGTCGTTTGGTTGTGGTGGGCTCACCCTGGCGAGTGAGCTTGGACAATCCCAGCTGCCGGACGTTTTACAGAAACCCGCGTCCAAAGGGAACTCCTCGACTATAGCAACGCCTTCCAAACAGTGTCAAACGCAAATCTTGGCGGATGTTACAGGAAGATTTCAGAGTTCGGATTTCGTAACGTGCTATTCATCTGCTACCCTGCCCCTTGCTATGGATTACCTCTGGACCCCTTGGCGCTACGCCTACGTCTCGACCGCCGAAAAAGCTACCGGATGCGTCTTCTGCAATGCCGTCGCCGCCAACGACGATGCAAAAACACTTATCGTTTATCGGGGAAAAAGCTGTTTCGTGATTCTCAATGCGTATCCGTACACGCCGGGCCACGTGATGATTGTTCCTTACGCGCATCTCGATGAACTCCGCAAGCTGCAGCCAGAAGCCGCAATTGAGATGATGGCGCTCTCGCAGCGGATGGAGTCCGTGCTGCGCGAGCTCTACCACCCCGACGGCATCAACCTGGGCATGAACATCGGCAAGGCCGCCGGCGCCGGCATCGCCGGACATATTCACATGCACGTCCTGCCGCGCTGGGTAGCGGATGCGAATTTTATGTCGGTAGTGAGTGAGACGAGAGTTCTGCCAGAATTGCTGCAGGAGACGTGGGCACGGATGACGGCGGCTCTGAAGAGCTAGCTCCTCGCGGCGATGATCTTTTCCATTTCCTTTTCATCAATCACCTTCACCCCCAATTCCTTCGCCTTATCCAGCTTCGAACCCGCATCCGCTCCCGCCACCACGTAATCCGTCTTCTTGCTGACCGAGCCCGTGACCTTCCCTCCGGCGTCCTCGATCATCTTCTTGGCTTCATCGCGCGTGAAGTGCGCCAGCGTCCCGGTCAACACGAACGTCTTTCCCGCAAGCTTGGTGCCGCGTTGCTTCTTTTGTCCGGTTAAAGTAAGCCCAGCCTCGCGCAAACGTTCCACCAGCTTGCGATTCGCCGCGATGCCGAAGAACTCCACGATGCTCTCGGCGATCCGCGGGCCCACTTCATTCACATTCTGGAGTTCCTCCACGCCAGCGCTCTCCAGCGCCTCCATCGATCCAAAATGTTCGGCCAGGAATTGCGCCGTGCGTTCGCCCACCATCCGAATGCCGAGGCCGTAGATCACGCGCTCCAGCGGCAGCTTTTTGGAATTCTCGATCTCGTCAAGAATATTCTGTGCGGACTTGTCGCCCATTCGCTCCAGGCTGAGCAGATCTGCTTTTGTGAGCTTGTAAATATCAGCGATATTCCTCACCAACCCACGCTCCGTAAGCTGATTGACCAGCGCCTCGCCCATGCCATCGATATTCATGATTCCGCGTGAAGCAAAATGCAGAATCGTCTCGCGCAGCTTCGCTGGACAATTCGCATTGACGCAGCGGTAATCCACTTCGCCTTCTGTCCTCACAACATCCGTTCCACACACCGGACATTTCTTCGGCATCTCGAAATCTTTAAGGTCGCGCGGACGCGGATGCTCCTCATCATCGATAACCTTGGCGACCTTCGGAATCACGTCTCCGCCGCGCTCCACTTGCACCCAGTCGCCGATTTTCACGCCCAGACGCTCGATCTCATCCATGTTGTGCAGCGTGGCGTTTCTCACGGTCGTGCCGCCGATCAAAACCGGCGCCAGCATCGCGACCGGTGTGAGCTTGCCGGTGCGGCCCACCTGCACACGAATGTCTTCCAGCTTCGTAATCCCCGCTCGCGCCGCATATTTATAAGCAATCGCCCAGCGCGGAGCCTTCCCCGTAAATCCGAGCTCATCCTGCAGCGCGGTACGATCCACTTTCAGGACGATGCCGTCAATTTCATAAGGCAGCGACTCGCGCTTTTCTTCCCACTGCCGGATGAATGTCCACGCCTCATCAATGTTATGCACCAACTTGCGATTCTGATTCACCTTGAATCCCGCAGCCTCAAGCGCATCCAGAGTTTTCGAATGGCGATCAAAGTAGGTGCGTCCGTTCTCGAGCAAGATATAGGGGAAGTAGTCCATGCGGCGTTCTGCCGTAATATTTGCATCCAACTGCCGCACCGTTCCCGCTGTGAAGTTGCGTGGATTGGCAAATGTCGCGAGCCCCTTGCGTTCCCGTTCTTCATTCACTTTCTTGAAGGCCGCGGTCGGCATTAGCAGTTCGCCGCGCACTTCGAAATTCGGCGGGATCCCTGCCTTCTTCAGCTTCTCTTTAGCAATGGAAAGTGGAACCGATCGCACGGTACGCACGTTGAGCGTCACATCTTCGCCCACCATTCCATCACCGCGAGTGATACCGCGCATCAACTTCCCATCTTCGTAAATCAGCGCCAGTGACATGCCATCGAGCTTCAATTCGCAAACATAGTCCACATCTTTTCGTCCGCTGAGTTCGTGCACACGCCGTTCCCAGTCGCGCAATTCTTCTTCGTTGTAAGTATTGTCGAGCGACAACATTGGTGAAGAATGCCGCACTTTGACGAACCCTTCGCGCGGCTTCCCGCCAACCCGTTGCGTAGGAGAATCCGCCGTGAGCAGTTCCGGATGCTCCGCCTCGGCGTCCTTCAACTGCCGCATCAGCTTATCGAACTCGGCATCGCTGATCTCCGGCTGATCGAGAACGTAGTACAAATATTCGTGGTGCCGGATCTTCTCGCGAAGAACCTCAATCTTTTGTTCCACGTTTTTGCCGGCAACACTCATCGCCAAAGATTATAAGTGGGAGCGAACCAGGTAGGGATGCCACACATCAATTCACACAAAAATACGCCGCTTCACAGTACAATCCATCTTCGTCTTCGAATCCCCCATGCGTAAGGCAGCCCTGCTGTATAACCCAGATTCCGGCGGCAGCCGCAACCGGCCCCAATCGGAATTGCAAAGAGTTTTAAAAATACTTCGTGACGCAGGGGTCGAAGCCGACCTCATCCTTACCGACTCCAGTGCCCACGCGGAAGAAGAAACCCGGCAAGCCTTGCTCGCCGGATGTGACACCGTTTTCGCCTGCGGCGGCGATGGCACCATCCACAATATTATCCAGGTGCTGGCCACTACCAACGTCGCGCTTGCAGTTCTTCCCATTGGCACAGCGAACGCGCTCGCCCACGACCTCGGCTTGCCCATGAATATTGCCGGCGCCGCGAGAGCCGCTCTCACCGCGACGCGACGGCGCGTAGCTCTGGGCCGCATTGGCTATCAGGATCTCGAAGGGAAGCCAGGCACGCGTTACTTCATCGTCGCCGCCGGGGTGGGTGTCGACGCTCACCTGTTCTATAAACTGCACTCCGGAACCAAACATCGCCTGGGCATGGCCGCCTACTACGCGAAAGCCTGGCACCTGTGGTTCACGTATGCGATGACGCGCTTTCGCGTGGAGTACGCCGAAACCGGTTCTGATCTTTCCCGATCTGCGAACCTCACAGAGCTTCTCGGTGTCCGCATACGGCACTTTGGCGGAGTGCTGCGGGAACTCGCTCCCGGCGCATCACTCGATCGCAACGACGTTCGGCTCATACTCTGCCGAACCGCCAGTCGCCTTGCTTATCTTTCCTACGTTACACGCGCACTGCTCGGCCGCAGCTGGCAAGTGCCCGGCATCGATCTCGCCCACGCCAGCAAGACTGTCTGCCACTACTTGCCCGACGCGCAAAATTCGCCGCGGACCAAAATCTACGTCGAGGCCGACGGCGAACTTCTCGGCACGCTTCCTATCGAAATCACCGTCGTTCCAGACGCGCTCACTCTATTGTCTCCGATAAAATAAATTCGCTGCAGTTGGCATTCCCGCGCGCGTCCCCATAGAATCTTTTTTACCGCTTGGAACCCGTCACTCACTTCCTGACCGGCGCTTGCCTGGGGCGCGCCGGACTCAATCGCAAAACCGCGCTGGCCACTCTCACGCTGACGCTCGCTGCCGAAGCTCCAGACCTGGATGTACTCAGCCGCTTCCGCGGCCCCGCCTTCGGCTTCGCGCACCATCGCGGCTTTACACATTCTTTTCTGGGAGTGCCGATCGATGCAGTGGTGGTACTCGGTTTCGTCTACCTGCTGTGGCGCATCCGGGGTCGCAAAGTGAAAAATCCGAATCTTCCGCCCCGCTGGGGATTGCTCTTTCTCTACGCGTGCCTCGCCGGCCTCAGCCACATCCTGCTCGACTTCACCAATAACTACGGCGTGCGCCCGTTCTGGCCGTTTTCCGAGAAATGGTATTCGTGGGACATCGTTTTCATCTTCGAGCCCATCATGTTTACCTGTCTGCTTCTCGGATTACTCATCCCAGGACTCTTTTCTTTGATCGACAAGGAAATCGGCGCACGGCAACGCGCTCCGCGCGGCCGCATCGCTGCCACTTTCGCTCTGGTTGCCGTCGTGCTTTTGTGGATGGTTCGCGACTACGAACATCGCCGCGCAGTGAATGCTCTCGAAGCTCGCACCTACAACGGTGCCGATCCGATTCGAGCTTCCGCTTATCCCGCTCTTGCCAGTCCATTCCACTGGTACGGAGTGATCGAAACCAAGAATTTCTTTGCACTCGCGCCGGTGAATTCTCTGTCTCCCGAAGTCGATCCCGGGGATGCTGAAGATGATGCGCTCCAGATACGCTACAAGCCGGCAGAAACGCCTGTCACTCTGGCCGCCAAACGCTCCTACCTCGGACGCGTCTACCTCGACTGGGCGAAATATCCGATCACGCAGACCGAAACTGTCGACTCCGGCCTGCAAGGTTATATCGTGAACTTCCAGGATTTGCGCTATGCGCAACTTCCCAGCCTGCTCAGTCGCGTGCGCGGCGGCCACGACCAAGCTTCTAAGCCGCTGGGCGCGGGGGTTCAGCTCGACCGCAACCTGCGAGTTGTAGGCGATGTTTATGGTTCGGGAATAAGCCGCAAGACTTATCCTGAACCGTGATCTTGGGAAATAACCTCAAACGCCGTGGCGGAGAAACGATGACTAGGGTTCAGTCAGCCACTTACTCCGTCTTCCCTTGACGTACTCGCCTGTTCGCGCCCACAATAATGTTTGCTTCCGTGAGGTGCTGATGCTGCCCTATTTATTTGTTCTACTGGCGATCATAGTGCGTTTCTTGCCATTTTTAGGCCCGCTGAATGTTCTGCCGCACGCCTGGCACTTTACGCCGGTCGCGGCCTCGCTGCTGTTTTTCGGCGCCCGCGGATCGCGGCGCCAGATGTGGGTTCCCCTGGTCTTGTTTGCTGCCACTGACATTATCCTCACGAAGTTTGTTTACTCTTACGCCTTGTCGTGGGACACGCTCGTCACCTTTGCCTGGTATGCAGCGATACTCTGGCTTGGCACAAATCTCCGCGAAAACTCTGGGCCTGTGCGCGTGATCGGCGCTGCGCTTGCCAGTTCAGTTTCATTTTTCCTGATCAGCAATTTTGCGGTGTGGGCAGCATGGTCGCAGATGTATCCCCGATCCTTCAGCGGCCTGATGATGTCCTACGCCGCCGGCATCCCATTTTTCCGCGGGACCGTGGAGAGCGATCTGTTCTTCTCCATCGCAATGTTCGGCACGCCCGTGTTTCTGCATGCGCTGTCAGGCTGGTATCACAAGAGCGGAGATCACACCGCCGCAGCATAAAACATAACTAGAATGCTTCTCAATCGAGCGGAAGATCGTGATTTGGGTTGCAGCAGTCGTTGCAGCACTGCGAGAACTTACCAATAGATTGAAGCTTTAGCCGCTGAGCTCTGACTGCTTGCGTCGACTTCGTAGGAGCAACCACACGAGTACTCCCACCACCACCGTTCCCGCTACCCAATAAAAATGCCGCCGAAATATCTTTCCCAGTAACTCCATAATCTGCGGGCCAAAATACAAGACCAGCAGCCCTTCCGCCAGAAACCGCACCAATCTTCCGGCAAAAATCGCCGCCAGAAAATCGCGGAACTTCATCTCAAAAACCGCTGCCGCCAACACAAAAATTTTGAACGGCATTGGCGGCGGCAGCATTCCGGGAAACATCAATGCCCAAAACTCATGGCGCTCGAACGAGCGGTGAATCCGCAAAAAGCGCTCCTCCGAAATCCGTTTGCGCAAAACGATCTCGCCGCCTTCGTAGCCCACCCAATAGAGCGGGATGCTGCCCAGCGTCGATCCCAACGAAGCCAGCAGCACATAAAACAACAAGTGCCGGTGATCCCGATAAACATAGAGCGCGACCACCGCATCCACCGGCATCCCCAACAGCGCCGAATCGGCAAATGCGACCGCAAACACCCCCCAAACCCCCAGCGGTCCCAGCAAATGCATAATCCATGCTGTATACCGCGCCAGAATGTGTCCCAGATTCTTCAAAGGAAATATAGTCTACGTGAAAGCGCTCACGCCGGAACAGCGGAGGAAGCTGCTTTTCCTCGCCCGCTTCGCCATAACTCTCCAAAAAGAGCACAAAAGGCGCAGCCCGTAGGCCGCACCTTCTTTTCGATTATCGGTCTTAGCCCTACTCGCCAGACCTGGAGAATGCCACGGTGAAGAGCGTGATGACAACGGTAACGAGGATGGCAAGAACAGCCACGAGAGCAAGCGGAAACGTGAGAGAGTTGTGCCCTCGCCAAAGGAGAAAACCGACCAGGAACAACGTAAAGGCGATGGATAATGCTCTTACTGTTCGACGAAAACCATTCCTTGAGCCAATCTGGAGGAACCAATCGTACCCAACAGGGATGTTCAAGGGGAACTCTTGATCGGCACTACTTCGGCAATCGAACTGCTGAACCTCGGGCGCCTGCGACGGGCGCCGCAGCGCTGGCACTTCGCGCACCGAGTACGGCAGATCGGATGAAACCCGCATGCCGCAATCTTACTTCCGCGCCGGTGGAGGTCCCAGTGACTGCACTGGTTCAACATCATCTGCTGAAATTGAACTAACAAGGCGTGGATCACAAATGCGTCAGTGGGAACCTCAGCCTTCTGCGTCCCGTGCCCGCGCTCCTACCGGGTTGGCGCCTCGCGTGGCGGCGGGGCAGCCTCCGGTTTCCAAAGCTCATCTTTCAGCAGTTGCCAATGCCGATCGGTGGTAGCGACACGCCAAGACGGCACAACGTCGAGTGCGCTCCCAAACGTTTGGTAAGCTCGCAACTTCAGCATTCCTCTTCTGCGTAATCTTCTCCGTATGTCACCAGCAAGCATTTGCTGGTAGTACACCTCGGCCTTTTCGAAGGCACTTTCTTCGCGGGGGCCGAAGGTTCCGCTCGGTCCGCTGGAAATCGCGTAATCCAGCGTCTGCATCTCCTCTCCTAGAAGCTGCTCGACCAGCGCTATTTGAGAGCGATCGAACGCCTCCCGGTGCCGCCCAATGTGATCAGTCGTTGCAGGCTTGCTCAGGAGCCGGTGATGCTGGCCCTCAGGCATCTCCTCTTCAACCGCCTCGTGCGCCCGATAGAAGTCGAGCATCGAGGGCTCAAACTCGACTCCCAGGAAGCTGCATGTCCGCTTTAACTCCTCCGCGGGGTGCGCCGTGAGCGATTCGTACTTTACCCAATGCACCTGCTCCGCAGGGAACACGCGGCGGTGCAAGAGATGAAGCAGATAGAACTTCAGCAGTGCCGCTGTCTTGAGCAGATAGTCGGTGTCCCTGCGCCCACGGTTCCAGCGATCGTCGTAGGAAACCAGAACATCCCTGGGATCTCGCACCATAAACAACACTCGTGCCCGCGGAAAAAGGTTTTGGATTTGTGGCAGCCAGAGAACGTGTCCGGGCGTCTTTTCGCCCCATATTGTTGCGTGGCGCTCTTTGGCATAGGCCTGCCCAAGCTCTTCCAGAATGCGGACGGTTGGTCCGGTGTATCTCGGTCGCTTAGCCGCCTCATCGGCCACGATCCTCGCAGCAGGATCCCGGTAGTCCTTTAAATTCTTCCAGACTTCGTTAAAAAAAAGTGAACTCTGCCACCGATCGGTGAACTCCGCGATGCACCCCAACCGATCCAACACGACATACCACCAGGTTTCCGGGAAAATTGCGATGTTCGAATGGGCATCAAGCATGCGCGACAGAAGAGTTGTGCCCGCACGACTGAGACCGACGATAAAGACAGGCGAGTCGGTGGAAGGCATGTTCGCGTTCGACTGTGTTGCGCCCGCCTGGAGTTCAGATATCAAGAAGATCCTTCAACTGTCGCCGTGGGGCCTTAACTTGGGCGCCACGTCCCACCGGCTTGGTTAACATCCGCTCAGCCGACCGGAAAAACTTCTTAAGAATTGCGGTGCTCAGTTTAAACGCTTTTTCGTTTCCGGTGCACCTTACTTCGTCATCCGACGCAGCACGCCACGAATCGCCCACTCGGCGCAATGAAGAGACGATCATCCGGAGAGTGCCGCCCGCAACGTTCTGTGAAAACCCGAAACATGAGCTTCAAATTCAGCCAGGCCCATCTCCGAAGTTACGTGGACCCGCGGCAGCGCGAACCTCGACAACCGCGCCCCGAACCCTCCCCCAACATTCATGAAGGCGCACGCGAAACCCGCTTGCTCCGCCATTTGCCATTCTCGACTCGTCACCGAGTCCGGGTCCCCGAACGGATATGCCAGTGCCCATACTTGTATGCCCAATGCTTTCTCCAATTTGGCTTTGCTCTCCGAGATCTCTTTCCATGCCATGTCGGCTTCCTGTTGAGAAAGTATTGGGTGACTCAGCGTATGCGACCCTACACTCATTCCCTCATCCACCAACTGTCTTAATTCATTCAGGTTCAGCAATGAGAAACGTCTGCGCTGCGCTTCACCGATTCTGAACTTCTCGTCCCACTCCTTGTCCAATCCGAATTTAACTCGCGCGTCGTCGATAAATCGAAGGCGCTCCGGCTGATCCAGTGCCGACAGCTTTTTCAACAAATCGCCCCACACTCGCCTTCTCTGTCCTCGCTCCTGAAGTTCTACCGTCATCCCACCTGCTTCAATGGGAAAACTTCCACTCGGCGCCGCCAGCAGCAGCAGGTACAGTTCGTCGTACCACAACCTCTCCGACTGCTGCCCGGCTGACGAACCCAGCACAAAAAAAAGGCAGGACAGCTTTTCCTCCCGCAGAACCGGCGCCATGTCGGTGAGGGTATTTAACAGACCGTCGTCACAGGTAAGTAGAATCGATCGTCTTGGTAACTCCCGACCCTCAGTTGCCCAAGCCAGCACCTCCGCGGGAGATACCACATGGTAGTGCGATTTCAGCAGGCGAAGCTGGAGGCGAAACTGTTCCACAGTCACGAGTCCGCCATCTTGGTCCGGATCCCCGACTTCATATCCGCTGGGCAAAACTCCATGATAGGTAATCACGCACAAGTTTTCGCCAGCCGCCCTCGCGCTCAGGTATCCGGACCTGGAGAGACACGGGTAAACGATTCGCTTCAGCAGCGAGCTAGCGAACCTCATGGATGTGGTTGCGCGCCGCGCCCCGGTCCACAGCGACCTGTACGGAAGGAATTGAACACGGCCAGCCGGTGGCATCTCGAACGTACCTGGGCCGGAGAGATCATAAAGCGGCACATTTCTGAACAACAAATCTTAGGAGCGTCAAAGATTTCACCGACTCTCCGCAACACCGAGGCCTGCTCCACGGCAGCAAGCGTAGCATCACGGCGGCAAGGCTATGTATTAAGACGTCACACGCTACGGATGTTCGGTCTTCCCCTCCAACAGATTGAGGGCATGAGGAATCAGTTCCAGAACAGCCTCCAGTGATTCGACCGCACCGCGGGGACTGCCGGGCAGATTCAGAATGAGCGTCTTGCCCCTTACGCCGCAAACTCCACGGCTCAATGCCGCAAACGGAGTCTTTTTGTAACCTTCACTTCGCATGCGCTCGGCTACGCCATCGATCACCCGCTCACAAATCGCCTCAGTCGCCTCCGGAGTAACATCACGCTCGGCAATGCCCGTCCCGCCCGCGGTTACGATCAATCGCACTTCGAGCGCCAGATGGACCAGGGCGTTCTGAATCTGCATCGAATCGTCCTGCACAATCTGTTTCGCCGACACCCGAAAGCCGGATTTCTCCAACAGCTCGACAACCGCCGGGCCGGAAACGTCCACGCGCTCGCCGCGCGCACAGGAATCGCTGACGGTAATCACGGCCGCCGACCAATTTGCCGGCTGATTCGCCTCAGTTGTCGAGGAGAACATCGTCCTCCTCTTCGGAACGCCGGCTGCTGCCGCTGGCGGAGCTGCTCGCACCCGCGCTTACATTAGCGGTCGTGTCAACACTGGCAGCGGGGCTGGAGCTATTGTCGCTATTATCGCTGGCCGCATCGTCGCCGCCGTCGCGCTGCGATTCATCGAGCAGACGCAAACCCTCCATCAGCAGGCCTTGCGTATTGAGCTGCGTAGTTTCCTGATCGGTTTTGCCCTCGAAGTTGAGTTCGAAGTTGCCGCCGGTCCAGCGCAGAACTTTGAAAACTGCCTGATCTCCCAGCAAAGATCCGTAAGTCGCGTGTTTCACCTGCCCCTCAACAAAAAAGACTTCGCACTTCTCGCCTTCGTTATTCAGTTTGAGCTGGCAGCTCTTGCGTCCCATTTCCAGCGACTGCATCAGATCGATCACATTCATCTGCGAAAGATTCCCACGAACCACGCCGTCCGAGGGCGCTGTCTTCGCCATTTTTTCCAGCGCGATGCGGTCCACTGTGCGCTTGATGCGGCGCGTCGCTTCTTTCAGGAAAAACGGTTTTGCCAGATAATCATCGGCCGCATCCTGCGGAGATAGACGCTCATCAATGTCCGCCCGGCTCGCCATCAACACTGCGGAGAAATTCGCCGTCGCGGGACGGCTCTTCAGCTTCTCGACCAACTGCTTTCCATCCATCCCCGGCATACGGTAATCGCAAACGACAAGGTCGGGCGGATCGTCGACGGCCTTCAGCAAAGCGTCCGCCGAATCGCCCGCCGAGACTACCCGCGCAAACGAGGCGAGCGCATGCTCCAGCATCCCCAATACCATCGGGTTGTCATCGACCAGAAGCAGTTTGACGTCATTCGCCATTTGATTTGACCCGGTCTGACTTGATGAAGCCCTGCTTGATAAGGTCTCGCTTCTCCCGCTTATATTCTCCACTCTTGCCGCCACTTTTCCGCTGCAGCATAATCTCCCGAATCTCAATCCCTTTATCGAGGGCTTTTGCCATGTCGTACACCGTCAAGGCAGCGACGCTGACCGCAACCAACGCTTCCATTTCCACGCCGGTTTCGGCTGTTGTAACCACTTTGCTGCTGATGGCGACGCCATTCTCGCACAGCCTCATCTCCACATCAACGAGGGCGAGAGGCAGAGGGTGGCACATGGGAATTAATTCGGAAGTGCGCTTGGCCGCCATGATTCCTGCGATGCGGGCGAGTTCCAGTGGATTGCCTTTGGGATTTTGCGGTAGAGCTTTCAACACTTCGGGTTTGATGAGGACGAACGCACTCGCCTCCGCCTCACGTCGGGTCGCGCTTTTTCCGGAAACATCGACCATGCGGGCGCGCCCGGAATCATCGTAGTGGGAGAGCTTCTTCGCCATGCGAAACATCTATCTTACATGGGAGGCGTCATGTCGTTGATGGTGCGTCAGGCAAGAGGGCGCAAAATAAAGTCTTCATCGGAGCAAGACTGCTACCCATTCGCCCGCAAGGATGTGCTCGCGATCCGGTGGAATCACGAGGAGGCAATTCGATCGAGTCCGGGCTGCAATGTCTCCCGATCCCTGCCAGGGAACTAATTCCGCCTGAGAATTGTCGTACTGGCCGGAAAGAATCGCCGGGAGGAATCGCGTCAAGCCAGGCTTGGTGCGGATTTCGGATCTCAAACGAGTATGCAGGAATAGAAGCGGGCGCGCCGGCATCCCAGCCAGCGCTTCCAGCAATGGACGCACAAACAGTTCGAAAGTGACCATGGTTGATACTGGATTGCCGGGGAGACCAAAAAAGTATTTATGTGAATGTGTCGCCGAAGATCCTGCGCGGACGGCAGCATTCGCGCCAGATGGGACGCGACCGAATACGACCGGGCGACCGGGTTGAATTTTTGCTCCAGTGAAAAGGAACTCGGCTCGGATTTGCGCCAGGACTTGCTCGACCAAATCGTAGCGGCCCATGGACACACCGCCGGTCATCAGAAGCAAGTCTGATTGCAAGCCTTGCTCGATTAATTCGCGCAGCCGCCGTGGTTCGTCGGGGGCGATCGGCAGCAGCACCGGTTCACCGCCCGCTTCTTGAATCTGCGCGGCTAACGAATAGCTGTTGGAGTTTCGAATCTGCGTGGGGCCGATCTCCGCGTCGTCGACATCGACGATCTCGTCGCCCGTGGTAAGCACGGCAACGCGCGGTCGATCAAACACCTGCAGCCGGGATTTTCCAACAGACGCCGCGAGTGCGATGGCGGCTTCGTTAAGCCGTGTCCCGGGATTGAGCACAAGGCTCCCGGACCTGGCTTCGGCCCCTTGCGCGACAATGTTTTCTCCCGCAACAATTCCCTTTGTGATTGTGACGCGTTCGTTCTGCAGCGAAGTGTACTCGACCATTACAACCGCGTCGGCGCCCCGCGGCACGGGAGCGCCGGTCATGATGGAAAATGCCTCGCCGTGATTCAGCGCGGACGAGGCGTTCGCAGGCCGCAGGCCCGCTTTGATCTCTCCCATAACCGTTAGCTTGGCCGGAAGCCGCGCCAGATCTGCAGAGCGCACGGCGTAACCATCGCGCGTGGATCGTGGAAAAGGGGGAATATCGCGGTCGGCACTGACAGGCTCGGCGAGAATTCTTCCCGCCGCCTGAAGCAGGTCAACGGCTTCGTGAGCACCCGGAGACAGGTGCAATGCATGGTCTTCGACCGTGCGGCGCGCCTCTTCGAAACTCAGAACGAGAGATTGGGAAGGTGGTGCGGCCATGCAGGAATAATAGTAGAACGTACCGGCCGCGCGTGGCGGATTTCTATCCCTCACCGGGCGCAAGCTTACGCCAGGCTAAGCCGCGCCCGTCCAAAAAGCTACCGGACCAGTTCCTGACCCAGCACCGTCGCATTGCTGGCGAAAGAGAGCCCGGTTTCGAGATCGATAACGCGGTCGCGGACCAACTGCGCGATTTCGCCATCGAAGTGCTGCATGCCTTCAGTGGCGCCCGATTTCATGGCATCAAGCAAAGTTTTGCCGTCGCGCTCACCTTTTTCAACACACTCCCGCGTGCGCGCATTTGCTTTCAGGATTTCAGCAACCGGGACTCGGCCGCTGCGATCGGTTTTCGGCAGCAGGCGCTGGCAGATGATGTAACGGAAAGTCTTGGCAAAACGCTCCCGCGCCTTCGGTTGTTCGTCTGGCGAGAATGAGCTGACGATGCGCTCCACCGTCTTGGTCGCATCCATGGTATTTAGGCTGGAAAGAACGAGATGGCCGGTTTCGGCTGCTTCGAGAACGATCTCAATCGTCTCGCGGTCGCGCATTTCTCCTACCAGAATCACTTTTGGCGCCTGGCGCAGTGCGGAGCGCAACGCGTGGGCAAAACTGGGAGTGTCACTGTGAAGTTCCCGCTGATGAATGGTGGAACATTTGTGGTTGTGCAGAAATTCGATGGGATCTTCAATGGTGATGATGTGGTAATACTTTTCGCGATTGATGCAATCGAGAAGCACCGCAAGAGTGGATGATTTGCCGGAGCCCGCTGGGCCGGTGACCAGCACAATGCCGTCGCGCAGTTTGGTCACATCAGCCAGATGGGCGGGCAATCCCAGCGAGGCTAGGTCCGGGATGAGCGTGGAGATAACCCGCATCACAACCGCGCAACTTCCGCGCTGGATGAAGATGTTCACGCGAAAGCGCGCCACGCCAGGCAATCCGTAGGATACGTCGCAGGATCCGTGTTCCCGCAAGGTGGCAATCGCTTGTTTATTGTCGCCAATCAGATCGGCGGCAATGTGGCGAGTGTCATCTGGGGTGAGATTGGAGAGCCCGGGCACTTGCACCGGAATGAGCTGGCCGTAAACCTGGACTTGGGGCGGCCGGCCGGGGGAAAAAATCAGATCGCTAATTTTTTCCGCGGCACGCAACATCGCGGCAAGCAACTCCGGAGTAGCCACCTTGCCGCTGCCGGAATAGCCTTCCAGAGAAACTGAAATTGCTGAAGTGCCAGGCGCTGCCATTCCATCCTCAAAAATGAACTTTAGGGAATTGCACGCACCACAGAACGGAGAACTGCACTCAACTCGATGTATCTACTCTACCTTGCCCACGAAAGAAGCGTTAGGACACTAAGTACATAGTCCTTGGTAATGTCGATAGCGCTAAAAGAGGAAAAAGGGCAGCTGTTGCGCTGCCCTTCCTGTTTTGCGAGGGCCCTCCCCGGATGAACCAATCGGAAGTGGTCTAATTGGATTTCTTCGCCGGGGCTTTCTTCTTGCCGTAGTTGGTTTCCACTGGGGCGCCGATGGTAGCGAGCATCTGCTTGGCTACATCCGCGTATGGGCCTGTGGGCTGCAGTTCAAGATACTTATTGAATGCCTCCGCGGTGCCCGGCGGGGCGATGGTTTTATTGCCCGACAAGGTTGCTTTGCCAATAAGGTTCACGCCCTTCTGATAGTAGGCATCCGCCTTGTTAGGATCGGCTGCTATGCATTTATCAAAAGCGGCGATGGCCTCGTCAACTCTGCCGGCGTTCGTGAGAACCGCTCCCATGTTGTAGTAATACTGCGCGGCGCCCGCGGGATCGGCCTGGGCAGCTTGTTGGTAAGTTTTTGCCGCGTCGTCAATCTTTCCATCTTTCGCATAGGCCTCTGCCAGATTGTTGTAATAGGCTGCCAGAGTTTTGGTGGCATTGGGGTCTTTGTCGTTGGTGGCTGCCTGTTTCAATTGCACTGCTTTCTGATAGGCTTCCACCGCAGAATCGAGACGCTTTTTCTTTTCCGTGGGATCGGTCTGTTTATTGGCTGACAGGCGGTAGGCGTCACCCAATTTGAACCAGATAAGATCGCGACTGGCATCAATTTCGTTCGCCGAATTCAGGTCGGCAATCGCCGTCTCATAATCACCAGAATCGGAAGCTACTTTGGCGGCCGCAAGCTTTTCGTTCAGGGCCTTTACCGTGTTCACTTCCTTCTTTTGCTTCTCTTGCTGCTCTTGTTGTGCCTTCAACTGTTCGGGAGTCAGGCCCTGGCCCTTGGCCTGTTCGCCCGCCAACTTTTTCAGATCGAAGTCGAGGGTATTTTCGTCGAGCGTGACCTGAAACTTGTTTTGATGAAACATTTCCTTATTAGCTTTCTGGTCCTCGGCATCCTTATAAAGCGTGACGTTGTAGCTCCCCGGTCCGACGCCAAGCGAGAAATACTCGCCCTTTTTGTTGGTCTTTAGCGTGTATTTCTGACCATTGTCCTGGTTGGCGAAAACGACGATCCCACCAACAATCGGATTCCCGTCCACGTCCTTGCAAACGCCTTTGACTGTTCCCGACCCGCCCTGCGCGAACATCGAGGTTGCGCATAGTCCCAGGACCAAAAGAACAAGAGTGAATACTGCGAAGTGCCTCTTCATCGTGGCCTCCCGGCCTACTGGATTAATAAATATCAATCTCTGACTGTGGATTGGGAATCGAAACCAGCGGCGATTGATCCCAATCAACCTGATTTTCAATCAAGAATAACAATCACAACCCAACAATTGCTTTTTCCGCGTAAGGAATCGGGTCATCGACTCCCGCTGCCGCAAACGCCCGCAAGCGCAAAATACAGCTATCGCAGCGGCCGCAGGCTTCGTCCTCCCGGCTATAGCATGACCAAGTTAAATCCAAGGGAGCATTCAGTTCAAGGCCGAGCTGAACAATTTCCACTTTGCGCATGGCAATCAGCGGGGTGACGATTTCAATATTCCCTTCCTTCGTTCCCGCCCGGATGACGCGGTTAAAGGCTTCATAGTATGCGGGCCGGCAATCGGGATAGCCAGAACTGTCAGGCTCGACGGCGCCGATATAAATCTTCTCCGCTCCTAATACCTCGGCCCAACTGACCGCGACCGATAAAAAATGAGCGTTTCGAAAGGGCACATAAGTGACTGGAATTTCATGATCCGCGGCGAGCGTGGTTGGCACCGCAATTTTTTCATCGGTCAGCGCCGAGCCCCCGATGGCGCGCAGAGCTTCATTCCGCACCAGGAGTTTGTCATGAATATTCAGGCGATCGCAAATTGCCAGGAAAGATCGCCGCTCGCGTTGTTCCGTGCGCTGCCCGTAACTCACGTGCAACGCGGCGGGCTGATAATCGCGCGCAGCAAGAGCGGCGCAGACGCAGGAATCCATACCGCCGCTTAAGAGAACGATTGCCCGGGATGTTGTTGGCTGCGGCATAAGAACATTACTGATTGTTGATTGCTGATTGCTGATTTGAAAGTTTAAGCGGTAAGGGTTTCAATCAACACTCAGCAATCAAAAATCAGCAATCTCTTCACACTCCCTTCACCGCCGGATCCCAGATGAACTTGTGCAGCTGAAGCCCCAGACGAGCCGGAACATCATCGGCGAGCATCCACTCGGCCAATTCCTGGGGATCGAGCAGGCAATGCGAACTATCCCGTGTGCCGGTGGCATCTTTGCGAAACGCCGGCGAGAATAACACCGCATTCACGCGCTTGGCCAGATTGTGTTGCCCGACAAACTCGCGGGCAAATTCGTAATCAATGCGGTCGCTCACCACGAACTTTACCTCATCGATCGCATTCAGTGCCGCCAGATTGTCGGTCAGAAATGTGTCGGGCGCACCGGAGTGAGGGCACTTCACGTCGACGATCTTGATGACTTCCGCCGGAACCTTCGACAACGGGCGCTCTCCGCTGGTTTCAAGCAACACTCGGTATTCATCTTCCAGCAGGTTCACCATGAGCGGCAGCAGTTCGCGCTCGTGCAGCATGGGTTCGCCCCCGGTGATCTCCACTAATCCGCCCCCGGGACTAAGGCGCTTTACTTCGTCGAGGACCTGCTCGGCAGTCATTTTGCGCCCGCCGTGAAACGTGTATTCACTGTCGCACCAGGAGCAGCGCAGGTTGCATCCCGTCAGCCGTACGAATACGCAGGGCAGACCAGCGTGAGTCGACTCTCCTTGCAGCGATTTATAGATTTCGGTTATTTGCATCTTGGGTAGCGTCAGCGTCTCGCCGGGCCTGATCGTGGACAGAATGCCCACGGGCCAGCGACGCTACGACTCCGAATATTTCGCGGTAGTGGTATCGGTTTCGAAGACAGTGACGTCCTTCACCCGCACCCGGCCATTGGTCACGGTTTTCAGCCGCGTATTGGATTCATCATAAAAATACTTGGCCAGATTTTCCGCCGACGGGTTGATTACGGTAAACGGCTCAACGTCGTTGATCATCTGGTGATCAAGGCGCTCGATTACATGCTTCATCACTTCGCGCAAATCCTTGAAATCGAGCAGGAGTCCGGCCTTGTCGAGTTCGGCGCCAGCCAGCGTGACCCGGATTTTGTAATTATGCCCGTGCGGATTTTCGCACTTGCCCTTGTAATTGCGCAGGTAATGGCCGGCGGCAAAAGTGTCGTCAACTGTGACTTCGAACATTCTTTCCTCAGCGATCAGTCTTCAATCCGAAACTTCTATTGTACCGCTCACTGCCGCCGTTACGCTTGACGCCGGGCGGCGCGCGCCTGTAGTTTGCTATTCGGCTTTCATCGGTTCAGGAGCGATCATGCCGCGTCGCAAGTGGGTTCTAGGCTGTGGGTGTTTCTTGGTTCTCGTCGCCAGTCTGATGGCGCAGACCAAGCCCGAAGTCCCGGAGTTCGAGGTCAAGGAACACTATACAAAGTACGAATACAGGATCGCCATGCGCGATGGGGTCTATCTGTTCACGTCCATTTATGTGCCCAAAGACAGCTCGCGTTCTTATCCATTTCTGATCAATCGAACGCCGTATAGCGTGGCCCCATATGGCGTCGACCTGTATCGCAAGCAGCTCGGCCCCTCGACTGACTTCGACAAAGCGGGATACATCTTTGTTTTCCAGGACGTGCGCGGCCGCTACATGTCGGAAGGAATCTTCGTGGAGATGCGTCCGCACATCGACAACAAGAAATCCAGGCAAGATGTGGACGACTCCAGCGATCTCTACGACACCATCGAATGGTTGCTCAAAAATGTCCCGAACAATAACGGGAACGCCGGCATCTGGGGAATTTCCTATCCGGGATTTTTCACCTCCGCCAGCATCATCGATTCGCATCCTGCACTGAAGGCGGCTTCGCCCCAGGCTCCCATGACCGATCTTTTTATGGGCGACGATGCTTATCACGGCGGCGCGTTCATGCTCGACGCCAACTTCGGTTTCTATGCGTTCTTTAAGCCGCAAGAAAATCCGCAGCTTCCACCGAAAACGCCGGCGCCTTTCGATTTCGGCACAAAGGACGCCTACGACTTCTACTTGAGTGTGGGGCCGATCAGTAATCTTTCGAAGTATCTTGATGGCAAGAGTTTTCTCTACGACGACCAGATGCGCCACGACACCTACGACGATTACTGGAAGGTTCGCAACCTCGCGCCGCATATGAAAAATATTCATTGCGCGGTGCTCACCGTCGGCGGTTGGTTCGATGCCGAGGATCTGCAAGGTCCATTCAGCACGTTCCATGCTATCGACAAGAATAATTCAGGAATCTTCAACGCCCTGGTCGTTGGCCCGTGGGTCCACGGCGGGTGGTACCGTTACGACGGAAATCATCTGGGGCGCGTCGAGTTCGCGTCTGATACAGCTGAGTATTATCGCAAGAATATTTTGTTTCCATTTTTCGAGCAGTATTTGAAAGGCAGCGGCGACGCGAAACTTCCGAAAGCGTACGTATTTGAAACCGGGACTAACGTGTGGAGGAAATATTCAGCGTGGCCTCCGAAAGAAGCTGAGGCGAAGACTCTGTATTTTCATGCTGGCGGCGAATTGTCATTCGATCCGCCCTCCGCAGACTCTTCGGTCTTCGATGAGTATATAAGTGACCCTGCCAAGCCTGTGCCCTTTGTGGACTACGGCGCGATCGAGGTCCCGCAGGAGTACATGCTCTCTGACCAGCGTTTTGCCACTACCAGAACGGATGTGCTGACCTACGAGACGCCACTACTGCAGGAAGATGTAACCATTGCCGGTCCTATCTCTCCGAAACTTTTCGTGTCGACGAGCGGAACGGACTCTGATTGGGATGTGAAACTGATCGACGTTTATCCCACCGACTATCCCGACAGCAAGTTCGACGAGACCAAACCTGACGACAAATCGAAGCGGCGCACCGACGTGCCTCCGCCATCCTTCACCATGGGCGGCTATCAGCAGTTGGTTCGTGGCGAGCCCTTTCGAGGAAAATTTCGCCACGGCTTCGAAAGGCCCGCGCCATTTGCACCGGGCAAAGTCGAAGAGATCGACTTCCACATGCAAGATATAAACCACACATTTCGCCGCGGTCACCGCATCATGGTGCAGGTTCAGAGTTCGTGGTTTCCGCTCACTGATCGCAATCCCCAGACCTTCGTCAATATTCCCGACGCCAAGCCTTCGGACTTTGTGAAAGCCACGGAGCGGGTTTATCACGTCCCGGGAGAGGCATCGGGAATTATCCTGGGAGTGTTGCCCAGTCCGGAAACGTCAGAAGAGCGTAAGTAGGAGACTTGCGCTCTGATGTGGCATGCGCTCTGATCGACGCATTCCAGATACAAGCTGCGGTAGAATGCAAAAATCCCGCGTCGCTTTCTGGGGTTTAACCGCGCCTGCGGCATAGAGCGACGCAGTTAAGGACAGGTCCTCATGAACGTCCTCTTACTCTCGATGCCCGATTCCTTCGAGCACATGCCTCCGGTGGCGATTCGAATGCCCAACGGAGCTCTAACTTCACTGGCGGGCAACGTTGATCCGCATCACCGCGTCGCGGTTGCCGATTTGATTCTGGTTCATCGCCAGGTCCGGGAAACAGTGACCAAATTAGTCCGCGAGATCGAACCCGAAGTGGTCGGACTCTCGATCATGACGTTTCAGCGCCGCACGGCTGGACGAATTATCGATCTAATCCGCGCTCTACGGCCCGGGGTAAAAGTCGTCGTAGGTGGATACGATCCCAGTCTCGCGCCCGAAGCTTACGAGAACATGGGCGTCGACTATCTTGTGCGCAGTGAAGGCGAAGTTACTTTCCGGGAATTACTGCGGGCAATCGAAACTGGTTCCGGTTTCGATCGCATCGGCGGCCTCTCTTACCAGAATGGCGAGGGCTGGGTACATAATCCCGCACGGGCGCCGCACCGACTGGAAGACAAGGAAATCCGTCTGCCCAACCGCGATGCGCGCGTGTTGCATGGTTATACCTTGCTTGGCCGTCAAGTAGATGTAATCGAAACTTCGCGTGGCTGCACTTTCGATTGCAGTTTCTGTTCCATCATCGAGATGCGTGGCCGCAACTTCCACACGTACTCGTTCGATCGGGTTCTGGATGATATTCGTGACGCGCGCGATCATGGCGCGCGCACTATTTTTCTGGTCGACGACAATATCACCTTGAACGTGAAGCGCTTCGAAGCCCTTTGCGAGGCGATCATTGCTGCCGGTCTGCACAAGATCGACTACTTCGTGCAGGCAATGACCTCCGCCATTGCAAATCACGGCGAGACTCTCGCCCCGCTGATGCGGCGAGCCGGATTCCGTTATGTTTTTCTCGGCATTGAAAACATTCTGGAAGGAGATTTGGCATTTCTGAAAGCGTCGGCGAAGAATACCGAGCGCACCAACGGCCACAACACCGGCAACGCAACACTTAAAGCCATCGACTACCTGCACCGCAACCAGATGTTTGTTGTTGGCGGATTGATCGTGGGCAGCCCAAGTGACACACGCGAGTCCATTGAAGCCAATCTTGAATTCGCCGGTCGTTACGTGGACTGGCCCTACATTCAGCATCCCACGCCCTATCCGCGGACGCCCATGACGAAAGAATTCCGCGATCAAGGGTTGATCATGAATGAGCGCCTTGAGGAATATGACGGCACTACGGCGGTGGTCCGCACCGAACATTTGCCGCCGGAGGAGGTGGAATTCATGCGCTGGAAGGCGGAGCGTTGGATGAAGGTTCACCACGTTCCCGCGGCCTTGTGGCACGATCCTGGGTTCGTACTTCTTCGCGGGTGGAAGATGCTATTTCATACTTTCAGAGGCAGCTCGATTCGCTCCGCCCTGGGCCTGGAAAGCGACAAGAAGGTATTCGAACGTTATCGGGAGATTCGGCGGGCCGAGCGGGAGTATGTGTAGGGCTGCAGCGGTTTTGCCTTTTGCCTAACTCCTTACTATAATGTAAGGAACTACGATAAGGGAAAGGAATCCGTGGCGGTCGCTACTTTAACTTCGAAAGGGCAAATCACCATTCCAGTGCAGGTGCGAACCGCACTAGGGGTGGATGCGGGAGACCGCATCGAGTTTGTGGAAATAGAAAAAGGACAATTCGCAATCGTCGCCGCCACCCGCTCGGTGCGGGAGTTGAACGGCCTATTTCATCGCAAAGGACGGAAGCCGGTCTCGATTGAAGAAATGAACGCTGCCATCGCGAAGGGCGCATCTCGATCCCGGTAGCTGGCGATGAAATGATCGGCCTCGACACAAATATTTTGGTTCGCTACCTAACCCACGACGATCCTTCCCAAACTGCCGCCGCGATGAGAGTAATGAACTCCCTGTCTTCCGAATCCCCCGGATTCCTTTCCCTGATAGTTATCGCAGAATTGGTTTGGGTGCTGGCCATCTCCTACCGCTTCCGGAAAAGAGAAATCGAACAGGTCCTGGAGACGCTGCTGCGCAGCAAGGAACTCGTGATCGAGAGGGCAGAAATCGTTTCGCAGGCGTTGCGCGCTTTCAGCGCTGGGAGTGCCGACTTCGCAGACTGCTTAATCGAACGCTGCGCCCACGCTGCCGAATGCCAATACACGGTTACATTTGACCAAAAAGCAGCAACGCTCACAGGTATGCGGCTATTGCGCTAAAGGTCAATCCTAGGGTGCCGCGTCGAAGAATTCCTCCACCACCCGCATATCCGTCGTCTTCTTGTAGTTCGGCAGGCTCTCGATAAACACGCGTCCATATTGTTTTTTCAGAAT
>CAVRWS010000079.1:0-24648 GCA_963724815.1 uncultured Acidobacteriaceae bacterium
GCGATTGCCTTGAAATGCCGGTATTGGCCCTCCTGCGTCGGCTTGTTGTAGTAGGGAGACGCGGTGAGGATCGCGTCGACTCCGGGGCGTGTGGCAACTTCTTTTGCTTTTTCCACGGCTTCGTGCGTAGAGTTCGAGGTAGCCCCTGCCACGATCGGAACCCGCCCCGCAGCTACCTCGATTGTGGTATCGATCACTTGCAGCCACTCGTCATGGTTCAACGTGGGGGTCTCACCTGTGGTTCCGCAGGGAACCAGAAAATCTATGCCGGATTCCACCTGCCACGCCACCAGGTTGCGCAGAGCGGTGTCGTCAATCTCGCCATCCTGACGAAAAGGAGTGACCAGCGCGGTACCACATCCACGAAGTTGCATGACAATAAGATAGCGCGAATGGGCTCGTGTGGGAACGGCCAGCTACGCTATAGCTGTCGCCATACGTCCTTGAAATCGTAGAAGCCCTTTTTGCCGACGATCCACTCTGCCGCGCGCACCGCGCCCTCGGCGAACCCTTCCCGGGATTTAGCGTCGTGACAGAGGTAGATCCTATCGACGGAGGATTCGAGCACGACCTCATGCATGCCTACGACTTCGCCTTCGCGAAAGGAAGTGATCTCCAGATCTTCACCCTGGCCGCTGGCTTCGCGGATTACGTGTTGCAGTGCGATGGCCGTCCCCGACGGCGCATCTTTTTTATGAGCGTGGTGCCGCTCAAAAATTTGTCCGGTGTAGTCGTGACGCAAGGCGGCGGCTGAGGCTCTTGCGACTTCCAGAAAGAGGTTCACTCCCAGCGAAAAGTTCGCCGCATAAACAAAGCCGGTAGCGTAGGTCTCAACTAACTTATTGACCCGACCTTTCTCGGCATACCAGCCAGTGGTGCCGACCACCATATTTTTGCCGGCCTTAACACAGGTTTCGATATGCGAGAGGACGCAGTGCGGAGCGGTGAAATCAATGACTACGTCGACGTCGCGCAGTTTGTCCGCTGAGAGGGCTGCTCCGCCCGCGTTTTCTGTGGCCCCGGCGACCGCAACGTGATGTCGGCGGCGGGTGGCGACTTCCGCCACCAGTAATCCCGTCTTTCCACGGCCCAGCAAGAGGATGTTCATGGAAAATCCTTAGCGCGAGATCGCAGGGAACTGCTCGCGGAGGTCACGGAGAAAACAGCACTCTCACCTGCGTTCTCAGCGGGCCTCTCTCAGCGGGTTCTGCGATAAAAGCTCCTATGCGAAGACTTCTGGATCCAAATCTTGAAAAAATGTTCTGTGCAGACGCTGGATGACATCGGGCACTTCGTCTTCCTCGATGACGAAAGTCAGATTAATTTCTGAAGCGCCCTGCGAGATCATACGAATCTTCTTATCAGCCAGCTCACCAAAGACCAGCGCGGCAACCCCAGGCTTATCACGCAGGCTTTCGCCCACGAGGCAGACGATCGCTTTGCGTCCTTCGTACTTCACGTCGGCCAACTTGGCCAAATCCGCAGCCAGCGCGGGGATTGCCTGATTCGAGTCCACCGTGAGCGAAACGCTGACTTCCGACGTTGAGACCACGTCGACCGCAACCTTGTGCCGGTCGAAGGCCTCGAAGATAGCCCGCAGAAAGCCGTGAGCCAAAAGCATGCGGGGCGCAGCCACGTCCACAATAGTGATGCGTTTCTTCGCCGCAATGGCTTTAAAAATATTTTTCACCTGCGGGGCGCGGGTGGTAATCTTCGTCCCTTCGCAGGATGGGTTCAATGAATTCAGAACGTAAACGGGAATATTCTTCTGAATCGCCGGCAAAACGGTCGCGGGATGCAATACCTTGGCGCCAAAATAAGCCAGCTCAGCTGCCTCATCGAAGCTGATCACTTTGATGCGGCGCGCATCTTTGCAGATTCGCGGATCGGTGGTCAGAATTCCATCGACATCGGTCCAGATTTCGATTCGTTCCGCATTCAATCCTGCGCCCACAATGGCCGCGGAAAAATCCGAGCCGCCGCGTCCGATGGTCGTCGTGATTCCGGCGCGGCTCGCTCCCACAAACCCACCCATCACCGGAACCTGGCCGGCATCGAGTAACGGTTTTACTTTGGTCTGCAACCGTTCGTTGGTTTCTTCCTGCTGGGGAACGGCTTGCATATAGCTACTATCGGTTACCAGAACTTCGCGCGCATCCACGAACTCGCTGTTCAGGCCTTGCGCGGAAAATGCCGCCGCCACAATTTTGCTGGAGAGGATCTCGCCGAAGGCCGCAACATGATCGGTAGTTCGCGGGGTCAATTCGCCGACCGCGGAAATGCCGCGTAGCAATTCATCGAGCGATTCAAAATCGCTTCCCAACTCTGAATGGAAGTCGGTAAAGAGCGCCGTGCCCAGCAGTTCGCTGGCGGTATTGTAATGGCGCTCTTGTAGCGAACGGCAGAGTTTCAGCGCGGTTTTGCGTTCGCCGGCACCCGCGGCGCGAGCCATGGTGAGCAGCGTGTCAGTGACTCTGGCCATGGCGCTGACCACGACCACCGGGTGCTGCGGTAGACGTCCCCTTACGATTGCAGCTACCCGCTCGATGGCGCGGGCATCTTCCACAGAAGTGCCGCCGAATTTCATTACGATCATCGGCGTAACTTCCTGACGAAATTATGGGAGTGCGGCTCGATTTTCATTCTAGGGAACGGCGAGGTAGCCCTTGGCCTTGAGCAGCTCAGCGTTCAGCACGGCCGCGCCTGCCGCTCCGCGAATCGTGTTGTGGGAAAGAACGGTGAACTTCCATTCCAGCACACCGCAAGGGCGCAATCGCCCCACGGCGGTCGTCATGCCTGCGCCCAGATCTACATCGAATCGTGGCTGTGGACGATCCGCCGCTTCCATGTAAACTACGGGACGCTCGGGTGCGCTGGGAAGTTTCAATTGCTGCGGCTCGCTGCGATAGTCGTTCCATGCGGCAATGATCTCTTCGCGCCTGGCCTTGGTTTTCAAACGTACTGAGACTGATTCCGTATGCCCGTCTTCCACTGCGACCCGGTTGCACTGGGCGCTCATGGCAAATGCCGCGGGAATAACCCTTGTTCCGTTGACTTGCCCGAGAAGCTTGAGAGTTTCCTCTTCCATTTTTTCTTCTTCGTTACGGATGTAGGGAATCACATTGCCCAGGATGTCGAGTGAGGCAACGCCGGGGTATCCCGCGCCGCTGACTGCTTGCATAGTGACAGCCATGACCGCTTCAAGGCCGAAACGCTGGTGCAGAGGGGCCAAGGCGAGAACTAATCCGATCGCCGAGCAGTTGGGATTGGTCACAACGTAGCCGCCGGATTTTTTGCGCCAGGCCTGCAGATCGATCAGCTTGATGTGTCCGGCATTGACTTCAGGAATTACGAGCGGCACATCGGACTGCATGCGCAGTGCGCTGGAATTTGAAACGACGGCGCAACCGGCGTCGGCAAAGCGAGGCTCCATCTCAGCGGCGATGGCGGCATCGAGGGCAGCGAAAATAATCTTGGGAGCGCCCTCGGGAGTGGCAGGTGAAACCTTCATTGCGGCCACGTTCGCGGGTATCGCGCTTTTCAATCGCCAGCGCGCAGCATCCGAATAAATCTTACCTTCAGAGCGGTCAGAGGCAGCCAGCCAGGCTACTTCGAACCAGGGGTGGTGTTCCAGCATCTGGATAAATCTTTGCCCGACGACGCCGGTGGCGCCCAGAATTCCAATGGGAAGTTTCCTGCTCATATGTTTTGGATCATAAAAGGATATTGGAATTCTACATCAGGCGATGCGGGGATCGATTTGCCGAAAGTAACCGGCATGAGCTTTCTCAGCGGCCCATCTGAGTTGCGGTCTGGGCTCACTGCAGTTTTCTCTCTCTGCGCCGATAGAAATAATAGAGGATCACAATGCCTGAGCTCCGCCAGAATTTCTTCACCAAAGAATGGGTCATCATTGCCACCGAGCGCGCCAAACGTCCGGAGGAGTTAGCTACACATCGAGCCGTCCAAATCGTGCCGGCCTTTGTGGAGACTTGCCCGTTCTGTCCCGGAAACGAAAGTAAGACACCTCCGGAGGTGACGCGCTTTCCCGCAGATAAAGGGGAGCCCTGGGCGGTGCGAGTGATTCCCAATAAATTCGCCGCTCTCTCCAGTGAAGTGCAACCGACCCGCAACTTGCAACATTTGCGGCGTCGCATCGATGGCTTTGGCTTTCACGAAGTGATTATTGACGGGCCCGACCACTCCTGTTGCATGGCTCTTTTGCCGGATGAGCATGTGGGCAAGATTTTGCGAGTCTACAAGGAACGGTACAACGCGCTCAGCGCCGACCAGCGGGTCAACCACGTCACCATTTTCAAGAATCACGGCGCGGATGCTGGGGCCAGCCTGCAGCATCCGCATTCCCAGCTGATCGCCACTCCGGTAATCCCGAGTCAGGTGCGTCATCGACTGGTTGAGGCTCTGCGTCATTTCGATGATGCGGGAGAATGCATGTTCTGCCATATGGTGGAGAGCGAAATCGAAGACCAGTCGCGCATCGTGCTCAAGAGCGACCTGTTTGTTGCCATGGAGGTATTCGCTTCCGCAACTCCGTTCTCAACTCACATATTTCCGCTGCGCCATATGGCGAGCTTCGGCGAAATCACCTCCGCGGAAATCGCTGACCTTGCCCACGTCTTGCGCAGCTTGCTGGCCAAGATTTACGTCGGGCTGGAGAATCCCGACCTGAATTTTACGATCCGGAGTGGACCTTCCGATTACGTTCGCGCCCGGCATTTTCACTGGTATGTCAGTGTGATTCCACGTCTCACGCGCGTCGCCGGATTCGAACTGGGCTCGGGAATGTTTATCAACACCGTGCTGCCTGAGGCGGCTGCGGAATTTCTTCGAAATGTAAGCGTCGAGAAATCAGTGGGAGCGGCGGGGTGAGTACCTCGCCGGAGATAGGGGACGTATTCAGACGGGAAGGCAGCTTGGCACAGCGAGCCAGCAAGCCGCCGCTAGCTGGCTCACTTTTTGGCTCTGGCCTGGCCGCCGATCACATACTCATCGAGCGGGCCGAATTTGCGCTTCTCGGCGTAGAGCCGCCAGCGCCGGAAGACAATGCGCAGGCTCGCCATCACTGGAATCGAAAGGAAAATTCCTAAGATGCCGGCGACTTCGCCCCCCGCCATCACTCCGAAAATTGCCGCCAGAGGATGCAGTTCCACACTCTGACCCATGATGCGTGGTGAGGTTACATAATCCTGAATCAGCCGCCACGCGCCCAGGAAAATTATCAGCCCCAGCCAGTGAGGGAACCCGACCAGCAACGATACGCTGACGATGACGACAGCCGCGACCAGCGGCCCGATCACCGGAATGAATTCGAGCATTCCGCCTAATGTTCCCAGCACCAAGGCATATGGCATCCCCATCATGCTTAAGACCGCAGCATACATAGCCAGAGTAAGAGCGGCGAGGATCAGTTGAGCGCGAATGAAATGGGCCAGCATCTGGTTCAGATCATTGAGCACACCCTGCAATAGTTCGCGCTGCGGCCTGGACTGTACCAAATCGAGCAGAACCTGGCTGAAAGATCGCCCGTCTTTCAGGAAGAAAATCGACAATAGGGGGACTATCACCAGTAGCCATGCTTGTTTTGCGACATCCGCCACCCAGAGTCCGACGGCCTGCGCGAGCTTCGTGATCTCATCACTGTGGCTGGCAAGATAGTTCTGCGCGACTTCAACCAGGCGCGTATTCCAACCGTGTTCCTCTCCCAACTGTTGCGCGATCTGTCCAGAGCTCAACCGGGAAAGAGCGGGGAGCGATTGACCTAAGCGCGCGCTTTCGCGTCCGATCCGCGGCCCCGTGGAGACGAAGAACAGCACCACCAGTCCCAGCAAGAGCACGTAGATTACGGCAATGGCGCGTCCGCGGCCATGCAGCAGTTTCTCCAGGTAGGAAACCAGAGGGCTCATCAGGTAGGCGAAGAAGATCGCGAACAGAAAGGCGATCAGGGTCTGGCGGGCAGCATAGAGAAACCCCAGGCCCAGCGCGAACAGCAGCACCGTGATGATAACCCGGGCGGTACGTCCATCTGCCAGCGGCAACTAATTTCTCCAATCAATCCCAAGTCGAACCCAGAGCGTGGTGGGAACATCATTAATCCCGTACCACCTCAGTATTATCGTCCAGGATCTGAACTCGCATAAGTTTGAACTGATCCTTATCATCCACCCAAAGATTCCAGCTGAAGGCTTCGCCCTTCAGGTTCAGTCTCAGCAGTTCATGCTCGGCCCCGCGGATCATGACCTTCTCTCTGCCTACCAATTCCATGCGGACCGGCATGGACGTGCGGTCTTGCGGCACCAGCACACCGAACTCCACCGGACCTTGCTGGCATTTTAGAGTACCGTTATCGGTGTGGCAGTTGGTTGCCAGGTAACGCCAGGCCAGCACCTCGCGCTGAACAAAGAAGTTGTTATCGAGAATCGCCGAGGTATTTGGCATCAGAAACGGCTGTTCAGCCGGTTTGGAGGCCCCCCCAGTTGTAATCTTTTCCAGGAGGAATTCATTTTTCGGGGTGACTACCAGCGAACTGTTGCCGTCATTCCAATCGTAACGAATCAGTTCTCCACTCCCCGTCATTTGGAGTTCGGAGGTTTGGCCCGCGTTCGAATTGCCGGCTTCTTGCAGATGCGATTTAACCGTGCTGGCGCCGTTATCCTGCAGCACGGTGAAGCTTTCAGTCATTACACGCTGACCTCTGACGAAAACGCCGAACGCACCGGAATCGACCGTTCGTGAACCCGGCGGCTTCGTATTGACTTTCTTATCGGCGGCCTGACTTACGACCGCGCAAGCTAAAAGCGCCACCATTCCCCACCGTGCGTGTACGATCCGTGTCACTTCATTTTCTCCCGTCTTCGGCGCTATCAAGTTTCCCGCTATCGGGCAAACCCAAAGCCCGAATCACATTTGTCACGATTTCCTGAACCTCTTTCCCCTCTGTTTTTTGCCTGAATCTGGCTCGCAAATAGTGGGGTCGCCGGTTCTCGTAGAGCTGCCGAAAGTGGTCCGGAGTTCCCAGCAACGGACGCTCCACGGCTTGCGTTTCCGACTGGCGCTGGCAACGCGCCAAAAGTTCTTCGACGCTCGCATCTAGAAAGATTGTGGGAAGGTCCGCCGCGTCAAGCAAGTTGATGTTGGACTGCTGGACGAAGGCCCCGCCTCCGAGAGCTATTACTTTCTCGGCGCCGCTGCTTAACCCCTCCAGCAATTCTTTCAGAGCTTCGTGTTCAGCTCGACGAAATTCGGCTTCCCCCGCATTACCGAAGATTTCTGCTACGGTTTGCTTTTCGCGCAATTCAATCCGGTCGTCGAGATCCTCAAACATCCAGCCCAGGCGCGCGGCGAGCACGCGGCCGACCGTGCTTTTGCCGGCGCCCATGAATCCAACCAGGATGATGGCGTGCATCTTCTCCAGACGGCGGCTGGTCATATCGGGCCCGCGACCAGATAAATCGATACCTGCGATTTGGCTGACCTCCAGGACGCCCTTTTCGCTATTCAATTTTTCGTCGTTATTGGTTATCGGCGCGTTTTCTGAGATGAATTTTACCACTGAAGGTTCGCAACACTACTGTGGATGAGACCGCCACGCGGCCCACCGTACCTGCGAAGGCACGTCCCTTATCGAGCGTGAAGTAGGTATGGGTTTTGGGCTGGAGAGGGATGTCGTCGTGTACTTCGCCGCGGACGGAACGGGCGCTCACGTCGGCAGAGGTCCACTCGGGAATGGTGGCATCAATGTCGCCGCTGTGGCTGGTCAACCGGTATTCGCCGCTGTTGCCAAAATCGCCGATGTAGTTGATCCTGCCGCTGGTCGAGACCACCTGCACCAGCGAGCCGTTCACGCCATTCAGCGTGACTTCGCCACTCAGCGAGTCCACCTCGACGTGCCCATTCTTGATGTTGTCCAGATTGACTGCACCATTCATGGTCTTCACATGCACGTGGGCGTTGGAGATGTCCCGAACATCTACATTTGCCCCGGGACCTTCCAGATTGACATCTCCGTGCAGCTTCTCGGCATGCAGAGTTCCGGTGCTGGAATGCAAAGTGATGCTGGCATCGGCCGGGACCAGGATTTCGTAGTCCACGCGCCCGGAGTTAGCGTCTGCGCCGGGCAGCAGGTGCGATTGAATGTCGACTCGATTACCGCTCTGGTTGTTATCCACTTCAACTTTGTCGGAGTGCAGAATGGCGGTCACCATCACCGTGTTCCCCAAAGAGGGTTTCACTGAAATCGAGCCGTAGGGATTGATCACTGATATGCCGGCGCGCGGTCCGACCGTGAAATGAAGTTCCTTTTTGCTTTCGGCCACCAGCGTCCCCAGAAGAATGATGGTGACCGTGGCCAGCCCTGCCGCGCGTTTACTCAACATAGGTGACTTCCCCCACGCTAGGTGCTTTTGACTTTGCGGTAAATGCTTCACGAAAAGCTCCACCATCAAGGCCAATCCATCTAACGCCGATGCATCTAAGGCCGGTCCATCGCCATTTCGAACAACATGGATTTCTGCTCATAGGCGTCCATCAGGGCACGCCGCGCGTCTTCATCATTGGGGCTTTCGTTGACCGCGATCTGGTCTTCCCGAATGGAATCATTCACCCGCCGTAAATTTTCTTCGTATTGACTTCGCACGGTGGGAGGGTTGTCGGACACTTCCTGCAAAAGGTCCTCATCGTTCAGCCCGGATTGGTTCAAGACTGGCTCTACCAGCGCGGCTTGCTGACGTGGCCGCTCGGGTAGGGATTGCCGCCGTTCGCGGATTCCCACGGTAAGAAGGAGAAGCGCTGCCGCCGGTAGAAGCCACCGCGCCCAAGCCCAGCGGGCGGCAAAAGGCGCCAGGTCGAACCGGCCGCCGACAGGTTGAGGACGGATCAGCCCTTCCTGCCGCAATGCGATTTCAATGGAATTCCAAACTCTCGGGCTGGGTTCATCGCTGGCCTGCAATTCACTCGCGGTGGCGATGATCGACTTAAGTTCTTCCAATAACTCGGAACAAGCTGGACACGTTCGCAGGTGAATGCTTTGTTCCGGAGCGCTTCCGTCTTCCACGTCCGCCAAGCTTTGATGCAGCTCAACGCAATTCATACGACCTCTCCCCGAATCTACTGCGATTCAAACTCTTACCGCAGTTTTAACGCCCCTGCCGAGGTTAGCAATGTTCCTCGTTACTTAATCTTCTATTTTTGCTTCTCTACTAACCTGCTCGAGACTTGACGGCCTTTTCGGCTCTATTCATCTTGAGCAGGTCGCGCAACTTCATGCGCGCCTTGTGCAATTGTGACTTGCTGTTGCCGATCGAGCATCCCACGAGTCCGGCGATTTCATTATGCTCGTATCCTTCCACATCGTGAAGGACAAAAATCGTTCTGTAGCCGGGAGGGAGGTCGTTTACTGCCCTCTGTAACTGCAACCGGTCAATCGATCCGGCCAACGCCACGTCGTCCGCCCCAAAATCCTTCTTGGGTAAATCATCCTCGCCACCCTGTGTGGCTTCTTCCAGCGAAACCACTGGAAGACTTTTCTTCCTTAAATGCATCAGCACGACGTTCACCGACAGCCGATGCAGCCAGGTGGAAAAAGCCGACTCTCCGCGAAATGTTCCAATCTTGCGGTAGAGCTGCAGAAATGCTTCCTGCGCCAAATCTTCCGCCTCAGCCGTATTCGCCGTCATTCTAAGACAGAGTGAATACACACGCCGCTTATGCTTGTCATAGAGCACCTGAAACGCTTCCGCGTCCCCCTGCTTGGCCCGCTCGATGGCTTCGGCCTCGCTGAGTTCAGTGCCGGCTTTCTGTCGTGGGTCGGTCAAATAGTCTTTTCCGGCCGCACTCATTGGGATGCGGCATAAGTAGTTTATGTTGTATCGTTTGCGTGTTTCGCGAAATGACCGTAGAGCTTTCGCGGTTCCAGAATATCAGAGTATTTCTACCGAGTTTTGGAGAGGTTTTGCCGAGCACGTGAAGAACGAACATTGCTTTACAAAGCCTTTACGCTAGCAGGTTTGGATGCAGGGGTAGCCCTAAGCTGTAAACCCTAAGGAGGCAAAAGAGTAGCGATTGTGTGGGAAATGGAAGTTTTTCGGGGAAGGAACTGCCATCTAACCACGCGAGAGTCCGGTTTCCCGCGGCACACCCGCGGTTAGTACTTCACAATCGCCGCAAATGATTTCGGATCGAGTGAAGCCCCTCCCACCAGCGCCCCATCGATCTCCTCCTGCGCCATAAGCGCGGAAGCATTGTCGGGCTTGACGGAGCCGCCGTAGAGGATGCGGAGCTTCGCCGCGAACTCCTCGCCGAAGATTTCCGTAGCTTCGCGGCGGATCACGGCGTGCGCTTCCGCAGCTAATTCGGGGGTGGCTGTTTTGCCCGTGCCAATCGCCCATACTGGCTCGTAAGCCACGACAAGATTCAGGGCCTTCTTCGAAGAAATTGCATGGAATGCCCGCACGCACTGGCGGCGGAGAACATCATCAGTCAGTCCCGCCTCGCGTTCCTCCAGAACTTCGCCCACGCAACAGATCGGGTGAAGACCGGCTTCCAGCGCCGCCTTGAGGCGAAGGTTGACGGTGTCGTCGGTTTCGCAGAAGTACTGCCGGCGCTCGGAGTGGCCGATGATGACATGGGTTACGCCAAGAGCCAGCAACATGGCTGCGGAAGTTTCACCGGTGAATGCGCCCTCTGGTTTCCAATGGACGTTCTGTCCGCCTATGGCCACGGCCGAATTTTTCGTCGATTCCACTGCGGCGGCCAGATCAATATCAGAAGGGCAAACCACGATCTCGTCGCGGTCATGGCCCTTAATCAGTGGTAGAAAATCACGAAAGAACTCGCGAGTCTGGTCCGGCGTTTTGTACATCTTCCAATTGGCGGCGATTACTTTCTTTCTCATGAAGGTCTCTCGATTCTGTAGGACGGGCTTGATCTCAATGTCTCCGGGTGCTCCACGACGCGGGCGAATGCATTGAGCGTGGCGAGGTCGAACAAGACGAATCGAACGTGGTTTACATGACTCGCCGACGCCAAAGACTCCAGCGTGGAAGAAATCTCAATGATCGCGGCTTCCGGCACGGGATATCCGAATGCTCCTGTAGAGATGGCAGGAAAGGACAAAGACTGAAGCCCGCGGTCATCGGCCAGGCGAATACATTCGCGATAACAACTTGCCAATTGCTCGGCCTCACCGCGTTCTCCCCCGCGATAGACTGGGCCCACGGTGTGGATTACATATTTTGCCGCCAGATTTCCGGCGGTTGTGATGACGGCCTTCCCGGCAGAAAGGCTACCAATCTTTTCTACAATCCTCCGGCATTCGTCGAGGATTGCAGGTCCGCCGGCCCGGTGAATCGCGCCATCCACGCCGCCTCCGCCCAGAAGGGATGAGTTTGCCGCATTGACGATTGCGTCGGTGGTCTCGGCGGTGATATCGGCGGGACCGTGGAACTCAATCGTCCTGCCGCGCTCGAGGACCAGTCGAATTTTGAAATCGTGCAAGACGGTATCCTGAGCGATCACTTTTTGTCCGTTAATGCCTCGACCCCGGGCAGCTTCTTTCCTTCCAAAAATTCCAGCGAGGCGCCGCCCCCGGTAGAAATGTGGGTGATCTTGTCCGCGACTTCGGCGGCATGTACTGCGGCTACGGTATCACCACCGCCAACAATCGAAATTGCACCTACATTCTCCGCGACGGCGTGAGCCACCTTGAACGTCCCACGCGAAAATCCAGGAACTTCGAAGACGCCCATGGGTCCGTTCCACACAATTGTGCGAGCCCGTGAAATCTCCTCCGAGAATAATTCAATCGTCTTCGGGCCAATATCCAGCGCCATGCGGTCAGCTGGAATCGCCTGGCCCTCGCCGATCTGCTGCACCACCGCGTTAGCCTCAGGTTTCATAGCTACCACGTGATCAATCGGAAGAAGAATGCTCACGTTTCGTTGCTTGGCCTCCTCCAGCAGTTGCCGCGCGAGATCGACTTTGTCCGCCTCCAGCAGAGATTTTCCAATCTCCTGTCCCTTGGCTTTGAGGAAGGTATAAGCCATGCCGCCGCCGATGATCAGCGAATCAACTTTATCCATGAGATGGCGGATCACACCAATCTTGTCGCTGACCTTCGCCCCGCCGAGAATCGCTATGAAAGGCGGTTCAGGATGTTCCAGAGCCTTGCCGAGATATTGCAGCTCTTTTTCCATCAGTAAACCGGCTGCTGATTTCGACACGAATTTCGTTATCCCCACTGTGGATGCATGCGCGCGATGCGCGGTACCGAACGCATCATTTACATAGAAATCGGCCAAGCTCGCAAGCTGCTTGGAAAACTTTTCATCGTTGGCTTCTTCTTCGGCGTGAAAGCGCAGATTTTCCAGAAGCAACGTCTGTCCCTTTTCCAGTTGCATGGCAACTTCTTCGGCTTCGGGGCCAACGCAATCCGGGCAGAAGCCGACGTTTTCGCCGCGCGCCAACTCCTTGTCGAGCACCATGCGCAGCCGCTCGGCCACCGGCTTCAGACTCATTTTCGGGTTCGGCTTGCCTTTGGGACGTCCCAGGTGCGCAGCGAGAATCAGTCTCGCCCCGTGACGCAGCGCGTACTCGATCGATGGCAGCGTTTCTCGAATTCGCGTGTCGTCCATAACCCGTCCATCTTCGAGTGGAACGTTGAAGTCGACGCGCATGAAGATACGGTTGCCGTTGAGTGGAAGATCACGAATGGAAAGCTTGGACATTGGCTGGTCGTCCTTAGATGTAATGAAATAGCTCCGCTGCTTCGAGTTTGCTTAGGACTGGATCGACGCTTGCCAGACGGGCGTTTCCGCCCGCTCTGGCAAAAAGCCGTCGAAACGCCGGCGCTACAAAACCTAGAGGCCCTTGCCGGCAATGTAGTGAATCAGGTCCCGCACGCGGCAGGAGTATCCCCATTCATTGTCGTACCAGGAGATTACTTTGACGCAATTGCCGCCGACCACCAGAGTCATCGGCGCATCGACAATCGAAGAGCGGGAGTCGCCTTTGAAGTCCGACGACACCAGTTCATTCTCTTCGTAGCCGAGATAACCTTTCAGCGGACCGCTCTCGGAAGCTTTCTTCAGCGCCGCGTTAACTTCTTCTTTAGTCGTCTTTTTCTCCACCCACGCCACCAGATCGACCACCGAGACATTCGGCGTCGGCACGCGCATGGCGAAACCATCAAGCTTTCCCGCAAGATCGGGAATCACGAGTTTAAGCGCCTTGGCCGCGCCTGTGGATGTGGGAATCATGTTGATCGCTGCTGCCCGCGCCCGCCGCAGGTCTTTGTGGGGGAAGTCGAGGATGACCTGATCGTTTGTGTAAGAGTGGATCGTCGTCATCGTCCCGCTGACGATTCTGAATGCGTCGTTGATCACCTTGGCGATCGGCGCCAGGCAGTTCGTGGTGCAGGAAGCGTTCGAAATAATGTGATGTTTGGCGCCGTCGTATTTTTCCTGGTTCACGCCAAGAACGAGTGTGATGTCTTCATTCTTAGCGGGAGCGGAAATGATCACTTTTTTCACCGAACCGCGCATGTGCTTCTTGGCGTCGTTGGCGTCGGTGAAGTGTCCGGTCGATTCAATTACCACTTGCGCGCCCACGGATTCCCATGGCAGGGCTCCGGGATCTCTTTCCTTAAACACCTTGATGGTTTTGTTGTCGATGGTAATGCCATCGGCTGTGGCGCTGATTTTGTTCGGCAGATTGCCAAGAATGGAATCGTATTTCAGCAGGTGCGCCAGCGTCTTGGGATCGGTGAGATCGTTGACTGCCACGAATTCCAGGTTGGGGTCGTTGAGTGATGTCCGCAAAACGTTGCGGCCGATGCGTCCGAAACCGTTGATGCAAACTTTGATTGCCATGCTTCCTCCAGAATAGTTTATGAGTGCAGCAGCAGATTCCACGAAGCGTTATAAGGGAACTAATGATGTTAGCAGGAGCGGGAATCGGCGTAAATGATCGGCAGCCAGATTTGGAACAGTGTCATTCCTAATCACGGAATGACGTGCGCCCAAGCCTTGACAATATTATGAAAACGTTAATTCCAGGAACGCATCCGCCCGGCTAAAGATCGATGTCAGCCTTGCCAACAGGTACTTCCGGTTGATTGTGTGCCGTGCGTAGGACTGTTCCTCGAGCGGCAGGATGCGCGCCGAGGCGGCAAATTCCTGACCGGTGATTTTTCCTCGGATGGTGCACGGCGCGACCCGCACCTGAGGATTATTTCGAATACGTTTTGTCTTCCCCATGGCGCTGCGTGTCATCACGTACAACTTGCCGGCGTCTTCTCCAAACCATACCGGAGTGGCAACCGCGGCACCGTTCTTGCGAAACGTTATAAGAGAGATATATTTCTGGCCGCGAATGGCGGGTGGGATTGGTTTTACTGTGTCTGGCATGGTGCGGCTCCGATCTCAAACTCGCGCTGCAAGGCGTCAGATTTCGAGCCGCTGTCGCGATTGGTTCCCTCGCAGGACGCGGATTGATCCGGCACTCTCTTCTGTGTTAAAAGCCTTGCATGCGTAAATGGATGCGCGACCGCTTACAGCGTCGCAAAAAGACCCCCACCGCAGCCTCCGATAAACCTGCTCCGCCACCCTTGCAGCCGGCTTATTTCGAAGCAGAACAGTCGCCCGGCGCGGAGGATAGAGAGAACATCGAGTCAGAAATTTCTGCTCCGCCCCCGTTTTCTGCGGAGGATCGACCTCCCCAACAAGGTCGGCCAGTGGAAGAGCGACCGGTTCGCGTGGCGGATGCCAGCGCTGAAGAAGTTCCCCAGGAAGCTGATCGGGCAGCATCGCAGCCTGTGCCGCGCAGTTCCGAAGCCGAGCGGCCGTAGTCGGCGGCGGCGAGGAGGGCGTGGCCGCGGAGGTCGAGGACGGGAGCAGGCCGTAGCTCAGGCCTTCACCCCAGCAGCGGTGAAGGGATCGATTCCGGCACTGCCTCTCGAAGCGGCGGAAGAAGAAATGCCGGAGGCAGAAGGCGCATCGACGGAAAAAGAAGCAGAAGCTCAGCCGCTTGCTGCGGTGACGCCTAAGACACCCGCGCCTGCAGCAATAGCGCAACGTCCGCCAAAGGGCGTGGTGGTGTTGGCTATCGGATTACCCGGCTCCGGAAAGAGTTCATGGTTCAAGCGGCACAATGTGGTGCCGCTTTCGAGCGATATGGTTCGCGCATTGCTATTTGACGACGTTCGTGAACAGAGATTTCAGGATCTCGTTTTCTCCAATCTGCGCTCGATGCTCAAAGCGCGGCTCATCGCCAAGCGTCCGACAAACTATGTCGACGCGACCAACCTTACCCCGCAGGAGCGCCAGCACTGGATCAAGCTGGCGAAGGATTATCAATACGAAGTGCACGCTGTCTTCTTCGATGTACCGCTGGAGGTTTGCATTGAGCGCCACGAACGCCGCGACCGGGTTGTTCCGGAAGACGTGATGCGCCGCATGGCGGCCAAGTTGAAGCCGCCCACGTTTGAAGAAGGTTTCGCCAAGATCACAGTTGTGCGGGTGAAAAAGAAAGAGTCGGAAGCAAGTTAGGCGACGCTTTGTCAGGAACTCGCTCTATCCCTTGAGATGCGGCAGCAGTTCTTTGAAGGCTGGCGAGGAAGATGACCGTATTAACTCATAGATCATCATCTCGGTAGAAGAAATCACGGCTCCGGCGGCGCGCATTCGGTCGAGTCCTATTTTCCAATTCCATTCCGTGCGTGAACTCACCGCGTCGGAAGCGACGTGAACGAGATACCCTTCACGCAGCGCCGCCAGCGCCGTCTGCATCACGCAGATATGGCTCTCCATGCCGCATAAGAGCAAGGTGTTGCGATTGCCGGGTAGGCGTTTCAGTAACGTGCAGAAAGCATCGCTGCCGAAGCAGGAGAAAAGATTCTTGTCGATCGCCTCGGTTTCCGGAAGCAAGGCAGCGATTTCCGGCACGGTGCCGCCCAGACCCTTCGCATATTGCGTGCTCACAATGGCAGGAATCTTGAGAATTCCAGCCGCGCGAATGAGCAGCTTGGCGTTGCTTATAAGTTGCTCTTTCTGGAAAATCGGAGGCAGCAGTTTTTGTTGAATATCCACCACGATTAGAGCGCATCGGTCCGCTTCGAGCGATTGTCGCGCCACCTCGCAGTAATCGCGACGCGGTGTGGAGATGTTTTCAAGAACCGTTGACATGGGTCCTCCTGCTAGAACGGCAATCGTAATTCTATTCCGGTGGAAGGGATGAATAGAACAGCAACATTGTTGACCGGGCTTGGAAGAAAACCATAGAATCAGAATGAGCTGATGGCAAATCAGTTCTGAGATTGCCCCCTCGTTCAACGGCTAGGACACCTGCCTCTGGAGCAGGCTATCGGGGTTCGAATCCCTGGGGGGCAGCCAAAATTTCATCTTGTTACTTTCCCTCCGAACCTGCTGAATGCCGATCAGCGCCTGCCGCCGCGCAGTGCTCACACAGTTGACGGCTACTAGCGCGCCGCTGCACGGGGAGACGCGGCGGAGTCGACGCACAGGAACGCGGCGGCGAAGCAACTCAGTACCGGTGGGCTGCAGAACTCGTGCAGCTGACGCGCGAAGCTGCGAGTGACGCCGACCGAGACAACAGAGCGTCGGCAAACGGAGCGACTACAGCGATGCAGAACATAGCCTCCACACGAAGCCGAGCCGTGCCTGGGGTGACGAAACCCGTGACCAACCGCTGATGTCGCGATATGTACAAACGTGCCAGTGTCGATAGCGAAGCGCATAGCAAGAGAGCTACCATCCAGCCGAGCGCAAAAGCAGACAATAAGACTGATGCGTCGGGCGCGCCCCAGTATGTCTACTGCCGTCCAACTGATGACCTCGGTGACATCCGTCCGGGTACGAGCGGAAAATACCCTTCGTGCATACGCCAAGCCAACGATCAACTCCGCCAGTACCATGGTTCTGCTGATCCCCGACCAAAGATCCGCCCTCATCAAGCCATCGTCCCTTGCTGGTGTAACGACGCGAGAAACCGTTTGGCCGCCCATTCCGTTCTGACCGCCCATCTCCAGCATGCGCCCGTGACATAGGCGGTGTGAACCTGCACGTCGGACCGCAGTGATACCCGCAGCACGGAGCGCAGCAGCGTAGGGGTCAAGGGCGCGTCGTCCTGCTTAGCTGCCGGTAATCGGCGGATCTCAGGGGGAAAGTGCAGCGCAGGTGTACGAGCCCAAAACGGCGCCGAGTGCGATAGCGGGTGCAGGCGTGGCCTGAGCCCGCAGCAGGCAAACCGTGAGCAGGAAAAAGCGGCACGATGTGGCGCTAAAACCTCCAACGTCACACCCAGGCCAGAACGAGAGAAGTAACCGAGGTAACCTGACGGAGACCCGTGGGACAGGACGACTATCGGAGTGCGGGGAGAGGCCCGCACGTCAAAACGCCCACGCCGTACGGCGCGCTGCGGGAGCGCCTGACAGATTACGAGTCTACATGACACCGGATGGGCGCGTCGAGGCGAGGACGCCACGACCAGTGCCCTGAAGGCACGAGGTCGACCCGGCGTCTGAGAAGACCGAGATGGACTGAGGTAGCCAACCCGCCGCCTAGTTTAGCCGTTCGGCAGTTTGAGGGACGTCAGAGAACGATACGTACCCGATCCTCTTTTCGATTTCGCCCACGGATTCTGCTAGTGCTTGAAAATCGTGAGGGGTTCGAATCCCTGGGGGGCAGCCAAAATTTCATCCTGTTGCTTTCCCTCCGAACGCTCCCGCGATTAAGAGGTCGATTCGCCGAGAGCCTTAATCTGATCGCCTATTTCTTGCCGTCGACGTTTCCGGCTATTCGGATTCGGCAGCCTGGACGTCCGATTTGGAGCCTTCTTTGTGATCTTTATCCAGTTCTTTGAGCAAGGCGAGTTCCTGCAATAAATCCATCATCTGTTCCGAAGGCTTGGAGCTCATTGAGTTCTCCCGCTCACATCCTAGATTTCGTCCGAGCTTAGGATGCAATTTGCAGCTGGCGGGGCCATGCGGGGAATCAAACTTTGCCATAGGCAGTGTGTTCGCAGCGCCGAACGCCACGAACAGCGAAGAGGATTACAGCACCATCACCATGAGGACCTCATGTCGCTGGATGTGCCCCCGGCTGCGGGAACGTAACCTTTCTGCGTGTAATCCATCACCATGCGGTCAGCATTGAAACGCCATCCCAGAGTCCGGATGGTTCGCTTCATGCGCTTGATCCAGCCTCGCGGCAAACCGTCACGATCGCGTTGGTAGTACAACGGGATCACCTCTTCGCGCAGTGCGCGCATCAAGTCTTCCGCGTCGCGGGTGTCATGAACGCTCATATCAGCGTGGGTTCTTCCCGTTCCAATCGCAAATCCATTCCTTCCGTCGTAAGCCTCGGCCCACCAGCCGTCGAGGACGGAAAGATTAAGCCCGCCGTTTAGAACTACTTTTTGACCGCTGGTGCCCGATGCCTCAAAGGGACGCCGCGGATTGTTCAGCCATACGTCGACTCCCTGCACGAGATAACGTCCGACGTTAATATCATAGTCTTCGATAAAGACGAACTTGTCGGCGAAACGGGGATTCCGCATGAGTTCGGCGATTTGCTGCAGCACTGATTTTCCTGGTTCATCGTTGGGATGCGCCTTGCCCGCAAATACGAACTGCACCGGGCGTTTAGGATCGTTCACCATCGATGCCAGGCTCTCGATATCCCGCAGTAACAGGTTCGCCCGTTTGTAGGTGGCAAAGCGCCGGGCAAATCCAATGGTGAGGGCGTCTGGACTGAGCACCTTCGCGAGCCTTTGTAAAGACTCAACTGGCTCATTGCGGCGCTTGGCTTGCTCGATGGCGCGGCGGCGAACGAAATCGAGAAGCCGCGATTTCAGGCTGAGGTGTGTCTCCCAGAGTTCGCCGTCATCCACATCCTCAATGCCTTCCCAAATGCGCGCTTCGCTGCTGTGCTCGTGCCAGTTTGTCCCAAGATGACGGTCGTATAAACGGAACATCTGCGGCGCGAGCCACGAAGGAACGTGAACGCCGTTGGTAATGTGGCCGATGGGGACCTCATCTTCCGGTTTGCCGGGACAGAGCCCAGTCCACATAGCGCGGGAGACTTCGCCGTGCAAGGCCGAAACTGCATTGGCACGCCGCGACAGCCTGAGGCCCAGCACAGTCATGCAAAAGGTCTCCTGCTGGTTGCTTGGTTTCTCGCGTCCCAGACCCATCAGGCTCTCTTGAGACAGGCCCATTTTTTCGCGCAACGGTCCCAGATGTTCTTCGATCAGTTCGGCATCGAAGCGATCATGACCGGCAGGCACGGGCGTGTGGGTGGTAAATACTACTTCTCTTGAGACCCGCGAAACGGCGCTATCGAACGCAATGCCTTCTTCCTGCATGCGAGTGTGGAGCGCTTCCAGAACCACAAATCCACTGTGTCCCTCATTCAGGTGAAGGACACCTGGAGTGATTCCCATGGCTTTCAGAGCGCGGAAACCACCCACCCCGAGCAGTAACTCCTGGCGGATTCGGGTGCGCGCATTTCCGCCATAGAGGCGGGAAGTCAGCTGGCGATCATCCGCCGAATTGCCTTCAACGTCGGAATCCAGCAGGAACAGATCGCAGCGTCCGACGGCCACCCGCCATACCTTGGCGTGGATCGAACCTTTGCGAGTAGCGATTTCAATTTCGACGGGCCGGCCGTTCTTGCCGATCGCGGCCTCCAGGGGCAGTTGAGTAACATCCGTCTCCAGATATTCTTCCTGCTGCCATCCATTGCGATCCAGACGCTGGCGAAAATATCCCTGGCCGTAAAACAAGCCGATGCCAACCAAGGGAATCCCGAGATCGGAGGCGCTCTTGATGTGGTCTCCAGCCAGCACGCCAAGGCCGCCGGAATAAACCGGCAGCGATTCATGGATGCCGAACTCTGCGGAAAAATACGCGACAGGACGAGGCCTCAAAACTCCGGCATGCCGTGTTCCCCAGGTGCGGTCCGCGTGCAGATATTCCTGCAACCGGCGGTAGGCATAATTGATGCGGCTGTGAAGTACCAGTTCCGCAGCCCGTTTCTCGAGCCTTGCCAGGGGAAACTCCGCCAGCAGCGATACTGGATTCTGGTTCAGCTGCTGCCAGCGCAATGGATCCAGGTCGCGGAATAAACTTGCGGTATCGTGATCCCAACTCCACCACAGATTGCGAGCCAGAGACCACAGGCGTTCCTGCGCGGGAGCGATGAAGCGATCCAGCGTGCGCGCTTCGCTCACCACCGGCGCGACCTGCGCTGCCGCCTCGGTGAGCATGTGAATTTCATTCTCGCGGAAAAGGCGGGGTTCCATGGTTTGCACGACGAGAACGCCCTGCAACACTCCGCGGTCGATCAGAGGAACGCCGAGGAACGATTGGTACTCATCTTCGCCGGCTTCGGAAAAATATTTAAAGCGCGGGTGCGTGTGAGCTTGCTCCACAGCTACCGGGCGCACTTGCTCGGCTACCAGTCCGGCGAGTCCTTCATGGATCGCCATGCGCAACTGACCGATACACTCCCGCCGGAGGCCGACCGTCGCAGCGAGCACAAGATTGGCTCGATCCGGCTCCAGCAGATACGCTGAACAAACATCGGTATCGAAACGCTTGGCAATCAAGGCCACAACGTTCATCAGCGTCTCGGCTGGTTGCCCTTCCTCGGCAGCGAGGTTGGCAATCTCCTCCAGAGTGAGAACGTCAGTAACCTCCTGCGCTGGGGTCCGGTCAAATCCAAGTCTGGTACCTCGTGGTCTCGTCCCTCGTCGTCTTGCACGGCGTTGTTTTTATCTTCCAATCCCAGGCTTTCTGGCTCCATTCAATTCGACTCCTGCGGGTCCAAGTCATCCTTTCCTGAACAGTTAATCGAAGCATGAAACATTAAAGCATATGACAAGGCACACAACCGCGAATCGCGCGGCGTGTGTGCGTGTCTTTCGTCAGATAATTAAAGCCGAATCATTACTTTAGGGGACGCGGAACCCCTTAGTCCAATCTAAATTATCGATCTCCTCCATGTGCAGTGAGACGTAACTGCGAAGGAGCGCGAGGATTGGCGGACCTGGCAGTTCCTAACCAGGCGGGTGGTGCCAGTTGTTGGACCGCAGGCTTGTCACCGCCCGGCCAATCCGGATTTTTCGCCGTGGAATCGAAGTGCGACGAAGTCTTGAATAACTCACACTTTCCTGCCACTGCGACTTCTTTTGTCTTCGCCAACACTTGCCCGACCTGCTCGCGAGTCATGAGCTTGAATGTTTTCGCCGCCTCGATTGCCTGATCCAGAATTGACGGCTGGTCTATTCCGGTAATCAGGACCGAAGTGGGAAGGCTGATCGCGCGATGCAGACATTCCATCGGCGATACGGCCTTGCTCTTCTGGATCACGCCATCTCCTTTCGACTTTATGTCGAGTAACCGGTGTCACCGGAGCTGTTACGGAATAGCGACAACCCGATTGGATAATTCTTTGTCTAAGTGGCAGGAGGGAAACTACATGGCAGCGAAAAAGAAGGGCTCGGGAAGAAAATCAAGCGGCCGCAGGTACGGGAAAGCGGCGGGCAAGAGTGTGAAGAGCGCCATGCACCGCGAAAAAAGGGGAACGCTTAAGTCCGGCCGAGGCGGCAAGGGCGGAACTGTGAAGAGCCGCAAGCAAGCCATTGCTATTGGACTATCCGAAGCCCGCAAAAAAGGCGCCAAGGTTCCACGGAAAAAGAAAGCTGCCTAGCAGGTCAGCTCGATCCTGACGTTTTGTGTTACGAGATGTGATCAGTGTTGCGCTTTGAGGGCGCGGCCTTTGGTTGCGCCGCAAAGCTTGGTAGTGATCGAAATATCATCAATGCGTTTGGCTTCTTCCTCACTCTCTTGCGTTCTTTCGCGCCTGTTTCATTCCCGCGCGCAGTCCGCTCACGATTGATTGTTTATAACCGCATCTGTCGGTGGCATTCATTACCGCAGCAGCGATGCCGCCTGGGGTAGCCGCTTCCTGTGACAATTCTTCCAGTGACGCATCGCCCTCGCGCCATGCGGCAATTCCATCCGCCAGCGCATGAGCAGCAGCCAGCTGTGCGGTCGATCGGTCTAACCCAATTCTTTCGGCGGCGTCAATCAATGCTGAGAGCGCGTGATAACCATGACTGCTTGAGTAAGTAACGGTGAAAGCGTCAAACTGCTTTTCAGGAATCTCGATCACCGTACCGAACTGCGAAAATAGATGTCGTACACGCTTGCGCGCTGCGAGCGGAAACCCTTGGGCAAATGTCAGTGCGGTTAGACCCTGGCCACTGCGGCTGACTGGGCTGGGCATGGCCCTTGCCCACTTCACAGGGGAGCCGAGTTGGGAACGTAACATCGATAGGGGAATGCCTGCAGCCAGGCTCACTGCTGTCGAATGCCTATCGAGTTTGAAGGCGGCTATTTGTTTCAAAAGTTCGCGAACAGACTCCGGCCGGACGGCGACAATCAGGACGATCGCCGACTCGACCGCACGGCGCAGATCCGGTTCCACGATCACGCCATACTTGCGCCTGATCTCTTTGAGTTTTTCTAAGTTGCGGTCGTGGACTACGATCGGCTGGCGATAGCCCGCCAGCCGTAAACCCGCCACCAGAGCGCCAGCGATGCGCCCTCCGCCCAGGAAAACTGTGGCTTTCATGCGAGCCCCAAGCAGGCCTCGTCTGCCGCCTCCAGCAGGAGTTGCACATCGGCTTCCGTGTGTGCTGTCGAGACGATCCAGTGCAAGCCATTCGAAGGCGTCATATAAATTCCGCGATCAAGCAACCGGTGGACGAATCGTGAGTAAAGCTTCGTATCAACATACGTGCAGTAGTCGCGGTAATCGGAGATGGCATCGCGATCAGTGAAATAAATTTGGAACATGGGGCCGAAGCCTTGCACAATGGCCTTGAGTTTGTGGCGGAGGAAGATCTTGCGAAGCCCGGCGATGGCCGCGTTGCCGACTGCATGCATCTCTTGGTAAGTGGCTTCGGCGGAGAGCATGTCTAAATTTGTAGTGATCACTTTCATGGTTAGCCGATGACCGTTGAATGTGCCATAGTGCAGAACCATCTTGTCGCTCCACTTCATGCGGTCGAGGATCGAACGTGGCCCAGCCACAGCTCCCACGGGAAATCCCGCTCCCAGCGCCTTGCCGAATGTGCTGATGTCCGGGACGATGCCGTAATATTCTTGGCATCCGCCTGGCGCGTAGCGAAAGCCGGTGACCACTTCATCGAGAATCAAGAGCGCGCCGCACTTCTGGGTGAGTTCGCGCATGCGCTGCAGATAGCCATCTCGTGGAAGAATGCAACCCATGTTGGCCATGATCGGCTCGGTGATCACGGCAGCCAGTTCGTGTCCATGCTCATGCAGAATGCGTTCGAGCGCGGCCTCGTCATTCCACGGCGCAGGCACCACGTCGTCAAAAGTTGACGGCGAAATTCCTTCGGAGTCTGGAATGCGCGCCGGATTCTCCACCGTACCTAATTCCTCTGGCGGATGACTGTGCGCGTTCAGCAGATAGGGATCGTACCAGCCATGATAGTGACCTTCGAATTTCAGGAACTTGCGCCGTCCGGTGTGGGCGCGGGCCAATCGCAACGCCAGCATGGTGGCTTCGCTGCCGGTATTGGTGAAGCGCACTACCTCGGCCGATGGCACCATACGGCGAAAGCGTTCCGCGGCCTCGATCTCCGCGGACGTTGCCGCCGCGAAATGCGAGCCATCAGCCATCGCGTCGGAAACCGTCTTCACTAACCTGGGATGAGCGTGTCCCTGGATGAGCGCGCCGAACGACATCATGAAGTCGATATATTGATTGCCATCGATATCCCAAACGCGCGATCCCTGCCCACGCTCCAGCACGATGGGGCCCGGCGTGTACACGGCGGCGCCGCGCGAAGGCGAGTTGACTCCTTCGACCAGCGATTGCTGGGCGCGGGCAAACCATTCCTGCGACCGAGTCCGGGTCTGCGTTGGCTTCATCTGAAATTGAATCCTCTAGCCTGAGCCGGCGAGGCCTCCGCCATCCACGACCAGTGAAGTTCCAGTAACGAACGTGGATGCGTCGCTGGCAAGGTAAAGCGCGGCCTGTGCGATCTCATCGGCTGTGCCGACGCGTCCCAGAGGACGCTTGGCCGAGTCAGAGAGGAACTGGTCCTCCGCTTGGCCGAGTTGCCGCGCCTCGTTACGAAGCATGGCAGTATCGGTATCGCCGGGACAGATACAGTTCACTCGAATGTTCTGAGGGCCGTGATCAATCGCCATGGCTTTCGTAAGCAGAACCACAGCGCCTTTCGAAGCGCAATAGGCTGCTGCGCGCGCGCCACCTGCTAATCCCCATCCGGAGGCGGTGTTGATAATCGAACCGCCGCCAGCCTTTGCCATGAGCGGAATGACTTCGCGGGACATAAGAAAAACGGATTTTACGTTGACCGCCATCACTTGATCCCAGTCTTCCTCGCTGATATCGATCACGGAGGCTCTCCGGATAATGCCGGCATTATTGAACAGTATGTGAACGTCGCCGAATTGTTTCACAGTGTGTTCGATCACGCGGCGGCAATCCGTTGCGTGAGTTACATCCGCTTGCTCGAAAATTGTGCGGCCTCCTGCTGCGGAAATCTCGCTTGCGA
>CAVRWS010000080.1:0-9604 GCA_963724815.1 uncultured Acidobacteriaceae bacterium
ACCCGCTGCGCTCTGACCCGCGGTTTGCCGAGCTTGTGCGCAAAGTAGGTCTGCCGCAGTGATCACGCTTCACTCCGGAGATTTCACTTCCTGAAAGCTGAACTGCTTGTCGAGCCTGTCGTAAGGCTTGCCGTCGACCTCGACATACGGATAGACAAAGTAATTTAGCGCTGGGCCATCCTGCATGGGAGAGAGTGTTACGTCACGGCCGGTGGAGAACTGCACCCGATTGGCATCAATGCTGCCGAAGAAATAATCTTGCTTCTCTTTCGCCTTCCACGCCTCCGAGATATCAAGCGGGATCCAGCCGGTTTTGCGGGCATAAAACTCCGCCCAGCAGTGATAGCCGGGGATATCTCCACTCTCCTTATTCTCGGGCAGTGGGAAGCCGATGTCGAAGCGCGCCGGAATTCCGTCAGCTCGCAGCACCCCGATGAATGGGGAATGGAAATCTGTGCAGTTACCATGCTTCGAGTCACAAGCCCATACCGCATCCCCACGTCCCCAGCCGGAGCCGCTTTTGTCGTAGCGCATATTCGTGAAGAAATAGTCATAGGCAGCCTTGGCTTTTGCGACCGTACCACTCTGGGAGCCGGTGACCTCGACAGCCAACTGCTTGATCTTCCCATCCGTAGGAATCAGAACGTCGGGCGCAATCAGGCGGCTCATCGAGACGGGCACAACCCCGGGCTTTTGATCTGTTCGTTCGAGTTGCGCGTAATCCCCCCGCGAATATTCGCGTCGTGTCACCTCATACTCGAGAGTGAACTCGGCCTTGCCTGGAGCTGAATTCCGGGCTGCCGGATTCTCCATCTCGGCATACATCATCCGATTGCCGTATTCAGGCTCCTGCGTTATCCGCGTTTTCACCGGGGCTTTGACCGCGAGAACCCGCACGCTTTGATGGCGATCTGTTTGTGGCACCGGAACCCAAACCCTCACTCGCTTCGCTCCAGAAGGAATATCCTTCACGGTGAAGTTATAGGTGAAGCGGAAAGTTCGCGCCGGAGGGCTGAATTTCTGAATCCCCGGACTGGTTTGAGCAACCAGTTGGTACGCCGGAAAGAATAGCAGCAACAACGACGAGAGAAGTCGCAACACGGAACGCTCCTTAATCGGAGGACATCACCTGGATTTTACCAGCAGTCAACCCAACTGTCAGGGCTGCGGAGGAAGGTTCCAGGGTTCAGGGGTAACAGCTGCAGTCGTTTCATTGCATAAACATTTGGGACTGTCGTATCTTTTCAGTCCGGTATAGCATCCCATGGACGAGGTTCGCCATGACAACGAATGCAACCTCACTGCGAAGTGAAGTGATCGCGGGAACCCGCCAACCGCAAGCAGCGAGCGGTCTGGCAATCGTGCGTGTGACCATCGGCGCAATGTTTGTGTGGGTCTTTTTCGAGAATCTTGGGAAAGGCCTCTACACTCCAGCGGGCTACTCGGGACTGATCCACTACTACATCCAGCACGATCATGCGCCGGCGATCTGGAAGTCTGTTATGGAGTTGGCGGCAAGCCACGCCGCGATGGCCGCTCCCATTCAGGCCTTGACCGAGATTTCTCTTGGTATTCTGCTGGTCATTGGTCTGCTTACGCGGCCAGCCGCATTTGTGGCGTTTCTGTATCTAAGCAGCCTTTGGGTTTCGGAGTTAGGCACCTCGTGGATATGGGAACTGCTGGTTCCGGTGATGGCATCGCTCGGGCTCTCTATTGGAAGCGCCGGACGGAGATGGGGTGTTGACGCTTGGCTGGCACAACGGTGGCCATCTGCGCTGTGGTGGTGATTGGGCCCGGTCCATCTGAAGAAAATAATTTGACTCACAATCCCGTGAGAGTGTCTGTCATCATCCCCACTCATAACGAAGCGGATGCAATTGAGCGGGTTCTAGCGGACCTGCCGGCCGATCTCGCGACGGAGGTGATTGTTGTCGACAGCAACTCGACGGATGGGACGCCTGAAATCGCCGCAAGAATGGGAGCCCGCTTGGTGCGAGAACCGCGCCGCGGGTATGGGCGAGCGTGCCTCACGGGTCTGGCCATGGCAAATTCCCCTGACGTGGTTGTGTTCCTTGATGGCGACTACAGCGATCGGCCCTCCGAGCTGCCGCTTCTTTTAGCACCAATCATTGAGGGCCGTGCGGAGATCACGCTCGGTTCGCGGCTTCATGGGAGGAACTCGACTGGAGCATTGCCATGGCATCAGACGCTCGGGAATCGTTTCGCCGCAACTCTGATCCGGCTTCTCTATCGACTACAAATCACCGATCTCGGCCCGTTTCGTGCTGGCCGCGCCGATGTGCTGCGCGCGCTCGCGCTCGAAGAAACCACTTATGGCTGGGCAGTTGAGATGATCCTCAAGGGCGCGAACGCTGGTTGCCGCGTGGTTGAAGTTCCGGTGAGCTACTATCCGCGCATCGGAAAATCCAAGATCAGCGGAACGGTAAAGGGCACGGTCGGGGCCGGTTGGTTCATTCTCAGCTTGATCGTGCGGTATTATTTCCGGCGTCGAATCGCCCGGAGAGCGCGGCCTGCGTAGATCAGTGCCAAAATTAGCTTATGGAATCCACGAGCGAGATGGTGTTTCCTTCGCCAGGTACTAACCGCATGCTGGTAATCATGGCGAAAGCGCCGAGGCCAGGTGCGGTGAAGACTCGCTTGGCTTCCAGCCTTTCTCCTGCGGCAGTCACCGCTTTCTATTGCTGTCTTCTGGACGACACTCTCGCACTTGCGCGGTCTTTGGGCGATGTGCAAGTTGCCATCATGTGCCCAGCAGCCGATGTAAACGAATTGGCGCAATTAGCTGGCAGTGAGGTGAGCGTAGTTGCCCAGAAGGGTGAGGGTCTCGCCGCAGGCCTCACTTCGGTGTTTGCGCACTTCGCGCCCGATCATCAAAAAGAAGGTTTCCAACCGGACGCACATCAACGACGCGTGATTGCCTTCAACAGTGATAGCCCACACCTGCCGCGTTCTGTGCTGGAGTACGCATTCGAAACGCTGGCCGGACATGACGTGGTCGTGGGACCAACACACGACGGAGGCTACTATCTAGTTGGGGCAAAGGCGTCGCATCCTACGTTTTTCGCAAATGATGGCATGGGCACGAGCACGGCACTGGAAAGACTCCTATCGCGCGCACGAGCTCTGGAGCTTTCCGTAGGTTATGCGGATTCCTTTTACGATATTGATGTAGCTGACGACCTGACTCGGTTGGCAGAGGAGTTGCGCATGGCTCCGGCACGGGCGCCGCGCACGGCGGCGTGGCTTAAAGAGTGGGAGCTTATGGCGGAGCATTTCCGGGCCGGCTCTTCGGACGGGCACGGGAGAACTTTGAGGATCACGCGCGCGTGGAGAGTGTACCTGCTCGGGGCCACGTTATGCGTGGCGCTCACCATCTGCTCACGCCATTTCGGCGATAGAGGCGGACCGTACTTCATGGCCACCTTAGCGCTTGCGGGAATCGCATACCTCTTGGCGGTCCGCGAATTTTTCGTCACGCCAAGATTTCCCCGGCGCGTTGTCGTCATCGGCCTCATCCTCGCCGCCGTTTGGCACATCGAATTTCTTCGGCTGGCCCCGGGTGCCGATGATGATATTCATCGATATGTCTGGGATGGGCGTCTGCAGCGGCTCGGGTACAACCCTTATCTTGTCGTCCCCGGCGATCCTGCCGCGAAGAGGTTGCACACCCCGCAAACACGCGGCTTGAACAATCCGGATCTGCCGAGCCCATATCCACCGGGAGCGCAACTATTCTTCCGCGCCGTAACTGCGATCCACGAATCTACGATTGCACTGAAGGTTGCGTTTGTCGGTTGCGATCTGGCCATTGTTCTTGTGTTGCTCGACGTCTTGCGTTCTCGCAGGCAAGGAGCGCATCTGGTTCTGGCGTTTGCCTGGAATCCGTTGTTGGCGATCGAGGTAGCAGGAAGCGGACACATTGACATTGTCGGGGCGCTATTGTTGGCGGTATCCGTCGCAGCGCTGTTGCGCCGATGGCGGGCGACGGCGGCCGTTGCACTCGGGCTCGCTGTTGCAGTGAAATTTCTGCCAATCGTGCTTTTGCCGCTTTACTGGAAGCGGGTTCGCATTCGCGATGCCGCGCTGGCGGCAGCCGTGGTCGGACTCCTGTACTTGCCATTTCTTAATCGTTCGTTTTTGGGTCGGTCGTTTTTGGGTGGTTCATTTTTTAGCCATCCTCTTTCTAACCTAGGCCGCATTCCGACCGGCTCGCTTGGCACATATGTGCAGAATTTCCGCTTCAATGGTCTCGTATTTGAAGCACTGTCTCGATTTGCGCCTCCGCAGTTGGCGGTTGCGCTGGCAGTGCTCGCCGGGCTAGCGACGGCAACGTGGCTAAGAATAAGGAGCGCTGCGCCCGAATCGTCTCCGGACCAATTTGCCTGGGACATATTTGCCTGGCCCATGGCGGCATCTCTTTTGTGTGCACCCGTTGTCTTCCCGTGGTATCTTCTCTGGCTGTTGCCATTTCTGACGTCGGCCTCGACGCTGCTGATCATTATCTGGACAGTAAGCATCATCCCCACATACGTCCAATGGCACTTGCGCGCGCTGGGGCGTCCGTGGGGAGCGCTTCCGGGTTGGGTCATGCCGGTGGAATACGGATGGGTGGCAATCGCTGCCGCGATTACGATTTTTCAGCGGATCACCCAAACGAGTTATGAATCAGCTAAACGTTCGAGGTAACAAAAATCTACCGCATCGCGTGATGTGCTCGCGGAGCCCATTTGCCCCACTGCCGAACTAACTAACGAGGAGAGAACTCTATGAGAAATGCCCGCCTTTTAACGTTAATGGGTTTTCTGATTTGTGGAGTGCTGACCGCTGTTACCAACTCCTGGGCGCAGGAGCGCTCGCCCATTCTCGATCAAGTCGCCAAGACCTTCGGTGTCGACTCGTGGGATAAAGTCGAGGCCATCCGCTACACCTGGAATGGTGAAATTACGGGACTGTTCAAAGCTGCCCACAAGTGGGAGTGGGAACCTAAGACCAACAAGGTCACGTATGAAGGCGTGGACAAAGACGGTAAGCCAGTCAACGTTTCTTACGTGCGCACCGACTTGAGCACGCAATCCGAAGCCGTGAAAACTCAAATCGATCCGAGTTTCATCAACGATAACTATTGGACACTTTTTCCTTTCCATGCTTATTGGGACAAGAGCGCCAGCGCGATCGATCAGGGCAAGTTTAACCTGCCAGTGGGCCCGGGTATGGCCGAACTGATCCCGGTGAAGTATCCCGCAGATAGTGGTTACACGCCAGGTGACACCTGGGATCTCTTCGTCGCGAAAGACAACCGCGTCGTGTACTTTGACTACCACCGCGGCGGCGCCAAGCCGCCCAGCCGCGTCTTCGCAACCTGGACAGGCTACAAAAAGGCAGGCCCGATTCTGTTCTCAACCGAGCATCGCGGCACCGCCGACGGCAAGCCGCTGCACATCTTTATTTCTGACGTGGCAGTCAAGCTGACTGGCTCTGACAAGTGGGTAGCCGCGCAGTAAGCGTAAGGTAGGCTTAATCGGGTCCAGGTCCTCAGGACAGATGCCGCATAGGCCGATATCGTCAATGAGTGTAACGGCGAATTTAACAACAGTTAAGCATGGCTAGTTGACCGTGAAACTCGTCGCGCTGGTGGCGCTTCCTCCTTTGGTGGTGACCGTAATCTTCCCGGTCATCGCTCCCGACGGTACGTCGGCAGTGACTTGTGTATCGGAATTTACCGTGAAGGTGGTGGATTTCCCGTCGAACGTCACCTTCGTTGTCTGCTCCAGGCCGGTGCCCGTGATGGTGACCGACGTCCCCACCGGACCGCTGGGCGGAGCAAACGATGTGATCATCGGCGTAACTTGAAATGTCTTCGTGCTGGTCAGCGTAGTGGCGCCGGTTGTGACAGTCACCGATCCAGTCAGCGCCCCTGCGGGAACTGTCGCGGTGATGGATGTGGTGCCCGAGAGCACGATGGTCGTTGCCTTTGTGCCGCCGAACTTTACGACCGAAGAGCTGCTAAAGCCCTGCCCAAGGAGGTCGATTTTGGCGCCTTCCTTGCCGGAGGCCGGCTGTATTTCCAAAAACGGACCTAGCCCAACCGACGAGCCAAAGACCGTCCCATCGCCGTGAGCCCCACCACCGCTTGTGGTCCCGTAGAATTCCCCATTGGTGTCCTGGACCAGCCCCGACAAGGGGTTTTCGCCATCCGTGCCGTCGAATGTGTGCAGCGTCGTCAGCGTTCCGCTTATGGTGATTTTATAAACTGTCCCAAGGCTGGTGCCGGAGGAGGAACAGGAAGAGCCGCACGTTGTCCCGTACAAGTTCTTGTCGGTGGCCTGGACCAACGCCGCGCCGGGGTCGCTGCCGTCCGTACCGTTGAAGGTGTGCAGCGTCGTCAGCGTGCCGCTTGGTGCGATCTGGAAGACCGTGCCGTTCCCACCCGTTGTTGTCCCGTAGAAGTTCCCATTCGTAGCCTGGACCAAGCCAGCGCCAGGGTAGCTGCCGTCCGTACTGCTTTCGAAGCTGTACAGCGACGTCAGCGTGCCGCTTGGGGTGATTTTAAAGACCGTGCCAAAGCTGTTGCCCCCGCCCATGTCCGTTGTCCCGTAGAAGTCCCCACTCAGGGCCTGGACCAGTCCCGACTGGGGGTCCTCACCGTCCAGGCCGTTGAAGCTGTGCAGGATTGTCAAGGTGCCCGTCGAAGTGATCTTGAAGACCGTGCCATCATTGTTTGTCCCTCCTGCGGCGGTTGTCCCGTAGAAGTTCCCATCGTTGGCTTGAATTAATCCGCGGCAGCATAAGCGCCGTCGTTGGGACTGCCGAAACTGTGCAGAGTCGTCAGCGTGCCGCTTGGAGTGATTTTGAAGACAGTGCCAAGGCCGTAGGCCCCGCCCACCTCGGTTGTTCCGTAGAGGTTCCCATCGGTGGCTTGAATTAACCCCGCGACGGGGGATTCGCCGTCCGTTTTGTCGAAGCTGTGCAGCGTTGTCAACGCTCCCGTCGGGGTGATTTTGAAGATTGTGCCATAGCCGTCAGCCCCGCCCTCGCTCGTTACCCCGTACAGGTTTCCGTTGTTCGCCTGGACCAGCCTCGCTGTGGGGCGGACGCCGTCCGTGCCGTCGAAACTGTGCAGCGTGGTGAGAGTCTGGGCCTGCGCTACCTGGGTCGTAATGGCCGCCGACACAAGCATGACCGCTAACGCTAGCGCGGCACTTGCCACTCCCAGGGTTGCTCCCGAAAGCCAGCCTTCAGGTTGCCGTTGGTTCGTCATAGTCCGCTTCCTGACGCTCTCATGGGTTTCCTTTCCGACTTTCACAAAATTGCCACGCATCGTACCCTGGTTCGCCAGCGTTCGTCCATACAGTGGAACACCGAGGGAACTCTGGCCAGCAGTTTTTTTGTTGAAATCAGGCGTTGCACTTATTGTGAAGCAATCGGTTGCGCTGTTTGATTGACCCCAGTTCGGACTGCAAGTCGTTGTAGAACTGCAGGGCTTTAGTCCGCGAGCGATCTCAAATCACACTACCTGGCCATCACGACAGTAGTGCAGGAACTACTCATCTTGGGCAAATCGCGATTTGCGGCCGTGCGGATTTCGAGTCGTGGTCGTTGCCCGCGAATGATCGGACAATAAGAATCAGGCTCCAGCAGCGCCCCCTGCAAGCGCCGCCGTCCAGCACATCCGCCGTGGCAGGACTCGCGAAACTCGCAAGGCTGGCAAGCCTCGGGAAGCGTGCGGGCTTGCTCGAACGGCACCGAGTCTAAAATATCGAGTCCCCCGGAAATCAAATCCGACAGCGGCTCACCTGATCCCGGCCAATATACGCATGGTTGTGTAGTAGCTCGCGGCGTAACTCTCACGGTGCTTACGCCGCATCCTCCCTGAAGTGGAGGCAGCCCCGCCATCGCTCGGACCAGAGGCTCGCCAACAGCGATTACATCAGTTTCCGCAAACAGCCTTCTGAATCCCTCCCAATATTCTTCATAAGACAAGGCATAGATGTCGGAACGCACCGCCTGGTACACATTGATGCGCAAGGGAGCGTCAAACCGTTTGGCCACCCGTGCGACTTCCGCCAGTTGCAAGTAGTTAGCCTTCATCATGACCGCGACGATCGTTACCGGAATACCGAGCCTTACGCAACGCTGTGCTTGCTGGTGGATCAGCTCCCAATTGCCTTTTCCCCGCTGCGAATCCTGTTGCGCTTGCGTCGGGTAATCGAGAGAAAACTCGACGTCATGAAAGGCGCGTAGTTCGTCATCTTCCAACCCTGCAACGCTGTGACCGTTGGATGTGATCGTGAGCTTAACCGGTTGTGTTCGCAGGTAAGCAAGTATCGCTTTAAAGTCCGGATGCATTCCGTTCTCGCCAGTTCCGAGATTTACCGAGCGAACCGGCAGGCGTTCCATGATGGCCTTCACTTGATCCCGGGAGAGACGATCGGTGCGAGTCGGATCTCGGTAGCAGAAGGCGCAGGCGAGATTACATTCGTTGGTCAGCCCGAGCCCGAGAGCAATCTCGGCATTAGCTGTTGCGCGAGATCCGGACGACGAAGGGTGGGCTACGACTTTGTTCATGCACCGTCCTTCATGACTGGCCACCTGAGCGATTTGAATCTGCGCGATTTAAATCGGTGCGACGTGCCAGGCAATGCGTGTAGCGGGCAACCGCGGCAAACTCCGGCCGCCTGCCCAGCTTTCGCTCCAGCTCCAGAATCCGCTGGTACTCATCACTTCGGGAAACTCTCGGCGGCATGTAATCCGACATGACCCGTACGCCACGCTTCGCCGTTACGGTGAGCGAACATTCGAGGAGCATGGCTTGCAGCTTCTCCGCCGTAAACAGCCGCACTCTTCCTCCGTACAGGGACTCATGTCCCCACTCAGCGATAAGACTACGCTCGGTCGCGTCCAAGTCGCCGTCTTTTATTGCTGCCTTTAACACCTCGCCTGCCAGGTTACGCACCAATACCGAGATTATGGCAGAGGGATTCCGCAATGCGCGTGCCGCACTCCGTAACACAGCAGCCGGGTGGTCAACAAATTCCAGGATATTGTGGCAAAGAATTACATCGAACGATCCGGCGTCGCACAAGTTGTCTAATAGGGCGGCGTCGCCGTGTTTCAGCGTAATCCTCTCCGTAACTGCTGCTTCCTGCGCGGCACGCCTGGCGAAATCCAGCATTGCTTCAGACGCGTCCAGCAATGTGACGTGAAGACCAAGCCGGGCCAGCCGAACCGCGATGGCGCCGGTACCGCACCCAATATCTAGCGCGAGTAAAGGCGGCGTCGCCTGCGGGAGAAACTCCTGCAAATTAGCAAAGACGAGGTCGAGCCGCAATTTGCCCTCGGGCGTCTCAAGGTAGGCGGCATACTTTGCCGCCCCGGTGCGGAAGCGTTCGGAGTCGTCATTGCTGGTCATTCCTTCGTGCGCCGGTCAGGCGAAGTCGCCCTTTTCGATTCGCAGGTGAGTATCAGAGCGTATACCGAAAAGATTAACAACGACAAGTGAGGCCGTCGGCGCCTGGTGACGATGTCTGAGACGCCGAGCCAGGAGGTTGTCGAGCCGCTTATTGATGTTGTTAATGTTGAAGGT
>CAVRWS010000081.1:0-24260 GCA_963724815.1 uncultured Acidobacteriaceae bacterium
GATGGGCGGCTGGATTTATTTGTCTGCCGCTTCGTGGATTTCGACAAATCCAAGAATCTGCCGTGCACCTCCGACAACAAAGTTGGGTACTGTATTCCTCATCTCTACAAACCGATGGCCAGCTGGCTCTTTCATAACAACGGCGACGGAACGTTTACGGACGTCTCTAAAACATCGGGCATCGGGAAATACCTGGGAAAGGGGTGGGGAGTGGTAGCCACGGATATTAATAATGATGGCCGCATGGATTTGTTTGTTTCGAATGACACGGTGGCTAACTTTCTGTATGTGAATCGCGGACAAGGAACGTTTGAAGAAATTGGGCAGCAGGCGGGCATCGCCTACTCCGATGCCGGGCGCCCGCGTTCGGGAATGGGCGTGGATTCCGCCGACTTCAACCAGGATGGATGGATGGATCTGTTTGTCGCGAACATCGACCATGAAGCGTATTCGCTCTACAAGAACAATCACGACGAAACGTTTGACGATATCGCGCCGGCCATCGGGGTTGCCAGCGCGACGAAGCTGATGAGCGGGTGGGGGTTGAAATTTTTCGATTATGACAACGATGGCAATCTGGATCTGATTCTAGCCAACGGGCATCCCGACGATCTGATCGAGAAGATCCACGACAATGTGAAGTACCGGGAGCCGCTGCTGCTCTTTCATAATTCGGGAAACGGATTGAAAAATGTTAGCGGGGAGAGCGGGCCGGCATTTGCTACTCCGATGTCGGCGCGAGGCTTGGCTCTTGGAGATTTCAATAACGACGGAGCGGTCGACATCCTGATCTCGAATAACAACGAAGCGCCTGTGCTGCTGCGGAATAATATTGGCAGCGGGAACCACTGGCTCGGTTTAAAGCTGGTGGGAAAGAAAGCAAATATCGATGCCGTCGGAGCCCGCGTGACTTACCAGTCGGGCGATCTGAAGCGGAGCCGTATGAAAGTGGGCGGAGGCAGCTATCTTTCGTCGCATGATCCTCGCCTGGTATTGGGAATCGGGACGCACGCGAAAATCGACTGGGTCGAGATCGATTGGCCGCAGCCCAGCGGATTGAAGCAACGACTGATCGACCTTCCGATCGACCGTTACATCACGATTCACGAAGGGCAGCAAGGGTGGAAGTAAGCAGCCTGCCGCGTCTTCTTATTCAGGCCATACAAGTCAGCACCGGACAGCTCGCACGGCATATGACCTCGTGAGTAAGAGCCCACGGGATGTGCGCGGATACGCGTGGCGAGGATGTGCGGTTGGCACCCATGACAATCAGGTCGATTCTGCGGATTGCGGCAGTTTCCAGAATGCCTTCGGGAAGGAAATCTGTACGGACTATAAATTCGGGTTCCAACGCTAGCTTCGCGCTGGATGGAAGGAGTTTTGTCAGTTTTAACCTGCTCTGTTCTCGCATGCTGTGCTGCCACTTCACAAATTGTTCGGCGGCGTGAGGTGACGGACAGTAAGCGCCGGGGCTGACATCAGTGAGAGACATCGGCGGCAGCATGTGCAACAGGACAAACCTTGCCTGATGCTCTTCGGCAATGGACAGGGCATACGGAAACGCAGCATCGGCGGCCCGACCAAAATCGGTTGGAAAGAGGATGCCTCTGAACTGGATCAGTCCCGAGGCAGGTGGCGGGACATGTGGACCGATGGTAAGCACCGGGCATGGCGCCAGCCGCAACACTTGCTCCGCGATTGACCCCAGAGCGAGCTTTTTCAGGCCGCCTCGTCCTCGCGTGCCGAGCACCAGCAGATCAACATTCTCGCGTTCGATGATGGAAGAAAGAACGTCCCAGACCGGGCCCTGTTTAATGATGAGGTGATGGTCAACAATGTCCAGTCGGGCATTCTCGGCGAGTTGGTGCATTTGCCGTTCCGCGTCCAGCCGGGGCACGTTTAATTCTCTGGGCAAACGTTCTAACGGAATAGGCTCTCTCGGTTCCGGAGCCATAGCGTGTACGACGGAAAGAGTGGAACCATACCGGCGTGCCAGCGAGAGCGCATAAGTGAGTGCGCATTGTGACGAAGCCGAGAAGTCCGTGGCAATTAAGATCTGCTTGAATTGAACCTTGGTTTCTGGATGGTGTATCTGGGAGAGTGTTGACATAGTCCCTCCGATCTTTGTGGCGGCGGATGGTTCGGGACTAGGCCCGCAGGATTCGCCACTCAGGAAATCAGTCAGCGAGGGGGAGCGCTGGGCGCCTCTCGTTTTGCTTTTTCTGCCTCCAGCCGGTGAATCGTTGCGCGCAGCCAGGCGCCGAGAGTGGCCTCAATTTCCTGTTGCGTTCCCGTCCGGTACAAAGACTCGAGTGTGTCCCCACTGAGCGACAAGGGAATGTGAATGCAAGGAATTTGTTCCTTGCGCGCTTCTGCCGGGACGAACTGCATCAGGAGGCACTCGCTGCATGGCTCCTTATCTTTGGAGTTAAAGTTCATGCAGGTAGGAGAATCCTCGAAGATAAATCGCGGGCGCCAGGCTTCGCGGGGCAATCGTCCGTAACCGCCTTGCTCAAGAAATTCCAACTCGAATTTGAGAACCTCCAGCAGGTTCCGCTTGTCTGTTGGCATAGCCCAATCCTCAACGCTAGTGTGTGCGCTCCTCCGTCCTGACGCCGTGACGCCGGTCACAGGACGTCGTGAGAGTCATCACCCACCCTTCACCGCGAGAATACTGCCCGCTGCTGGTCTTTTCCGGGAATGGATTACATCAATCTGTGATATGGGTCACAGCACCATCTGCGCGAAAGAGTTCAATATTGCAACATGTTGGAGTATTCTCCTTGCAACATTCGAGGAACCCTAATTCGATGGAGCTAATGATGAAGAGAATCGATCTGAAATTGTTTACGATTGCAACAGCTTTTGTGGTTGCTCTTAGCTTTTCCATGCCGGCGCACGGGCAAGACGCGGCAACGCTGTTTAAGTCGAAATGCGCCGGCTGTCATGCCGCAGACGGAACGGGCAGCGCAATGGGGAAGAAGATGGGAGCCCATGACTTCACGAGCGCCGACGTACAGGGTATGACGGACGCGCAGCTCACTGACACCATTACGAACGGTAAGGGGAAGATGCCGAAATACAGCTCTTTGACGCCCGAACAGATTAAGGGATTGGTAGCTTACATCCGAACGCTGAAAAAATAGATCTCGCTTCCGGTACAGCATGATGGCCAAAAGCGGCGGGGCATTCGCTGCTAGTCGTGAAGTGTATCTTCGCGTCGGTGATTGAAGATTAAGAACGGAAGACAGGAGCGGCAGTTTGCTATGACTATACGAGAACGCATCCGAGACTGGGCGCAGCCGATCTATTTTCTGGGCCAAAACCCAATCACTCTGACGGGTGCAGTGATCACGACAAGCACGGCGCTCACTACGATTGCCTTCTGGTTCTATGACTTTTTTCTGCCGGGGCCGCCGCATCCTTATATTGGCCTGCTGGTTTACCTGATCCTGCCCGGCATTTTTATCCTCGGTCTAGTGCTGATTCCGATCGGAATCTGGTTGAGACGACGAAGCCTTCGCCTGAGCGGGCATCTGCCGGAAATCTTCCCCGCTATCGATCTGCGCCTGCCAGTGGTGCGGCGCACGTTTGAGTGGGTAGCGTTGGCGACGGTGGTGAATCTTCTGATTCTGGGGACTGCCTCTTACCGCGGGGTGGAGTACATGGATTCGGCGAGCTTCTGCGGCACGACTTGTCACACCGTGATGGCTCCGGAGTATACGACCTACGAGAATTCTCCGCACTCGCGTGTGGAGTGCGTCGAATGCCATATCGGGCCGGGAGCAGGGTGGTTTGTGCGCTCGAAGCTTTCCGGCTTGCGGCAAGTCGTTGCCGTAACGTTCCATACGTATTCACGACCCATTCCTTCGCCGGTGAAGTACCTTCGCCCGGCTCGTGAAACCTGTGAGCAGTGCCACTGGCCGCAGCGTTTTACTGGCGACAAGTTTCTGGTGAATACGAGTTACAAGGATGACGAAAAGAACACTACCGCAGACGGATGTCTTATTGCTGAAGGTGGGTGGACGAACCTGGCAGGGATCGGTCGGCATCCACGGTCATCATCTCGCTGAAGGAGCGCGGATCCGCTACATTTCGACCGATCCCGAGCGGCAGACGATTCCGGCGGTTTATTACACCGACGACAGCGGGAAGACCACCGAATTCATTTCCACGGACGCGAAGCCAACTCAACAACAATTGGATAAGGGAGAACATCGGGTGATGGATTGCGTGGATTGCCACAACCGGCCGACGCACGTTTTCGAATTGCCCGAGAACGCGGTGGACAAGCAAATGTCATTGGGCCGCATCAGTCCCGATCTGCCGTTCATCAAGAAAAAAGCGGTCGAGGTTCTGAAGGTTGATTATCCGGCGCGCGATGTGGCCAAGCAGCGAATCATTGACGAACTTAACAATTTCTACCGGACGAATTATCCGCAGATCTACGAGACGCGGCGCACGCTGGTGCAGCAAGCGGGCGATGAAGTGGCAAACATCTATTTGCGCAATATTTTCCCCGACATGCGAGTGACCTGGGGAGTGCACCCCAATAATCTGGGGCACAATGATTCGCCGGGCTGCTTCCGCTGTCACGACGGAAGCCATACCAGCGCGGATGGCCAGACGATTACCAATGATTGTTCCGCCTGCCATGAGGTGCTGGCGGCCGGAGAGGAACATCCCAAGGTGTTGACGGATTTGGGAATGAAGTGAGGAGCTGAGGTGTCGAGTCGAACGCAATGGGCGGCAGGTGCAGTCAGACGATTACGGGTAATCATTTCGGCCGGGCTGATTGCATTTTGCGTTCTTATCGTTGTCACGGCTAGTGTTACCTCGACAGATGCGCGAGCGCGGGCGCAAGCCAAAACGCCGCATCCTCTCAAACAGGATGAAAGCTGCCTTGCCTGTCACGGCCAGCCGGGGATGACCTCGGAAAAAGGCAAGAGCATCTCGATCGATCCCGCCAAACATGCTGCCAGCGTTCATGGCATTCTGGGCTGCAGGGACTGCCACTCCACGATCAGGGACTACCCTCACCCCGTCAAAGTGGTCAAAGTTCAGTGCTCGACTTGCCACGGCGACGAAGCTTCCCATGTGCCCAGCAGCGTGCATAGCGCGCTGGGAGATGCAGCGTGCGAATCCTGCCACGGCGAACACCACGAGGTTACGACTGCGGCGCAGCTTACCCCGGCAAAGTGCGCGCAATGCCACGCTGATGAGGTGAAAGAATTCAAGCAGAGTATCCACGGAAAAGCGGCCGCTTCCGGCGATCCGGACGCACCCAATTGCATCTCCTGCCACGGACCGATCCACCAGATCCAAACTTCGAGCGATGCGACCTCGCCGGTAGCGAAGAAGAATCTTGCGGACACTTGCGCATCCTGTCACAGCAATCAGCAGTTTCTGGCGCGGCATAACATCCCGTTTGCACACCCGGTAGAACTGTATCGGCAAAGCGTTCACGGGCGCGCGGTGGCAAATGGAGACGGCGCGGCGGCAAGCTGCTCGGATTGTCACGGCAGTCACGGAATCCTGCCCTCGCAGGATGCACGCTCGAAAATTAACCACTTCAACATTCCGGCAACCTGCGGACAGTGTCACGGCGACATCGCCAAAACGTACCTGGAAAGCGTGCACGGGCAGGCCATGAAAAATGGCGTGTCCGGTGCGCCGGTGTGCGTCGATTGCCACGGCGAACATTTGATTCTGGGCCCCAAGGAACAAGGATCGCTGGTGAATGCCACTCGTGTGTCGATGGCCACCTGCGGACGTTGCCACAATGATGAGCGCCTGGCGCTGCGTTACAACCTGCCCACTGACCGTGTTCCGTCTTTCGCCGACAGCTATCACGGCCTCGCCATGCGGGGCGGATCGCAAAGTGTGGCCAATTGCGCTTCCTGCCACGGTGTGCACAATATCTTTCCTTCGAAAGACGCGCGCTCGACGGTGAATGCTGCAAATCTCGCGAAGACCTGCGGGAATTGTCACGCGGGCGCTGGAGATCACTTCGTCATCGGGCCAGTGCACGTGAGAATCTCGACCGGCCCGGCGCACCCGGTGGTGAAGTGGATCCGCTGGACTTATTTGGCGCTGATCCCATTGACTCTGGGTTTCATGATCGTCCACAACCTGGTGGATTTTTTTGCCAAGCTGATGCGGCGGCAGGCGCGCCATGAAAGCGGCGCCACAGTATCGCGGATGAATCTGAACTTTCGCCTGGCCCATGCCGGCGTGGTCCTTAGTTTTCCGACGCTGGTTTACACCGGGTTCGCGCTGAAATATCCAGAGGCGTGGTGGGCGCGCCCGATGCTGTTGCTGGAAAGCCACTTCGCGTTTCGCGGCGCCGTGCATCGTACTGCAGCCGTGGTGCTGGTGGCTGCAACGCTCTATCACGTGATTCATCTGGCCATAAACAAGCGAGACCGATTATTCCTGAAAGCGATGCTGCCCGAAGTGAAGGACGCCACCGATTTGCTGCGGGTCTTTTCTTATAACCTTGGACTCACGAAAATCGAGCCGCGGTTTGCGAAATTCAATTACGCGGAGAAGATGGAATACTGGGCTTTTATGTGGGGCACCGCGGTGATGACCGTCTCCGGCCTTCTGCTTTGGTTCAATAATTTCACGTTGCGCCACTTCCCGAAGTGGGTATCGGATGCGGCTACCGCCGTGCACTATTACGAAGCGCTGCTGGCGACATTTTCCATCCTGATCTGGCACTTCTATATGGTGATCTTCGACCCGCTGGTTTATCCCATGGATACGGCGTGGATTAACGGCAAAGTTCCCGCAGATCATTACCGGCACGCCCGTCCGGCGTATTACCGGGCGTTGGAACGGGCACATCTGATCGAACTGCCTGAGGAAGCGGCGGATTCGGAGGAGAGTGTGTCTGTTTCTCCAATCGGGGATCCAGCCGTGAAAAACTGAACAGCATCTTCACTGAGTTAAGCTGAGATTGAATAAGCTCAACCGGGAGTGTGCCTATGACGCTCAAGCTCCAAGGGATTGAGGCCTGTGTGTTCGACGCTTATGGCACGCTGTTCGACGTAAACAGCGCGGCGCGCGTGGCTCAGGATTCACTGGGAGAGAAATGGCAGCCGCTTGCGGAGTTGTGGCGGCTTAAGCAATTGCAGTACACGTGGCTGCGCGGGCTCGGCGGGCGTCACGCAGATTTTTGGCAGGTCACCGGCGATGCACTGGACTTCGCCATGTCGACGTTACAAGTTGAGGATAAGGCGCTCCGCTTCCGGCTGATGAACCTGTACTTGGCCCTGGTCACCTATCCGGAGGTGCCGGACACTCTAAGGCGACTGAAGACCGGAGGGATGAGGCTCGCGATTCTCTCGAACGGAACGCCGGCCATGCTGGAAGCGGCTGTCACTACGGCAGGAATTGCGGATTTTTTCGATGCAGTCCTGTCAGTGGAAGAAGTGAAAGTCTATAAACCGCATCCTTCTGTTTATCAGCTGGCCTGTGATCGTCTGAATGTTGGAGCGGACCGGGTTTGCTTTCTGTCTTCGAATGGCTGGGATGCATACTCCGCGAAAGCGTTCGGTTTCCGCGCCTTGTGGTGCAACCGTTTAGGACAAGAGCCCGAGAGGATTCCCGAAACTCCGGATGCGCAGATAGCTACGCTGGCGGAACTGCCGGATATGGTTTTGAGTTGAGAAGTGCCATGCTTCGACGGGGCTGAGGAGGAAGCGGCCCCGTCGGACTTGGTTGCAACGTTATGCCGTGATCAGCGACTCCAGAGCCATGCGGCTGGGGATGACAAGAGTCGAGCCGGTTTGCTGAATCAGATGCTGCTTCTTGAATCCGGCGAATAGACGGCTGACGGTCTCGCGGGAAGTCCCGATCATTTGACCAATCTCCTCATGAGTAAGAGCCAGCTTCATCTGGCTGGGATTTCTGGCTTCGCTATTCTGATCGAGCCAACCCACCAGGAGACGCGCCAGTTTCTCACTGGCGGAATCGGAAAGAATTAAGTCGCGGATTTCGCGGCAAGTGGAGGCGTAATCCGCGCTGATCTGCTGGGTGACCCACAGGGCCAGTTCGCCATGAAGACGCATAAGGCGCAGCAAGTCGCTATGGCGCAGGAAGCTGATCTCGCTGGGCTCCTGAGTCTCAGCCGTTGCTTCATAGTTGCATCCGGAAACCACAGCGGCCACTCCCAGTAGGCAGCCTGGTTCGACCATTCGCAGAATCAGGGTTCGCCCGTCACTGCCACAAATGGAAAGCTTTACTTTGCCTCGACGCACGATAAACACTCCGCGCGGAGACTGGCCTTCGGCGAACAATACCGCTCCTGTGGGGTAGGTGGTGGTGAGGGATTCGTGCTCCAGAGCCTCGGCGACTACTGGAGACATATCGCAGAAGGTTTTTTCTGACGATCCAACTTTCTCAGTGTGGTTTACGGTGTGAGCGGCCATATGTGTTGCCTCCGTTCACATACACTAGGGCAGGTTCTCTGCCACTCCTGACGAGAGTGGACCAAATAAAGCGAAAGCGGACCTAAATGCAACATAATAATGGACCTATCGGATTCTGAGCAGATCGTATGGCTGGTTAGTGGTCAGCGTTGGTGCCGAAAAACTGGGTCCTTTCCCACAGTTATGTGTGATCCTCATCACCTACCGGCGGGTTACCGAAGGGCTCTCGGCGTGACCTTCAACCTTAAACTTCAACCGGCTCAGCCCAGCGAGCTGTGAATGGTATTCAGCAGGGCGGTGCGACTGAATGGCTTTTCGAGCAGCGTAATTCCCGGCTTGAGGACTTCGCGGTTCGCCATCAGTTCCCCGGTATAACCTGACATGTACACAACCTTCAACGTGGGATGAGAGGATTTCAGTTGCTCGGCTAGTTCCGGACCACTCATGCGTCGCATCACGACATCGGTTAATAGCAGATCGATCAGATCGGGATGAGAGCGGATCCAGTCGAGAGCGGACTTGCCATCATTTGCCTCAAATACGGTATAGCCGTGTTGCTCCAGGAGCTGTTGAGTCAGTCCGCGCATAATCTCGTCATCTTCAACAAGCAGGATGGTTTTGCCGTGCGATTGGGGAGCGACCGTTTCGGCAACAGGCTTGGATGCAAGACCAATCTTGTGATCCGCACTGGGAAAATAGAGTTTAAAGGTGGTTCCTTGCCCGGGCTCGCTGTACACCAGAATCTGGCCACCACTTTGTTTAACGATGCCGTAGACCGTGGCCAATCCCAGGCCAGTCCCCTTGCCCAATTCCTTGGTAGTAAAAAAGGGCTCGAAGATACGCGATACCGTGGCTTCGTCCATGCCGGTGCCGGTGTCGCTTACGGTGAGGAGGATATATCTTCCCGCCGCCAAGGATTGCTTTCGATCTGTGTAAGCTTCTTCGAATTTCACCTGGCCAACTTCCAGAATGAGCTTTCCGCCGCGGGGCATCGCATCGCGCGCATTGACCGCCAGATTGACCACGATCTGGTCCAACTGGCCGGGATCTGCCTCGATTACCGAAGAGGATGATCTAGAGACAATCAGAACTTCAACATCGTCTCCCAGCAGGGGCCGTATCAGCTTACCGATATCCTTCAGGCGATCATTCAGGTCCAGGAGCTGCGGCTGCACCGCCGAGGTGCGGCTGAAAGTAAGCAGCTGCCGGGTCAGCGCCTTGCCCCGGTCAATCGCTTTCCGGATGTTCTCAATATAGCTGGAAGTATCAGCAGCCGAATCGAGGCGGTCGCGCAGAAATTCCGTGCAGGCGTTGATGATGCCGAGGATGTTGTTAAAATCATGCGCCACTCCCCCCGCCAGCCGGCCGATGGCTTCCATTTTCTGGGATTGACGGAGCTGGGACTCAGTCCGTTTTTGGGCGGTGATGTCGCGTGCGATCACCGAAGCTCCGGCGATTTCGCCGATGGCGTTGCGCAAGGGCGAGACTGAGATGGAAACGTTCAGGTGCCGACCATCTTTGGTGAGTCGGATTGACTCACGGTGCTCGACGTTTTCCCCGGCAATAATTTGTTGAAGAATCTCGCTGATTTCGTCCGCGCGATCGGGCGGAGCAAGAAGGGAAATGTGCTTGCCCAAGACTTCTTCCAGAGTGTAACCGTACATGCGCTCGGCGCCGCGATTCCAACTGGCAATGGTGCCGTCGAGATTCTTACTGAGAATCGCGTCTTCGGAAGAATCAATAATGGACGCGAGCCGGGAGCGGTATTCGCCGATCTGTTCGACCGTCCTCCGGTACAGTTCTTCGTTCGCCCGACGCAGTTCTTCCGCGATGCGCTTGCGATCGGTGATATCGCGGATCGCGCTCAACACGAATGATCCGTTCTCTGTAGAGACCGGACTGAGGGCGATTTCCACGGGAAATTCCGATCCGTTGCGCCGTCTCCCGTAGAGATCCAGGTCTGCGCCCATGCGACGCGTTTTGGGAGCTTCGGCGAAACTCTGACGATGGCGGTGATGCTGGGCGCGATAGGCCTCCGGCACCAGGATCTCTACTTTCTGCCCAATTAATTCTTCGCGGAAATAACCGAAAAGCTCTTGCGCCTGGGAATTCACCTGAACAATGATTCCGTCGCCATCGACGGCAACAATGGCATCCGGCAACGCTTCGAGCAGGTCGGGGGAAAGAAGAGCATCAGCCATGGGTTTGACAGAGAGCGGAGAAGGACTCTCACCGGGACCTGGGCGAGGCAGCATGCATAACTCCAAGCTCAAAGTGACGTTTCTAAAATTTAATAGGAAGGTGCTGGCTTGTAAAGCTGCGGGGGAGGGCTGCAGTCTTTGAAAGGCGCCCACTGTGACTTAATACACATCACAGACGCTCACTCATCACCGCATTGCTGAAAGCGATGGTGCTAGATTTCACACGGCTCGAGTTCCCGGATTCCGGGAAGCGTTCAAGCTCCGCTACACCGAGAGCCCCCGCCTGGAAATGTTTTTATCCTGACAATGAAGGAGAACTCCCATGTTTGCACGTATTCTGAATTTTGAAGTGAAGCCGGAAAAGAAAGATGAGTTTGTGAGAGTAGTAAAGAATGAAATCGTTCCCATCCTCAAGAAGCAGACGGGCTTTCTGGAAGTGCTGCCCTTCTTCCCGGAGAGGATGAAGGAGGAGAAGGTGGTTTCCATCAGCCTGTGGACAACCAAGTCGGACGCGGAGCGCTATGAGCGGGAGCTGTATCCCAAGGCTCTTGAAATCTTGAAGCCATTTCTGACCACTCCCGTTCATGTGAATTACTACAAACTGGAGACCGCGGTGTGCGAGCACTTCGTCGAGGCGCTTGCGGCCTGAGCAATGGATGTCCGGACGAAACCCCGGGGCGATGCCCTGGGGTTTCATTTTGTGGCGCTTCTACTTGCGAGGTTTCCCCACCCGCTGCGCGGTGAGAAACATCATGGCTACCGTGTCCAAGTCTTTTGGTTGTACTTTTCCCGCCGGAATGCGCATGTGGGTGAGATCTTCCAGCTTCAGCAGCAAATCCACCAGCGCCATGGAGTCAATCAGCCCGGAAGAAACGAGCGGAGTGTTTTCGTCGATCTTCAGGTTCGAATTTCGAACCAGGTGAAGGATGTGATCGATCATCTGCTGCGCTTCAGGACTCATGAGAATTCGCTTTCCCCGGCTGGGAGATTAGGCTCGAGATCAGGTTGGCGATCAAGTTCGGGATGCTCGCGTAACAATTTGGCGCGAGTGGCGGAGCGCGAGGGCTTGCCGGCGGTACTCTTCACAATCCATTTTGGTGGTTTCAAGAAAATCTTTCGCACAGCTACGCCGATTCCGGCGACGACCAAATTTCGAACCTCGCGCTCGATCTCCTCTGTATTTTCCAAAAGCACTTCGCGCTCAACCTCCGCGCCAACGACAATCTCATCCGTCCCAAGATCGGGATTGTACACGCCCATCGCTACCACGCGACCGTCACGAACGGCGGGGTGACTGCCGACGAGCTCTTCGATGTCCTGGGGATGAAGATTCTCCCCGCCAACGATCAACAGGTCTTTTTTGCGGCCGACGACAAACAACTCGTCTTCCAGGCAAAATCCAAGGTCGCCAGTGTGATACCAACCATCGATAATGGTTTTAGCCGTAAGAGATGGACGGTTGTAATATCCAGCGAACAGGCTATCGCTTTTGATGAGAATCTCGCCGACGTTTCCGTCGTCGAGAATCTCGCCGGTGTTAGATAAAATCCGTAATTCACAGCTCGGCAATAAACGGCCGGAAGAAGTAAATGAAAGCGCGCCGGCGGCGCTCTCCGCGACCCGCGCGATCGAGTGTCGGGAACGAAACTGACGCCCGTCTGCCCAAAGGCGGACAGGGCCGGAGGATCGACTGACATCGGATTGCGTGACTGCGAAAACATTCTCTGCCATGGCATAGGACGATTGCAGGGCATGCTTCGACAATCCGATCGAGGCGAAGGCAGCCTGAAATTCCTGCATGCTGCTGCTGCGGACCGGCTCAGAACAATTAATCAGCGCGCGGAGAGAAGAGAGATTGTATTGCGCCCATCGATCCTGTCGTGTACGGCGAGGGACGAACTGAAAGGCAAAATTCGGCATCCAGGCCAGGGTGCATTTGTGTTCGGTGATGATTTGCAGCATGCTTTCCGGCTGCATTACCCAATCGACGGGCGATTGCATCACGATGGGCAAATGGCAAACCAGGGGTAGCATGAAGCAGGCAATCAGCCCCATATCATGGTAAAGAGGAAGCCAACTGTAAATGCTGTCAGTTGCTTCGGCGATTTTCAGAGCCTGTGCCAGATGTTGGATGTGCCGGAGGACAGCGCCGTGGGTGAGCGCGATGCCTTTCTGCAATCCAGTAGTGCCCGCGGAATGCTGAATGAAGGCCAGGCTATCGGAAGAATTTTTCAGGGAAGAAATGTGAATGTTCCGCTCGATGGCCCCAAGATCGCTTGGATCCAAATCCTTGCACCGAAGCAACTGGGCTGGGCCACTGAGGGTTACGTAGTCGAGCAATTCCTGGGGAAATTCATCGTGGATGATTACTGTTTTGGCGTTCAGATTGGCGGTTACTCCGGATAATCCAGAGCGGTACTTTGAGGGTTCAATTTTGAAATTAGGATAGGCGAGGAAAGCGGGCACCGCACCCAGCATCATCACTCCCACGAAGGCGGTCATGGCCGGAATCCCTTGGGGCATGATAACGATGACGCGGTCGCCGACGCTTACACCGTGATCGTGCAGCGTGCTGGCTTGCATACGAGCGCGCTGGCGGAACTCGGCGAAAGTCACGCTCTGCTGTTCATCCTCGTCAATCCAATACGTGACAAAAGGACGGTCTTCGGGGGCCGCGTCGAGCGCCTCAATCAGATTGTTAAATTTAGTCACGCCGCTGTCACGGGAGTCCGGAGTTAGCAATGATATCTTGAGTGGTCGGTAATCTTCCGAGAGTTGTGCCAGAAGCTTTGTGAATGACGAAAGCGGCAGCGAGGAACATTGTTCCGAGGCATCTTATACAGTCTTGTTTTTTTGCTGAGCGTGGCGCTGTTGGCGACGATTCGCTCGCGCCGAGTGCGGCAATCCATTCTTCTGATCGGGAGCTATGGGGTTTATTTAAGCTGGGGTGGTTGGTTCGCGGCGGTGCTTTTCTTTTCGACGCTGATGAATTTCCTGGTGGGAAACTTACTTCGGCGAAAGCCCACCCGGCGAGTTCTGGCTGTGGGTATTCTGCTGAATGTCGCGTTGCTGGGCAGTTTCAAGTACCTGCCGGAAGTTGCGATCAATCTTCCTTTTTCATCCCTGCAACGCTTCGCGCATCTCGCGCTACCCCTGGGAATTTCCTTCTGGACATTCCAGGCGATGAGCTATCTGTTCGATCTCTACCGGGGCGAGGAACTCGACCCATCGTTTTTGGAATTTGCGTTGTACATGACATTTTTTCCGGTGGCGATATCGGGACCGATCTGCCGCCTGCCCGATATGCTTCCACAGTTTCGCAGTGAAAAGCTGAGTTCATGGAGCGAGATAGGACTGGGGTTCAAGCGCATCGCAACCGGCGTTCTGATGATGCGACTGGCAAGGCTGCTGGGGCAGGGGATTCTTTCCGGCGACGGAATCAACCGTGGATTCGATCGAGTCACGCAATGGACCGGTCCCGATGTCTGGTGTCTGGCGGTCGGCTATGGGTTGCAGCTTTTCTTCGACTTCGCCGGTTACTCGCATATTGCCATTGGCGCGGCAAAAGCGATGGGTTTCACTTTGCCGGAGAACTTCGCCCGTCCGTTTCACTCCACGACGCCATCCGTTTTTTGGACGCGCTGGCACATGTCGCTGTCGTTCTGGATTCGCGATTACCTTTTTTTCCCGCTTGCGGTAATGCGGCGAGAGATGTGGTGGCGAAATCTTGTGCTGGTGCTTTCCATGATTGTCTTTGGATTGTGGCACAAGGCGACCATCCTGTTCTTATTGTGGGGCTGCTATCACGGAGTTCTTCTGGTTCTGCATCGCCAGATCCAGCAGGTGGAGCGGAAACTTAACTGGGATCCTCCGGCTATTTTTTGGACTCCGTTATCATGGCTGGCGACGATGTGTTTGATCAGCCTGGGCTGGATTCTTTTTCGCGCCAATGCTTTGGCGCAAGCAAAGCAGATGTTCCGCTCTGCACTTTCTCCGGGCGTTTATTCCACTCATTTTCTCAGCGGAAGCCTTTACCTGCTGGTCTTGGCTGTAGGAGGTGGATACGCCATGATTCTGCTGATCAACGACGTACTTGATAAGTACTCCGCGGAGCCTGTGGCGGATTCACGTAACTTTTATCCGATCATATCGGGGCTGGCTCGTTATCGTTGGTACTGGATTCCGCCACTTTATGGGTTGGCTCTTTTTGTTGTCTTGATCGTGACCCATACTCAGGATGCGGGAGCCGCTCAGTTTATGTATCGCCAATTTTGAATCAACTCCCTCTGCCCCTCATAGCAGCGCCCGTCATCGACCGCGATCCTTCGTGCTGGCTGCCCGAGATACGAAAGGGCTCAAGTTTTAGCGCCATCTGTCGATGACAACCGTAGTCCATTTTTCTACTTCTATGTGCCTACTAGTGCGGACCTCGCTCAGGCGCGGGTAAATTTATGGGGACGATCGTCTTGGGAACATGGCTCACCGGGCTGCTCTTACCTTTGCTTCTGGTCACGACCGTTTTTGCGCAGAGGGTCGTCTCCAGGCCGTCCACAGCCGCTTCCGAGGAATCCCGGGAAGTTGCTTTTCGCAGCACCGTTTCCGAAGTGCGTCTCCTGTTCCTTGCAACCGATGAACACAATCACACTGTTCAGAATCTTCAGCGAGACGATTTTGCGGTGGTCGATAACGAGCGAGTGATCCGGGAGTTCCGCAGCTTCACGCGCTCGGACGCCGTCTACTTGAACGTCGTGGTGTTGATCGATTCGAGCGAATCTGTTTTGCCCCGTTTCCGCGAGGAGATTGTGGATGTGGCACAACTGATTTCGCAATCACCATGGAATTCTCGAGATCACGTTTCCGTTCTGGCATTTGGCGGGATCGAACCCGAATTCATCTGTGACGGAAATTGCCGCGAATCCTTCTCCCTGGACCGGATTGTTCCGCGAGGAGGAGCGACACCCTTGTGGGATGCGATTGAGATGGCGACAACTCTGCTGGTGCAGCGCAGGCGGCCAGAGTTTTGGCCGGTTCTCTTATTGTTCTCCGATGGTGACGACACACTCAGCAAAGCATCCCTCAGCCAGGTGCGAGAGGAAATCCTGAATAGCGGGGAGCAGATTTATGCTGTCGACGTAAGCAATTCCAAACAGGCGTGCAACGGATCGGCGATGCTGCGCAGCCTTGCCGAAGACTCGGGCGGCCGCTATGTACGGCTGAGCGAAGGCACTCACAAAATCTTCAGCGACGTGATCGACGATTTGCATTCCGCTCACCTGGTAAGCTACCAACTACCCAACTCCGGCTCCAACTTCCATTCTGTTCGCATCCTTCCAACACACAATCTGCAGCTTCAATTCCGCTGCCGTCGAGGCTACTACCAGAACACATCTGGCCCGCATCAGGAGGAAAATCCATGGCACGACCATCCATGACACGACAATCCGCGAAACGATTTACGCTGATTTTATTTGTATGCGGCTTAACGAGTCTGGCGTACGCGCAAATTGGAATCTATCAACATGGTTCAGTTGTCAGAATGCACATGGGGGATTGCGTTCTGGCTCATCATGGGTTCATGGTGGCGTTCGGCGGACCATCCAACGCAGAGCCTCAGGATTTCTGTCCGGAGTACACGCTGGTATCGAGCAAAGTCGTCTATGTAATTGTCGGAAAGTCATCCAAGGAACTCATCCCGCTGGCTGAAACGATCGACTTCCGGCTGCAGAAGGATGAACTTGCGGTGCGGGCGGACGATGCGAAACACGAATCCAAGTTCATGATCAAAGAAATGGTGATGCGGTCGGAATGGGATCGCGTGCAGCGGCATATGGACGAACAGATGAGAACCGGCGAAGATCAGACCGCGATGAAAACGCGAGACTGATTTATCCGCGTGGAAACGATTCCGGGTGCTGATGGCAATTCAGGTTTCAATGGATCCGGCCGTCCGGCGTGACCAACGAGGAATCCATCAAAAGGGCGAGCGGCAGCGAACTGCTGTTCGGCCACGGCCGGGTTGTAGGGTTCGAGAAAGACGCCAAAGTTGAAATGCAGGATGCGATCATCTGGATTTCTTGCAATCGCCCACTGATATTGGGCGGCTGTGTCGTTGGGGTTTTCGTCTGAAGCCTCTGCTGGCGCCATGAGCCGGAAAACCTGGGCGGAATGATTCAATTGATTGGTGAACGGAGGCTCCTGCAGCCTCCGCAACATCTCCGCTGCCACTCGCGAACGATCGTGTCTGGTGAAGGCCAGCCAGCGTTCGCAGTCCGCTTCGGAGGGAATGTTTTCGTCCCTGAATCGCTTTCCCCGCTTGAGCTGGCAACTGGCTGGCGATCTCGACCAACATAGCGCGAGCCAACAGATAGCTTCCCCGGGGCGTTAAGTGCACATGCTCGTAGACCAAATCGCTTCCGGTAATTCCATGCAGGCTCTCGTTGTCGAAAATGGCGTCAGAGTCAACCAGATTCGCTCCTGAGGAGAGCGCGACGGAGCGGTTGATCTGATTGATTCGGCTGTCGGCGCGAAAACGGAGCGTGTCGAGATCTCGAGCACGAAGGAAATGCTTTCGGGCCGCACTGTAATCTCCGAGGGCCTCGAGGCAACGGGCGATGCGGAACTCAAGTTCGGCGTAATCGCCATCGATGCTGGCGGCGGCCTGGTAAAGCTTGAGTGCCTCGGCATACGATCCAGCATTTTCCTGCGCCGCGCCCTGCTCAACCAGAGTGGACCACGAACGCAATTCATCCGCGCTGAGACCTTCGCGATGCAAAGATGCGAAGGGAGCGCAGTCCATCAGATTGGTAGGCACGGTCGAGACAATGACTTTTGCGCCTGCCTGTCGGGCCACGGCGATCGTGTCGCGCAGATTCTGTTCGTAGTTGGCGTAGACATAAGGCATCAACGGCGAATTGGCCCGGATTTGTTTGTCCATAAACATTGCCATGCCACCCCAGTCCCGCTTGGGAGTGCCCAGTCGCGTGAGAAGTTGTCCGATGCGGGTGGAGTGGTAGAAAATGCTGCCGCGGATGACGGGAAGACTCATGCCGCCGGCGGTGAGCGCGGTTCCCGGACCATAGGGTCCTACAACTTCATTGTTGCCCGAATAAATGATGAATAGATCGGGTTTGAAGTCCGCCAACCCCTTAGCAATCGGCAACAGAACATGTGAGTTGATGGCCACGCTGCCGGTGTTTACGATCTCGAATTTCATTTCCGGGTAGCGTTCGCGCAGCATCACTTCCAGGTAGCGGCTGAAACCGTAGGAAGGATCAGGATCGCCCATTGCGGCCGATTCGCCGAGCACAAAAATGCGGAATGTCTGGGGCGGCTTCACTGCGGGGATGACATACATCTGAGGGGTCTTGATCATGCCCGGGGGGAAAAATGGCGCGGCGAAAAACAGGTTGTAGCAAGATGCGGGCTGACCCTGGACGGTGCAGGGAACTGTGAGAGCGGCGGAATAGCCTACACCACAAATTCGCAGGCCTGCTTCCACGAGAGCGAGCAGCAGCAAGGGCGCCAAGACAGCGATCGAAATGCGTAGTAACCAATGCCGCCCGGCATCAGCCTTGTGATTTAACGCCGTGTGAGCAGACCCTTCGCTCTGTTCTGGATCGATTTCGAGTTGTGATGACAATGGGTTCACTTCGAGCTTTCCCAACAGCTCATATCAACTCGATCAGGGCTGGACCGGATCAGACTCCGTGGGCCTAACCTCGGTGCCAGACCCGTAACCATCCAGCCCTGGCGGTCCTCACGTGCACGCTCTGCAAAAGAGCACACCAGCCACGCCGAGGAAGGCTAAAATCTAACAACCGCTGCTTTCTCGTACGAACTCGCTGCGATTCTCTTAGTTCAACTGGAAGCGGGCTTACCCTTTTTGCCCAGCTCCCGCGGTCTTACTCCGCTTTGCCTGAGTGATCATCTGCTGCAGCGCATCTTTTTGCGGAAAATCAGGATGGTAACGCAGCAGTTTTTCCCATGAGGCCACGGCGCCATCGACGTCATTCTTCCCCTTCCATCGGATGATGCCGATGTTCAGCAGCGTGCCCGCGTGTTTTGGATCGTACGTCAAAGACTGGTTGAGCTGCGCGAGAGCTCCATCGACATCGCCGGTGTAATAAAGGCAGGAGGCGTAATCCGCACGAACTCCGATGTTCTTCGGATCTTGCTGCAACGACTTTTCGAAATGTCCGGCCGCTTCCTTGAACTGATGAGCGTTCTCATAGACCAGGCCAATCTGATTTTCAAGTTGCGGGTTCTTTGGATCGGATTTTAGTTTCTCTAACAGCGGCGCGGCTTTCTTATCAGCCATGCGCTTCAGATCGTCCAAGCTCGGCATTTGGTGCGGCATCTGCTGCGCTGTTTGCGATTCACCTGCAGGCGCACCCGCGGCCGGTTGGGCTGCGGCGGTCGATGCCCGGGCTGCGGCGGAGGGTGCCTTTCCCGAACCCGGCGCCGAGCCGCGCAGTAAATAGCCGGCCAGGAAACCCATGGCCAGGCAAACAAGGCACATTCCCAGAAGCGGCCAATTTGGCTTGGAACTACTGGTTGCGCTTGATTCGTCGTCCATTCGCGAATTCCTCGTTCCCGAGAGGTTCCCAGGGCAAAAGGCGAAAATCGATCCCATTTTTTTATTGCACCGGAAGTGCCAAGCGCCAGCGCAATGGTGACGGTTGCTTGCAGCCTTGATTTCAATCATTTACGCGTAGAAACAGGCGCAAGACGCTTGCCGGGAGGTGGGGCGTCGGGTCATTCTGCACAACGAGGGCGCGTTTTGCCGCTGCGACCACGGCGCGTTTCCGTCACTTCCCCTTCGCATGGGGACCAGCCTTCAAAGCGCTTGAGATCGAGCCATCGGCGTTGTGAGCGACCTGGTGGCAGGTCAGCACACAACTATTACTGGAACGGTTATAGGAGATTGGAGCACCGTTGTTTTGGCCCACGACGTTGGCGTCAAAGTTCACCAGGCGCTCGCCGGAAACGCTCGGCGACACCGATCCCATGCCGTGCGCGGTGTGACACACGGAACAGGAGAAGCCGTCATTCGAAATGTGGTTGCTGTGCTGCAGGAAGCTGGCGTTACTCACCACGTTGGTCAGGTTATGGCACTTGGCGCACATACCGTAGGGGCCGTTGACAGTGAGGTCAGGATTCGGGAACAAGTTCGTCACTAATCCGCCGGGAGAAGTGGTCTGACTGAATTGATAGTTGTGCTCGAGGATGTGTGAATTGACCGAGCCGTGCGGGCCATTCGGTCCAGTCCCGCCGAACTCGCGGTTATCGTCACTGTTGTGGCAATCCGTGCACAGGAGTTGGACTCCCATAAGCCGACCGGCAGTGCCATTCTGATTCAGCATGTTGGTGAGCAGACTGGGCTGCGGCAGCGGGCTGGTGCCGCTGTGCGTAACGGGATGGCTGGAGGTCGCCGTAGCGCTGAACTCGGCGATTACGTTCAGCGGATCTGGTGCCGAAACAAGTCTCGCCGGGGCGTACCCATAAATCAGCAATCTCTGTTTCCCAATGCTGGTTCCGTGGCAGCGCAGGCAGTTTTCAAATTGGTTGATGGCGGGCGTTAGAACGGTGGTTCCATCCAGTGCGCTGATCCCGGTGACGTTGGCCTGCGAGGGGCGAATCGTCGGCGGAGCCGGGAAGGTGAGCACCTGGTTCGAGCCATGCGGGCTGTGGCAATCCACACAGGTGGCATGGCGATTGTTGTTGAGTACTGGAGTCTCAGCGGCGTCGTGGAAGTTGACGCCTGTGGGTAGCGGATGACTCGTCTTCGCCATCTCAGCCATGATATTCGGGGCCGCTGGCGCTAGCAGAGTTCCGCCGTTGTGGCACGTCATACAAGCTTGAGTAGCGGGATCGACGCTGGGCGCGGCGGGCGAGGCTGGCCTCAGCAAACGCTGCGGTGCGGTGGCATCGTGATCCATGTGACAGGAGCCGCAAGCGTTTAAAGCCACCGTGCTGTACAGTCCGACATTTGCAATCGCGGCAGGCTGATTCGTAGCAGTGGAGTGAATACTCCCTGTCCAGCCGGCAAGTGGATTGGGTTGCCCCGTCAGTACACGGTTTGGATCATGGCAGGCCAAACACAGCTGGCCTCTTGAACTATCGCGAACTAAGAACTTCTGCGCGACCTTATCGATCCCCTGTGTGTGTGGGCTGTGACAACTGGTGCACTCGACGTTCCCTTTAATTAAGGCCACGGCCCCGGTAGGGTCCGCCGTCTTACCTTGTGAGACCAACGAAGCCACGAGGTTGGACGCGTCTTTCATCGGCAAAACTAAACTGAACGGATGCGATCCACTCAGATTCATTCCAAAAGAATCGATGCTGTTCATGGATCCGGTCATCGGGATCGTTCCGTAGGCCGCCGATTGTCCCACCGCTACGGTTCCATCGTGACAACTCAGGCACAAACTGCTGGTGACGCCGAGTGTGGGCTGGGTACTTCCTTGCTCGACGTAGGTCGAACTCGAATACGGGGTGTAGGTTGCTTTGGACAAAGTCTGGTTCCATAGCGGAGTCACTCCGCCCAGTCCGCTATGCGGAGCGTGGCAGAAAGTGCACCCCAAGCTACCTTGAGCGGTTACGGACGACCCACTAGCAGGGGTCAGATTATGCATTCCCAATACATCGCCTTGCACCTGCGCACTCGCGATGCCATGTGCGAGGAGAAAAGCGCAAGCCGAGGCCAGCATGATTTTGTTGGCGATGCGCCTCATGGCTTTCCTCCCTCGGCCGATTTCGCCGCCGCATAGTAATGAAAGACCTCGATGCGGTGATTGAAGGAATCCACTACATAGATGCGATCGTTGTTATCGATCTGTAATCCGGCCGGGAGTTGAAAGTCTCCGAAGCCCGTACCACGCCGGCCGAAGTAATAGAGCAGCTGTCCTTGCCGGTCGAACACTTGCACCATCCCCCAGAGGCCGTCGACCACGTAGAGATGGCCTTCGGAGTCGAAGCTGATGCCTTTCGGCCGGAACATCGAGCCTGTGGAATCTCCGAGTTTGCCGATGGCGTAGTGAAATGCACCGGAGCGATCGAGCACCTGCACGCGGAAATTCATGGCGTCGACCACAAATAACTCGGGACCGTTCAACCGCAGCTCTGTGGGATAGTTGAATTCGGCGTCGCCGGTGCCGGGCTTGCCGATGGTGGCCAGCACGGTGCCCTGCATGTCCATGACGAAAATTTTGTTGCGCAAAGTATCCGTGATGTAGATACGCTGCTCCGCGGAATCAACGGCGATTCCTGTGGGCCGTTTGAAAAGACCTTCGCCACCTTTCAGCGCACCGATCATGCGGCGGAATTTTCCGCTGGGATCGAACACGAAAACTTTTCCCGCCAGGGAATCGGTTACATAAATATTGTCCTGCGCGTCGACTGCAACGCATTGCGGGGCGAGCATCGGATTCTTGCCGCTATCTTTGCGGGAAAGAAATTTGTATTTTTTTTCGGTGAAGTCGAAGATGTGAATTCCATCGGCGCCGGGATCCGTGACAATTACACGTCCGTGAGAATCTGTGGTGATGCTGTAAGGATTTACCAGGAAATGGAAATCCGGAAGGCCGGCGATCACGTCGACCACACGAGTCCAGAAACTGCGCTTCGGCTTTACCTCGCGCTCCAGACTGAAGCTGCGCTCAAATGTAAGTTTCCGGCCACCGTCCAGAAGCAACTCGGGCGGAACGGCTTGCTTAATCGATGCCTTCGGATGTCTGGCAGCAGTGGCGGTCAGAGCAAGGGACACGACCAAGGCGACAAGAGCCAATGGCCGTCGCCAGGACGTCATGTTCCGCGAAGTCGTGATCCTTCCGATCAGAAGAAATCGAACCATCTTGACACACCAATGAAATAAGAGTTCGCCGTTCCCGGGCGGGACACCGCTTGCGCTGATCCCTTGAGTGAACATCGTATACCCAGCCGTCATACCAATTCGCCTGAAGTGGTACTGCAGCTGGGCGTTGAAGATTTCTGTATTGTTACGCGAATTGACTACATCGCTGAGCGTATTGCTGAGCGCCCGGCTGAAGGTTCCGGAGATGGTCAGGCGCCGCACCGGCGTCGCCGAAAGACCACCTCCATAACTGTCCCCGTTATAGAGAATAAGGTTGCTATTGGGCACGCCCGGAGTCGGCGGCAACGCTACCAAGCCTTCGCTAGTGAGAATCGACTGTCCGGTTGATTTCGTATAGTTCCCAGTCAGGGTGAAGCGTCGCGAACTGAGGGAACTGGAGTACCCTTCGCTTCGGCTATCGCTGCCTGCCACCTGAGTTAAACCGGTCTCGCTGCCGCTGTATGCCGCTAACCACGCCCAGCCATATCCCAGACGGCGGCGTACCCGGGCCGTGTAATTGTAGGACGAAGTTGTATAGGTGATTAAGACCGACTGCACGTTCTGCGCGTAGCTGAACGAACCGGAAGTCTCCCAGCCCTCGATGCGGTGAAAATAATTCACGTTGCCGATAAAGCCGACGGCGTTATCTCCCTGGCCATTGTTGCTGTCCACTACGCCTGCGGAAAAGCTGAACATATTCCACAGTCGCCGCGAATAGTTCACTGTGCCGCTGAGGTAGGTTCCGGTATAGCTTTTGTCGTAGTAATACTGGTTGTAATAGGTCGCCTGCGCCTGCGTAGATAAAAAATTGGTGAAGGCATAAGCGGCCCCGCCGCCGATCTGCATGGAGTGCGAACCCGATCCCAGGTCGAACGGAGTCGTGACACTGCCGCTGCTCACAACACCCTGGCTCAGATATCCCGAGAGATTGTCGGTATAGCTCTCGTTCGCGAACAGGCTCAGCTTTTGTGTGGGATGGAAAGTGGCGCCAGTGCTCTCCGTGCTTGTCGTATAGCTGGTTGTGTTGTCCAGCGTGCCCAGGTAATCGGTGGACGCCTCGGAGCGGTTGTAAGTGGCGTAGAACGAGCCGTTGACAGGCAGGGCGCGATTCGCGCCAAAACCAAAATCATGGCCGCTGGTATTCGATACGGATTCCTGCTCGCCCGACAGGAACGCCGGGTATTGCGCATCCAGGGTGTCACGATCGAAGAAGCCAGTCAGGTGAAAACCAGCAATCGGATAGGAAGATCGCAAATTGAACAGTTTGGTGGAAGAGCCGCTCTGATCGGTGGTCCCGTAGACTGTACCTGAGCCGCTGCCTTGCGAAAATCCGACTGACAGAGTTGGCAAGCCCGGGAGCAATGCGCTCCACGCGATGCCGAAACCCTGGCCGTTGCCGTGGGTAGTGAAGTTCGGTTCACCCACCAGCCCGAAGGTTCCGGTGCTGTTGCGGTCGTCGTGGTAGGTTATTGACCCTGGAAAGTGGCTGCCGGTAAAGAGATTGGCCGTGCCTGTTACACCGCTGGCTCCGGTCAGCGATTGGAAGTTCGAATCGTCCCGTGATTGATTGTAGTAAGGGGATACGTTGAAGGAAAGAAAGTTGGGATTGTAGTAGGAACCGGAAATATTGCCGTTGAATCCGAAGTCAAGTCCGTGGTCGGATTCGATCTGGGCGGAGTTTCCGTAGTCTCCCTGATAACCGGCAGTGAACATTCCGCCAGCCTTCAGTTTGGTGTTATCCCCGATCTGCATCTGCGCCGAAGCGAGGGGAAT
>CAVRWS010000082.1:0-98107 GCA_963724815.1 uncultured Acidobacteriaceae bacterium
CCGTGGCCCTCTGGCAATTGACGTTCCGGCAGGATTCGAGATAAAGTTCCGCCAAGGTTGTTGCAGGAGTATTTCCAGGAGAAGTCTGTGGTTTTGAGATCCAGCCGGGCTAGACGCGTGCCGAGGTTTGCCCTCTGGTTGCTTATTGCCTTCTCAATGGCGCAGACCGCACTGGCTGCTGTGATCCCGGCTGCTAACTTCAGCCCGCCCCGTCGCGTCGGTTACAGTAATGGCGATCAATGGGAACCGGCGCTGGCGACCGACGGCCAGGGACACATCTATATTCTGTTTCCTCAATATGGAGCGGTAGCCGACTGCCGCGCATGCGCTACGCCAACTATCTCGCTGCTGGTCAGCAATGATAACGGAATGTCGTGGGGAGTTCCGCATTCGCTCGCGCCTTCGTTGACCGGCCAGTTTGATCCCCAAATCGTCGTTGACCCCGTCGATCGGCAAACCTTATATGCCTCCTGGCTGCAGGACAATAAACGTGATGTGATCGTGGCACGGTCACAGGATTTTGGCCACACCTGGTATTTTTCAGTGGCGGCGCGTTCGCCGGATGATGCCGATAAGCCGGTGTTGGCTGTCCACGGCGCTGACGTTTATGTGGGGTTCAATCACGAGCAAAATTTCCTGGTAGCCGCGTCTCATGATTACGCGCAGACTTTTACATCGGCGGCGGTGAATCCTGGCGCAAAGCCCGGCTGGTCGCTGGCCGGGGGCGCGACGGTCGATGCCAGCGGCAACGTCTACTTTTCATGGACGGCTTACGCGCGGCAGGAATCGAGCACCCGCCCCGTTAGCCTTTACGTTAGCCGGTCCTCGGATAGCGGACTTAGTTGGAAGACGGCGCTGCTGGATGTTTCAGGCGCGGCGCCCGATTGCTCCGCCGAAGGTTGCGAAGCCGGCTATCTTGGGGCACAAGCTGCGCTTGCTTCGGACGCCGCCGGAACTCTTTACGTGTTGTGGAATGCCGGCACCACAAACGGTGGAAACGAGCGCATGTTCTTTTCTTCTTCGACCACGGGCGAAGCAAGCTGGTCGGCCAGGACGGAAGTCTCGTCCGCACAGCTTTCGGCAGAGCACTGTTTTCCTGCCATTGCGGCAGGCGAGGCGGGGGATGTGCGTATCGCTTGGATGGATACGCGAAATCAGCCTCCGGGAACTCAGCCACTATGGAATGTTTTTGAGCGCAGTTCGAGCAACGGGGGAGCCACATGGTCGTCTGAAGCTCAGCTTTCTGGGCCGGAGCGCGGCTACGATTACATCCTTCCCGAAGGTTTCCGCTTTCCGTTCGGCGACTACTTTTCGATTGCCATCGACAACTTGGGAAACACCCACGTCGTGTGGGGCGAGGGGCGCAATTACAAATCGCCAGGGTCGATCTGGTACACCCACGGGCGTTAGTTCCGTCCTGCTGCTGTGGCAGACCATTCTTATTCAACGATCAGTCCGCCAGTCAGGTCTGCCAAGCGTGTGACTTGGTGATCCTGGCACCAGCGCTGCAGGTCGCTGACAATTTTCTCGGTAGCGCAAGGGTCCCAATAACTCGCGGTTCCGATCTGCACCGCGGTTGCACCCGCAAGCATAAATTCCACGACGTCCGCAGCGGTGGAAATGCCTCCCATGCCAATCACTGGAATGTTCACCGCATGTGCCGCGTCGTAGACCATGCGCAGAGCGATCGGCTTTATGGCAGGGCCAGAGAGTCCGGCGGTGACATTAGCAATACGCGGTTTGCGCGTATCGGCATCAATGGCCATGGCCACGAAAGTATTCACCAGCGAGACTGCGTCGGCGCCCGCCTCCTGCGCGATGTGGGCCATCTGCGCGATGCTGGTCACGTTGGGCGAGAGCTTCACGATCAGAGGGCGGCGCGCAACCCGCTTCGCTGTAGTCACCACTTCATCGAGCGACCGCGGATCGCTCCCGAACTGCAAGCCACCGTGCGCTGTGTTAGGGCAAGAAACATTGAGTTCGTAGGCCGCGATGCCTTCGCCGTCGTTGAGAATCTCGATGGTTCGTTCGTAATCCTCGCGAGTGTAGCCGAAGATGTTGGCGAAAACGGTGATGTTCGTAATCTGCCGCAGTTTGGGCAGCTTCTCTTCCAGAAACGCCGAAGCACCGATATTTTGCAGGCCGATGGCATTGAGCATGCCGGCAGCGGTTTCCCATAGACGCGGCGGCGGATTGCCGATCATCGGTTCTCGCGAGAGCCCCTTGACTACGAAGCCGCCCAACTTGTCGAGGTGGACTACGTCCTCGAATTCGACGCCATAACCAAACGTGCCGCTGGCGGCAATGATCGGGTTCTTAAGCGGGATTCCAGCGACGCTGACGCTGAGGTCCAAGGCCGGTTTGGCGCTGTCAGAAGCTGGCGTCACTGTGGACTCCTCTGCGCATTTGATCCTGCAGGAGTTGGCTCTGCTGCACTTTCCGCGTGGTGAGCCGGAGCCAGCGCCTCGGTCAGCACTCGACCGACAGCATGAGTGGGAGCGTTGATGCCGAGTAGCGATGCCAACGTCGCCGCCATATCGACCGGCTCCGAATGTGTTCGATAAGTGCCCGGCCGAAACGGCAATCCATAAAAAGCCAGCGGCACGTGGGTATCGTAGGTGTAAGGTGATGCGTGGTCCGTGCCCTTTGCAGGGCCGACCGTATAAGGCTCCTGAACTCCCATCACATACCAGCCGCCTTCAGGCGAATAACTATTCAAAAACTTTCTACCGAGAGTCGTATCGGGTATTGCGCCTTCGGCCAACTGTGTCTTGGTGAAGTACGCGCGCAGTCCTGCCTGCTTCATCGCCTCACCCACTACAGCTTCGGCTTCTTGCTCCTTGATATGAGCCGCGATGAACGCATCCTGATCGAGCCACGCAAGCGGATAGTCGAGTTTGATGTAAGTGGCTGAGTGACCCGGCGAAAACTTCGCCGTCACCGCGCCATTAATTTGCGCTTCGAGCTTACCCGCATCCAGATTGGCGGCGGGAATGCGCAATCTCTTTGCGGCATCGGGCAATGCGGAAACTCCATGATCGGCTGATAGCGCGATCCACACATTCGCCAGACCGACCTGATGCCCGAGAAAGTTGAAGAAGTCGGCCAGCTCGCGATCGAGCGCCAGCGCCATCGCAGACATCTCCGGCGAATCGGGACCGACCTGATGCCCGAGAATATCGTTTGCGGAGAGACTGATGGAAAGTAAGTCCGTGGCGCGTCCGCCACCGAGACCTTCATAAACCACCAATTGCTTGGCGAATTCCAACTCGTATTCGTTGGCGAAGGGAGTCGAGCCGATCACTTCGTAAAATCCGGCATCGGATCCATCTTTACTCTTGCGATGGACCGTTGAGCGCAAAATGTCGCCATTACTATTCTTCCAATCGCGGTCCCAATATTTCGCGGCGCGATTTCCTGAATTAAAATCCTGCGCCCACTTGGGCAAGTCGCTGCGATAGTACGTGGAAGTAATCCATGCGCCGCTTCGGGGTTCAATCCAGTACGCCGCGTCGGCGGCAAAGCCTCCGGGCAGCACGGCAGCGCGGTCTTTCAGCGAAACGGCGAACACGCGCGCCTGTCCCTGGGTAGCAAGTTTAAGTTCGTCGCCCAAAGTATCAGCCAACAAATTGTGTGGCGATGCTCCTGTCTTCTCTTCGGGGACACCCACAAGCTTGGTGCTGTCATCCTCAACCGAAGTCACCATGCGCTTCTTCCGCGGATCCCACCATTCATTGGCCGCAATGCCGTGACCGTTGCTGTAAGCCCCCGTAAAAAGCGTGGCATGTCCGGGAGCGGTGCGCGTATTGGCGTAATCGTAGTTGCAGTCAGTAAAGTTGGCCCCATGATCGAGCAGCAAGCGGAATCCGCCTTCACCGAACTGATCGCGATAGCGCTCAAGATAGTCGCCGCGAAACTGGTCGATCACAATCACGACCACCAGCTTGGGATGGGCGTTATAAGCCGAGGCAAAACTCGCCACAACGCAGGCCAACAAAAGCGCAAAGATGATTACAAGCCGCGCCGCCGCAGAAGAATAATGGCGCGCAGGTGAAGAGCGGGGGAGAGATCTCATCGCGAAGCTAGTTTACACAGTGGGGCGTGCCGCGGCCAAAAGAAGAACCAACTGTTGCCCCGGGAGCGTTTCAAGCTGACTCCCCCACCCGCTATAATATTGGGTTGCGTCCGGTCCTCTGTTCCGAACCGTGGGCCGCGTGAAAGGAAATCATGCCGACTGACATCATCATGCCTCAGATGGGCGAATCCATCGTCGAAGGCACTATTACGAAATGGCTGAAAAAGCCTGGCGACAAAGTTCAGCGCGATGAACCGCTCTTCGAAATCTCCACCGACAAAGTTGACGCAGAAATTCCCGCCCCCGCTTCCGGCGTTCTGCAAGAGATCAAAGTCTCTGAGGGCAGCACCGTCGGCGTGAATACCGTCGTCGGCACCATCTCTGTGGATGGAGAAGCCGCGGTCGCCCCGGCGAAAGCCGCGCCAGCCGCTTCCGCACCAGTGCCAGAAGCAAAGCCGCCGGAGAAGAAAGAAGAGAAAAAAGCCGCATCGGCTCCCGCGCCGATCGCCAGCGCAACGCCCGCCCAACAGCCGGCGGAAGATGGTGCCAAGGAAGCCCGTTCGTCCCCCCTCGTACGCAAGATCGCCCGCGAGCACGGCGTCAATCTTTCGCAAGTCTCCGGTACCGGACTTGGCGGCCGCATTACCAAGCAGGACATCATGGCCTTCATCGAGCGCCCGGCTTCTTCACCGGCCGCTGCCGCGGAACCCGCCTCTCAGCCCGCGCCTGCCGCCGTCCGTCCGTCCGCTCCGGCGGCCTATCCCGGCGACCTTGTTCCCATGACGAACATGCGCAAAATCATCGCCCAGCGCATGATCGAATCGCGTCGCACTAGCGCTCACGTCCACTGCATGTATGAAGTGGATTTCACTCGCATCGTGACCCTGCGTGCCAAACAAAAAAATGCTTTCGAGCAGCGCCACGGCGTCCGCCTCACCTTCATGCCGTTCTTCGTCCGCGCCGCCATCATCGCACTGCAGCAATGGCCCATCCTAAACGCCACACTCGAAGGCGACAACATCCGCTACCACCGTCAGATTAACGTCGGTATCGCCGTCGCCCTCGATTGGGGTCTCATCGTACCTGTCCTGAAAAATGCCGGAGACCTCAACTTTCTCGGCTTGCAGCGCGGCATCACGGACCTTGGCGAGCGCGCGCGCACCAAGAAGCTCAAGCCCGAAGATATCGAAGGCTCCACGTTTACTGTTACAAATCCCGGCCAGTTCGGCGCCGTCTTTGGCTTGCCCATCATCAATCAGCCAAACTCCGCCATTATGGGCGTGGGAGGCATTACCAAACAGCCCCTGGTCGTTACCGATAAAGAAGGCAACGATTCGATTGCCATCCGGTCGGTCGTTCACCTCACGCTCGGCTACGACCACCGCCTGATCGACGGCGCCATAGCGGACCAGTACATGGCTCTGGTGAAAAAGACGCTTGAGAATTGGAATGAAGACGTCGGATAGTTTCGTCAGGCCGAAGTCTGGATGTTTGACGCTGGCGTCTGCTTGCACCAGGTGGAAGCATTCAGGCACTCAACAGTTCCATCAATAATTTTAGAAATTCCATCTCTGAATTTTACCGGATCGATGATCTCCCGAGCCGCCACGGCATCGGCCGTGGCTAGCGCGTTCTGCAAAAATGACATGGCCGCGTCTTTTTTTTCGGCACCAGACTTATTTCCGAAAAGCCCCTCAATCCCGTTTACTAATGCCGGAACGAACGCAATTCCGCGCAGCAACTGAGCTAGAAAATCCATGCTCTCTCCTTGAAGTATCAATTTTTCTGCCGTGCTTGTCAGTTGTCCTAAGTAAGGCTGGCGAGAATATCGTTGAGTGCGGTCAGATTGGGATCCGCGCCATCTGTAGATTTGACGATCTGGGTCAGGCACACCTTCAGTTCGGCAGCCTTGCTAAGCGCCAGAACAAGCATCCCCTGCATGTCGATGCCTCCCGCACCCGCGCTTTTCAACGTGTTCGAGGTGGCTGCTGTTAACGTTTTGAGATTGGTAATGATTGTAGTACTCGGTATCGTGCTCATAGCTCTCCTTTTGCCTTGCAATTGAAAATGAAATATCTCGCAGTGAACTACTTCAACCAATATCTGTGCAGCGCGATCGCCGCACTGATGGCGGCGCTGATCGCGCCATTTAACAATCTATTGTGAACACTGTTGCGCAAATCATTTCGTTCCAGCAGTGCTACTTTGTCTTCCACAACTTTTACTCGGCCCGGCTGCCCGTTCCCCATCAGCGCATCCATCTTCGTCTCCAACCGCACCAGCTTATCGAGCACCTCCCGCTGGAATTCGAGGTCGAGCGCCTTTAACGCTAATTCCCTATCCGTAACTGTCATGCGTTATCCTTTCGCAGCCCGAGTCTGCTTATAGCGGATAGTCAACATGCAAAGCCGCGGAATATCTCGAGTATTTCGGCGGTGACGAACTGTCGTACAGACGTAGAAAATAATTTTGCGTCCGAGCTAGTCGAGCCAGGCTGAAAGTTTGTGTGTTGAACCGTCCCAACAAGTTCTGGTCGTTCGCCTGTCCCCATCCGTAGTCGTTTAGTCGAACTTCAATGCCGGTCCCGCTGGCTGGCGCCAATCCGGCGTCCACCTCCACGGTCGTCGATGTCACGGCGGTAATCTGCGCCTCCGCCAGGTTCCCCTGGTAATAAGCGCCCACCTGCGTCGTTTGCAGCAATGGAGGCACATCCTGTAGCGGGACCGTGACAGCACTTGCCTCATACTCAATTCCCAGCGGCAACGCCAAATCATTCGCAAACCCTATCGTGTAGAAACTGCGATCGTCCGCCGGGTCAGTAATTTCCATTTCCACTTCCCGCACAATGGCCGTGAACGACGCGCCGCGAGAGGGTACATTCACCATCACCGCGTCTCCCGGAAAAATATCTTCCGCGCCGCCCGGTAAGAAATCGCTCCACGTCTCATATGTTCCCGACCAGGCCGTCCCCGTCGAGTCATCCAGAATTGCTAAGGCCGCGTTCTCGCAATCTATGTCCGTACGCGCAGACGGTGTTTTCGCGACCCGGACACTTCCTCGAGTCCCATCGTCCACACCTTTCTGCAATGACGCAACGCTCGTCTCGTTCTCCACCTGGGCCACCGCGCGTCCAGACCCGCGATAGCTCGCCACAATGAGCTGATTCAATATCGGCAGAAATTGCACGTAAAAATTCAGCGCCCCGGTGCTGCTGATTGTGCATTGCCCTCCGTCCGCCGCGGCTCCTACCAGCTGCGTGACGTAATTAGCATCGGGCAGTGCCGTTCGCACCTCGGGCAGCGGAATGTGGGCAACATAGGTGTACGCGATGCTGCATTGCATATTCATCGCATTCACCAGCACGTAGGTGCAATATCCAGGCGCGCTGGCGATCACGCCGTCGTACAATACTGTCGCCGGAGCCATCAGCGTTGCTGGGTTGCTCGGGTCAATATCCTGCACCTCCAGCACGAAGCGCACATCCGCCGTGACCGCTGCACCGCCCCATCCGCTTCCTGCCGGATGCGAAGATGAATGATAAGTCTCCACCGAGCGGTAGATTTCTATCGAATACAGATAGGTCGTAAAGAAATATTGATGACCCGCAGTGGTTACCACGATTGGGCCCGTAGCTGATCCACTGATGAGCGCCTGGATGGTCGAACTCGCCCCCGAGGGCGTAATTTGAAATCCTGACAAACATCCCGCTACTGAAATCGCCCCTGCATATAAGCCGCCGAGCACACCCTGTGATGCCGCAGTAAAGCTCACATCTCCGTGCTGCAACTCCAATGCTCCGCCCAGTTCGATCTGCTCCACAAAACTTATAGTGGTTTGCCCGTCCACGCCGCTCCCTCCCGCAACCAGCAGCGTCTGCGTTGTAACAGAAATCGCTGACGACGGATCGTTGACCATCCAGGTTGTCGGATCCAACCCCGGCCCCAGATATTCCTCGTCGATGAGCGCCGGTTTCGTCTGCGCAAAAGGCGTCTGCGACAAATAAAAGGTCAGACTCTCCCCATCCGTATTCGTGTAGTAGGTGTGAGATATGGAATGCGAAGTCACATCTCTTCCCGCGTTAATCCATCCCTGTATTTCGGAAATAATCGGATTGATGGTTGCGCTGTACCCCACCGTAATCGCCGCGCCCACCGCCACTCCCGCCGCATCTGCAACCGGCAGCACCGTGTTCTGGTAATACGTATCCGCTCCCGGCGTCATCCCCGAATCGTCCACCGTTAACGTAATCTCCGCTGGATATCTCTGATACACCTGCACCGCCGGCGCCGTATCCGCCGCAATATTTCCTGCTCCCGCCGTCGGACCGTCCCCGCTGGTCCATTCCACATCCGTCGATCCCGCCACCGCCAGGCTCGAAGCATAAAAATGACAATACGAGTAGGTCACCACTCCCGTGTTATCCACCAGCGCCCCGTCCCGATTGGCATAGGCCTTGTCGTTCACCATCGTGATCGACGTCGCCGCCCCATCAAAGCGAAACGCATCGTAATTTAGGTGCCCCTCCGAGTTATAGATTTTGATATCTCCCGGCCCCGGTGCACTTTCATCCACATAGAATCCCAGCGGCTGAGTTCCCTCAGGAATCATCGAGTCCGCTTCCATATTCGCGAACACCAGATGATCACTCGCTCCTTGCACGTAAACCCCGTACTGATCGAACCAGTTCACCAGAAAATGCTGAAACGTCAGCCACGACTCCCCGTTGATGTTAATCACCGGAACATTACTCAGCGCCATGGGCACTATCGCGTCGTTATAAAAGTTTGCCGGATTTCCTGACGCAAAAACGTAGAGGTATCCGTTTGCCAGATAAAAATCCCCTGCCGCCGTCAGGTTCGACGACACCGCCGCCACCTTCTGACCCCAAACCGACCCGAACAAACAAAAATTAATCGCCGTATACGTCGACGGCACCACCGCCTTCCACGCATTCCCCGTCACCAGCACCCAAGCTGTCGAAGGCACCGCGTAATATCCCGTCAAGTTCGGCGCCGCTCCGCTCCCATAAGCATCGAACTTAATCGGATTTCCCAAACTTCCCGAAGAACCAGGCGCCAGGCTCTCATTCCAAACATCCCCGCGCTTGAACAAAATCGAATCCCCCGGCTGAAACGTTTGCCCGTTTACATGCGCGATCGTCTTCCACGGCCCCGCCGCCGACGTCCCAGAGTTCGCATCGTTTCCCGCACTCGAACTCACGTAATACGTCGTCGCCCACGTTACGCTGGCGTACGTAATGAGCATGATGGTGAGAATCCGTCTCATATCGTTAGATTTCCTTCGTGTAACTTCGTGTCCTTTGTGGTTGCGCTTTTCTCTCACAAATAAAAAAGCCATCGGCTCCCGCCGATGGCCTCAACACCTCTGCGTGTTACCCCTCTCGTTCAGCCTCGTCCTGCGCGTCATCTGCGCTGTCGAGATCGTCGTAATCCACCAGCCCAGCATCCGCCGAAGGCGCCGCTCCAGGCTGAGTTACCCTGCTCTCTGAAGACGCCGGCGTAGCCAACTGCCCTCCCTCCGAGTCCGTCCCATTCCAATTCGTGACCGCTGGATTCCGGTCACTCTGCTCAAAATCCTGCGTACTGGATGGTTCTCCCGCTTCCGGATCAATCGCACTCCCCATAATGTTTTCCCCTCTCGAGAATATGTAGACCCAAAGAAATGAATGTGGGGACAGCCGCCCTCGGCTGTCCATTCGAGCGCAGCTCGATTGCTTTTCCCTGCATGCTCAAACCACTCGCAAAGCGCCCCAACAAAAAAGCCACCGGCTCTCGCCGATGGCCATCCACCCTCACCGCCAACCTTAATGAATCTCCCACGCCATAATCGTCGCCTGCGTCGGATTGTCCGCCGGAATCGTAATTCCATTGTTCAGCGTTCCCCCCGACGTCACACTCTCCGCCGTCCCACTGCTCCCGCCCAGGAACGTAAACCCCGCCGACGTTCCCCCATAAACCTGCGCACAAGCACTAATGCAACTACTCGTAATCGCCAGATAATATTTCCCCGGCTGTAACGTAGCTCCAGCCACCCAGCTTAACGTCTTAAACCCGGTGCTCGGCGCAAACGTCGCGCCCGCAGTGCTTCCGATGTGCGCCACAACACTCCCCGAACTATTCAACACGCCAATGTCGTATGTGTTACTCGAGTTATCCGCCGTCGAAACGTCATAACTCACTTGCGTCGTCGTCAGCGGAAACGTCAGCACCACTCCCCACAGCTCTGCCTTGTTCGCCGTACTTGAGAAGCTGATCGCCGTCCCCGTCGTATTCGTCGTGAACCAGGGAATCGAATACGCTGCGCTGCTGCTCACACTCGAACCCGGCATATCCAAAAACATCTGCACCGTCGCACTTCCTGAACTCGCCTGCAAAACTCGTCCCAGCACTTGCGTTCCGCTCGGCTGCGTCGCTCCCGCGTCGTGGCAAAAAGGATAGAACCCTCCGCTCGCCGTGCTCGAAGGCACAACAAAATCCCCCACCACGGTCGCCGCTCCATCGAAGCTGCAATAAGCCGACCCCATTCGCGCCAGCGTCACCACCCCCGAAGTCCCCGCATTCGAAATCACCACCCCGATCGCTCCGCTCGTCAGCGCGCTCCCCGGCTTGGCCGCGCAGCCCGCCGTAGTAAGCACCGCTAACCCGTTGATGATCGTTCCATTCGTCGCATCGTTGCAAAGTTCGTAGCTCTGATTGGCGAACTTGCCTAACTCAAATCCGCTGCCACTCGTAGAATTCCCCGCCGCGTAAACTGTCCCCGGTCGCAGTCCGCTGCCGGTCCCCGCATTGTTGAACGATCCCACGTTATACGTCTGGTCGATCCACGGCTTGAAATTGCTGCTCGCGTCTACCACCCACTTCAACCCGCTGTTAACCCAAAATCCCAACCCCGGCGCCGTTCCAGCCGCGGAATTCTCGCTCCGCACTACCGCGTAGTTATCGGTTGCGTCATATCCCAGCGAAGTCCGCTGCCACGTCGAACTGTTCGTATAGATCGAGTACACATGCAAGTTTTGCGCTGTCGATCCATACTCGCCCACATCGCTCGCATCTTCCTGAAACAGATTCGAAAAAAACGAACTGCTCCCCGTCGTCGCCACTTTTTGCGGAGTGCCACCGCCCGCCGAAATATAAAAGTTCCCGTCGTTCGATAGGCCAAAGGATGAAGTCCCCGCCCCCGCCGCTGCCATTGCCGTCCCCGGTACCGGCGAACTCACCGCCCACGGCCCCGCCACCAGCAACTGCCCGTTCACCGTAAGATTTCCGCTGAACGCTCCCGAGGACGCCGCAATCCCGTTGCTTCCCGTATAGGTCAGCGTCGTTCCGTTATCCGTGAGTCCGCTGTCTCCGCTCACAGCCGTGCCATTCGCCGAATACATCGCTACCTGCGCCGCTGTCCCGCTGTTCACCGTTCCCGATCCGCCTCCTCCTCCGCAACCCGTACAAATTCCCGTCACCGTCAAATTCCCATTGATGTGCACTGGAACGTTGAACGTCTTCGCGCTCGCCGTCAGTCTCTCCAGGTAGCTGGAATTGTCGCCCGCATTTCCGATGTAGTTCGAAATCGCTACCGGCGACCCAAATGCCAACTGCTCTGCTCCCGGAACTGCTGCAACATCCAGTCCGATGTAAGTATCCCCAGGATCATTCGGCGGACGGAATCCGATTGTGGCCAGCGTCTTCGCAAAATTGGAATCCACCAAAGTAATAATGTGATGCGGCTGGATATTTCCAATTCCAGTCGTGGGGTATTCAAAATTGATTCTCCCTTTCACCCCGCTGCCCGTGCCATTGTTGTAACTTCCATCCTGAAACAGCAGCCCGCCAATCGGCGGGTAGACTCCAGTTACCTTCCCTTCCAGGCACTGCTCCCACGCCCCGCCAAACCATGCGCCGATTGCTGCTGCATCTCCGCAATCACGAACTTGCAGCGTCGGCAGCGCATTCCACTCCACCGAAACCACATCCGTCGGTTCGGTATCGAACGAAGCCATCGGATTGTAGTAAGTAGAGGACCCGTCTCCCGAAAAGACCGCACTTCCTGGCCAGAAGGGCAACAGCGGTTCCCAGCTCAGCGATTGAATCGTGTAATTAGCCGTGTTCGCTCCTGCCGCATCCGTATAAGTACAGACTAGTCCCGAACACTGTGCCTCGTTCACGCCCACACTTCCGCATGCAGTTACACTTCCACCTGTACACGATCCTTTTATTGGAAAACTCGGAGCATTGGCCGTCAAACTGGTCGACGGTTGCATTCGCAGAATGTCGTAGACCACTACGTCTCCGGGGTTCTGCGGCGGAATATGAGGCCATTGCACCGACACATTGCCCGCTCCCCCGTTAGTGAAAGTAACTCCCGCAAGCAGCGGGGCACTGTAAATTCCTGCCGTAGTGTCGTGCGCTATGACGTAATAGTTCAATTGCGTCGATCCCGAAGTTCCACTGAAAGGAAACGACACACCATGCCCCGCCGGCTGCTCGCCACCGTGCACCGTCAGAGGCTGCACATTGGCCTCATAAATGACTCCCGTCGCCCCAAATGAACTGCCCAGATAAGGATTAGGACAAGGTCCGGCGCCTTCTTCCATGTAAATGTTGTCCAGCTCAGTTCCCCCGTAATTGCCCAGGATCGTCGTGGTGTTCACGCCCCACATCCCGAAGCCCTGCATCACCGAGTCCGTCACCCGGGTCACATTATTGGAGTAATTTGTAACTCCATTCCCCGCGCACTGCGGGCTGATGTTCGCCTTGTCGATCCAAATAACCGGCGCCCCCCAATTCGCGGCGTAAATGTACGAACCGCAGTGATTGGCGGTGCAGGTTAACCCCTGACTTCCATCCGCATCGAAATTCCGAATGGTCGCAGCCTCATCGTCGTCCATCACAAAAAATTGATTGAAACTTCCCCCGCCTCCCGCCGAAGACTTGATGTCATCCATCGTTCCCGGCATCGCATTATCTTCCACTGCCGCATTCTCAATGGCGATGGTTCCCGGACTCGCAACCGACGCTACATTAGCCGCCGTCTGGTTGTATGTGATCGAAGTTCCGGAAACCGTCACCGGCCCATGATTTCCCCAATAGGTCGGGTTGTCCGTAAAGTTAATGTTGACCCGGTCCCCGGTCTGAATGGTGCTGCACGCTGAAACGGTCGTGATAGTCACCACATTTGTCTGCCGCTGGGTATTCAGAATCAGGCAGCCATCGGCGTGCACCGTCGACGTAAAATTCACCCCCCGCAACGTGATCCCACCATAGTGGTTGGAGTTCACCTGATCGCCCAGAAACATGCATCGATCTCGAGTCGAGCACGAGAGCAGCGTCCCGTGGCCTTCAATCAGAGACCTGCTGCAATGCGCAAAAATCGATCCGTAAACCGGCAACGCACTCGCCGTCGCACCCGTTGCCGGAAGTATCACATGCGCATTCGGATTTCCCGAGTTCACTCCCGAAGGCAAACCACAAGCATCGTTAATCGCCTCCTGAATCCCGCTCGATGCGCTGCCAATCGTATATCCCGCCGAGTGCGCATATTTTGGCGTGAACACGACCGTCCCCGAACCCGCACCCGGTGTACAAGTCCCTCCCTGCGCCAAAACCGGCTCCGCCGTTCCTCCACCATCTTGCACATACATGAAATACATCTGGTACGAAGTCGTATCGATTCCTATCGGACACGGCGCCAGCGTTACGGTCGCCTGCAGCCCCGCCGCCAGGCTGCCGCTCGGTGTGGCGCTCCAGTTGTCGCTCGGTGTCACATATCGAACCCCACTCAAGTTGTTCACTGTCATTTGCGAACCTACCGGCTGCACAATGCTCTGGCTTCCCGTCGGACTTATCGTTACCCCGCCTGATCCGCCGCCCGGCGCTGCCGGAGCATATTGTCCCGATGCCGAGGAATAGGTCAGCACCTGCCCGTTTGCGGGAGTTCCCGCCGCCACTGGCACGCTTTGTATCGCCGTCGCATTAGCGCTCGACCCGCATGGTCCCCACGCTCCGCTTCCCAGCAAACAGTTCAGCCCTGAAGCCGTGCCGCTCCCTAACTCATTCGTCGGCACCAGCCCGGCTATAAGGTCCGCCTTAACGGTCACGCTCGCATCCACGTATTGTTTTGGGGCCGATTGCAGCGGTGCCGTCGGATTCCCACTTAGAGTCAACGGCCCCGTCATCGCGCCACCCGCCGTCGGAAGATAATTCCCCGCCCCCACCGCCTCGATAGATGAATCCACGTAAGACTTATTCGTTACATCTCCCGCCCCCACCGGCGTCGGCACATTCGGAGGAGTAGAAAAAGTTTTGGTCCCTGTCACCGTCTCCGTTCCCGACAAATGCACGACCGCGCTATCGTTCGCCTTCCCAGCTAGCTCCGAGTTCACGTACTGCATCGATACCGGTTGTGCCGCCGTTCCAGCTCCCGGCGTCGTTCGCACCATCGCCAGCGTTGCCGGAGAACTCGTCGGCACCACCCAATCTTCGCTTCGCACTTCCCCAGGCCCTAACTGGTACACCACCGTGTAGTAAACACCCGCCGGCGTTGCACCCGCGTTCGCCGCGAGTGTCACATTCAAAGCTCCGCTCGTTCCCAGCGTCACATCGAGCGTCCCTGCTCCCACCGCGCTCCCGCTAGCCGTCACAAACGCCGGCCAAGTAATCACCAGCACTCCCTGGGCCGGTGTTCCATCCGCCAGGTACACGGTGTCGACCACGCTGGTCAGCGTCGGACCGCTCTGCGGACTGGGCGAGGCTCCATTCGCCGCAGGCTCTGCCGCGCGCCCTTTCGCCTCGGAAGGACTCGTCGGCTTCTCCCCATTTTTCGCGGCAACTTCGCCCGCCATAAGCCCAACCCCCGATGCCGCCATCACCACCGCCAGTACCAAATAAAAAAGCCGTCCCGCCGGACGGCATGTCTGCAACATACTTCCTCCTCAATCCTGTCATCGGGAGCGAAGATTGTGCTTCGCGAAGACGAAGCGCAATCGCAGCCCAAGGATCCCCTCGTCCCTTCAGACCGCTGTCTGCCCAACAACGCATTTTAATGCTTCACTGCACCGTTAGACGGTTGACCCTGAACCCTACTCTCAACTCCGTCCCTGTAAGAAATCTTTTACGCTCCGTACATAGACCTCGGCAAAATCCGCCACCGGTCGTCGCGCCTCCACCAACCGCATCGCATCTTCCACGCTCCAGCCCATCACACCCAATAGCGCCAGAGTCATCATCGGTGCCCGGTGTACTCCCGCCGCGCAATGCACCAGCAACTTCGTATCCTCTTCTTCCAGCGCTGCCAGGCCAAAATCCACGCCACGCGCGAATATTGCGCTCGGCTTCGGTTCAAAGTCATCGTCCACCGGATTCCAACACACCGCGATTCCATGCCGCTCTCCCAACGGCGTATCGTCGAACTCGATCTGCATATCGATGATGTGGGTCACCCCGGCGCGCGCTACCGCCGCCATGTTCTCCGCCGTCCAGATCCCCCCGCCAACGCCAATCCGCTCCGTCACCCACGTAATGTCGATCCCCATCTTAGGCCGTGCAACCCGGACCTTTCTCCCCGCCGTATTTTTCCCAGAGCTCCGAACTTTCCGTCTTATCGAATTTGTCGCGGAAGTCGGCTTCAGCAACTTCCCCACATTCGATTCTCCCCGCGGCGAAATCGAAAGCCCCGGAGTGCAGCTCATCCGCTCGTAACTCCGGTTCATTCTACGGCATCCTCCACGTCCTCGCGCCTCCGCTACACCGCTTCGTTTCGCTCTCGCATTCGTGAGCCTTCTAGTTCTGGTCGGGATAAGATTCGTCTGCCGGCTTTCCGCCATTACCCTCAGCGCCTCTCATCCCCACCGTCCCGCTTGAGAACCCAACCGTCGGGGCGTCGTCATGGCAAACCACGGGGTCAGTCGGCAATCCCAACCGCTTCAATAACGAGTAGGCCAGCGAGTTTTCCGGTTTGGCGGAAGTCTCTGCCGTCGCCGGATACAATCCACATACCTCAAATAAATACTTCGCCGGACCCACTTCCCCATCCTTCGCCAATTCGATGAACCGAACCACAATTTCATTCACCGACATTCGTACCAGGGTGGCAATATTCTTTCGCGCTTCCACAAAGTCGACTGGCACTTTCATATCAGACCCCGCTTGCGCAATCCCCTTCGCGGCTATCTCGCACTTGCCGCAACTCTCGGACCGCGTCCCGCCGCTGGCCTTGGTACGACTTTTGACTTTTGATTTTTTCATCACAGCAGCGCTCCTCACCCCAAAAACACGAAAGGCGCGCTTTTCAGCGCGCCCTGAGAGAGTATATCTTTTTTCTTAACTATACAAAACCATTATATCATATTGCATAGGGTAAATGGGACATTTTTCAAAATTTATTTTCTTCATCTTTTCAATCACTTGCGCAAAAATCATACCCTTCCCCCTCTTGACAAGATTTTTTGAGAAGTTCTTTCCCTGCCGCTGCGCACCGTTGCTATTCATCGCGATTCCCCGTGGTCTCCGGCAAGCGCTCCAGCAAATCGGACCGCAAAAGACTCTCGCTCAGTTCGTCGATCAACTCTGGCAGCCTCCGTTCCAGCGTTCTGCGTGTGCACTGCAGAATCCTCGCTGCCGACTCGTGGTCATACTCCTGCAACAATACCCGCGCCACCACCTGCCGGTCGAAACTTGTCAACCGGTCCAGACACTTCTCCACATCATGCAGAAAAATTACCCTCGCCTCAAAAGTCGTCGCTGTAAAAGCTGTAATCTTCGCCCGAAATAACTCCCGCCCCAGCAACGACGGCAGTCGCCCCGCTTCCAGCGACCAGCGCATGTAGCGGCGCAACAATGCCGTCGTTTTCTTTCTGTAAAGCCATATATCAGGATCGCTCTGCCAGTCATGCTGCGCCGCTATCTCGATTTCCACCACGCCGCCAATCGTCGGTGCGAAGCTATGTGCCCCCAACTTCGGCCACGTCCCTCCTGTCGGTCCTCCCTTATTTGCCCGCATCAGCATAGCCGCGACGTCTTTCCCCGGATCGCCATCTGCCTTTGCCGCAATCCATTTCACGACGTCGCTCATGCCGCACCCCCCACCGCGTCCATATCGGTTCCTTCTTCCTGCGCATCAAACTCGACCGCATTGCCTGCCAGTCGCGGCCCTCGCCGCACCCTGGGGCTCCCAATCTCGCAGATAGCCGGCGGCAATTCCGCCATCGCCCGTCCGCAAGCCACGCAATAAATTTGTTCGCCCCCCACAGGACGCAGCCACAACCCGCCGCAGCGTTCGCAATATTTCAACTCCAGGCTCAACTCGTTCGTCGTAATGCTCTTTGCTCTCATCGCTCCTCCTGAGGCTCCACGCTGCGCTGTGAGCCGTGTGGTTGACGCGCTTGGGTTTGAATGCAGACGCCAGCCGCCGAAGCAAAAAGCCCTGCGCCCGATTGCCGCTCCTGGAGCGGAAATCGAACGCAGGGCTCGTTTTTCTTACGACGACCTGCTTGCGCTATTTAATTGTTCGGAACACTCGACCACGCGCTCCGCTACAGCCCAGCCCTACAATTCAGCCGGCGTGCCGCCCGCCAACAGCGATCCTGCCTCCCGCTGCCGGAAAAATCCCTCCTCATATCCAGACTTTAGAACCCGACCGTTCTGTACAACCACGCTGATCCTTCCACTGAAATTCAAAGTCCTCAGCAGACTCTCCATAGAGGCGGAAAGCGCTTCGGAAGCTCTCACCTTCCGTCGGAATTCTATGAAGTTCTTCCCTTCGCTTGAGTTATCCGGCCCGCTCATCGCCCGCTCGCTCCTCTTTAAAATAAGTTGAGTTATAAACTTCAGGTAGCGTATAGCTCCTAATTTCCGCAGTCAAGGTCGTTATACCCATGCAGCTGTGGAAATCGTTTTTGAAATAGCGCATTGCTATAATAAATGCTATACTCCCCGCATGAAATTCCGAGTCCTGCAAGACAATCTCCGCAATGCTCTTTGGGAGCGTATCGACGAAGGCGATCTCACTGGCCTCCGTCTGGCCCAACAGACCGGGTTCAAGCAGGCCCACATCTCCAACTTCCTCAATCGCAAGCGCGGCCTCAGCCTCGAAGGTATGGATCGGGTCCTCGCCGTTCAACATCTGTCCGTGCTCGATCTCCTTGACCCCTCCGAAGTGAACAAACGCGCTTCCATCCTGCCCCCCAGCAATGACGAGTTTCAGAATGTCCTTCTCACCGATGGAACCGTAGCCGCCACCGAACCCTTGCTCACCAGTATGGACGTGAAAGAAATTCTCAAATTCAAGAAAACGTTTCTCAAGAAACTGAAACCCGAAATCGAAGGCGATCGCGAGCAATGGGAACGCTTTGTGGTGATTAAAGTGGACGCCCGCGAAGGGATGAGCATGTATCCGCGCCTGCTTCCTGGCGCCACGCTGCTCATCGACCGCCACTACAATTCACTCAAACCCTATCGCAAGGGCGAGTTCAACATGTACGCCGTTCTGAAGGACGGAACCTGCACTGTCAAATACGTCGAGACCGCTGGAAATAATCTGATTCTGCGCCCCCACAATCAGGACTATCCCATCGACGTCATGACCATGGAGGAAGGAAAATCCGCATCCGATTATCTGGTCGGCCGCGTCTGCCACGTGGGCATCGAAACCTAAGAATCGAAATACGCGTCAGCAAAAGACCCGAGACTCACTCCGCATTCAAACTATCGAACATTTTCCACAGCTTGTCCGCGGTCGCGCGGTAAATCAAGTAGCCGCTGCCCGTATCCGCAGTCTCGTGAAATAAAAGCTCCCCGCGACCATCTCCGTCCGCATCGACCACATCAATCAGCTCCAGCCGCGGCGTCACGTCTAGATGAAACCGATCGGTCACGCCAGAATACAGTTTCCTCAGATCGCCATAAATGTCGGTTCCCGCCACCAACATTAGACTGTACGGCTCGCTCGCCGGAGTGGATGCTCCCGGCGCAGCCGGAATATGAGCCTCGGCACTCAAAATCATCACTGGCTGATCGGTGAGCCACAGGTTGAATCCGTGAAATTGAATGTTCTCAAATTCCGGCTGCACCGGCTTCTTCGGGGCCTTGTGACCACCAGGTCCCGCCTTGGAAGTCACAGGCCGCGCCGGAATCTGGTTCTTCGTGAGGGCAGCGGCATACGCCCTCACCTCGTCCGCCGCCAGTGCTAACATCTGATTGCGCCGCTCTTCCTCTTCCCCAGTTTTCCAGAAAAATTTATAGGATTGTGGATCCGGTCCCGCCGAGTCCGAAATTGCCGCCACCATCCGCACCGCCGCTCCGCTGGCCATCTTGGAACCCGCCGCAGACTCCGCGGCACCGCTCCCCTTCGTAGCTATCGCCTTGTCATCTTCGTCTGGAGGTGCCGACGCAGTCGGCTTGCCCCGCCGCAGCTGCGGCCGGTAGTAACTTCCGTCTGCTTCATCAGAGGATGACTGACTCTTCGATGACGCAGTCGACGTTTGAGCGGGCGAACTCTGGGTCGGTGAGGTCTGAGCTGGATTTGGTTGACTTGGAGAAGCTTGCCCCGACCCACTCTGCCCCGCCGGCGCCGGTTGCTTACCGCTCGCATCGGCAGGCTTGTCACCGCTCGGCGGGTTCGGAGTCTTTGGCGTTTCCTGCCCCGCAGGCGAACCAGCAGGCGCCTTCGAGTCCGGCGTTCCCGCCGTTTTCGACTCTCCCTTTCTCGTCAACCGCGGCGGTTCATCGTCGCTGCTCCCTCCCATCCCCACCGGCACGTCTTCTGCTTTTCGACTGTCCTTCGGCGCCGAGGTTCCCGGCGGCAAGTAAGTTCCCGTACCTACCCACGGATGCGCGCTCCCCGCACTCTGGCTATGCAGCGCTCCATTCACCACGAACAACCCATCCGGATCCCCCGTCTGCTCTGCCTCATACACCGTGCCCGATTCCAGCGCCATCGGGACGGGGTCCGCTTTGTACGCGCTCGCGTCGTAAAACTTCCCGTCAATCAGAATGGCGACCGGAATCAGCGTCCCCTTGCTGCTGCCGCTAAATTGCACAATGCCAACCGCGCGCGGCTCCTTGCCGTTTTTCGGTTTCTTGTTCTCCTGCGGCCGGTTTCTCTGGGGAACAATCTGAGGCCGCTCCTCTTGCCCGGCACTTGGAGTCGCCGCCCACCCACATAGAACGAGCACCACAATGACGAACGACCCCAATCTGCGATATAAGAATCTCTCGGAGACTACTCCCCCCGGCGCAGGCTCTGCCATTGCCCGGTCTGTGGATGCAGCCTTCAACCCTGATTTCCCTGGAAGCGAGATATTCATGAATATCAACATCAATGATAAGGCTCCCGAGTTTACTTTACACGACGAGAACGACAAGGAAGTTTCGCTCAAAGCCCTGCGCGGCAAAGTTGTCGTCCTCTACTTCTACCCTCGCGCCGATACTCCCGGATGCACCGTCGAGGCCTGCGCCTTCCGCGACACCTACAAGCAGATTCAAAAAACCGGCGCCGTCCTCCTCGGCATTTCGCCGGATACTCCGAAAGCGCAGAAGAAATTCCAAGATAAGTTCAAGCTCCCCTTTTCTCTCTTGGCCGATGCCGACAAGAAAGTCGCCGAAGCCTACGGCGTCGTCCAGGAAAAAAATATGTATGGCAAGAAAGTCATGGGGATCGCCCGCACTACATTCGTAATCGGACCCGATGGCAAGATCCAGCACATCTTTCCCAAAGTAAAGCCCGAAGGCCACGCCGTGGAGGTTTTGGCATACTTAAAAGAATCAGCCAAAGGTGCGGCATAGTTCCGCCTAGACCGATGGTGAAGGCACCGAGCGGCTAGCGTTCTGTCGGCGGTAACGTGGAAGAGCGGCGCTTGAGCGCCGCGGTAACACTTTAATAGATTTGGGCTTCAGCCCCCGTGGTCGCTTTTGCAGATTCCCGCTCACAGGACAAAACCACCGCCACACTCTTATGATTTCAATGCAAAAACACGCCACTCGTCCGAATGCGATCCCCATTCAGCCGCTGAACCGCTCTTTTTTCGCCAGTGCTCCGCCCCGCGTAGCTCGCGCGCTTCTCGGCAAAATCTTGGTCCGCGAAGGCGCTGTTCGCCTCGCCGCCCGCATCGTCGAAGTCGAAGCTTACCTCGGAGCCAACGATCCCGCCGCTCACGCCTCCGCAGGCAATACCGCTCGTAACTCCGTCTTGTTCGGCCCTCCCGGCCATGCCTACGTTTATTTCATTTACGGCAATCACTATTGTCTGAATGTCTCCTGCGCGCGCGAAGGCCAAGCAGGCGGTGGCGTATTATTCCGCGCCGTCGAACCTCTCTTTGGCATGGAAGAAATGGCCCGCGCCCGCGGAATCTCTCCCCTCACCCCGCGCGATCTGCCTCGCCTCACCAGCGGCCCCGGACGCCTCGCCCAGGCCTTCGGCATCACCCGCTCCCGCGACAACGGCGGCGATCTTACCTCACCCGCTTCCGGCCTATGGCTCGGCGAAGATGGCTTCCGCGCCAAAAATATCCGACATCACCCCTCGCATCGGCATCACCAAGGCAGCCGACCGGCCGCTGCGATTTATCCTCGCCGGAAATCCATTCCTTTCCGGCAAACGATCGATGCGCCCATCACAACTTGACACAAGGGTGTAAACTTGCGCTCGGGTCAAATGCCTGAAGGACCGCACGGCTCCAGCCATTTCACCCAACTGCCGGCGGCTGACTGCCAATGCGCCATTCAGCTCAAGGCTTTTTACGGCATCCTCCGGCTCGAACAATTCATCTCATCGAACAGGAATCTGCATGTCTCGGGTCTCCGCGCTTCGCACATCGATCGTCGCTCTGGTCCGTGCTCGCAATCTGGCCGTCGCAACCCCAGTCGTGTCCCGAGCCGCGAATACCTCGCTTCTTCGCTCTGATGCCGCTGCACCTCCCTCCAACATCGTCATCGGTTTCGTCGGCGGCTTCGTTGGCCATAACAATCCGCACCACGGCCCCGTTCAACTCGCGCAGCGCATTCGTCAAACCGTCCCCCCAGGAACTTACGTCCGTGTCTTCGAGAACCGGCGCAGGAAGCAAGCCTGCAATGACGTCCTTCGTCTCCTCGATGCCAATCACGACGGCGTGCTCTCTCCCGAAGAAAAAACTCGCGCTCACATCGTTCTCTTCGGCCAGAGCTGGGGAGCCTCCGCAGCCGTGCTGCTGGCGCGCGATCTGCGCCGCCGCGGCATACCGGTTCTATTAACCGTCCAGGTCGATAGCGTCGCCAAGCTTTGGCAGAACGATTCCGTCATTCCCGATAACGTCACCGAAGCCATCAACTTTTATCAAACCGAAGGCTTCGTTCACGGCCGCCGCCAGATCGCCGCCGCCGATCCGGCTAAGACCGAAATTCTTGGCAACTACCGCATCGATTACCAGAAGACCCCGGTGGACTGTCCCGAAGCCTCCTGGTGGGACCGCATCTTCACCCCCGGACACATGCAAAGCGAGTGCGACCCTCGCCTATGGTCGCAGATCGAAACCTTGGTCAGACAAAAGCTCTCGCCTCAACCCGTTTCTGCAGCTTTGTCCAACGCGCAGCCCACTCGCTGAATCCCTTACACTTCACAGCAAAATATTATCGATAAGCCTCGTCGCACCCACGAATGCCGCCACCGCTACCAGTACGCCGTTTTCAACCTTTTCTACTGGATCAAGGCTCTCCGGATTTACGAATTTCGAAATAGTCCAGTCGCGCCGCTTTTTCTCCCGCAATCTCTTCGCGACCTGCAGCCATCAATTTCTCCGCACTCCGTTCCCCCGCCTCGAATAGCTTCCTCACCCGCATCAGCGATCGATGCAATACCAGCGCCCGTTTTCGCTCGTGCAAATTGAGATAAGCGTTCCGAGAACTCATAGCCAGCCCATCCGCCTCACGCACAATAGGACACGCCAACAATCTCCACCCGAAATTTCAGGTCGCGCACCATCCGCCGGATAATCGCCAACTGTGCCGCATCCTTCTGTCCAAAAAACGCCGCGTCCGGATCGACAATATGAAACAGCTTCGCCACTACCGTAGTCACTCCGCGAAAATGCCCCGGCCTCGATCGCCCATCCAGCTTGTCACTCAGACCATCTACCGTAATCCACGTCACCACGCCCGCCGGATACATCTCCTCAACCGAAGGCGCGAAAAGCACCACTACTCCTTCTCTTTCGAGCAACTCCCTATCCCGCTCGAATGACCTCGGATACTTCGCCAAATCCTCGCCCGCTCCAAACTGCGTCGGATTTACAAAAATCGAAGCCGCCACAACATTGCAGCCAGCCTTCGCTGCCCGCACCAGCGACAAGTGCCCCTCATGCAGCGCGCCCATAGTCGGCACAAACCCCAGGCGTTTTCCATCGCGCCGCGCCGCATCGCAAGCCGCACGCATCTCCACGATCGTTTTGCAGACTCTCATCGAAAGGTTGGTAATTAAGAGGAGGGAATCCAGTTGATGGCTACATGTGCGCTCTGCAGTTCCCCGGCAACAATTCCCCGGTTCCGGCGCAGCGCAATCTTGTCTTGCTCTGAGCTTGTCGCCTTCGCGTCCACCAGAATCGCTACCGCGCGTCCATAAGGCCACGCCGCCGCTGGCAATTGCGCCAGCGCCTTCAAAACTTCTTCCGGCTTCACAAACTGTTCTTCGTTTGCCGCCACATCAGTCAGCAATCCCACCGCCGCCGGACGCACTACCAAATAAGGATTGCTCCAATGCTTACTCTCCTTCAGCACGGGAAATTTCGCGGGATCGGCCGGAGCCACCGCCTGCAGTTGGGACACAGCGTCGGGTGCGTCAACCTTCTGCCGCGAGCACCCCGTCAGCAGAAAATACATGATCGACACCGCTATCAGTGCGCCTCGCAGCCCACTCCATCGAAGTGCGAAAAGCTTCACCGCACCACCATGGGGACGTCAGTCTTCACCGCCCACACCAGGGCGACTACCCACCCAATCATCGTCCAGCCCAGAAAGAAATTCAGCAACACAATCGCCGTAATGTCTCGTTTGTTCCTCGCCAGAGCAATGATCGAAGGCAGAAAATACATCACAAAACCAAATCCGAAGAACGGCAGGAAAAAACCTGGCAAGAGGTATGTCATAAATCCCTCCTCAATAACCATAGCCTAGCACCGCAACCACTGTGTTTTGAAGCCAGATGTTGCGTTATCCGCGCAGATCCGCGCAAATCCGTGGCAATTTCACCGCTGCATCGCCCGCTTCCGCTCCAGCACCGTATCCAGCGCCGCTTTGGTTTCCTTCGCCAGATGATAAGACTCCTCATTCGACGGATATTGCAGCGATTTCACATCCGCGCGAAACTCCCGCGCCGCCTGGCTGATTAACGCAGCCGCATCGCCATAGTGCCGCACAAACTTCGCCGGAGTTCCAAACGTCAAATTGACTAGATCATGAAACACCAGCACCTGACCATCGCACTCCGGACCCGCCCCAATTCCAATCGTCGGCGTGCTCACCTCCGCCGTGATCATCGCCGCCACTTCCCGCGGAATCCCCTCCAGCACGATGCAAGCCACCCCCGCCCGATCCAGCGCCACGGCATCCCGCATCAACTGCTCAATCCCGCTCAAATTTCTCCCCTGAACCTTATACCCGCCCATCACATTCACCGACTGCGGAGTTAATCCAATATGTCCAGCCACCGGAATCTCCGCATCAATAATTCGCCGAATCAATTCCGCCCGCTTTTCTCCGCCCTCGATCTTCACCACCTCCGCGCCGCCTTCTTTCACAAATCGCGTGGCATTACTCAACGCGGCTTTGTCGTCGATCTGATAAGACCCGTAAGGCATGTCCGCCAGTAGCAGCGCACTCTTCACGCCGCGCCGCACCGCCTTCACATGATGCAGCATCTCGTCCACGGTGACCGAAAGCGTGTTCTCATACCCCAGCATAGTTTGCGCCAGCGAATCGCCCACCAGAATCATCTCGATTCCAGCTTCGTCCACTAGCCGTGCAGTGGCATAGTCATACGCGGTCAAGCAAGTAATGGGTTCGTGACGGAGTTTCTGTTCCCGCAGGGATGCGGTCGTGACCTTCCGGCGGTTTTCGTCGCCTGCAGAAATACCGGGACGCCCGCCAATCGGGGTGATGCTCATCTTGTCCTCCAGTGCCCCTCCAGCCCAGCCGGATAGAGCCTGTCCGCATCTTCTCGGATGCTGAAACTATTGTAGCCGCAAACCCATCGTTCGTCGACGGTATCCTGTTCCAGTTCCTTCGTGATACTTAGTGACATTCGTGGTTATTGATTTTGAGCCATTCTCTTGCTGATATCCCTCTTCCGTATCCGCCCTATCAGCCAGCCCAATGCAGGCGATTACGCAGACCGCACCTACGCCCCCACCGCTTCCTGCCCGCCCAGCGGCAAGAAATACTGCGTCCCCTTGATCGGCTCCGTCACCTTCCGCAACAGCTCCTGCAAATCCTCATTCCGATCCACAAAATCAATGTCCGACGTATTCACGATCAGCAGATCTGAAGACGTGTAATGAAAAAAGAAGTGCTCATAAGCCTTCACCACTTCTTCCAGATATTCATCACTCACCGCATGCTCGCCCGGAGCATGCTTTTTCTTCAGCCGCTTCTTCAGCACCTCCGGCGTCGCCTGCAAATAGATCACCAGATCGGGCGTCGGCAGCTTCTCGCGAAAATGATTGTAATAACGGTTGTAGGTATCCAGTTCCTGATCAGTCAGGTTCAAACAGGCAAACAGCTTATCTTTTTCAATGATGTAATCCGCCACCACCGTCTTCTGCGAACTCGACCCTAAATCCAGCGCCTGCAATTGCTCAAACCGCCGCACCAGAAACTCGAACTGAGCCTGAAACGCCGCCCCTCGGTCTCCCTCATAAAACGCACTCAGAAAAGGATTGGATTCCGGCTCCATTACCCGCTGCGCATTCAACCGCTCCGCCAGAATCCGCGCCAGCGTGCTTTTGCCCACCCGGATCGGCCCTTCCACAGCAATGTAACGCGGTAGTTCGAAAAGATTCGCCATGGCCTCCCAATATTTCGGAACTGGCAGCATATCTCGGATATCGCCGAGTGGCAATTGCGCGAAGAGTTAACAGCAAACTTTCAATTGACAATTTCCGGTTATCGATTTTTCGTGGCCGATCCTCGCTCGACAATTGGAAATTGGCATTCGACAATCCGATTACAATCCCCACATGCTCGCCCTCGCCCTAACCAGCGCCGCATCCCTCGCGGCCGCCGCGACCGCGGCCTACCAATCCATGTCCCCCACCGGCCAATGGTATGGCAAAACGTTCACCGGTCTCTCGCACCACGCCCGCAAACTCTCTCTCACCTACGACGACGGTCCCAACGATCCTCACACTCTGCGCCTGCTCGAAGTCCTCGCTAAACACAATGTTCAAGCAACTTTCTTTCTTATCGGACGCTACGTCCAGCAACGTCCCGATCTCGCCCGCGAAATCATTCGAGCCGGCCACATCGTCGGCAATCACACCTTCACTCATCCACTTCTAACATTCAAGAAAGAATCAGAAATCAAACGTGAACTCGCAACCTGCAAATCCGCACTCCACGATGCCATCGGTGATCACTCCAATCTCTTCCGCCCACCCTTCGGCGGACGTCGCCCAGCCGTTCTCCGCATCGCTCGCGAACTCAGTCTCGAACCCATCATGTGGAACGTCACCGGCTACGACTGGAACGCGCCGCCCGCCGCGGTAATCGAAAAAAAGGTAACCAGCAAAATTCGCGGCGGCGACATAATCCTTCTCCACGATGGCGGCCACAAACAAATGGGCGCCGACCGCTCCCAAACCGTGATCGCCACCAATCGCCTGATCACACGCTATAAAAATGAAGGATATGAATTCGCCACGATCCCACAGATGATGGCCAAGTCAGCAACGAGCCGTCAGCCCTCATCCCGAACTTTGTCATCCTGAGCGGAGCGAAAGCCTGCCCTGAGCGGAGTCGAAGGGGACCTCCGTACTTGCGTCCGCCGCCACCAGTTGTTCTCCGGCCTCTTAACCTTTCATCGCCGCAAACGCCGCCTTCGCAGCCGCCACCGTCTGCCGCACATCCTCTTCCGAATGCGTCGCTCCCAAAAATGCCGCCTCATACTGCGACGGCGGCAAATACACTCCACTATCCAGCATCCCTCGAAAGAATTTCCCAAACGCTTCCGTATTCGATTTCGAAGCCGACTCCCAGTCCGTCACCGGCCCCTCGGTAAAAAACCACGTAAACATCGATCCCACCCGGTTGTAGCACAACGGCACCCCCGCATCTTTCGCCGCCGCTGCTACGCCCTCCACCAATTCTTTACTCAACTTTTCGATCCACGAATAAATCCCCTCCTTATGTTCCCGCAGATGTTTCAGCATCGCGCATCCCGCCGCCATCGCCAGCGGATTCCCCGACAGCGTCCCCGCCTGGTACATCGGTCCCAGCGGCGCCACCAGATTCATAATCTCGTTCGGACCGCCATACGCCCCCACCGGCAGTCCCCCACCGATAATCTTCCCCATCGTCGTCAGGTCCGGACGAATGTTGTAAAGCTCCTGCGCTCCTCCAAAAGCCACGCGAAATCCCGTCATTACCTCGTCAAAGATCAGTACAGATTTTTCCCGTTCCGTAATCAAACGCAGCGCCACCAGATAATCGTCCGCCGCCGGTACGCAACCCATATTTCCCACCACCGGCTCCACAATCACGCATGCAATCTGATGTTTGAATTTCTGGAACGCATACTCCACCGCCTGAACATCGTTAAACGGCAATGCCAACGTGAATTGGATGAACTCCTCCGGAACCCCCGCCGATCCCGGTATTCCCAGCGTCGCCACCCCCGACCCTGCCTTAACCAGCAGCGCATCCGAATGCCCGTGATAGCACCCTTCAAACTTCACAATATATTTCCGTTTCGTATACGCGCGCGCCAGCCGAATCGCCGACATCGTCGCTTCCGTTCCCGAACTCACAAACCGGACTTTCTGCACGTGCGGAAACGCCGAGATCACCAACTCCGCTAGATCCGCCTCCGCCGCCGTCGACGCCCCAAAACTCGTACCGTTGCACGCCGCACTCACAATTGCGTCCAGCACATCCGGCGCGGCATGTCCCAGAATCAGCGGTCCCCATGATCCCACGTAGTCGATAAATTCGTTCTCATCCGCATCCCAGATGTGCGAACCTTTTCCCCGCACGATGAACGGCGGATCGCCTCCCACCGAACCAAACGCACGCACCGGGGAATTCACTCCGCCCGGAATCATGCTTTCCGCACGCTGTTGCAAACGGCGCGATTGCTCCACCTTTCGGGATGTTGTGGATGGCATCGAGGCTCCCACGCAAGAAGGATGTAAACCAACGACTGCGCGACCGACTACTATATCAGCGGCATTCCCCCGCGAATTAATCAGATATTCATCGTCCCGCCATATTTTTGCAACATCGCCCCGGTAACCTCAGGTCATCAAGTTGCCCTTCTAACCGGGAGGGTTTAAAGGACGGCTTCGGGGGCTCCGGGCTGTCCTTTTTTATTCTTCCTACTTCGGCATTCTCCGGCCGAACAATTCGCCTGGATCCCCCGCCGCAGCCTCACTTCAGATAAGCCCGCACCAGCCCGATCAAGTCCTCACCCAACTCTTCCGGCGACTCCATTTCGTGATCCGGATTCATCATGTGTAGCCGGATGTGGTCTTCCAGAATCTCCGCCATCAGCCCATTCACCCCACCACGAATGGCCGCCAGCAGCATCAGAATATCGGCGCACTCGTCCCCGGCGGTCAGCGCACGCTCCACCGCCGCAAACTGCCCCCGTATCCGCTTTATGCGAAACAGCAGCTTCTGCTTCTCTTTCGAAATTACTGGGATCTTATCCTGCGTTTCTTTCCCCTCGAACTGTCTTTTTTACTTTCCAATACCGTAGGGGGGTATGCTATAACAAAACCGGACGATAAATCCAGCGGTCGTTTCCCCTCTCCAGATGAGATCACACCACCGCCGAATCTTGTAGAAAGGAGGACGAGACCAATGGCCTGCACCGAATTACTCGCACCACCCGTGGCGATGGCGACGACGCGGTTCGCGCGCAAAATCGGTTCTCACGTTTCCACCAACCGGCCCTGGAAACTGAGCAACCGGCTGAATCCCTTGCGCATGAATTGGGTCGTGGTCACCGGCAAGAACAGTGCTCGCGGACTTCGCATGCACTGGATCGCTGATGCAGATTGCTGAGGCCTTACCGCTCGTTCTGTAACATTCCTTTAACCTGTTCTGCGTAATCTCAGGCCGGGGCGAACAATGCGTCGGTTCATTTCTTCGCCCCTCTGAGATGTATATTAACTACAGTTAATAATTCGTATACACTACGGTTAACTATCTTAAGCTGTTCGTGACGTAACTCACAAGCATAGGTGACATCAGGCACCGAGCCGGCCACTCCGCCTCGCATAACGTGTAATTATGAAATTGAAATTCATTTTCAATATCACGAGCGCTCCAGGAGCCATGTTGTCAGTTCCCGCATTCACCCCGCGAGCCGCATCCGGTGTCCTTCTTCGTGCAGCCGCAGTCTGCCTGATTTGGTTGTCCATCTCCGCCGCTTGCCCATTCACCGCCTTCGCCCAACAACCCGATGCTCCCTCCTCCGCGAAGATCTCCAACCCGCAGCCGGACGCAGCCGACCCCTCCGATCCCGCAGCCGACCAGGCTCCCGAAGCCATGTTCCCGCATTTCCAGAATACGAAGTACTGGCTCTCCGGCCAGGCCAACTTTATCTTCCAAACTCATCCGCCGTTTTACGCGGCATATAGCGGGCCCCACAGTCTTGGCCCCAACTACGAAAAAGCCACATCCCGCGTCTTAACTCTCTACAGCGGCATACGCCTCAACAATTCCACCGAACTTCTGGTCGATCTGGAAGAAGCTGGTGGATCCGCCCTCAGTCAGGGTTTCGGCCTTGCTGGTAATACCGATCTCGATATCGTCCGCAATCCCCTTTTGAGCAAGGCTCCCTACCTGGGCCGGGCCATGATTCACAAGGTGTTTGCTCTCAGCAAAGATAAAGTAGAAAACGATCGTAGTTTCCTTTCCCTCTTCGACGAACTCCCCCGCCGCCGTTTGGAAATCCGTTTCGGCAAGTTCACCCTGCCCGACTTCTTCGATTTGAACTCGATAGGTTCCGATACCCACCTGCAATTTATCAACTGGACCACCGACAACAATGGGGCCTGGGACTATGCCGCCGATACCCGCGGCTACACCGTCGGCCTGACCGCCGACTACGAAGATCGCAACTGGGGTTTCCGCTTCGCCGAAGCTCTCATGCCCAAGATCGCAAACGGAATCGATCTCGTTTATCGCCCCTGGCAAATTCACGCGGAAAATTACGAATACGAACTCCGTCAAGGCTTCATTCCGAAAAAAGCCGGAGCCGTACGTCTATTGGCCTACACTAACTATGCGAACATGGGCATCTACCGCGACACAATAATTCAATTCGAGGACCATTCGGCTCCAACTCCTGAGTCGGTCCCGGAGATCACCAACCATCCCTGGCAGACCACACGCAAATACGGATTCGGCATCAACCTCGAACAGAACCTCGCGCGTTACCTTACTGCCTTCGCCCGCTTCGGCTGGGACAACGGCAAGACCGAATCCTTCGCTTACACGGAAGACGATCAGACTTTCGCCGAAGGAGTCGGCGCCAATGGTGCCTGGTGGCATCGCAAGCAAGATCGCGCCGGCGTCGCATTCGTTTCAAACGCCATCAAGAAAGATCACCAGAATTACCTGGCCGATGGCGGACTTGGCTTCCTGCTCGGCGATGGCGCTCTCAATTACGGCCGTGAGAATATCATCGAAACCTATTACACCGTCCATGTCTGGCGCGGCATTTACGTCGCCCCCGGCCTGCAGCACATCAACAATCCCGGCTATAACCGCGATCGAGGCCCCGTCCTCGTCCCCTCATTCCGCCTTCACGTCGAGTTCTAAACTCATGTGCGGACAGCCACTCATGGGGGGACAGCCGCCCTCGGCTGTCCATCGAGCGAAGCTCGACAATCTCTTCGTGCCGCTCATCACTGGCACAACCAAATCACAACTTATTTCTCCACTTTCACCCCCTTCCAGAACGCCACAAACCCTTTAATCTGTTTCGCCGAGTCCTTCGGCTCCGGATAAAACCACGCCGCTCCCGCATTCCGTTTTCCATTCACTTCTACATCGTAATAACTCGCCGTGCCCTTCCACGGACACACCGTATGCGTCTCACTCGGCTTGAAATACTCCCTGTGAATCGCATCCGGAGGAAAATACTGATTTCCTTCCACCTCCACCGTCGCACGACTTTCAGCCAGTACCGCGCCTTCCCACATTGCTTTTGCCATAGTGCCCATATAGATTCCTATCAGCTTCCTCAGGTTCACAAGTTTCGGAGACGCGATGCAGACAGCAACCAAAACGCATTTCAACGGACATTCGATGGTCGGCTCTCTCGATCGTGTGCTGGTATGCTCGCCCCGCTCTGCCGGTTGGGATCGCCCAGCCCCTTGGCGCGAGCTCGGCTTTCATCACGCCCCCGATTTCGCGGTCGCGCGCTCTCAGCACGACGGTCTCTGCCGCGAGTTACGAACCGCCGGAGCCGAAGTCATCGAACTCCCTTCCTCACCCGATCTCTCTCTCGACGCCGTCTACACCCACGACTCAACTCTTTCTACCGACTTCGGCCTAATCGTGATGCGCCCCGGCAAGCCCAATCGTCTCCCCGAAGGCCCTCATCAAGCTTCGCTTTGCGAGAGTCTGGAGATCCCTGTTCTCGCTTCCATCACCTCGCCCGCTACCACCGAAGCCGGAGACATTCTCTGGCTCGATTCCAATACTCTGCTGATCGGCCACGGCTACCGCACCAACGCTATAGGCATTCAGCAGATGCGCGATCTCTTGTCGCCTAAGGGAATCGAAGTTCTCGCCGCGCCACTCCCTCACGGCCCCGGACCCTCCGCCTGCCTTCATCTAATGTCCCTGATCAGTCTCCTCGACGATCACACCGCCCTCGTCGATCTTCCCTGGCTCGCAGTAGAAACTGTAGAACTGCTCAAATCCCGCGGATTCAACTTCCTCGAAATCGATCCCTCCGAGCGCGATACTCTGGCCTGCAACGTCCTCGCCTTGGGAAACAATCGTCTGCTCGCCATCGAAGAAAATCACAAAACAAACTCTCGCCTTCGCCAAGCCGGATTCGACCTGCGCACCTTCCCCGGCAGCGAACTCTGCATCAACGGCAATGGCGGCCCTACCTGCCTCACCCGCCCCCTGCTCCGCGGATAAATTTTTAAGCTATCTTTTTAAGCTATCTATGGACTTATTTCCAATCTACGTCCGCCAAGGCAAGTCTGGTACGCGCTACAAAGTTGGGTACATCAATTGCGACGGTGCGGTCGTGATCGATCCCGTCTTCGATGACGGAACTCGTTTCCATGAAGAGCTTGCTTCAGTCAGAGTCGGTCGCCGCTGGGGCTTTATCAATACTTCCGGAAACTTCGTAATACCGCCAACGTTGGCGGGCTGGGGACGTTTTCGCGAAGGCCTCTCGGCAACCCCAGTCGGAAAGGAAGCTCTTAAGTCCGTCATAGACAAGACGGGCAAGGTCGTAATACCTGCCAAGCATCAATATCTAGGTTCCTTTTATGACGGCTTGGCGCTTTTCGGGAACGGCCCCGGGCTTGTAATGACGAAATTTGGCTTTCTCGATCGAAGCGGAGAGGAAGTAATCCGTGCAGTATTTCCGAAGGCCAAGAATTTTTCGGAGGGTCTGGCGGCTGCTAGGGTGGGATCCCTTTGGGGCTACATTGAACCCTCCGGGGTCTTTAGGATTACGCCACGTTACGAAGCCACCCGCATCGGGCCGAAGCGTGCTGAGGACACTGAAATCGGAAGTTTCAGCCAGGGCCTCGCTTTTGTCTGGGGAGGAAATGGATATGGCTTTATTGATAAAACTGGGAGCTTCGTGACACGAAGTGATTTCGAAGAAGCCGAGAATTTCCGTGAAGGTCGGGCAAGAATCAGGCTTAGCCAGCAGAGCCGATTTGGCTACATCGATCTCTCGGGAGCAATTGTGGTCGAGCCACGATTCCCCTCTGCGTCCGTTTACTTTTCCGAAGGGCTGGCCTCAGTTAAGGAAAAAGAAGACAGGCCGGATTATTCAAGGGGCCACGCATCCGTAAAATTCAATCAGATGGCCTTGCGGGGCTTTATTAACTTGGACGGAAATATGGTCATTGAACCTAAATTCTTCCGCACCCAAAGTTTTCAGTCCGGCCTCTGCCTGGTCGAGACCGAAAAAACAATCGGATACATTAACAAGATAGGCGAGTATGTTTGGGCTGGCCCGTACGTCGAGTATGGAATCGTTCTTTAGAAAAGCCGAAGAGGCAAACCACGGCGAGCCCGACCTCGCCGGCTCCTGCTAAAATAATCTTGCATGCTTCTTCCCTTCGTCCGCGAACTCTTCGTGGACGTACAAAAGCTTCCCGCCTTCGCGCGTGTTGCCTCCCACCTCAAGGAGGGCACGGGGCGCATTCGTGTCTCCGGCCTCATCCCCACCGCAAAAGCCTTGCTGCTCGTTCTTTTCCAGCGTTCCGCCCAACGCCCCCTCATCTTCGTGGTCAAAGACAACCATGCAGTCGAAGAGTTTCTTCCCGTCCTTCGCGGGTTTTGCGAACTCACTTCCGCCTGCGATCCCGAATCCATCGTCGCTCTCCCTGCTCGCGACGTTCTCCCTTTCCAGAATCTTTCTCCGCATCCCGAGCTTCAGGAAGAACGCGCCACAGCCTTATGGAAAATTGCCACTGGCGCTGCATCCATCGTCATCTCGCCCGTCGCCGCAACCGCGATTCGACTCCGCTCCAGCGATTACTACACCGATCTCGCCCGCACCATCCGTCGCGGCGAATCTTTCGATCTCGATTCTCTCCTCGCCCACCTCAACACAGTCGGGTATACCTCGACCGACGTAGTCGAAATGCCCGGCCAATACGCCGTACGCGGCGGAATCCTCGACGTCTACTCCCCCGAAGCCGATCGCCCGCTGCGCATCGAATTCTTCGGCGACGAGGCCGATTCCATTCGCAAATTCGATCCCGCTTCCCAACGCTCTTCCACTCCGGTGGACGAGGCCCTGCTTCTCCCACTCACCGAGACTCCAGTCAGCGAGCATCTTCTCGGCGCGATTCACACCCGCCTCAGCGGCAAGCGAATCCAAGGCTCGGAAGAGATCGTCGAAGCCGCCGTCCGCGCCGGAGGCCTCAACGTTTTCCCCGGCTGGGAGTTTTATTCCCCCGTTGCCGGAGCCGACAGCACGATCTTCGATCTCATTCCCCGCGCCGCCGTTCTCCTCGACGAGACCCATCAACTCAAGGAAGAATTCGATCGCTTCTGGACTCGCGTCGCCGACGCACACGAGCGCAGCGGCGTCGGCAATCTCGTCCGCCCCGAGGATCTTTATTTACCGCCCGACGACTGGTGGCAGAAAACATCCACTCTTCCCGGCGCCGATATCGAACATCTCGGCATCACCCGCAGCTTAGACGATCAGTCCGAAGTCTCATTCCTGACCCAACCCTCGCCGCGCTTCCACGGCGCAGTCCCCACAATGCTGCAGGAAGTCCAGAAGCTCAACGCGGATGGTAAGCGCGTCCTCTTCGCCGTCCCCAACATCGGTGAAGTGGAGCGCCTCGCCGACGTCTTCACCGAATACAACGTCTCCTTCAAACTCGGCAGCCGCACCCGTGGCGGCGAAAGTTACGCCGATGAAACCAGTTACTTCGCCGGCGAAATTCTCACCACCACGCTTGCCACCGCCTACATCCCCGAAGGCGTCCTCCTGCCCGAAGCCAATGTCGCCATCTTCGGCTCACGCGATCTCTTCGATGAATCCGAGTCGGTCGCCTCGCGTCCGCAGCGCTCGAAATCAAAAGTTTCCGCTTTCCTCTCCGACTTCCGCGATCTTCAAGTCGGAGATTACGTCGTCCACGTCGAACACGGCATCGGCCAATATCAAGGACTAAAAGAAATCAACCATGGCGACGGTCCCGCGGAATTCATGCTGCTCGAGTTCGCCGAAGGCGCTCGCCTCTACGTTCCGTTAACGCGTCTCGATCTCGTTCAAAAATATCGCTCCTCCGAAGGCGCCAAGCCGGTTCTAAGTCACCTCGGCACGCAGTCCTGGTCAAAAACCAAAGCTCGCGTGAAGAAGGCCATGAAAGATATGGCCGATGAACTTCTCAAGCTCTACGCCGAGCGCAAAACCGCCGTCGGCCACGCCTTTCCGCCCGCCAACGAATGGTTCCGCGAATTCGAAGACGCCTTCGAATTCAACGAAACCGATGATCAGGCGCAAGCCATCAAAGATGTCATTCGCGACATGGAGTCCACCCAGCCCATGGATCGCCTGCTCTGCGGCGATGTCGGCTACGGCAAAACCGAAGTCGCCATGCGCGCCGCCTTCAAAGCCATCGCCGATAACAAACAGGTCGCCGTACTCGCGCCCACCACCGTCCTTGCCTTCCAGCACTTCGAAACTTTCAAACAACGCTTCGCTCCATTCCCCGTCACCATCGAAATGATCAGCCGCTTCCGCAATGCGAAGCAGCAAAAAGAAATCCTGCAAAAAACCGAAGCCGGCAAAATCGATGTCTTAATCGGCACCCACCGCATTCTTTCCCAAGACATCACATTTTCCGATCTCGGTCTCCTCATCGTCGACGAAGAACAGCGCTTCGGCGTCCGCCACAAAGAGCGCATCAAGCAAATGCGCAAGCAAGTCGACGTTCTCACCATGTCAGCTACGCCCATTCCGCGCACTCTGCACATGTCATTGGTCGGCCTCCGCGACATGAGCGTGATCGAAACCCCGCCGAAAGATCGCATGGCGATCCAAACCGTAGTCGCCAGCTGGGACGAAAAATTAATCCAGTCCGCAATCGAGCAGGAACTCGAACGCGGCGGCCAGGTCTACTTCGTCCACAACCGCGTCGACACTATCTGGGAAATCGCTGCGAAGATCCAGGCTCTGGTTCCAAAAGCCCGCATCATCGTTGGCCACGGACAAATGTCCGAAGGCGAACTCGAAAAAGTGATGCTGAAATTCATGCACCACGAAGCCGACATTCTGGTTTCAACCACAATCATCGAAAACGGTCTCGACATCCCTCTCTGCAACACCATCCTGATCAACCGTGCCGACCGCCTCGGCCTCTCCGAACTCTATCAGCTCCGCGGACGCGTCGGCCGCTCCAACCGTCGCGCCTACGCCTATCTCATGCTCCCGCCGGAAATCGAACTCACTCCAATCGCCCGCCGCCGCCTCGCCGCGTTAAAAGAATTTTCCGACCTCGGCGCCGGATTCAAAATCGCCGCCCTCGATCTCGAACTTCGCGGCGCCGGCAATATGCTCGGTGGCGAACAAAGCGGCCACATCGAAGCCATCGGCTTCGAGCTCTACACTCAAATGCTCGAGCGCGCCGTCCGCGAGATGAAAGGCGAAGCCGCTCCCGACGAAGCCGAAACCCAACTCAATCTCGGCCTCAACATCCGCATCCCCGCGGATTACGTTCCCGAAGAAAATCAACGTCTGCAAATGTACAAACGCGTCGCCCGCGTCGAGACCGAGCAGCAATTAACTGACGTCGCCGCCGAACTGCAAGACCGCTACGGGCCACCACCGCCCGCGGTCCGCAACCTGCTCGACTACGCGTCTCTAAAATTGTTGTGTATGAAAGTCGGCGTCAACGCCATCGAACGCAAGCGCGACTTCGTCACTCTGAAGTTCCAACAAAATGCCGCCGTCGACCCCGAGCAACTTGCCCGCTTCGTCTCCACCCAGCGCGGCGCCCAATTCACTCCCGATGGCATGTTGAAATTTATTCTGAAAGCCACAGCCGCAGACGAAGTCCTGCGCGCCCTCCGCACGGTGCTCGAGCAACTAGCCAGCGCCGACACAGCATCAGAGGTCCGCTCCGCCACAGGTCCGGCTTAGATTTGCAAAAGCGGTAAACGCTAACCTCTGTGTGCCTTCGAGAACGCTCGCACGACCGTCACGCAACACTTGCAACAACCGTGGAAGAGCGGCGCTTCAGCGCCGCGTCACGGTTCTCACATACTGAGGCTTTAGCCCCTGTGGTCGTATTTCTTGACCTCGGCAACCTCCGTTCTCACTTCTTGTCGAGTACGAAAGACTAACCACGAACGAGTCCAACTTAAAACCTCAACTCTCTACGCAGCTTCCTGTATCGCCATCAACAAACCCAAGCATTTACAATTGCTCGGCAACTGAACTCGAACAAATACGTCTACCGAACCGCCCTTATGACCAAGATGAAAGTCTGCAAAGCCGTTTTCCCCGCCGCCGGCCTCGGCACCCGCTTCTTACCCGCAACCAAAGCTCAGCCCAAGGAAATGCTTCCGCTGGTGGATAAGCCCATCATCCAGTACGGAGTCGAAGAAGCCATGGCCTCCGGTTGCAACCAGATCCTCATCATCACTGGCCGCGGCAAGCAGGCCATCGAAGATCATTTCGATGTCAGCTACGAACTCGAACACATGCTGGAAGAGCGCGGCAAAACCGATCTGCTGCAGGTCGTTCGTTCTATTTCCGATATGATGTACGTCGCCTACGTCCGCCAGAAAGAAGCCCTCGGCCTCGGCCACGCCGTTCTCATGGCACGCGAAATGGTCGGCCACGAACCCTTCGCCGTCCTCCTCGCCGATGACGTCATCGACGCGAAAGTCCCCTGTCTCAAACAAATGGTAGAAGTTTTTAACGAAAAACAATGCTCGGTTCTAGCGACGCAAGTCATCGAAGGCAAAATGATCTCTTCCTACGGAGTCCTCGACGTAACACCCGTCCAAGACAGCCGCTTCGGCGATCGTCTCTTCGAAATCAAAAACATGGTCGAGAAACCCAAGCCCGAAGAAGCTCCTTCCAATCTCGCCATCATCGGCCGCTACATCCTCACTCCTGCAATTTTCGACTGCCTCGCCAACACCCCCACCGGTGCGGGCGGAGAACTCCAACTCACGGACGGCATGCGCCTCCTCCTGCAAAAAGAAAAAATGTACGCCTACGTCTACGAAGGCCGCCGCCACGATACCGGCGACAAGCTCGGCTTCCTGAAAGCCACCGTAGAGTTCGCCCTGAAGCGCGAAGACCTCGGCGACCCCTTCCGCGAATATTTAAAAGGATTAAAACTGTAAGACTTCAAAAAAGAATGGCTTCAAAAGAGGGTCTTCACGAAAGGCTTTTCAAAAAAGGAATGTCATCCTGAGCGAAGATTTTGCTTCGCGCCAGCGAAGCAAAACCGCAGTCGAAGGATCTCTACCAGCATCGCAGCCCCGTCGTCGAGATTATTTTTGATCGAGCCGTGCCGCTTATCGCCGTAAGATTTTGGGTGGCGCCGCGCTTCAAGCGCCGCGAAAAACTCCTCCACAACAAACTAATGGGCTTTAGCCCCTGAGGTAGTTAATTACCCACCCAACGATCCCTTCAGCTTCTTCGATTTCTCCTCCACCCCGCGTGCCAGTTGTTCTTTGTGCGTCTCCAGCTTTTTAGCTACAGCAGCATCTCCCAGCCCAATCATCTGCGCCGCCAGAATCCCCGCATTCGTCGCTCCCGGTTTCCCAATCGCCACCGTCGCCACCGGAATCCCCGCCGGCATCTGCACGGTCGCAAGCAAAGAATCCATCCCCTGCAGCGACGTCGAAGGAATCGGCACTCCGATCACCGGCAAAGTAGTATGCGCCGCAATCACTCCCGCCAGATGCGCCGCCCCACCCGCTCCCGCAATAATCACCTGGATCCCCCGCCCCGCAGCCCTCCGCGCGAACTCCGCCGTCCGCTCCGGCGATCGATGCGCCGAGGTCACATCCATCTCGTAAGCAATCCCGAACTCCTCCAGCGCCTTCCCCGCCTCGCGCATAATCTCCAGATCAGAATCACTCCCCATCACAATCGAAACCAATATTTTTCCCATGATTCCTCTTGATTAAAATATTTTTCTAAATTGGCTTTGTAAAATTGTCATCCTGAGCGAGGATTTTGCTTCGCGCCAGCGAAGCGAAACCGCAGTCGAAGGATCCCTTCTGCTACGCCGTTCCTTACGTTCATTGGGAATTATTCTTCAACGCCCGCCCCGCAATATCCCTCCGATAATGCGCCCCTTCAAATCGTATTCGCCCGCAAGCTTCATAAGCCCGTTCCACGGCGGTCTTCAAATCGGCAGCCCGCGCCGTCACTCCCAACACCCGCCCTCCAGAAGTATAAAAATCCCCGTCCCGCTTCGCCGTCCCCGCATGAAACACTTTCACTCCGTCGACCTCTCCAGCTTCCTCCAAACCCGAGATTTTCTTCCCCACTTCAAACGCTCCCGGATATCCTCCCGAACTTATCACCACGCAAACCGACGCATCCCTCGACCACTTGAAATCCCCTTCGCTCACCCGCCCCGCAACCGACGCCTCCAGCGCATCTATCAGATCGCTCTCCAGCCGCATCAAAATCGGCTGCGTCTCCGGATCTCCAAACCTGCAATTAAACTCCAGCACCATCGGCCCCCGAGCCGTCATCATCAACCCGCAATAAAGCACACCCTTATATTCCGCACCCTCCGCCTTCATTCCCTCCACCACCGGACGCGCAATATGATTCACCAGCCAATCGCGCATGCTGTCATCCACAATGTCAGCCGTCGAATAAGCTCCCATGCCGCCTGTGTTCGGCCCCGTATCCCCATCTCCCACTCGCTTATGATCCTGCGCCGCCACCAGTGGTGCCACTCGCTCGCCATCGCTCAACACCAGAAACGAAACTTCGTCTCCCACCAGACATTCTTCCAGCACCACTCGCGCTCCCGCCTCACCCACCATCTTGCCGCTCAACATTTCTGCAGCCGCGTTCGCCGCCTCTTCTTTGCTCGCGGCAATCACCACACCCTTACCCGCAGCCAATCCATCCGCCTTCACCACCACAGGCGCATGAAAATGCGTCAAGGCATCCTGCACTTCCTCCATCGAGTCGCAAATCGCATAAGCCGCCGTCGGAATGTGATATCTCTGCAGAAATTCTTTTGCGAAACTCTTACTCGCCTCCAGCTGCGCCGCCGCTTTCGTAGGGCCAAATACTGGCCATCCCCGCCGCGTAAATTCATCCACTACTCCCAACGTCAACGGCAGTTCCGGACCAACCACCGTCAAGTCAGGCCGTAATCGCTGACCCAACTCAACCATCGCTCCCAGATTCTTCAAATCCACTGGCAAGCACTCCGCCTCGTCCGCAATCCCGCCATTCCCCGGCGCGCAATACACCTTCGAAACCCGCGCCGACTGCCCCAGCTTCCACGCCAGCGCGTGCTCCCGGCCGCCACTCCCTAAAACAAGAATCTTCATAGAAAGAAATTCAAGGTTAGGGGAGAGCCGCACCGCTGTCAAACACGATCCAGCGCCTGAGTTACCCTGTGTTCCTCTGTGTCCCCAGTGTTAAAGATTTTTGTCTTCCACCCTCACCATTAACTATACTTAACCTGATCGTATAATCTCCCTGAATGATTACCGTCTCCAAAGAGGACTACCTCAAAGCCATCCTCGAAGCCGAATGCGAAGGCGAATCCGTAATCTCCGCGCGCCTCGCCGAGTGGCTCAAAGTCTCCGCACCGGCTGTTACCATGGCTCTCCGCCGCCTGAAAAAAGACGGCCTGGTCCGCGTTCTCTCCGACGGCCACGTCCGCCTCACCGCCGCCGGCCGAAAGATCGCCCGCAAGCTCACCCTCCGCCACCACCTCATCGAACGCATGTTAGCCGAACTCTTCGGAATGGAATGGTGGAAGGTTCACGACGAAGCCGAGCGTCTCGAACACGCCGTCTCTCCCGATTTCGAGGCCAAACTCCTCGCCAAACTCGGCAAAGGCGGCATCTGCCCCCACGGCAATATGAGTGAGATGGAAAGCCCCGCCAGTCGTCGCCATCGCGGACTACTCCTGCTCGCCGACGCCCAACCCGGCGGCACCTACACTGTCAGCGGAATCTACGAACGCGACCGCCGTCTGCTCGAATTCCTCGAAGCCCGCGGCATTCGCCCCGCGGCAAAGTTACGAATCATCGAACGCAACTACGATCAGACCCTGACTCTCTCCACGACCTCCGGCAATATCTCCCTTGGCCCCGCCGCCGCCGACCGCGTCTGGCTCACCCCCGCCGACCAGCGCTCTAAATAACCCCTGTCATCCTTGAAGCAGCGCTTGTCATCCTGAGCGAAGTGGATGGATCGCGAAGCGAGCCATCTGCGAAGTCGAAGGATCTCTACCCCTCCCCGGCTGTCTCTTCGTTAAGCATTGCTACTCGTCTGAGTTCGGAAAAGGCATAGGTTCGGGAAGGGCATAGGTTCGGGAAGGGCACGACTTTAGTCGTGCCGTCGGAGCCGAGCAAAATTGTGGGCTTTAGCCCCTGAGGCTACGCTTTGCCTTGTGATCCGCTACGGCCCGCACTTAACCATAGTTTATTCGCTGATGTATACTTACGCTAATCCGCTATCATTCCATCGATGAAGCCCTTCGCCACTCAAACCGAAGCCGAAGTAATCATCACCCACGAAGACGTCGATCGCGCCCATGACCGTTCCCGCGTCTTCGCCGCCCGCTCCCGCCGCGGCTTCTCTTCGAAAGCTCGTCTCCTCTGGCTGCTCGCCGGTCCCGGCGTCCTCGTCATGCTCGGCGAAAATGACGGCCCTAGCATGCTCGCCTACGCCGCCACCGGCGCTAAGTTCGGCATCGGTTTCTTTCTACCCTTCGTGATCCTTACCTTCTGCATGGCCATCGTCGTCCAGGAAATGACCGTCCGCCTCGGCGCTGCCACCCACCGCGGCCACGCCGAACTTATCTTCGATCGCTTCGGCCCTTTCTGGGGATGGTTCTCCATGATCGATCTCGGCGTCGGCAACTTCCTCACTCTCATCACTGAATTCATTGCCGTCCGCGCCGGCCTCGGCTTCTTCGGCATCCGTCCCTGGATCGCAATCCTCATCGCTCTCGTGATCCTTTACGGCGCGTTGATGTCTCACCGCTACTGGACCTGGGAACGCGTCACCCTTGCCGCTGCACTATTTAATTTAATTTTTGTTCCCGTCGCTCTCATGACCCATCCCATTTGGCACTCGGTCGGCCATGCCCTCGTCACCTGGCATCCGCTCCCCGGTTTCAACAAAGACACTCTGCTCCTCGTCCTCGCCGACATCGGCGCAACCGTCACGCCCTGGATGCTTTTTTTTCAGCAGAGCGCCACCGTCGACAAGGGCATGACCACGAAAGATATTCGCTTCGGCCGCATCGACACTGTGCTCGGCGCCGCGCTGGCCACCGCCGCCGCCCTTGCCACCATCGTTGCCACCGCGCCTTTGTTCTCTCACCAGATGACCGCCGATAATTTTCAGGCCGCCGAATTCGCTCAGGCTCTCCAGCCCATCATCGGCCGCTTCGGCGCATCCCTCTTCGCCCTCGGCATGTTCGAAGCCGGAATCGTCGCCGCCATCACTATCTCAACCTCTTCTGCTTACGCTTTCGGCGAGGTCACCCACAAGCCGCACAGCCTCAACCTTCCCATGGGGGAAGGCAAATCCTTCTACGCCGTTTTGACTCTCTGTTCCGCCGCTGCCGCCGGCATCGTACTCATCCCCGGCCTGCCGCTCGTCTACGTGGTCCTCATCGTCAACGTAGTCGCCGTTCTCGCCATGCCTCCAGCATTGGTTTTTCTCTTCATGCTGGTCAACGACAAAGAAATTATGGGCGATTTGGTCAGTCCCCCGTGGGCCAACGTCTTAGCCTCCTCCGTGGTTTTCATTCTGACAGCGGCCGGCATCCTCTTCGGCATCAGCATCATCGCCCCCAACATCTTCTCCGCCTTGGGAGGAACGTAGACATGAATCTCAGGCCGCGAAGCATAAATGCCAAAGTAGCGGAGATAGTGGATGCAAATGTGGGGACAGCCGCCCTCGGCTGTCCAGTCGAGCGCAGCTCGACGCTTTCTTCTCCCCGCCCGCGAAATTCAATCCCCCAGAGACGTTAACCCAATGACGAAAACCTCCACTCCGCCTATCATTTCCCCCTCCGACCAGACCTTAGTCCTGTCCTCCCTCGAACACGATCAGCTGGTCGGCGCCAAAAAACATCACATCCCCCGCCGCCATCTCAAAGGTCCCGAGCTTCTGATCCTCTGGTCTCTCCGTCTCTATCTCCTTTTCATGATGGCAGTCGTCATCTATCAGGTCTGCACCGCCGCACGGTAAGCCTGGATTGAAGTGGGATCGTTCAGCCTGTATTGAAGTTGATCTTTAAGCCGGGATTGAAGTGGATCGGGAAGGGCACGACGTTCAGTCGTGCCGCTCCTGTGCACGCGAAAGACGCAGGGCTTTAGCCCCTGAGGTCGACTTCGTCTCTGCCAGACGGGCAATTCCACCTTTCATAATTTAGTCTCAATATCCCACACCATACTTGAAACGCACGTTTCATTTATAATTAATTTCAAATGAGCCGAACCGTGAACAAGCAGCGTCCCGCGGAACTTCGCGCCGCCATCGTTCAATATCTGGTCCAGCACGGCATCGCTGACCTTTCGCTGAGGCCCTTGGCGAAAGCTGTCGGCTCCAGTCCCCGCGTTCTGCTCTATTACTTCGGCTCAAAGGAAAAAATGGTAGTTAAAGCTCTGGCCGAGATCCGCGCCCGCCAGCGCACCACCTATGCCCAGATGGATGCTCCCACCTTCGAACAGGCTTGCCGCAGCATCTGGAAACACATGAGCGCGCCCGCCTCGGAACCGCTTTTCCGTCTTTTCTTCGAAGCCTACGGACTCGCCCTGCGTCACCCAAAACGCTACAAAGATTTTCTCAACTCCACTGTCGAAGACTGGCTGAAGTTTGTGGCCGCTCCACTGGTTCGGGAAGGCCACCCGCGCAAGCAGGCCCGCGTCTTCGCAACCATGATCCTGGCCGGTCTGCGCGGCTTCATGCTCGACTACTGTACGACCGGAGACCGCAAGCGTCTGGATCAAGCCGTAGCACTCTGGCTGCCCACTCTGGATCCAGCTTTGCTAAACGCGAAAGAGGCAAATCATTGAAAAATCCGAAGCGGCTTCGAGAGACTATCGCGAAGGCGAGCCTGGCTCTGCTCGCGGCCACCTTGCTGTCCACATCGCCCGCCTCTTCGCAAGTCATGCCCGGTTCCATGGACGTTCACTGGAACGAAGGAGCATCCGACTGCGCTGCTCAGCCGCAATCTCCACTTCAAGTGCATCCCTACAACCCCACAACTTTTATTCTGCGCGAGAACCCATGCGCGACTGCCGAAGCGCCTTTCATGTACTTGCTGATCGGATCGACCAAAGCTCTCCTCATCGACACCGGCGATGTTTCTGATCCAAAGAAAATGCCGCTCGTGCAAACGGTACTGGCCTTGCTCGCCCGGCCAGATCACTCGCAGCTGCCACTCCTTATCGTTCACACTCACGGCCATCTCGATCACCGCCTCGGTGATTCGCAATTCGCACATCTTTCCGACGTTCAAATTGTTGGCACCGATCTCGCTCACGTCCGCCAATACTTCGGCTTTCCCGATTGGCCCAACGGTCTCGCTCAAATCGATCTCGGCGATCGAATCATCGATGTGATTCCAACTCCCGGCCACTACCCATCCCACGTCTCCTACTACGATCGCCAAACTGCACTGTTCTTCTCCGGCGATTTCTTCTTGCCCGGGCATCTCATCATCGACAACGCTCAAGCCGATCTCGCCAGCGCCAATCGCGTCGCGGATTTCATCCGTAATCGTCCCGTCGCCTACGTCTTAGGCGGCCACATCGAACTCAACTCCGCTGGCGAAATGCTTCCATTGGGCTCCAGCTACCATCCCCGCGAGCACGTCTTGCAGCTAACCAAGCAAGATCTTCTCGCCTTGCCCGCGGTAGTAAACAGTTTCAACGGCTTCTACTCCACCAATGGCATCTTCGTCCTCTACAGCCAGACCCGAATCCTGCTGGCTCTGGCATTCGCTTTACTCATCGTGCTCACGGCCATCGCACTGCTACTGCGCTGGTATTTGCGCCGTCGCAAACAATGGCGCGCGATCAGAGCGGAATGATTCAGAGCAAAATAAAGATGTCATTCCGAATCGGTCGGAAAGCCCGGTGAGAGCCCGCCCTGAGCTTGCCGAAGGGAACCTGCTTCCGGTTTCTGGAGTTTCGATAATGCGATCTCTCCTTTCGTGCGCATTTCGGTCGATCTCCCTACGCATTCCCCGCCAAAACGACTAAACTTATAGGTTCCGCCATCTTGCGTCGGGTGCCCCACGTCTCGCTTCTGTTGCGAGACGTGGGTATTCGTGGCCCGAAGAAGGAAATCATGTCATTAAACACTTTCAACTCCCGCTCTTCTCTTAAAGTCGGCAACAAGGAATACGAAATTTATCGTCTCGACGCCCTCGATAAACAAGGCATCTCCACCAAACATCTCCCGTTCTCGCTGCGCATTCTGCTGGAAAATCTCCTCCGCACCGAAGACGGCCGCAATGTAAAAAAAGAAGATATCCGTTCCATGGCTACCTGGAACAAGAACTCGAAACCGGACAAAGAAATCGCCTTCACTCCCAGCCGCGTCCTGTTGCAGGATTTCACCGGCGTCCCCTGCGTCGTCGATCTCGCCGCCATGCGCGACGCCATGCAGCAGCTCGGCGGCGACCCCTCCCTCATCAACCCTCTTCAACCCGTCGAACTCGTAATCGACCACTCCGTCCAGGTCGACGAATTCGGAACCGCTAGCGCGTTCGACATGAACGCGCTCCTCGAATTCCAGCGCAACAAAGAACGCTACTCATTCCTCCGCTGGGGCCAGACCGGCTTCCGCAATCTCGCCATCGTCCCTCCCGACACCGGCATCGTCCACCAGGTAAATCTCGAATATTTGGCGCGTGTAATTTTCGTGCAAGAGTCAAACGCCCACCGCATAGCCTATCCCGACACCCTCGTAGGCACCGACTCCCACACAACAATGATTAATGGGTTGGGGGTTTTGGGGTGGGGCGTGGGTGGGATTGAAGCCGAAGCTGCGATGCTCGGGCAGCCTGTTTCCATGCTGATTCCGCTAGTGGTGGGCGTGAAGCTTACGGGACGGCTGCGCGAGGGTGCGACAGCCACAGATCTTGTTCTTACGATTACTGAGATGTTGCGCAAACATGGCGTCGTGGGAAAATTTGTCGAGTACTTTGGCCCCGGGCTGCGCGATCTTCCGCTTGCCGATCGCGCGACGATTGCCAACATGTCGCCGGAGTACGGTGCGACGTGCGGCATCTTCCCGGTGGATAAAGAAAGTTTGAAATATTTAAAGCTCAGCGGACGTAGCGCGGAACAAATAGCGCTTGTCGAAGCTTACTGCCGCGAGCAGGGACTGTTCCACGATGACAAAACTCCTGAGGCGGAATATTCAGAACTCCTGTCACTTGATCTCGCGACGGTCGAGCCCAGCCTTGCCGGACCGAAGAGGCCCCAGGATCGTGTTGTGCTTTCGCAAGCGGGGGAATCGTTCAATAGAGCTCTGCCTTCCCTCATCAAGCCTAAATCTGCCGCGGCAAAAGCCGCGCCAGCCGCCAACTCCCAGCGCTGGGAGCAGGAAGGTGGCAGTCCGGCTGCGATCGGCGTGGAAGATCCAAACGTCCATGAACATGTTGCTGAGAGCGTGAGAGATTCTCTCAAACACGGCAGCGTCGTTATCGCCGCCATCACCTCCTGCACTAACACCTCGAACCCATCCGTCATGATCGGCGCCGGCCTGCTCGCTAAGAAAGCGGTCGAGAAAGGTTTACAAGTTCCGCCCTGGGTGAAGACTTCGCTTGCGCCCGGCTCCAAGGTTGTTCGCGATTATCTGGAGAACGCCGGCCTCACTCCGTATCTCGAAAAATTGAAATTCCACATCGTCGGCTACGGATGCACTACCTGCATCGGCAACTCCGGACCACTGCCTGCGGAAGTCTCGCAAGCCATCGCCGAAAAAGACCTAGTTGTCGCATCCGTTCTCTCCGGCAATCGCAACTTCGAAGGCCGCATCAACTCCGAAGTCCGCGCGAATTACTTAATGTCGCCGCCGCTGGTCGTGGCCTTCGCGCTCGCGGGACGCATCGACACCGACCTCCGCAAAGATTCGCTTGGCAAGGGCAAAGACGGCAAGCCGGTTTATCTCGCCGATATCTGGCCCACGCAGCGCGAAGTTGAAGAAGCCGTCGAGCACTCCGTAACCGCAGAAATGTTTTCGAAAAGCTACGCCGAAGTTTTTGCCGGAGATGAGCGCTGGCGCGGCCTCTCCGTTCCCAGAGGCCAGACCTACGCCTGGGAAAAAGATTCGACCTATATCCGGCGCGCTCCCTACTTCGACGATATGAAGATCCAACCGTCCCCGGTCGAAGATATTCACTCCGCCCGCGTACTGGCCGTACTGGGAGACAGCGTAACTACCGACCATATTTCTCCCGCGGGATCGATCAAGAAAGACAGTCCCGCCGGAAAATATTTGCAGGAGCATGGCGTGAAGCCCGCCGACTTCAACTCCTACGGCTCTCGGCGCGGCAATCACGAAGTGATGGTGCGCGGAACTTTCGCGAACGTTCGCCTGCGCAACAAACTGGTCAATGTCGAAGGAGGATTCACGCGCCATCTTCCGACTAATCAGGAAATGTCGATCTTCGACGCTTCCCAGAAATATCAGGCTGAGGGCACGCCGCTTATCATTCTTGCCGGAAAAGAATACGGCTCCGGCTCGTCGCGCGACTGGGCCGCGAAAGGGCCGCGGCTGCTTGGAGTTTCCGCAGTGATCGCCGAGAGTTACGAGCGCATTCACCGCTCCAATCTTGTCGGCATGGGAATTTTGCCGTTGCAGTTTGCTACGGGGCAGACTGCTGAATCTCTCAAGCTCACTGGCGAGGAAGTTTTCGAGATTAGCGGCGTTCGCCATCTCATCGAGCATTATTCCGCCGGGCAGAAAGTGAAGGTCCACGCGCGCGGACATGGATTGGCGGACGCCTCGTCCGCCAATCCGAAAGTCGAATTCGAAGCCCTGGTCCGCATCGATACCCCACAGGAGGCGCTGTACTACGCAAACGCCGGGATTTTGCAGTATGTGTTGCGGCAGTTGTTGGCCGGGAAACCCAGCGAGCAGACGGTGGGTGCCTAGTTCTGACCTCTTAAAGGAGGCTTTCTACTAGCCCGACGAACTTCTGAGCAGGAAGCTTAAGAGTGGACAGGATGTCTTTTCTTTCGCGCCGAATGTTAATGACTTGGCTATCCAGCTTGTCGAGAAGCACGGGATGGATTTAGATGGATTGATGAATCAGAAAATCGTCGCTAGATTGGCAAAGAATATCGAATTGAGCAAGGTACGACGGCGGGAAATCTTTAGAATTGTTTGTAACGATTACGTTCGCGTGCCCGGCTATTGCCGCTGCCAACACGTGTCTGTCGCCCTCGTCCGGTACTCCATCCAGCGAAACGGACAAGCACGATGCGGGCTGCAACGACGCTTCCGGTCAATCCCCGCGTGCAATGCACCAGTTAATTGGGCAGCACGGAGGCAGGCTTTCTTGAACTGTTACCTTTGGCCGGCGCGGAAGCCAAGAATATAGCGGCACTGATGAAGAGATATGAAAGCATGCGCCCGCAGCTAGCCGATGCTGCTTTGGTTCATCTTGCCGGACGCGAGGGAATTGATACCATCTTCACGTTGGATCGCCGCGATTTTTCAATTTACCGAACCAGCCGCAGACGATCTTTTCATATTCTTCCGGAAATGTAGTACTTTCTTGGGTCTCCTGTGGTTTCGATTTTACGAATACTTAGCCCCGGCGTGGTATAGCGGGCGCAGTGAGAGGAAGCTTTTATGAGAGCACCACGTCCCATCCTGGTTGCAGTTGCGTGCTTCGTTCTTATCTCCCTAGCCAGTGCGCAGCAGGCCGCGCCCGCCTCCGCCAAGCACGAACCCGCGCTCGACGTTACGTCCATGGATCGCACCGTCGACCCTTGCGTGGATTTTTTCCAATATTCCTGCGGCGGCTGGATCAAGAGTAATCCGATTCCTCCCGACCAGTCTTCGTGGGATACGTATTCGAAAATGCAAGATGAGAACCGGGAGCGCTTGCGCGGAATTCTGGAAGCAGCCGCCAAGCCACTTTCCATCCGCGATGCCTCTGAACAAAAGATTGGCGATTTCTATGCTTCCTGCATGGACGAGAATGCGATCAACGCGAAGGGAACGGAACCGCTCAAGCCGCAACTGGATCGCATTGCGCAGCTCAGATCCAAAGCTGAAATCGCCGATGTAGCCGCCGCCATGGTGGATGACAACGTCTTATTTAGTTTCGACTCGACGCAAGACTACAGGGACGCGAGTCAAGTAATTGCCGAGGCGGATCAGGGAGGGCTCGGTCTACCCGACCGCGATTACTACGTGAAAGAGGACGCGAAATCAGTCGACCTGCGCAAAGCCTATGTAGCGCATGTGCAGAAGATGTTCGAGTTGCTAGGCGATAAGCCCGATGATGCGGCCGCCGAGGCGCAAACCGTAATGCGCATTGAAACGGCGCTGGCCAAAGGTTCGATGACGCGCGTGGAACGGCGCGACCCCAAGAATCTTGACCATAAGATCGCGAGCGTCGAGTTCGAGAAAATCAGTCCTGACTTTCAGTGGCAAGTCTACTTCACAAAGGTTGGGCTTCCTTCACTCGGCTCGTTGAATGTCGCTTCTCCTGGCTTCTTCAAGGCACTGAATGAGGAAATCGCAAAAGAAAACCTGGAAGACTGGAAGTTTTATTTGCGATGGCACCTGGTCCATGCGAATGCGCCATTTCTTTCGTCAGCCTTGGTCAGTGAGAATTTCGCCTTCTACGGAAAGACGTTGCGCGGACAGCAGGAGTTGCAACCGCGCTGGAAGCGTTGTACGCAGAATGTCGATAACGACCTGGGAGAAGCTCTGGGCCAGGTCTACGTGGAAAAATACTTCAGCCCTCAGGCAAAGCAGCAAGCGCTGAAGATGGTCAAAGAGATCGATACAGCCATGGCCGCAGAGATCAATGCATTGCCGTGGATGTCCGCCGCCACCAAGCAGCAGGCGCTGGTGAAGCTGCACGGTATGGCAAACAAGATCGGCTATCCGGATAAGTGGCGCGACTATAGCAAGCTGGAAATCGTCCGTGGAGACGAACTCGGCAACGTGGAGCGAGCCAGAAAATTTGAATTCAACCGCGAACTGGCGAAAATCGGCAAGCCCGTAGATCGCGGTGAGTGGGACATGACTCCGCCCACCGTAAACGCGTATTACAACCCGCAGATGAACGACATTAATTTCCCCGCAGGTGTGCTGCAACCGCCGGCATTCGATCCCGACTCCGATGCAGCACCGAACTATGGCGACACGGGCGGCACCATTGGCCATGAACTCACGCACGGCTTTGACGACGAAGGCCGCCAGTTCGACGCTCAGGGCAATCTGCGCGATTGGTGGACGGCGGAAGACGGAAAAGAGTTCGTCAAGCGCGCCAGCTGCATTTCAGATCAGTACTCAACGTACACAATTATCGATGACATCAAGATCAACGGAAAGCTGACGCTGGGAGAAGACGTCGCCGATCTCGGCGGTCTGATCCTGGCCTACATGGCGTGGAAGGACGATACAAAGGGCCAGAACCTGCAACCGATCGACGGTATCACGCCCGAGCAGAGATTTTTTGTGGGCTACGGGCAAAGCTGGTGCGGAGAGACTCGCGACGAGACCAAGCGCCTGCGTGCCACCGTGGATCCTCACTCTCCAGAAAAATACCGGACCAACGGCGTGGTCTCGAACATGCCGGAATTTCAGGAGGCGTTCCACTGTAAGGCAGGTTCGCCCATGGTGAATCAGAATCGCTGCCGCGTCTGGTAACCCAACGCATCGCGGATTGCTGTTCGCGCGTTTTCGAACCCTATTGCAGCTCTTCTTTAGTGGGGTTGTAGTAAAAGCGGAAGCGCAGCGCCAGGAACTGGCCACCAAATTCGCTCGGCAGGGGAGGAAATGGATCCGACCCAACGATGCCGGCCCACGCCGCGCGATCGAGCGGAGAGTCTCCGGAAGGTGCTACCAGTTTCATGCCGGCAACTTTCCCATCCTTGGTAATTGCGAATTCGATGATCAGGTTCCCGTGTTTGAACTGCGCAGATTCTGGAATGGCGTTGTACCAGTTCTGCCGCACGTCATGCAGAACGCGCTGCAGATAAGGGCCGAAGTCAACGCCCATAGTATCGCTTAGAATCTCGAACGGTCCCATTTGGGCGCCATGCGCCCCAGTTCCCAATCCAAAATCACCGCCGCTTCCCTGGCCTCCAGCTCCCGGTCTAGCAGCAGCCCGCGCAGCCTCTTGAATGGCCGAACCAGCGGACATCGACCCCCCATATTTCTTAAACTCATTTTCGACACTTGGCGTAGCCGGCGTTTGTAGTTGCGCAGTCTGTTGGTTGGCCGGAGGCGGCGGCTGAGGCGCGGGCTGGTTCTGTGAAAATCCGCCGGCCGACTTGGCTGGTGGCTGTTCCATTTGCGGGGCACTCGAACCTGGCGCTCCCGGAGGAGGCGCCGCCAAGCTCTTGCGAAGTTCCTTCAAGTCGAGCTGAGGATGCCGCGTCATCGCGATGCGATCTTTGTCCGAGGCGATATTGGTGTTGGGCCGATGCTGCAGCTTCTGCAAATCAGGGGGCAGTTCCAGGAATGTCAGATCCTTCCCGGCCGTGAGGTTTCTCGTCGCCACAGCGCTGTGCCACGGCATATATTTTTCAAAGAAATCGATCTTTGCGAGAAATACAATAAGCAGCAGGTGGACAATGATCGAAATCCATGCCGCTTCCCGCCGCCGCGAACGCGTGAGATCGTCCTGCAACTGAATGAGCAGGTGCGGAACACGCGCATCTTCATCGAGATTGCGGTACGCCGTTTCCCAACCCTGAGCGTCGTAGAGTCCGAGTTGTTCCGGTTGGGGCTTCTCGGGAGGTGCCACCGGATCCTGGAATGGGATTTGCGTGATCGGCATGAACTAAGTTTGTCCCGAGCTGGCTTGTCCGTTAGACACACATTCCCGAGGGTGCGTTGCATCCGGCCTTCCCAGGACGACGCAATCGACGGGGGTGCTCAAAGCTAGCCTTATTTTCGCATCTTTCAAGCGATTCTGCTTACTGACAAATGGCGCAGGACTTAGGTGTGTAAACAATTGTAAAACGCCGCCCCGACCCCTGACGGTTCAGCTTGAGGAAAAGGTGTTGATGTCGAAGATATTCTTGCCCTGGAGCGTTACCTGCGCAGCACAGAATATAGGGGAGAAGACTAGCTGTCCTTGCGGTAGAGGAGATCGCGCATCGCTTTTTTCCGAGCCTCATTCGCTTCCGCGAGAGCTTTGCGTTCGTCGGCATCCATCTTCTGCTTGGCTGCAGACCCGGCCGTTTCGGGCTCGCTGCACGCGGGACAGCGGTTGGCAAAGCCGGGCTTATCCGGCTTCAGTTCGAACTCTTCAGAGCAGACAGCGCAGACTCGAATAGGAAACGCCATACAAATCTAATGATACAACCGGAAAATTATCTTGACGAAAGCAAGCTTGCGGAAAGGGCCGCCTTTCATCCGCGAGAGGAATTAGCCTTTCTTTCCCGCCATGCTGGCGAGCCCGACTTTCTTCCCGTGTTCGCGAATCGCGCCCACAATGTCGAGCGCCAAGGCAAGCGCGCGTCGACCATCTTCAATGGGCACTACCGGCGTGGATCGCTGCCGTACCGCATGGAGAAACGATCGCAATTCCGCATGCAGAGGTTCTTCCGAGGTCACCGGCGGTTTCCCCACGCCAATCTGCGGATTGACGGTGGGAGCGCTCGAAGTGGATCCGTCCTCCCCGACCGTGAAGACTAGAACTTCCTGCCGTCCATAGTCGACCGAGACATATTGATGGGGCTGGAAGAAGCGCAACTTACGCACGCGCTCGGTAGAAACACGGCTGGCGGTGAAGTTGGCTACGCATCCTGATTCAAATTCCAGCCGCACGTTGGCGATGTCAACTTTGCCCGAGAGAATGGGCAGACCGACGGCGCGAACCTCCTTCACGGGAGACTTGGCAAAGGACATTACGATATCAAGGTCGTGGATCATCAGATCGAGCACGACATCCACATCAAGCGAGCGCGGCGTGAACACGCTGAGCCGATGCACTTCGAAGAACATAGGCTGCGTAAGCAAAGGGATGGTGGCGCGAACTGCGGGGTTGAAGCGCTCGAGGTGCCCGGCTTGCGCAATGCGTTTGTGAGTGGCTGCGAGTTGAAGCAGTTCGTCGGCCTCCGCCAAAGACGCCGCTAGCGGCTTTTCGATGAGGACGTCCACTCCCGCCTTCATCAGCGCGCGCGCCACTTCAAGATGATGGACCGTAGGTGCCGCCACTGACGCCGCGCGCACTTCGCTGTGCGTGGTAAGCATCTGCTCCACCGAACCGAAGGCGCGGCATCCAAACTCGCGCGCCACCGCGTCAGCGCGGTCGAGATTAGGATCGACTACTCCCACCAGACGAACCGCTTCGCCCTGTTGTTCCAGTTCGTGATAGACGCGGGCGTGGTTGCGTCCAAAGACGCCTACGCCCACCACCGCCACGGAAATCGGACTGTCAGGTTGCAGGAAAACTCTCGGATGGCCGGTTGCCAGCGGGAACAAGGAATTGTAAACGTAAAGGTGGTGCCCGGATTGGTTAAATTCTTTTTACTCTGCGATTCGCATTTTTTTCAGGATAGCAATCTGCCCGGCATGGTACAGCTCGTGCTGAGCCACGCCGTGCAGCATAAAGTAGAAATCATATTTCTTGCCGGGAACGCGCTCGCGAAGCCGAGATTCAGGCAAGGCCCTGACCGTTTTCACCAGCACATCGTGGGTGCGCTTCGTGTTGGCGATGGTTTTGTGCCACGCCGCTTCACTGGGTCTTGGGACGAGGGGAAAATTCGCGACGCCCGTGGGCTGCGTTTTCTCTCCGCCTAGCCGGCGGCAAGCCGCGGCATCCCAGACGGCGACGTGAAGAACCAGCTCCCAGATGCTGTGGACATCTGGCGAGGGTTTGGCTGCGGCCGTGGCGGCATCCACGTCCTGCAACAACTCCAGCATCGCGGGGCCGTGCCAGGCATCGCCCGCGAAAGCGTGGCGCAGTTGCTCGGCAATCAGAACGGGTTCAGAGCATGAGGAAGTCATATCTTTAACCTTTTCCATTAAACCAAATTAAAGATTTCCGAGGGTAGTGTCAGTCGGCGACCACTGCGATGCCTGCTGCGCCCGCCGCTTCTAGAATCTTTTCGCCGTCCAACAGTAGACATTTGCCGGCATCGAGCGCGAGGCAAGTAGCGCCCGCACCACGCATCACTTCAATGGTCTTCACTCCAATCACGGGAACATCGAAACGCATATCCTGGTTTGGCTTGGCGATCTTCACCACGGTGAGGTCGCGGCTGAGTGCAGAGGTGTCGCCGTGCAACGATTTCATGATCTGGCCCGCGCTCTCAATCGCGGCGTCGGTTCCCTCCATGGCTTCGACTGCGACGCATGCCGATTCGGCAATCACAACGGTTTGTCCAATATCGTGCCGCGCCAGGTCGCGGGCAACCGCGCGGCCATAATCGATGTTCTTGCGCTCCTGCTCGGTGGGCGGGCGCGTAAGAATTCCGGCCTTCACTAGCAGTGGCTCCAGCAACCACGTCGAGTTTTCCAGGGTGATGCCTTCGTCCGCGAGAACTTTGGCTACGGCGCCCAGCAGGCTATCCGTATTACGAGTCGTGAGAGAAAGCAACATCTTAGCTAGTTGCCAATCCGGACGGATGGCGGAAAAAATCTGTTTGTGTTTGACCTGTCCCGCCATGATTGCGCGTCGAACCCCTTCGCGCTGAAAAGTCTCAATCAGCTTCGAAAGCTCGCCCAGCGACAGCCAGTGAACCGAAGCGGCGCCGTGAGAGTCGATCTCGGGAAAGGCTTCTTCCTTGATAGCCACAACGACCACTTCATATCCCGCTGCGCGCGCCGCATCGAGCACGAGAAGCGGAAATTTGCCGTTACCGGCGATGAGGCCCAGGCGTTGCATAGTTAGAATCGTAGACACGTCGCTTACTGGTCTTTCTGCGACGGCGAGCAGACGCGGCATGCTACGCATCTACTAGCTTTTATTTAATCACTCCGCGTTCCGACGCCTCGATAAAGCGGATCAGCATATCCACATCGTCCCCGCGGTCATCTTCCGACTTCAGCTTTTCCAGCGCTTGCGACGTGTTCATCTTCGACGCCAGCAGGGTTTTATAAGCGTGGTGAATCTTGCGGATGCGCTCCGGCGAAAAGCCACGGCGCTCGAGGCCAACTTTATTCAACCCGTAGGCCTGCGTGTTCCGAGCGGAGGAGGTCATGGAAAACGGCAACACGTCCTGCGTGATCGTCGTTCCGCCGCCAACGTAGGAGTGCGCTCCGATGCGCACGAACTGGTGCACCGGACAAAGCGCTCCCACCACCGCCCATTCCTCTACCGTTACATGGCCGCCTAGGGTCGCGCCATTGACCAGCATGCAGTAGTCGCCAATCACGCTGTCGTGTCCAATGTGCGCATACGCCATAATTAACGTGTGGCTGCCGACCTTGGTGAGCCCTCCGCCTTTTACCGTGCCGCGATTGATGGTCACACTCTCGCGAATCTCGTTGTGATCGCCGATCTCCAGCCGGGTCGGTTCGCCTTTATAAGTTACATCCTGTGGCGCCATGCCGATAGCGCAGAAGGGAAAGAATGCGTTATGGGAACCGATTTTTGTGGGCCCTTCAATCGCGACGTGCGACACCAAATGGCAGCCTTCTCCGAGTTCCACGTCCGCGCCGATGACGCAGTAAGGACCGATCTTGCACGATGCCGGGACTTTTGCTCGCGGGTCGATGCTCGCGGTGAGACGGATCGAGGGTTGAGCTTTCATGGTCGCTGCCGGGCTCGGTTTCATTCCGCAACCGTGCCGTCGCCGCGTCCGCGTGAACTGTCGATGAGTTGGCACGAAACGGTCGCTTCGGCTACGCGTTTACCGGCGACAAATGCAACGCCGTGCATCTTCGCTGCGATCATCCGCGGAATGGCGCGCCAGCCCTTCACCTCCACCTCGATGCGAAGCTGGTCGCCGGGGCTGACGGGGCGCCGAAACTTAGCGCGCTCGATGCCGGTGAAGACCATCACTTTGTCGTTTCGATCTTCCACTTCCGTAAGCAGGAGTGCGCCGCCGGCTTGCGCGATTGCTTCTACAATCAGGACGCCTGGCATGATCGGCAAGCCCGGGAAATGCCCGTTGAAAAAAGGTTCGTTGATGGTGACGTTTTTGATCGCGATGATGCTTTCTTTACGTTTCAGTTCGAGCACGCGGTCAATCAGCAGAAGAGGATAGCGGTGCGGAAGAATTTTAAGGATTTCGTGAATGTCGAGCGCCGGCTTCGACGAAGCCGCCGCAGCGTCGTTCACGGGTGGAGTAGTCTCAATCATGGATTCGCCCCAAACAGCCTGAAGATTATACTGTACCGCGTTGCATTCACAATGCAGGCGCAAAACTCGCAACGACGGTGAGTCTGCGGGTGAAAGAAAAATCGATGGACCACGAGGACACTAAGTATCACGAAGGATGCATGGGTAAGATTTCCTTCGTGTGACTTTGTGCTCTTCGTGGTAAGAGCCGTTACGTCGAGCGCCACCCAAACTCCCGCCGAAGAAAGGTAAATGTGTCCGGCAAGAGAACAACGCCGCTGGCAGTTACCCGAAATGCAGGGCACGACCGTCTGCGCTACTTCGAACAGCGCCTGGATAGCATGGTTCAGACGATTCGCGAACTGGTGGAGATTGAATCCCCCAGCGACAACAAGCCGGCTGTCGATCGCATTGCGAAGTTCCTCGCAGCCAGGTTTGAAGCGCTTGGCGGACGAACGCAACTACACCCCAGCAATGACTTCGGCGACAGCTTGCAAATCAACTTCACCAGCCCGTCGAACCGCAAGCCAGTTTTGCTGCTCGGGCACTACGACACCGTCTATCCACTGGGCACTCTGGCGAAGATGCCGTGCACGATCGAAAACGGCCGACTCCGCGGGCCAGGCGTACTCGACATGAAGTCAGGTATCGCGCTCATCCTGTATGCCATTGAAGCGCTGCGGGAGTGGCACAGCGGCCTGCCCCGGCCAGTCACAGTCTTTCTGGTTTCAGATGAAGAGGTAGGCAGTCGTTCGTCGAGAAAGATCACGGAGGCTTTGGCAAGAAAGTCCGCCGGAGTGCTGGTGATGGAGCCCGCGGCAGGACTTCGAGGCGCAGTCAAAACTGCACGCAAGGGCGTCGGGGAATATTCGCTGCGCGTAAAAGGCATTGCGGCGCATGCCGGCCTCGATCCCGGAAAAGGACACAGCGCTATTCTCGAGTTAGCCCGGCAGATCTCGGTTATCGCGAAGCTGAATAATCTTCGGCAAGGCATATCAGTAAACGCGGGCGTGATCGAAGGCGGAACGCGGACGAATGTGGTTGCAGCCGAGGCGTTATTAAAGATCGATGTGCGCATCAAGAGCGCGAAACAAGCCGCCGGAATCGACCGGAAATTGCGCTCCCTGAAACCGGTCGATAAATTTTGCAAACTCGAGATGACAGGTGGTATCAACCGCCTTCCCATGGAGCGGACTGCGGGAGTGGCGGCGCTTTACAGGAAGGCGCGAGAGATTGCCGGCGAAGTCGGATGGAATCTTGAAGAAGCGGCCGTGGGTGGTGGCTCGGACGGCAATTTCACCGCCGGAATCGGCATCCCTACGCTCGATGGTCTGGGCGGCGTTGGAGATGGCGCGCATGCCGTGCACGAATTTATTGTAATTTCCGAACTGCCGCGCCGAGCTATTCTACTCGCAGAAATGATCGAACGGATTTAGCGGCTTCTTTGACTCCTCGGGAAGGGTAGCCTAGAATTTTCTCAGTGGCGCATGAAGCTCGCGTTGTGCGCCAGCTCCGATGGAGGATTTATGGGTGAGGGTCTGTTTCAGCCTTTGCATTTGATTTTGATTGTGGCCATCGCCCTTCTCGTTTTCGGGACCAGCAAATTCTCTGCGCTCGGCAAGGGCCTGGGGGAAGGTATTCGCAATTTCAAGTCGGCAATGAAAGAACCGGAGGAAGACAAGAAAGAAAAAAAAGAGGCAGAGGCAGAAAAAAAGACGTAGCTTGTGTATTCCTTTAGTACTTCGCCTCTACCAATAAATTCCATCGGTGATCGACAGTCATCGACCCCATTCAGATTGCTCCTCTTTTTTTCAACATACTCCAAACCAGCGCCACGGGCAGACCCACCACATTGCTGTAATCACCTTCAATGCTAGGAATCCAACGCGAGGCGATGCCCTGAATCGCGTATGCTCCGGCCTTGTCCATCGGTTCCCCGGTTGCGACGTAATCTCGGATCTCGTCGTCGGGGATTTCCCGCACCGTCACCCGCGTAGTCTCGGACGCTTGTTCGGCATCTCCGGCAACAGGGTCTACGAGGCACACTCCCGTGATCACTTCGTGAGTACGTCCCGACAACAATCGCAGCATGCGTGCAGCGTCAGCGGCATCGCGCGGTTTGCCGAGGATGGTCTCACCGATAACGACGATCGTGTCCGCACCCAGAATGTAAGCTTTTGGCCTTTTCCGAGAGACTGTAATTGCTTTTTCCCGCGCCAGACGCTCGGCACAATCGCGCGGTGATTCCCCTGCGAGCGGCGTTTCGTCGATGTCAGCGGGCTGCACTTCAAACGGAATCGCGGCGTTGCGCAGTAACTGCTGCCGGCGAGGCGAGGCGGAAGCGAGAATAAGCATGCGCTGCGATTTTAGCCCACCACGAGTCAGCGGCTACCCACCACGCCGCGCACCGATTCAATCAGCTTGGCGGAATCGTAACCGATGCCGTCCTTGAACACGATCTCGACATTTTCGATATCGCTGATCTGCTTCGACGGATCACCTTTGATCACAGCCAGATCCGCTTGCTTGCCAGCCGCAATCGTACCGATCTTGTCAGCCTCGTTCAGATATTGAGCGCCGTTGAGAGTCGCGATGCGAATCGCCTCCAGTGGAGTGAATCCCGCCTCCACCAGCAACTCGACTTCTCGCTGATCGCCGAACCCAGCAATCACTCCTCCCATACCGGTTGGATCGAGTCCCGCCAATAGCAAGCCCCCAGCTTGCGCGAACGCATGCTCGAACTCCATTTCTTTCTTGAAGGCCGCCGCCCAAGGCGAGGCTTCGGCGTGGTATCGCTTCTGCGTCGAATTCAAATCGCTGGCACGAACTTTATTCTCGAGCACCGCAGTACGAGCGTCCGGAGAAAGCGCATCGAGAATGCGCTGCTGAATCGTCGGCCGGCCAGGAACGAACATCTCGAATACCGGAAGCGTGGATGTGACCGCAACATGGCGCTGGACCAGATCAAGGATCATGTCGTGCGGCGGCCCGCTTGTAAGATCCAGTTTGGAAATGAACTCATAGTCAAGCTTCTCGGGACACTCGCCCGCTTTTTTCCAGGGAAAGAATTCCGTATCCACGAGCAACCCGTGTTCCAGGTCATCAATGCCAATTGCGGCGGCTTCTCGAAAACCGATCGAGCATAAGTGTCCGGTCACTTTAGCGCCACGTTTGTGGGCCGCACCGACAGCCGCTGAAAGCTCCGCGGGCGTGATGAACATATACGCTTTGAAATTATCGACACGCTGATCCAGCCAGAAATTCACCGTTTTGGTTGCATCGTCCGGGCCGGTGAGCTGATGCATCTGCAGCGCCCACGAGCCCGCGCCCTCAAGATAAGGTCCGGTCACGTGGATCTTCGGGCCCGGTGTGTCTCCCTTATCGATTTGCTTCCTCAGTTCGAGATCCGTGTAAGGCTCGATCGAACCTGTGGTTCGGATGGTGGTTACGCCGGCTGCAAGATATAGACGAGGAAAACTGTATGCCATCTCTCCGAAAATGCCATTGCCCATGGGATAAAACATGTGGTCATGCATGCCCACGAGTCCCGGGATGACGCTGTAACCGTGCAGGTTGAGAACCTGCGCATCTTTTGGAGCATTCGCCGAAGCGGAATCGGACAATGAGTCGATCTTTCCTTGTTCGAGAACGATCGTCTGATCTTCACGCGCCGGAGCTCCGGTACCGTCGATCACGCGCACATGCGTCAGGACTACAACCGGTGCATCGACCTTCACAAAACCGCGTACCAGCGGCGAGAGAGTTTGCGCCGAGGTAATGCCAGCCATGATCAGAATAAAGACGAATACTAACGAAGACTTCCGCATAACGGACACCTCCAGAAATCTGGTCGGAGGATTGTAACGCAAGAGACGATCAGAGAACTGGCAAGCATCTGCAGTGGGAACTAGTCGTAGCCTGCTAAAATCAAAGATTAGCCCTTCATCCTATGGACGCCGCTTTCCTCCGCAATTTTGCCATCATCGCGCATATCGATCACGGTAAATCCACGCTGGCAGACCGCCTGCTGGAATTGACCGGATCGCTCACCGCGCGCGAGATGCAGGCGCAGGTGCTCGACTCCATGGACCTGGAGCGCGAGCGCGGCATCACCATCAAAGCCCATGCCGTCCGCATGATGTACACCGCACAGGATGGCCAAACTTATCAACTCAACTTGATCGATACCCCCGGCCACGTGGACTTTTCTTACGAAGTCTCGCGCTCGCTGGCCTCGTGCGAAGGCGCACTGCTCATCGTTGACGCTTCGCAGGGAGTCGAAGCGCAAACCCTCGCCAATGCCTATCTGGCAATTAATAACGGACTCGAAATCATCCCCGTCATTAACAAGATCGATCTGCAAAGCGCCGACATTCCGCGCACCAAGGAGATGATCGAAAGCGCCGTCGGGCTCGATGCTTCCGATGCCGTTCTCATCAGCGCGAAAACTGGTCAAGGCGTGCCCGACGTGCTCGAAGCCATCGTAAAGCGGGTGCCTCCGCCCAAGGGCAATCCTGACAGCCGTTTGCAGGCGCTCGTTTTCGACTCCTGGTTCGACCCTTACCGCGGAGTGGTGATTCTCACCCGCGTCTTCCAGGGAACGCTGCGCAAGGGGCAGAGAATCCGTCTGTGGTCAAACGGGACAACCTTCGATGCGGAAACTCTCGGCGTACTCACGCCCAAGCCGGTGGAGATCGGTGAGTTGAAAGCGGGCGAAGTCGGATTTCTCATCGCAAACATTAAAAATGTTGCCGATACAAAAATTGGTGACACGATCACCGACGATGCCAACCCCGCCTTCGAAGCGCTGCCCGGCTTCGAAGAAATCAAACCCATGGTATTCGCCGGACTCTACACCGTGGACGCGCATGAGCACACTCGGCTCCGCGAAGCTTTGGAAAAATTGAGGCTGAACGATTCTTCGTTTTTCTTCGAGCCGGAAAGTTCGGTCGCGCTGGGTTTCGGCTTCCGCTGCGGATTCCTCGGCTTGCTTCACATGGAGATCATCCAGGAGCGGCTGGAGCGGGAGTTTGAACTCGAACTCATCACCACCGCACCCAGCGTGCGCTACAAGATATACAAAACCGACGGCGCGATGATCGAGGTCGATAATCCCTCGCGCTGGCCCGACCCGAGCGAGATCGCCAAAGTTCAAGAGCCGGTGATTCTCGCGACGATCTTGACCAACGAAGAATATGTTGGCGGAATTCTCAAACTGGTGGAAGACAAGCGCGGCAAGCAGAAGACGTTCGAGTATGTCAGTTCTTCGCGTGTGATGTTGCACTATGAGTTACCGCTGAACGAAATCGTGCTCGACTTTTACGATCGCCTGAAATCAGTTTCGCGTGGCTACGCTTCTCTCGACTATCACCTTGCCGATTATTGGGAGTCACCGATGGTGAAGCTCGACATTCTGGTCGCCGGCGAACCGGTGGACGCGCTTTCCATTATTGTGCATCGCGATTTTGCTTACGAGCGTGGCAAAGCGTTGGTTTCGAAAATGAGGCAGCTCATTCCACGGCAGATGTTCGAAGTTGCCATCCAAGCCTCCATCGGCGCGAAAATTATCGCTCGCGAAACCGTTTCCGCCATACGCAAAAACGTGATCGCCAAGTGCTACGGTGGCGATATTTCCCGCAAACGAAAGCTTCTGGAAAAGCAGAAGGAAGGCAAAAAACGAATGAAGCGCATCGGCCGCGTCGATATACCACAGGAGGCTTTTCTGGCCGTTCTTAAGGTCGGCGAGGATAGCGATTGAGCGGAAATTTCAGCGAAAATCAATGTGAAATCGCTACCTCGGTTTGATGGAAATCATGTATGCCGGACGGTTCGATTCGCCGCTGGGAAGAAGAACTCCAAAATCTCGAAATGTGCAAATCTCCAATTTGGGAACGAAAGCGCCCCTGTTGCGTTTTGACCGTGTTAAACGCGCGGTTAATTGTATAACTGGTTACTACTCAGGGATTTAAGAGGGACTGAATCGGGCTTTGACAATTCCCGAATTGAAGTTATGTGGAAACGCCGCTACTTCCATCCCGCCATTCCACAAGCTTTTCCACAGCCCGTTCGATGCTCGCAAACCAAAGCGGCTAAGGTACTTACCGGACACAACTACAGTAAGTCCTGTAATAGTCAAATCAGTCCTCTTGAGGCAGGCCACCCTCCACCATCGTTTCGAATCTGGTGCAGTTTTTCAGGAACGCTAAATTGACTCGCCCGATGGGTCCATTGCGTTGTTTGGAAATAATGATCTCGGCCTTGCCCTGCAGATCGGGATCATCCTGCTTATACACTTCTTCGCGAAAAATGAACATCACCAGGTCAGCATCCTGCTCGATCGAACCCGATTCGCGCAGGTCAGCGAGTTGCGGACGGTGGTCGCCGCCGCGGCTTTCCGGAGCGCGGCTCAACTGCGAAAGCGCGATCACGGGCACGCTGAGTTCTTTCGCCAGCGCTTTCAGTCCTCGCGAAATTGCCGACACTTCCTGCGTACGATTTTCATAACGCTTGCTCCCCCCCGACATGAGCTGCAGATAATCCACGATGATCAGATCCAGCTTGCCTTGCGACTGCTTCAAGCGCCGCGCCTTGGCCCGCATCTCGCTCAATGAAATTCCGGGCGTGTCATCGATGAAAATCGGCGCGTGCGCCAATTGCTCCATCGCTCGCACCACTTTCCGCGTGTCGTCCTGCCACAGCGATCCCGTGCGCATTTTGTGCGCGTCCACTTTAGCCTGCGAACACAGCAGGCGCATCAGCAACGCCTCGCGCGACATTTCCAGCGAAAAAACTCCCACCACTTGTTTGTCTTCCACCGCCGCATTCTCCGCAATGTTCATGGCAAACGCGGTCTTGCCCATCGAAGGCCGCGCCGCAATGATCACCAGGTCCGAGCGCTGCAATCCGCTCGTCATCTCATCTAGATCCGTGTAATGCGTCGCCAGACCCGTAATGCGCTGCCCGCGCTGCAACAAAGCATCGACCGATCCAAATGATTCGCGAACGATCTCCTGCACGCCCATGAACCCGCGGCCAATTCGCTTCTCAGAAAGCTGGAAGATCGCGGCTTCGGCGTCGCTGAGCACTTCCTCGGCCGCGTCGGATTGATCGGCGGCTCGAGCAATTGCTGTATTCGCCGCATGAATCAATCCGCGCAGCAGCGCCTTGTCGCGCACGATCTTGACGTAGTGCTCAATGCTCGGCCGGTCAGGCACGCCATCGAGCAAACTCGACACGTAGCCCACATCGCCGATCGCTTGCAGATCCTTGTGGCGATCCAGCTCCTCGATCAGCGTGATCATGTCGATCGGACGCGAAGATTCCGCCAGATCGACCATGCGCCCGTAAATGCGCCGGTGCGAATCCAGAGAGAAATCTTCTATCCGCAAATGCTCGGCAGCTTGGTTGTAGGCAAAGTTGTCGAGCAGTATCGCACCCAGAATCGATCGCTCCGCTTCTACGTTGGCGGGAAGAGTGCTGATGTTGTAGTCAGTGGTTGCCACGATATTGATATTTCCTAGCTCTCAAAGTGCAGATGGAACACTAACCGGATATGGCTTGTGAATGCGAAGCGCATCCGTTGGAAAACCAAGCTTCAATGCGAAATTTTTTTTCGGATTACGAATCGAATGACGTTGCAAAATCCTGCCATGAAGGCTAGGAGAACAAACAGCGAATACGAAGTCAAGCACAGAAAACAAATGCGGCCCGGGCCAGCCACCCGAGCCGCATCGTTTCGTGGACCTCTCTAGGCTGCCTTCCGGCTGCTTAGGGCAACAGGACGACCGTACCAGTCCGACAGCACTCATTTGAATGAGCGCCACATTTACCGATACTGTTGCGGAGCCATGATTCCAAGAACCCGGCTCAGCAACCTTTGCAGCGGCTAGCGGCCCAACCCAACTCAAAGAGCGGGAAGTGGAGGAGGCCGCAGTGCCCGGGCAACCAGACACGCTCGCGCGTTCCGATTTCCCTCCGGCAATTCACCCTCGAGAATTACCGGTCTGCCACCGCTCGCCGCAATCATCGTTTGGCAAGCCTCGAAAGATCCTACGTTTTCGGTAAAAACACTGTGCGGCAGACAGTGCCGAGTCGCAACAGAAAAACGTTTTGCTATTGTGCAGAAACTGTGGACGAAACGTCTTCCTTGTGGAAGGCTGAGGAAAAAACGGAACAGCACGCTGGTAGTGATTGAAGACTACTCTACTAGCCGCCTGCAATCGATGGCACCAACAGCACTTCATCTCCATCCTGAAAGGCATAACCCGGGCCGCCCAGGAATCGGATATCTTCTTCATTCACGTAGATGTTGAGAAATCGGCGCAGTTGTCCGGCGTCGTCGCGCAGGTGCGGTTTTAGCTCAGGAAATTTTTCATCGAGAACAGAGAACAGCTCTCCCAGGTTCGTGGCGGCGCACGCAATCGAACTCACACCCGCAGTGTGCCGCCGCAATGCGGTCGGAATTTGCACAGTAATCGCCATCGTAGTTCTTCCTTATGAATCCGCTTACGCACCCACCGTCGCCGGAATTTCTTTCGCAGCCTCGATCGTATCCAACGTTTCGTGTAGATACTTTTCGAACTCAGCCAACTTCGGCGCGATCGGCCGCTCGACTTCATACACGCCGGCAAGCACGTCCGTCGTTTTCAAGCCGTTGCCGGTGATACACAACACTGTCGTTTCCTCCGGCAGGATGCGATCTTGACGATATAACTTGCCCGCGGAACCCACTGTCACGCCGCCGGCAGTTTCGGTGAAGATACCTTCGGTCTCGGCCAGCAGACGAATCGAATCGATCACCTCGGGATCACTCACATCTTCGCTCCATCCGCCACTGTGCTTGATAGTTTTGATAGCGTAGTGCCCATCGGCAGGATTGCCGATGGCGAGCGAACGCGCAATGGTCGCCGGCTTCTGCGGATCAATCTCCGAGCTGCCGGTTTTTACGGCGGTCGAGATCGGAGAACACCCGGTCGCCTGCGCCCCGAAGAATTTCACCGGCTTCTCTTCGACCAAACCAAGCTTGCTCAATTCACCGAACGCTTTCTTGATCTTGGTAATCAATGACCCGCCAGCCATGGGAACGACAACGTTGTCCGGAAGCCGCCAGCCCAGTTGCTCGGCGATTTCGAACCCCACGGTCTTCGACCCCTCTGCGTAATAAGGTCGCAGGTTTACATTGACGAAGCCCCAGCGCCGCTCTTCAGCAATCTGCGAACACAGCCGGTTCACCTGATCGTAGTTGCCTGCGATACGCACCACATTCGCGCCGAAGACCTGTGTGCCGAGAATCTTGGCCGGTTCGAGATCCGACGGAATAAAGATCCACGCCTTCAGGCCCAGTCGCGCCGCGTGCGCTGCAACGGCATTGGCCAAGTTGCCAGTCGAAGAACACGCAACCGTATCGAAACCAAAAGACTTTGCCTGCGCTAACGCAACTGCGACCACGCGGTCCTTGAAACTCAGCGTCGGTAAGCAAACGGCATCATTCTTAAGGTAGAGATTTTGTGCTGCCGCCTTGGCATCATTCTGGCTGCTCGCTAAACGCGCCGCGAGAGTCGGAGCATGGAGCAGCGGCGTGAATCCCACCGGCAGCCGCGGCTCAAAGCCCTCAGGCAGCGGCAGCAGCTCCGAATATCGCCACATGTTCGGCGGACGCTGCGCAATCCGCTCACGGCTGAAAGTTCCCTGGGAGATTGAAGCCCGGATCGAATCGTAATCGTAGGTAATTTCGAGAGGAGAGAAACACTCGTCGCAGATGGAGCGGGGCTGGTTTCCCCAGCTTCGTCCGCATTCTCGGCAGCGCAGTTCGTATTGAGCCATTGAGCTACTCGCTTTCTGTTACAGCAAGGAGCTGCGGACGAGCGGCCCGAAAAGCGCCCTAAAATACGAAGGCCTCTTTTTCCAGGAAATGGGAAAAGAGGTCGGAATGCAAATAAAAATGAAGCTCGCATCCGAATCTCATGTTCCCCGTTTCCGGGCGGGAGTTGGCACCTGGCGGTCGGGATATATGATCCCGATCCGGTTGCCGTGGCGTCACAGGGCTCGTCCCTCAGCCACTCTGCATGAAATTCCGGTTTGCCCCGAAGAGCAAACTTGTCTCTACAATGCTACATGGGAGAGGGGGCTCGTCAAGAACGATTGTTAGGCTGCTTCGAGTTTATCCCGAAAGGCAACCGCAAGCTAACCGATCGCCGCTAATACGACTTGCACGCGCTGTTCAACTGAATCGAGAGGAAGCTGGATCAGGCTATAGCCAAGGCCCGAGTAGGTTTCGATCATCGCTTCATACGTCGCTTGAGCTTCCTCGAAAGACTGCTTGCGCTCAGCGTCGATCTGAAAAATTTCTCGCCAGGGCGGCGCGATAAATACCCGCCGATTGTAGCGAAAAATCTGCGCCGCACGTTGTATATGGGCAGGAATCGAAAGCCCGCTCAAGCGCAAGTATCCCAGCACATCCGGAACACCGCGATCGAAAATCACAGGGCCTTTAGGAGCGATCGCCATTCGATAAGATCGCATCTCCCAACTCAGCATCAGCTCAGCGAAAGCTTCCCGATCCGACCATGGCAACGCCTTGCCGCCAATAGCCACTTGATCCTGAATGATCGCCCGGCCACTCTCTGGCATAGTGGAGATACCGCGTTTCGCCAACACATCGATCACCGTGCTTTTCCCGGAACCCGGGCCGCCGGTGATTATGAACAAGCGATCAGAATCTTTAGCGTCCATTTCTTCCTGTGGTATTCATGAGCCGATATGCTGACAACATTGTTTCTCAATCTTAAGTGTCCAAATTCGAGTATCCAAATTCGGCGCGACGATATATCGGCTCGAATCGAAGTTGTTCCTGAAGCCTTCTGTCAGTACACTTTGATTCGCCGAGGTGAGCATGGGAAAGCTAGGGATGTTTCTTGCCGGTTGCAAAAGAGTTTCGTGGTCTCGAATTATCCGTCTTCGCACTGAACTGGTTGTCGGACTTGCGCTCGGCTTGCTATATGCGCATCTGTAGCGCAAACCATGTTCAAGAGTGTTCGCACAGAATGATCTGCCGAGCGAAACTCCCGCCACGCTCACGCCCGTCACCACGAGCTTTGACTACATCAAGCGCGACGTGATGATTCCCATGCGCGATGGCGTGAAGATGCACACCGTCATCGTTCTACCCAAAGGCGCGAAGAATGCTCCCATGCTGCTCACGCGCACGCCTTACAGCGCGACCGCCCAGACCAGTCAAGCCGCCAGCGCGCACCTCGGCCCGATTCTCTACGGCTATGACAATCCAACTGACGTCATCGTCGAAGGCGGCTACATTCGCGTGATTCAGGACGTTCGCGGCAAGTATGGCTCCGAAGGCGATTACGTGATGAACCGCCCGCTGCACGGTCCGCTGAATCCCACGCCCGTCGATCACTCCACCGATACCTATGACACCATCGACTGGCTGGTGAAAAATGTTCCCGAGAGCAACGGTAAGGTCGGCATCCTCGGCATTTCTTATGACGGATTTACTACGCTGATGGCGCTGGTCAATCCGCATCCCGCGCTGAAAGTTGCGGTGCCGATGAATCCCATGGTCGATGGCTGGATGGGCGACGACTGGTTCCACAACGGCGCCTTCCGCGAACAGAACATGCCCTACATCTACGAACAGGAAGCCACTCGCGGGAATGACGAAAAATGGTGGACCGATCATTTTGACGACTATGACGTTTACATGGATTCCGTTTCCGCGGGAGAACTCGGCCGCCGCCACGGACTCGACCAGGTCGGATTCTGGCGCAAGCTTCTCGAGCATCCCAGCTACGATTCCTGGTGGCAGGAACAGGCGATGGACCGCATTCTCGCTTCTCAGCCGCTGAAAGTTCCGACCATGCTGGTCGACAGCTTGTGGGATCAGGAAGATATCTACGGCGCTCCTGCCGTTTACAAAGCGCTGAAGGCGAACAACGCCAACAACGATAAATTATTTCTCGTGCTCGGTCCCTGGCATCACGGCCAGGAGATTGGCGATGGAAGTTCACTCGGGGCAATTAAATTCAACAGCGACACCGGACTTTATTTCCGTCAAGAAATTCTGCGGCCATTCCTCGATAAGTATTTGAAAGACGGTACGCCAAAAGAAGAAGTCGCTCCGGTGACCGCTTTTGAAACCGGAACCAATGTCTGGCGACGCTTGCCCACGTGGCCAGCCGGATGCGCCAGCGGCTGTACAATTCAATCGACGCCGCTCTACCTCACCGCTGGACTAAAGGCGAGTCTATCGGCACCTAAAAGTGGCGACGCGCGCATTCGACGAATATATTTCCGATCCCGCCAAGCCTGTGCCTTTCCGCGCGCGTCCCATACAACCCGTCGGCTATACGAATGGAATGACGTGGCCGGAATGGCTGGTGGACGACCAACGCGAAGCCTCCGGCCGTCCAGACGTTTTGGTGTTTACTTCCGATGTCTTAAGCACTCCCATGAAGATCAGCGGACAGCCGGTTGCGAATCTCGTCGCCTCGACCAGCGGCACAGATTCCGACTGGGTGGTCAAGCTGATCGATGTCTATCCCGACGAAGTGGCGGGCGACGCTCGAATGGGTGGCTACGAGTTAATGATCTCTGCCGATATCTTTCGCGGGCGCTATCGCGAGAGCCTTGACACCGCCAAACCCATCGCCGCCGGCCAGCCGCTGCTCTACCACTTCAATCTGCCCACCGCGGATCACGTATTTCTTCCGGGACACCGCATCATGGTGCAAATTCAGTCGAGCTGGTTCCCGCTATACGACCGCAATCCGCAAACTTTCGTTAAGAATATTTTCTGGGCGAAGCCAGACGACTACCGCAAAGCGACGCAACGCGTATATCACGCGCCCGGTCAAGCGAGCTTTATTGAACTGCCACTGGTAACAACCCCTTAGAGTTTTTCGCGGCGATCCCGCAATTCCATCTCGTGGGCAAGCTCCTTCGAGGTCTCTCGCAACCGCTGCGCCAAGATCACCGCCAGAGAGAGATAAAAACGCGAGGCCAGCCCGGGAAAAGCTACCAGCAGCGCTGTCAGTTCGCGAGCCTCCACTTCGTCGACCTCTACATCTTCCTCGCTCGCAATCACCGCCGCGGTAGCTTTCCCACGCTCCAGAAAAGCCATTTCTCCGCAGATTTCGTCAGGTCCAAGCGCAGCCAATATCGATCGCGAGCTGCATCCCGCCAATTCCACGGACGCTTCGCCCCGCCGGATAATGCAGATACCTTTGTTTAGCTCGCCCTGTTTGATGATTTCATCGCCCAGCTTATACCTGTGCCGGTTCGCTTTTGCCTGAAGCAGGATCCAATCATTTGTTGTCAGGTATTGCAGGCGATTTCCGGCCATATCAGTAACATCGGCGGGAATCGATCTGCTCTGAAGTTACTTGCGAGGATACTGATGATACATAATGCAGAACATACGTGAACTACGGAACTGATTTCTCACCGGCTGTACTGGTTTCTCTTTTTGTCTTCATGCCGCTCCAGTCCAAACTGGATCAGCTGGTCGATCAAATCCGCATACTCGAGTCCGGAAGCCGCCCAGAGTTTGGGATACATGCTGATCGCCGTGAATCCTGGCATGGTGTTGATTTCATTTAAATAAATCTTGCGCGTTTTTGGATCCATCAGAAAATCAACCCGCGCCAGCCCGGAACAATCCACCGCCAGGAAACAACGCACCGCCAACTCCTGAACTCTCTTGATCTCTGCTTTGGTAAGCTTGGCCGGAATGATCAGCTCTGAGCCTTCGTCGAGATACTTGGCGTTGTAGTCGTAAAACTCTTTGACCGGAACAATCTCACCCGGTATCGATGCCACCGGCTCATCATTGCCCAGCACCGAGCACTCGATCTCGCGCGCCTTGTTCTTTTTTCCGCCCACGCCTTGCTCGATCACAATTTTGCGATCAAACTTCGCCGCTTCCTCAACTGCCGGCCCGAGCTCCTTGCCATCGTGCGCCTTGCTGATCCCTACCGACGATCCCAGATTCGCGGGTTTCACAAATACCGGGTACTTCAGCTTGCTCTCCACAAATTTCTGAACTCGCTTGGGATTTTTTTCCCAGGCGCTGCGCAAAATCGTGACATGCTTCACGATCGGGATTCCCGCCGCGATGAACAGCGACTTCATGATGTCCTTATCCATGCCCGCGGCTGAACCCAGCACCCCCGCGCCCACGTAAGCGATGTCAGCCAGTTCGAGCAGACCCTGAATCGTTCCATCCTCGCCGAAAGTTCCATGCAGCACGGGAAAGATCACATCTACGTCGATCGCTCGATCGGTGGCACGCCGTGTAAGGGCTGCGTCCGTTTGGAACGGGACGAGCCCACTTTGCCGGTGCACCGGCTCCGGAGGAACGACAACCGATTCGCCCCGGGCCAGCACCGCCGCAGGCTGCGTCGTTTCCGGATCTCCGGCACGCAGATGACGCGCCTCCAGCGTCAGCTTGCCCTGCAGCAGATTCTCCGCGTCCCCGGCAGTCAGCCATCGCCCGTCCTTGGTGATGCCGATGGGCACTACCTCATATTTATTTTTGTCGATGGCTTGCAGAACCGATGCTGCCGAGAGCAAAGAAACTTCATGCTCGCCGCTGCGCCCGCCAAAAAGAATTCCGACTCGAAGCTTTTTCATAATCCCTTACAGAATCTTTTTTCCAAACGCTGAGAGTGCCAACTCCACGGCCAGGTCTGCGGTTCGATTGTGCTCGTCAATCACTGGATTCACTTCCACGATCTCGAAGCTCAACATGCGTCCGTGGTCGGCAATAATTTCCATGGCGAGATGCGCCTCGCGATAAGTCGCGCCGCCGCGCACGGGCGTTCCAACCCCGGGCGCGTCTTCGGGATCGATCCAGTCCATGTCGAGTGAAATATGATAACCGGCGGTGCCACGGCCAGCCATGCGCAGAGCCTCTTCCATCACGGTTCGCATACCGCGCTCGTCAATATCGCGCATGGTGAAAACGCCAATGCCGGCGCGCCGGACATTTTCTTTTTCAATCGCGTCAATGTCACGCACGCCCACCAGCACACAATTCTCCGGCTTCACTTTCGGGGAAAAATCAAAGATGTTCGACAATTCCGCCGGCCCCAACCCCATCAACGCCGCCAGCGGCATCCCGTGTACATTGCCGCTGGGCGAACTCTCGGGCGTGTTGATATCCGTGTGTGCATCGATCCAGATGAGGCCAACTCGCTGGTTCTGCCGGCGATAAAATTCTGCCACGCCAGATACAGTTCCCGCCGCAACTGAATGATCCCCGCCCAATGTCAGCGGAATCTTTCCCGCCTCCAGCGTTTTAATCACCAGTTCTGCCTGCTTGGTGCAAGTCGCCGTGATCTCCTTCAAATATTTAGCGTGGGTGTCGCCTTCTTTTTTCTGCTCTGGAATCGCGACCGCGACGTTGCCACCATCCTCAACCTCATGTCCCAATGCTTCAAGACGCGCTTCCAGCCCCGCCACTCGAACCGCCGAAGGCCCCATGTCCACGCCGCGCCGGGATTGCCCCAGATCGAGCGGCACTCCGATCACGCGAATTTTCTTGGGAGTGATGTTGGTGGTGCTGATGTTAGTTGTCATAAGTTCTGACCAGTCGTGTCAGCCCTCAAATGCCTCATTCACCGCCTCGGCGTTCTCTGCGACCTCGGCGGTGAAAAGTTTTAAGGGTACAACCGGTGCAGCATCCTGGGGAACGGAATCGTCTCCCGCACGTGCTCCAGCCCGCATATCCACGCCACGACTCGCTCAATGCCCATGCCAAAGCCGCCATGCGGAACGCTGCCGTATTTGCGCAAATCCAAATACCACTTGAAGGCTTCTTCCGGCAAACCATGCTCGTGAATTCTTTGCACGAGCAACTCATGCGAAGCCATGCGCTGCGAGCCGCCAATGATTTCGCCGTATCCCTCCGGCGCAAGCACATCCACGCACAGCGCCAACTCCGGACGCTGCGGATCAGGCTCCATGTAAAAAGCTTTCACCTTCGCCGGATATCGATGCACCATCACCGGCTTGTCGAATTGCGCGGAAAGATAAGTTTCATCCGGCGAGCCCAGATCACCGCCCCATTCGAACTTCGCTTCCAGCACACCTTTGGCGTGGCCTTCCTGCAAATTCTTTACTGCGTTGTCGTAACTGATCCGGGGAAACGGCGCCTCAACCTTTTCGAGCTTGGAAATGTCGCGACCAATCGCCTGCAGGTCCGAGCGCCGTCGCTCCAGGCAGCGTTTCACGACGAAGCTGATCAGTCCCTCCGCCAGATCCATCAGGTCATCGAGTTCCGCATACGCAATCTCCGGCTCGACCATCCAGAATTCGGTGAGGTGACGTCGCGTCTTCGATTTCTCCGCGCGAAAGGTTGGACCAAACGAATACACCTTGCCCAGCGCCATTGCCGTGGCTTCAATGTAAAGCTGGCCGGACTGCGTGAGATAAGCCTGTTCGTCAAAATAATCCACCGGAAATAAAGTGCTGGTTCCCTCGCAAGCGGCCGGCGTAAGAATCGGTGGATCGGTGAGCGTGAAGCCGCGCTCATCAAAAAAATCGCGCACCCCTTTGATGATCTCGGCACGCACGCGCAGAATCGACGCCTGCCGCTGCGAACGCACCCACAGATGCCGGTGCTCCATCAGAAATTCCGTGCCGTGCTCTTTCGGCGTGATGGGATAAGGATCAGACTCGGGAACGCGCTGGACAATCTGCACGTTGACGACATCAATCTCATACCCGCCCGGTGCGCGCTTATCGGCACGCACCTTACCCTCGACAATCACGCTCGATTCCTGAGTCAGCGTCTTGATCGCTTCAAAAACTTCCGGCGTGACTGCGTTTTTCGGCACCACGCCCTGAATCACGCCAGAGCCATCACGAAACTGCGGGAACAAAAGCTTCCCGCTTTCGCGCAGATTGTACAGCCAGCCGCGCAGCGTGACCGACTGCCCGTCGTGCTTCCCGATTTCAGCAATCGTAGTAATAGGCGAAGACATAAGTTAAGGATCTGTTTATCGCCGAGCTCGCGGAGAATCTAAGCAATCCGCCCATCTTTTTCGGCGATATCCGCGCTCTCGGCGGTGAAAGCTTTTAAGCCGTTTCCAGCCTGTCGAAGGTCTCCTGCAATTTCTCCAGCGGGTTCACTTTCTCATTCTCGCCGAGTTCCAGCAGCAACGGCGGGGTTTGCGGCGCGGAGCGCAGCAACTCCATGGCTTGCTTCCAATCAATGGTCCCTTCTCCCGGCCACAAATGAGAATCTTGCACTTTGGCGTTATCGTGAACATGCGTGGAGCACACGAGCTTCTTCAAAATCTCGAAAGCTTCGCTCACCGAGCCCATGATATGGGCGTGCCCGAAATCGAAGCAGATTCCAACATCGTCAAAATGCGCCGCGCGAATCATTTCCACCAACCGATCCGGTGTGGAGAGTTCGTTCGGGATATTCTCCAGCAAAATGCGCACCCCCAGCGGCTTGGCAAATGCGCGCAGATGTTCAATCGAGGTCATTGCCGATTCGAATTTCTTCTCGCTGAAGCTCTCGTTAGGAGTTCCCAGATGCTGCACCAGAAAGCGAAACGGAATCTGCTCGGCGATTTCCAGCGCCCGCTTCACTTCATCCATCGCCTGTACCAATCCCGATCGATCGGTAGATGCCAGGTTGATGGGAGGCGCCCCCGCGCGTCCCCACTCATAGTCCGCGTAAAGCGGCGAGTGCACGGAGTTCAACGGCACTCCGCTGCCGCGAAACCACTCCGCGATCTCTTTGACATGAGCCTTGCGATTGGCATAGTCGAGATGCTGCCGTGCCGCGAAAATTTCAATCGCCTGCACTCCGCTACGACTCAGTCCATCCAGAATCCCCGGATGCAATCGCTCTTTGACGTACAAATAAGTTGATACCGCTTTCAACATGCGTGATCCTTATCGGAAATTTCTGATTGGTGATTTCCGATTGTTGATTGAAGTCCGTTTCAACCGATCATCAATCAACAATCAAAAATCAACAATCATCAATTCTCTAATATCCAACAGCCTTCCCATTTTCCCTGTAATCGCTGGCGCCCAGCCGTTCGTCCGTTTTCGGATCGACCGCAATGCACTCCGCATCGCTCCAATACGGAGAAACGTCCGCGCCATCGTGCAGGCCGAACTCTACGTTGTATCCCATCTTCTGCAGCCGCTGCACTGTATCGGGCGAAAACCATTGCTCGACATTCAGCACGTCGGGCAGCCACTGATTATGAAAGCGCGGGGCATCCACCGCCTCCTGGATATTCATGCCGTAATCCACCACTCCCATCAAAACATTGGCCACCGTGGTAATAATTTTCGAACTTCCCGGCGAACCGAGAACGAGAAATGTTTTACCGCCGTGAACTACGATGGTTGGCGTCATCGACGAAAGCGGCCGTTTGCCCGGCCCAATAGCATTTGCCGCACCCTGAATCAATCCGTCGGAATTCGGCGCTCCGGGCTTGGCGGAAAAATCGTCCATTTCGTCGTTCAGCAAAAAACCTAAACCGTCCGCAGTCACTCGTGATCCGAACCAGTCGTTGATAGTTGTCGTGACCGCAACTGCATTTCCTTGGGCGTCGACTATAGAATAATGTGTGGTGTGCTGCGACTCGTGATTCGCTAACCGCTGCGGATGCGCCGCTGCATATTGCTCCAGTTCGCTGAAAATTGCGGGGCGCTTCAAAGCCCGGCTGGCGGTCGCTTTTCCGTCGTCAATCGATTCCCGCCAAGCCTCGGCATACTTTTTGTCAATCAGCTGAGCTACTGGAAGTTTCGAAAAGTCAGGATCGCCCAGAAATTCCGCGCGATCAAAAAACGCCCGCCGGAACGCCTCGGTCGTATAGTGCATGGACTCCGCCGACCGGTCTCCCATCTTTTCCAGATCGTAGCCTTCAAGAATATTCAGCGATTCCACCAGGACCGTGCCTCCCGAGGACGGCGGAGGAGCGCTGATGATTTCATATCCTCGATAAGTCCCGCGAATCGGCTCACGCTCTTTCACTTCATAGTGCGCCAGATCGTCGGCTGTGATGAGCCCGCCGCCTTTTTGCACGGCTGCGGCCAGTTCCCGCGCCAGCGCCCCACGATAAAAATCGTCGGGCTTCGCAGCAATTCGCTCCAGAGTCCGCGCCAAATCAGGCTGTCGAAAAACTTCACCGGCCTGATAATAATTTCCGTCACGCTGGAAAATTCTTCGCGACTCGGCAAACTGGCTTAAATATTTATCATGCAGGTCGCGCGCTTCCTGCCAGCTTAGCGGATAACCTTCTCGCGCCAGCCGGATCGCGGGCGCCATCGCCTGTTGCAGCGTCAACTTGCCATATTTCTGTTCGGCGTAAACCATGCCCGCCACAGATCCAGGAACTCCAATTGCCTTATATCCATATTCACTCGCACCCTCGATCACATTGCCTTGCGCGTCCAGGTACATATCGCGCGTGGCCGCTGCCGGAGCCTTTTCCCGGTAATCGAGAAAATGCGTCTTCCCGTCAGCCATACGGATCAGCATGAATCCGCCGCCGCCAATATTTCCCGCCGGGGGGTGAACCACCGCCAGCGCGAATCCAGTCGCCACGGCGGCATCTACGGCGTTGCCGCCGGCTTGCATGATTTCGACTCCCGTCCGCGAGGCCAACTCGTGTGCGCTGACCACGATTCCGTGTGCCGCGTGCACCGGCTGTGTAGAGGCTGAAGCCCGCCACGCTCCACAAACCGCCACTGCCGCCAGCAGCAGCCAAATCAATAATTTTTGCCGGGATCGCATTAGGATCGAAGGTGTCCAGGAACGGTCGGACTCTTGAGGCTAGCCGAGGCAGCAAGTAGAGTCAAATCAGCCCAGCCGCTGAATCTCAGCGGCCTTTTGTATTCTTGGGACGGGAGCGCTTCTTCACGCTTTGCTTTTTCTTGACTTTCCTTCCGGGAACCTTGGCCGCGACCATTTCGTACGACGCCCGAATAAAATCCTGCAGCTCATTCCAGCGCAACGCATCCAGGCGATCGAGCATCACCCATTTGTAACGTCCAACATAGGGAGCGGGACGAATATCCTCATGCTCGATCAATTCCAAAAAAGTCTCCGGCGTGCATTTGAAACACAGCCGCGGATCGTCCAGCCCCAGCATTACGAAAATCTTTGCTCCAACTTTGAAGCAAAGCTCATCGCCCCACTGCAATTTTTCCGTAGCGCGGGGGAATGCCAGGCATAAATCCCGGATCGAATCCACGTTCATGGAACTTCCTGCCCGTCGGAGAATCGTCCGATTGGCGTCTCCGCGGATTCGATCGCCTTCCTGACGAGCCCATCGTTGACTCTAAAATTCCGCTCCCTCCTTAGCCTCCCCACCAAATCCCACATGTCTTCCGCGTATCCTTCCAGGCAAAAACGCGCGAGCAATCGCAGGGTGCCGCATAGAGTTAAGCCTTGTCTTGCGCCAATCTCCCAAGCCTTTCGCTCGTCGACAAGGAAAAACTCCGCTCCACGTTCCTGCGCCTGCACCAATCCTTCGGCCTCACCAGCGCCGAGTTCAGCGGTCAACAGTCGAAAGTTCGTTTCGTCCTTGCATATGCATCTCCGCAAGACGCCCTCTTTAAGCAGCTTGTTCAGACGATATCGAGATCGATGCTTCCGGTTGAATTCAATCTGGACATTACGGGGTACGTAGACAGCATCAAAGTAAATTGCCAGCTTCGAGGCAAGATTTAAGTGGACAAGGCAAATCAGACAGGAGCTGTCGATGATCGCAATCCGCATTACTTCTCGGTGAGAGCCCCCAACAGGAAGACACCAAGCCCAGCCAGAACAAATGCCGCCATCGATTGCACTACTTCCTTGCCTAGCTCTTGCTGCTTGAGAAACTCGACAACTCTCATTTCAACGTCCCCAGCGTTCCAAGGAGAAAATTCGAACACTGGAACGCTACGTAGAGACGGGGGAAGCGCAATACCTTCGCGCACGACCGGAACAATGAGCTTACTCCGCGTTAGAGCATAGTCCAACTCCGCCGCAACAGCCGGCCCGATATCGCCTGTTATGATCGCAAGCACGCAGTCTGACTGATCGATGGCACGGCGAACCTGATCGACCATCTCCCCGACGAATCCGTTCCGGTTCGGAACGGAAACGTGCATCCCGTAGGAGGTTGCGAGCGTTTGCAGGCGCCATGCGGCAACTTGCTCGCTCGGGTCCGTGCCACAGATCAGGAAGACCTTGAAAGCCATCCCAGATATTTTACGCCGCCTTGTCTACGCGCGTACGCCTTATGCAAGAATTGATCGCCCGATTGCAGTTTTCGGTAGCCGGGAAGATCAGACAAAATTAGCGAATTGCTCCAATATTCATTGCATTGATTTCTGCGACGGATTTTCTGTCCTCGCAGTCTAAACAGGCTAGAACGTCCTAGGAGATTGAAATGCAAACACGCAAACTTGGCAACTCCAACCTAAACATTACTCCCGTGGGTTACGGGGCCTGGGCGGCTGGAGGTTCCGGCTGGCAATTCGCCTGGGGCTCGCAGGATGATAGCGACTCCATCGCCGCCATTCATCGCTCTCTCGAACTTGGCGTCAACTGGATCGACACCGCCGCCGTCTACGGCCTCGGACACTCCGAGGAAGTCGTCGGACGCGCTTTGAAAAGCTGGCGCGGCTCGCGGCCCTACGTTTTCACCAAGTGCGGCCTGCGCTGGGATTCCAAGGGACAAGTAGAGAAAGTTCTCGGAGCCGAGTCCATTCGGCGCGAAGCCGAGGACAGCCTCCGTCGCCTGTCCGTCGACGTGATCGACCTCTACCAGATTCACTGGCCTCCCGATCCCGATTCGCCGGCTCTCGAAGAAGGCTGGTGCACCCTTGCCGACCTGAAGCGCGAAGGCAAAGTTCGCTGGATTGGCGTTTCCAACTTCAACGTCGCGCAACTAAAACGCGCGCAAGCTATCGCTCCCGTCACGTCTCTCCAACCGCCTTATTCGCTCTTGCACCGGGAAGTGGAAGAGGACATTCTGCCTTACTGCTTGCACAAAGGAATTGGCGTGATCGTCTATTCGCCCATGGCTTCCGGACTGCTGACCGGAGCGATGACCCGCGACCGCGCCGCCCGGCTCCCCCAAGATGACTGGCGCAGAAGCCATCCCGACTTTACGGAGCCCAACCTGTCGCGCAATCTGGAACTCGTCGATCTTTTGCGAGAAATAGCTAAGCGCCACAACCGCACCGTCGGAGAAGTTGCCATCGCGTGGACGCTGCGCAATCCCGCCGTCACCGGAGCCATCGTTGGCGCTCGGAATGCAAAGCAAGCCGAAGGTGTAATGCGTGCCGGCGACCTTCAGCTCAACGATAAAGAAGTGAGCGAGATCGACGATTTCTTCGCCGAAGCGGCAGCGTGACAAACGCTTTTTCACTGCCGAACTAACTACTTACATCCAAAAAATCAAATTGTCATTCCGAGCCGCTCGCAGCCGCGCGAAAGCGCAGCGCGAGTGGCGAGGAACCTGTTGTACGCTTTTGTCTAGAAGCCCGCATCACAGGAGTGTCTTAATCACCGTGACCTTGCTGTAAGCCACGCGAAATCCCAGCCCCCCACAGCCCCGCTGTGAAACCGTGCCCTGCGTTACCACCACTGCATACTCATATCCGGAAAGTCCTTTCTGCAGACGACCGTCCAACTCGCCCAGCCCGAAGCACTGAAAACCGCTTCTGCCACTCCGAAATGGGGCAACCTTCCCGTAACGAACCGGCCATGTCTGAAAAGAAAACAGGTTGTGACGACCATCACAGGGGCTGCGAGGGTTGCTGTCGATAATGCATGCAGCAAGTGGCACATCGTTTCATAGGTGTTCGATATTGACCAGATTCGTGAAACGGGCTCTTTGTAGAGTGGAATGTCGAAATGCGGAATGTCGAAATGCAAGAGCGAGGCGGCGTCTTCGCGAAGCAAAAAATTGCTTTTAACCGCAGTCATGACCAACCTCAGGTGTCGAAGGAGGGCGCTAATGCCAGCAGATTCCAGGATCTCACGAGTTCTTTTGTGCTCCGCCTTATTCCTCTCTGCCCTCGGCTTTGCTGCGGGAGAGTCTCACCCGAAGATGCAGAGCGCTCAACCCGCCGGCCCCCAGGCGGTAAGTGCCCCCTCCTCCGAAGCCTCCAAGTATGTGGGAGCGGAAACCTGCAAAACCTGTCACGAAGAGATTTACAACGCCTGGGAGAAGACGCCGCACTGGAAGACCACATTAAACAAAGAAGGCGGTCCCTCGCACCAGGGTTGCGAAGGCTGCCATGGTCCCGGAGCCGCCCACGTCGAAGGGGGCGGCGACATAACCAAGATATTCAATCCCGCGAAGCACTCGGCCAAAGAGGTGGACGCCAGGTGCCTGACCTGTCACGCGGGAACGCACCCGAACTTTGACCGCTCGCCCCATGCCAAGGCGAACGTCAGCTGCATTAGCTGTCACAGCGTTCATCAGAACAAGGAAGAAGAAGCGCTGCTGAAAGCTCCGCAGCCTACGCTCTGCTTCCAGTGCCACTCCGACACGAAGCCGGCGTTCAATATGCCGTTCCACCACAAGGTGAACGAAGGCTTGATCACGTGCAGCGATTGCCACGATGTGCACGGCACCTTCCTGGCCAACAACGTGAAGTCCACGGCCGACCAGAACGCGATCTGCACCAAGTGCCATACCGAGACGCGCGGGCCGTTCGTCTTTGAACACGTCGCGGTCAAGGCCGAGGGGTGTGTGGGATGCCACACTCCTCACGGTTCCCAGAACGCCCGCCTGCTGAACATGCCCGCCATCAACCCGCTCTGCAACCAGTGCCATAGCGGCGTAGCGAATAACACGATTCACGGAATGGGGGCGGGGTCGTCGGAAACCATAACTTGTACGAACTGCCATACCAATATTCATGGCTCGAACATGAATGCGGCGTTCCTCAGGTAAGAGTCATGGATTGCCAACGCGCCTGGAGAATTGCGGAGGCGCGGGCCGCGTTTCGATTGCGCATAGGGATTCGAGGTCTCGACGAGCAATGTTTTTCAAGTGAGGCTTTCAATATGATGAACCCACGATGGATTTCCCGGCGGTTGAGTGAAAAGCATTCTCTTGCGGCGGCCCGATGCATTGTCGGGGGCATGGCCGCAGCCATTTTGGGCTTGACGGCGGGCACTGCCGTCGCGCAGGTCCCAATATCTGTGTCTCACCAGACCGCTCCGGACGGCTACACGTTGCATGAGTCTATCGATCTGGGCGGACATGTGGCCAATATCGACGGCAGCGGTGCCATGTACGACACTCTGGTCAACGAGCAGTCCGGTCCGCGCATACTGGGCGAGACCTATGAGCTGCGCGCGCTTCCGAACACGAAGAACACCCTTGTCGATCGCTTGAAACTCTTTACCACCGGGCTCGGCGGCGATCCCTACGACGTTGCCAGGCTGGACCTTTCCAAGGGCGCGCTCTACGACTTCTCCGGCTTGTTCCGCCGTGACCGCCAGTACTTCGACTACAACCTGCTGGGCAATCCGAACCTTCCGCCCGGCCAGTCAATTCCAATCGGTCCCGCCGCAGCGGCCACGGGTGCCTATGCGTGGCCGCAGGTAACGCAGTCGCCGTTTTTGAACAACTCGGTGCGCCGCATGACGGACACGAACCTTACACTGCTTCCGCTGTCGAAGGTAACCTTCCGCGTCGGCTACTCGCAGAACGTCTTCGAAGGTCCGAGCCTGACGCCCAGCGGTTATCAGGTTGCCGGCTCCTATGACCTGCTGCTCCAGGAGTATCAGCGCAACAGCACGGATGACTGGACGGGATCGGTCGAGTGGAAGCCCTTATCGCGGACCCGGTTGACCTATCAAGAGCAGGTCACTCACTACAAGGGCGATTCCTCTTTCAGCATGGCGCCACAGTATCTCAACCTGCAGGAAGCGGACGGATACAGGGTCGCGGTGCTCCAGAACTACGACAATCCGATCAACAGGCCGGTCGGCATCAAGTGCGCCCCCGGCGCTGGAATTTCCCGGGCGCGGAGTCCGAACGGTCTACCCATCGTCGATCCGACGTGTAATGTGATTGCCAGCTATTCGCGTTACCAGCCAACCCGCGAAATCTTTCCGACCGAAATCTTCCGGTTACAAAGCTCCAGCTTCAAGAACGTTACGATGAACGGCAACGTTCGCTACACCAACGCGAACATGAACCTGCCGAACTACTACGACGACTTCCAGGGTCTGGCGGGAACCAGCCGCGAAACCACGTATGCGGGCAATGCCAGCGCCAAGCGGGAGGCGATCGCGGCCGACTACGGCGTCACTTGGCAGGCGCTGAAAAAGCTCAGCATCTCCGAGCAGATCGACTACTCGAATGTGCACCAGCCGGGAGTTGCCGACATTACGAGTCTGACCACCCTGACTTCGACTGCCGTACCCCCGACCATCAATAGCACGAGGTTAACCACCACGGTGATCAACACTCCGATCAACCCGGTCACGCACAACCCAACTTCCACGTTTGAAGGCAGTCCGGCCGTCGCTACGCCGCTGTTTGATTTCTTCGGCCAGAAGTTCGTCACGAACAACCTCGCAGCGGCCTACGACCTTACGGATCGCACCATCTTAACGCTCACCTATCACTACCAACAGCACACCATCGGCGAAGGTGACGCGAACACCATAGGACCCCTAACCGGTCTCTCCAGATTCGCCATCTACGAGGATGGCGGCACCTTCGGCGTCGCTATGCAGCCGGCGGACCACTTGAAGGTCAACGGTTCGGTCGAACTCCTGTACGCCGACAATGTCATCACCCCGGTCGCACCCCGCCAGCTTCAGCATTACAGAATTCACACCACTTACCGGGCGCAGACCTGGGCGACGCTCTCCGGCGCCTACAATGACCTCGAGCGCCACAACAATACGAACAATACGGGCATCGCGTCCGTTGATGGCCCGCTTCAGCACGTGGATCATAGCCGCATCTTGAGTTTGAACGCCGACTTGATGCCGAACGAGCACTACGGCATTGATATCGCCTATGCCTACAGCGACGTGTACACGGCAACCAACATCTGCTTTCTGGGCACGGCCTCAAGCCCCACCATACCGGGAGCCGCGACGCCCACCGGCACGGCCTGCCCGTCCCCGCCTCCCCGCGTGCCAGGGACTCCGTATACTTTTGGTCCGGCTAAAGACTTCATGAACGCTCCAACTCAGTACGCGTCAGTGGCCCTGGCCCTTTCGCCGATTGACAAGTTTCACGCCAACATCGGCTACCGGATAAGCTCGGTCAACGGCAGCCGCTTTTTCAACGATCCGCGCGATGTGAACGGATCGCTGGTCTCCACCTACCTGTCGCCTTTTCTGAATCTCTCCTATGCGGTGCGAAAGGATCTGATCTGGAAGGGCGAGTATAACTACTTCGGCTACGGCGAGGGTGGTCCTTCGGGAGCACAGTATTGCGATCCCTCCAGCACGCTCCCGACGCTGACTGCGCCGGCTCCGGTCGCGCCTTGCGGCACTCTGCCAAATACTGCGATGAGCGGTCCGGCCTACGGGTTCACCGCTCCCCGGAACTTCCATGCAAACAACCTGACCGTTGGAGTGCATTACGAGTTCTAAAAACATCCGTTAGCCTTCAGCTTTTCGAGTGGAGTGCCCAGTTGCCGGCTCCCACAAGATCAAGCTGAAGGCTAACAGCTTTTTTCGGTACAGGCCAAGCCGCATTCTGGCTTACTTCTGAGCGCGGATTTGGGCCGCAACCTGGCTTTGAATAGCGGTTGGAATTATTTACCAGTACAGCGACAGCTCGTTTGTGGGGTCCACGGCGTCACGTTATTTCACGCCAACACTCTCACCGAGTCGCTGCGTTACACGTTCTGACGCTGCAGCCAGCTAGAGATCGGAGAGCGCTGCATCGTTAGCTCAAATGAAGGATGACAGCCACCCGCTTCTACACTTGTTCCCTGGCTTCGCCCAACGCCACGCTTACATCAAGTTTTTTCTTATTGCGGAAAATCGTCACTTTCACCGTATCGCCAGCCCGGTGGTTGTTCATGATCTGCGCCAGGGAGTCCTCATCCTCAACTCTTTCGCCATCGATCGCGACGATTAAATCTCCGCCCAGCATAATGGGAGTGTTTCCCAGATACGCCCGCTCATTCCCCCCGCGGAGGCCGGCCTGATCCGCCGAGCCGCCCGGAATCACTTGCACAATCAGTAACCCGTAATCCACCGGCAGTCCCATTTCCTCGGCCAGTTCGGCACTGATTGGAATGGTACGCACACCCAGCGCAGGCCGGCGCACGCGCCCCAGCGTCATTAAATCGTTCAGCACCGCCTTCGCGGTATTGATTGGAATCGCGAATCCAATCCCGGCGTTCTGCCCGACGCTGGAGAGAATCATGGTATTGATCCCGATCACTTCTCCATGCCAGTTCATCAGTGGCCCACCGGAGTTGCCGGGATTAATCGCGGCGTCGGTTTGAATGGCTTCGTCAATCGTCGCCCCATTCGGCTCGCGCACTGGACGGATCGAACTCACAATGCCACGCGTCATGGTTCCCGCCAGCCCGAAGGGATTGCCGATCGCGTAAACCTTCTGCCCGACCTGCAGGTTGCGCGAGTCGCCGAGTACGGCGGGAATAAGATCGGGTGCCTTGATTTGAATGACTGCCAGATCGTGTGGCGGATCCGTCCCAATAATCGTCGCTTCATAAGTCTTGCGATTATGCATGGTCACCCTCACCTGCCGCGCGCCCTCGACGACGTGATAGTTGGTGAGGATGTGACCCTGCCGGTCAATGACAAAGCCCGAGCCTTGCCCCTCCTGCGGCACCAGCCCGTAAAAGAAGTCTAAAGTCATGGTGCGCGAGGTAACGTTTACCACCGAGGGGATATTCTTCCGGTACACGAGGATATTGTTCTGCTCTTCGCTGTCGAGCCCTTCATTACCGGCAGCTTCTGTAATTTCGACTTCTGCAGGATGGTTTAGCCAATTCGCGGGATGCAGGAAACTCGAACGCGAGTTCGAACGCCAAGTAGTGAAGTAGAAAAACGCGCCGGCAAACACCAGCGCGAATATTGCAGGTCGTAGCAGTTTCATAAGTCAGCCTTGCGGAACGCGAATCGAACCTGGAACTCACGTCAGTCGAGAAAAGCGTCCCAATCGATTCTAATATGTTCCGGGGCAAGACATGCGGCAATGAGGCAGAGGCAACTTGGCCGCATCGATCGCCTGCATGCTTTCAAGAAAATTATTGTGATACAGGTACAGATAAGGACAACGGGAAGCTCACGGTCACCACCGTGCCAGTTTCGGCAGATTTGATTTCGAAGCTGCCGCCCAGCTGATTTACCCGTTCGCGCATACCCTGAATCCCGACGCCCGCTCTGGGCGGTCTCGCGGACGATCGGCCGTTGTTAGAGACAAGCATGTTCGAGCCAGGCATGTTCGAGCCAAGCACGTTCGAGACGGGCATACCTGGGCCGTAATCCTGAATTTCGAGGCAAACCTTTTCGTCGGAACGTAGCATTCGGATACTCGCTTTCTTGCTATTGGAGTGGCGATGAATATTGGTGAGGCACTCCTGCACAATGCGGAACACGGTCATCTCCATATCGCCGGGCAACCGGCCGAGGTCCGGAGCTACTTCAAGTTGAACCTCGATCTTGCTGCGTTGCGCGAAGCCTTCCACGTACCAGCGCAATGCGGATGGAAGCCCGGCTTCATCCAGCAAAGGCGGATGCAGCAAATAGGAAACCGTGCGCAGTTCCTTGGAGAGTTGCTGGACCAGTTCGATGCTTTGCCGAATGCCGCTGGCAAAATCTCCGTTCAGATTTCGGGCCTGCTCCTGCAAAGGCGCAAGGATCATCTGCACGGCTGCCAGGATTTGTCCCGAGCTGTCATGCAGATCGCGGGCAATGCGGCGGCGTTCCTCGTCCTGTGTCCGCAGCAATCGGCCCGAAAGGTCGCGCACCGTCTCGGCCTGCCGCAAGAGTGCGTGATTCTTTTCCTCCAGCTCTCGGGTGCGGTGCTTAACTCTGGCCTCTAATTTCTCGCGTAATTCCTGTTGCTCAGTTATATCTAGCCCGGTACACACGATCATGACGAGCTTTCCCGCATCGTCGACCACCGGATTTAGAGTGCGGTGAGCAACCCGCCGAGTTCCATCCGGCAAGCAGAACGAGCACTCCTCTCGCACCAGTTCGCCTCGCGCGGCTTTGCCCACGCTGTTTTTCAGAATAGCTACTTCGTCAGATAATGCGGACCACCAGAGCTCCCAGAACTTGTGGCCGATTAATTCTTCGCGTTGCTTCCCCGAAGCCTCAATGGTGGCGCGATTCGCGTCGATGATGGTTCCGTCCGGTGTCAGCAGGATGAGAAAGGAATAGGTTTGACTGAATGCGGCGCGCAGCCGGGATTCACGCTGCCGCAATGTCTCCTCGATGCGTTTTCGCTCGGTGACGTCACGAGCAATTTTTGACGCCCCGATAATCCTGCCCCGCGAATCTCGAACCGGAGATACGGTAAGAGAAATGTTGAGTCTCTCCCCCGACTTGGTCATGCGCACGGTTTCATAGTGCTCGATGCGCTCGCCATTTCGCAGTCGCCGGATAATTTGCTTTTCTTCGTCCCGCAATTCCGGTGGGATGATCATCGTGATCGACTGTCCGACCGCTTCTTCGGGAGAAAATCCAAAGATCCGTTGCGCCCCCGTATTCCAGCTCTGGATGATTCCATTCAGATTTTTTGAGACGATCGCATCCTCGGAGGATTCCACGATCGCGGCAAGCCTGTATCGTGCCTCTTCCCCCTCCCGGCGCGCGCTTATATCTTCCGCGACCGAAATAAAATGCTTTAACTGCCCGCTTTCGTTTCGCGCGCCAGAAACCGTCAAATTTACCCAGATGATCGATCCGTCTTTCCGAATGTAGCGCTTCTCCATCGAATAGGTTTCCAGAGCGCCACTCTTCACCTGTTCGCCTTGAGAAACGTCTTCTCCAAGGTCCTCCGGATGAGTGATCTCCTGAAAAGTCATCTCCAGCAATTCGTCTTTGCTATATCCGGTAATCTCGGCGAGCTTATCGTTCACGCGTAAAAATCGGCCACTCGGGCTGACTTGGGCAACTCCCAACGCCGCAAGTTCGAATGTGGACCGGTAAAGCTGTTCGCTCTCGCGCAGAGCCTGCTCCAAGGCCGCGCTCCGCTGCAAGATCTCTTTGGAATCGATAGGAGGGTTTCGGTCCTGCTCCGACATTGCCCGTTCAAAAAACGGTTGCCGGTGCCCCACGCATTCCAGCGCGGCCAGCAAGTCGCGGGCAATAGACGATTTCACAACGTAACCGCGAGCGCCCGCCTTGAAGGCTTGGCGAACCATCTCTGGAGAATCGTGTTGGCTGAGAATTAATATTTCGGAATCGGGAAGCGCTGCACGGATCAGATAGGTGGCTTCCAGGCCATTTAAACGCGGCATGCTGACATCCATAACGATAACGTCGGGATTTAGCTCCTGGGCTTTCTCCACGGCATCCTGCCCGTCAACCGCCTCGCCGCACACGTCGTAATTGGAATGGCTCTCGATAAGGGAGCGGACCCCCCGCCGGACGACTTCGTGGTCATCGACTACCAGCACCCGCATGGTTGTTTTCCCGCACATGTCCGCCAGGAGAGGGAGGCCAGACACAGTCTTTCATCATACGCAGACTCTGCCGGACGCCCGAATACAGTGAACCCTGTACGGCCAGCGCTATAAACAAGCAAGCGCGATAAACAAACATCAGGCCCGGACGATCCGTTCAAACCCGGGAACTAGCCTCGGTGCGTAGCTCTCGCCACACCTCCAAAACCCGCTCTCGTGTCCGGTCGAGGGACCCGGAGTTATCAATCACAAAATCGGCCGCCTTGATCTTTTCCCCCTCGGGGAGTTGCGCGGCCATCCGGCGCTCGACTTCCTTCCGGGCAACGTCGATTGCCAACTTATGCCGCGCCGCAAAGCGAACGACCCGCTGCTCGTCACTACAGGTGACAACGATCAGGCGGTCAAATCTTTTCGCGGCGCCCGCTTCCAGAATCAGCGCGGCTTCCACAATCGCTACGGCACGCGGGTCTTGCCGCCCCATCTCTTCCATCCACTCTTCCTGGCTGCGAATTACAGCAGGATGCACAATCCGATTCAGTTCATCTACGCGGGAGGGTCCCTGAGATGACGATTGATTCCCGGACCCGACTCCCGGGCCAAAAGCCGCGTCCGCGAGTTTGGCGCGATTCACGCTGAGATCGGGATTAAGAATTCCACCGCCGAAGTGGCGCACCACCTGGTTGTAAACCGGCTGACCGGGCCGCATCAGTTCATGCGCGATCCGGTCGGCCTGGACGAGGCAAGCGCCCAAAGCAACGAACATCTCTCCAACCACTGACTTACCCGATGCGATGCCGCCGGTAAGGCCGACCTTCAGCATGAAGGCATCCTCGAGATGGACAAAAAAACAAACGAAAAGTACGCGCAGCGAGGAAGCTTCGGAAGCAGTTTCTCAGCGCACTCGGCGTTCTCGGCGGTGGAATTGCTGTTCAGGCGCGTGACAGCTCCGGTATGCGGCTGCCGCGACGCATCTTCGCGGCTTTTACCGTGTTATACATGAGCATCGCTATCGTCAGCGGACCGACTCCGCCGGGCACAGGCGTGAGCGCTCCCGCAATCTCGGCTACCTCGGGATGCACATCGCCAACCAGGGTCGACCCTTTGGTTCGGAAGGCCTCTTCCCGCTTCGCATTGCGAGTCGAGCCGCCGAAGAGGCGTTGGAACTCCGCCGGATCCGTTACCTTATTCATGCCAACATCGATCACCGTGGCTCCGGGTTTCACGAAGTCCCGGGTAATCATTCCGGCGCGGCCGATTGCCGCCACGACAATGTCTCCGCGGCGGCAGACTTCCGGCAGATCATGCGTTTTCGAATGACAAACGGTAACCGTCGCGTTGGAATTCAGCAAAAGCATGGCTGCGGGCTTACCAACGATGTCGCTGCGCCCCACCACTACGGCTTCCTGTCCCGCAATGGGAATCTGGCTACGCTTCAGGATCTCGATCACGCCTGCCGGCGTACATGGCACCAACCCAGGTCGCTGAGTGGACAGAAATCCCACGTTCACAGGATGGAAGCCGTCCACATCCTTGGCCGGATCAACCGCCATCAATACTTGTTTGGAGTCTACCTGCGCAGGCAAAGGCAGTTGCACCAGGATGCCGTCAATTTCGTCGCGCCGGTTGAGGTCTTGAATCAGTGCCAGCAACTGCCCGGTCGTCGCGGCCTCGGACGGGGTGTGCTGCTCGCTGTAGATCCCGACTTCCTCACAAGCCTTTACTTTCCCGCGCACGTATATTTCCGAAGCCGGATTATGGCCGACCAGTACGACAGCCAAACCCGGTCGAACTCCAGCTGACGCCATGCCCCTGACTTCCGCGGCCACTTCAGTGCGGATGTCGTTCGCGATTCTGCTGCCATCGAGGATTCGTGCAGGCATAGGCTCCAATCTTCCTTGGACTTCGTCTGGAAAAATCTTACACCGGCGCGGGCGTCGAGCGCTGCCGCAGCCGAACAGATTTTCCCTAGTGACAGCCGTGGTTCCCGCCGAAGGCGTAGAATGCTCGGCATGATAGCTAAAGATTTACTGGAAATTCTGGTCTGCCCGGCCTGCAAGCAGCCACTGGAATACCGTCCGAGTCCGGAGACCCTGAAGTGCACGCAATGCCACCGCGTGTACCTGGTAAAGGACGATATTCCCATCATGCTGGTCGATGAGGCCACCATCGAGAGCGCCTGATTCGGCCTGATCGTCTGCTCGTGGCGCCCGAACTGGCTGGTCGCCAGGAGTCCTCGCCCAACTGAACCGATGGCGCTGTGCGCATTCCCGCCCAGAATGACACTCCGTGTCAGTATTGAGACCTTCTGGGTACCTCGGAGACCTTACCGAAGTTGCCGGTATTCCTCTACCCTGCCTGCAACTTCTTCCTTCCAGAGGGGTTTATCAATCCAAACCGGCTTGCTGGACGTATATCAAAGTAACCGGCGGCTGCGGCAGCAGAATTGCATGCAACTTCAATAGCTGCCGATGAGTCTAATAAGCAATTGTGGTAGGTAGGTCGGAGTCGGAGGTGATGACGGCCATGTTTGAAAACGCGATGAACATAGCGGTGAACAACGATAAAGACAGATTTACGGCGACCGAACTGGCAGCCCTGCGCAGCGATTTGCTGCAGGGCGGCATGATCGATTCTTATGAGGCCGCCGAACTGCTGCAGGTTTTCTTGATGGGCCGGGGCTATGGGGTTTCTCCCAAAGCGGCGCTCGATGCCGCTGGCCGTGTCGAGATGGCGGGATGCGCTCTTCCGGTGCTGCAACATGAACTTGAGAACCTCGCGATGGTGATGTAACCGAAGCGGGTCAGACATTCTGGATCGGCCGGTCGAACCGAGATTGACTGATTCAGTCCACGCAAAGAGAGCCGGGCCAACCAGCCCGGCTTTGTGGTGTTTGCCCACCAGAGTTAGTTCCTCTACTCGTAGCGCAGGCTCTCCACTGGATCCAGCTGCGCCGCCCGAGCCGCTGGGACGGTGCCAAAGATCACCCCCACAACCGAAGAAACAACAATCGCAATGATCGCCGAAAGGCCGGAAATAGGAATCCTATACTCCGTAAGAAATCGCACCGAGTAGGGGATAGCCAAACCGATCACGATCCCGGCGAACCCTCCGATGAACGAGATCAGAATCGCCTCGGCAAGAAACTGAAAGCGGATTTCCCGGTTGGTCGCGCCAACGGCCTTTCGGATCCCGATCTCCCGGATGCGCGAAGTCACTGTCGCCAGCATGATATTCATGATTCCAATCCCACTCACCAGTAGAGTCACCATGGAAATCAGAAGCAGCACCCATGTAAGCCCACTAGCGATGCGATCGGCCATGGCCAGAAGCGCGGTGAGATTCGACACGTCGTAAACCGACTCCGAGCGGTGCCGCGACTGCAGCACGCGTTTGATCTGAGCTGTCGCCGGGATCACCATCGAAGGATCTTCCATCGAAAAATACAAAAGCTTGACGCTCGGAATCTCCATGAAATAGCGGCTGACGGAATAGGGAATCAGCATCGTGTTATCGACGATTTCCGATTGCCCGAAAGTTTCCACGCGCTCCTTGAAAGTTCCGATAATGGTGAAGGGCAGTCCGTTGAGCTTGATGATTTTGCCGACGGCGGCTTGCGATGAGCCGTAGACCTCCACAGCCATCTTCTCGGTGATCACGCCAACCTTGTTGTGAGCCTGAGAATCCTCCTGATCGAAGAATCTTCCCGAGGGAACAACCAGATTGCGTACCCGCAGATATTCGGGACTCACGCCGAGAATCGTGACGTCCTTCTCTTTACCGTTGCCCACCGGAACGCGATCGGAGAGTTGGGTCACCGGGGATGAGGCAACGATGCCGGGCACAACCTCCCGGACGGCGTTCAGATCGTCGATAGTAAGCGGGTCCGGATTGGAGTTGCTGATGTGCGGCGCTCCACCGAGGTACTCCGCCCAAATCTCGTTCGTTCCAATCGCCTGGATCTGGTTGAGAACAAATTGCCGGCCCGTCATGCCAATCGTGACGACAAGAATGAGCGACGCCGTGCCAATCACCATGCCCAGCGCAGTCAGAATGAAGCGCACTTTGTTGCTGCAAAAAGTATCGTATGCAAATGCGATGATCTCGCCGAAGGCCATTTTAGGTCTAAGGCGGTCGGGCATCAGAGCAGCAGCCATGTGAATTTATGCTACGTAGCGAATAAGAAAGGCGCAAGCGCCTCGCCAGGGAACGAACGCCCTGCAAGTAAAGAATTGTAAGTACACAGACTCAGCATGTTCTGTTATGGCAAAGTATAGTCAGTCCGCAGCATCCATTGGAGCGAATGGCACTCCCACTGACCACAGCTTCCGAGCTCAATACGCGCCAACCGAAAACCTCTGCGGTGAAGAATTCACTGTTCTGGATGGTAGTAGTCGCATTGGCATTGCGGCTCGTAGTGATGTGCTTTTTATATCCTGAACGGACCGACCCCTATCGAGATCACTGGCGTTTTGGGGGCGAAGCCGGAAGGATCGCTCGGTCCATCGCACAAGGAGAAGGTTTCAGCGACCCTCTATTTGGCAAGACCGGCCCAACCGCCTGGCTGGCGCCAGTTTTCCCGTATCTGCTGGCGGCGATTTTTAAGCTATTCGGCATCTACACCAAAGCTTCGGCGATTACAGCTCTGGCACTCGACTGCGTTTTCTCCGCGTTAACCTGCATCCCGATTTACTTCATCGCTAAAAAACATTTTGGCGAGGGGACGGCGCAATGGGCAGGTTGGTCCTGGGCATTTTTTCCATACGCAATTTTTTTCTCCGCAGATTTCATTTGGGCCACAACACTGACTACGTTGCTGATGACTCTGGTATTCCTCGCCGCGCTACACATCGAGAGTTCCTCTTCCGTGTGGCACTGGGTTGGTTTCGGTGCCCTCAGCGGCTTCGGAGGCTTAACCGATCCGGTGGTGATGTCGGTGGCGCCGTTTCTGGGAGCGTGGGCCTGGTACCGTCTGTACAAGAGCGGCCGTCGCTGGCTAGCTCCGGGCATTGGCGCTGTCTTAGCGGTGACACTCATCGTCGCGCCGTGGTTTGTTCGAAACTACGAAACATTTCATAAATTCATTCCGTTCCGTAGCTGCCTTGGTCTCGAAGTGTACTTCGGCAATAATCAGGATTCCTGGCACTGGGGCCCTCCCGGCTATCATCCGTCAGACAACGAAAACGAGTGGCGGGAGTACCAGCAACTCGGCGAGATCGCCTACACGCAAAAGAAGTTTCACGAAGGACTGGCATTTATCAATTCGCATCGCCTGTTGTACGCTCAGCAGACCCTGCGCCGAGTAGTTTATTTGTGGACCGGTTTCTGGAGTTTCAGCCGGCGATACCTGCAGGAAGAGCCAGCCGATCCGTTCAACGTAATTTTTTGCACCGGGCTTACTATCTTGACTCTGCTCGGCCTTCGCCGGGCATGGCTTCTCAGCCCGCACATTGCCATGCCTTACATACTGGTATTTCTATTCTTCCCGATCATTTATTATCTGACGCATCCCGAAGATTATTATCGTCGGCCCATCGATCCACAGTACGTTGTGCTGGCCGCCTACGCGGTCGCTTCATGGGTTGCGGAACGGAAGGTAAGGTTTGCGGCCATCCGGACGCAAGTTGCCGCCGCATCGATCAAGTGAGCGAAATTCTTCCTGACAAACACAAGACGCTGAACTTCCTCTGGCTTTTCTTGCTGACAGTGGGAGCATTCCTGGTGCAGGGTTACCATCCCTTCGCCGAGGATGCCGAGATTTACCTGCCGGGCGTGGAGAAAATTCTGCACCCGGAATTATTTCCGTTCGGACGCGAATTTTTCCTGTCGCATGCCAATCTCACTTTCTTCCCCAATGTTGTCGCTCTTTCTTTACGAGTCACTCATTTGCCGATGGAGGTCGGCCTGCTCGTATGGCAAATAGCATCCATATTTCTTGCTGCTCCTCGCCTGTTGGGAGTTATCTGGTCTGTTCTTCCCGAGCGCCAGAGCGCGGTGGGGCGGAGTCTGTCTAGTTGCGGCATTGCTGTCGATCCCAGTCTCAGGCACAGCGCTCTACATCATGGACCAGTATTTGAACCCGCGGAATCTGGCGGCTTTCGCCGGAATCTTCATGCTGGCGCGAACCTTGGAGAAGAAATATGTCCGCGCGTGTCTTGTGGTTGGTTTTTGCTGCCTGTATGCATCCGTTGATGTGGGTGTATCCCTTTTCGTTCTGCTTATTGTTCGTAGTGATGAACAAATTGGAGAGCTTATTGGAAGCGCTCAAATCCCGCCTTGCTCGCCGCGTTGTTCTGGTTGCAAATCCCGCTGGCGCCCACGCCTTCCCCCGCTTATCACGAGGCGGCCAAACGCCACGCCTATCATTACATTCAGAATTGGCAGTGGTATGAACTGCTGGGAATCGTTGCGCCGCTCATTTTGTTCTGGTGGTTCGGTCGGATCGCACGGCGCCGCCAATGGCGCATGGTCGAGCGCGTGAGTCGCACCATTATCATCTATGGCTTGATCTACCTGGTCGAAGCCGTGGTGTTCGACCTTCCTGCGCGTTTTGAAGCGCTGGCTCGCCTGCAGCCTCTTCGCAGCCTGCATTTCGAGTACATCGTAATGTTCGTCATGATGGGGGGCTTTCTCGGCGAGTATGTGCTGCAAAACCGCGTCTGGCGCTGGTTGTTGTTATTCATTCCTTTGAGTGCCGGGATGTTTCTGGCACAGCGGGCACTTTTTCCCGCCAGTGCGCATCTGGAGTGGCCGGGGCGCGCATCCAAAAATCCATGGGCGCAAGCCTTTATTTGGATTCGGCGAAACACCCCGGTGGACGCGGTTTTCGCTCTCGATCCCTACTACATGGATATCGCCGGCGAAGACGAAGTGGGATTTCGCTGCCTGGCCGAGAGAAGCCGTCTCGCCGACGGAGTAAAAGACAATGGCGTGGTCAGCATGTTTCCTCCCTTGGCTGAAGAATGGTGGGCGCAGGTGGAAGATCAGACGCCGTGGAAAAAGTTTGGTCCCGCGGATTTCGCGCGGCTGAAAACCAAATATGGCGTGAGTTGGGTAGTAGTGCAGCAGCCACAAGGCCCCGCACTCGATTGTGCCTATCAGAATGCTGCAGTTCGCGTTTGCCGTATTCCTTAAAATTATGAAAGAAAAGAAAAAGAGCGTGTGCAAGACCAGCTCACAGACAATGAGCTTTGCTGTGGATCTATCGGCTGGCAACTGCAGTTAGGAGAAATTCTCTAGAATGTCAACCGCCCAGGCAGTTCAGGAGCTTTTTCAGGACACAGACCGCCTGTTTCCCTATGAGAAGTGGAGCCCGCGATTACCTGCCTTAGCCGCGCGCTACCGCGAGAACCAGCCTTGCCCGCACATTCTGCTGGAAGATTTTCTTGCACCCGCGACTGCTCTTGCGATGGCTGCGCAATTTCCCCACGCTGCCAGCGATGCCTGGACGCAATACAAACACGCCAACGAAAACAAGTTGGGAATGGCGAAGCGCCAACTTTTTCCCCCCGCCCTCGCCGCCGTAACCGACGAACTGAACTCGCCACAGTTTGTCGCCTGGATTTCGGAATTAACCGGAATTCCAAATCTGATGTCGGATCCAATGCTCGAGGGGGGCGGTCTCCACCAGTCGGGCCCGGGCGGATATTTAAACGTGCACACGGATTTTTCCATGCACCACTTTCATCCCAACTGGCGCCGCCGCGTGAACCTGATTCTCTATTTGAATCCGGGATGGCGCGAAGAGTGGGGCGGAGACCTCGAGTTGTGGGAACAGAATATGGCGCGCTGCGCTGCGAAGTATTCGCCGCTACTGAATCACGCTCTCATTTTCACCACCGACGAGCGCTCTTTGCACGGATTTCCAGACCCCCTAGCTTGCCCCCAGGGCGTGTCACGAAAAAGCCTGGCTCTGTACTACTACACGCTTGAGAACGATAAAAAACTTACAGGACATTCCACGGATTATTTTGCGCGGCCGCAAGATGGCTGGCGAAAGTCGGCGACGATCTGGTTGGATAAGAAAGCGGTCGACCTCTACTCCCGCGCCAAAGCGCGCTTCGGATTTTCCGACGCGTTCGCTAGCAAAGTCCTGGGGTTCTTGTCCGGGAAAAAGTGAACTTAAAACCTGCACCGGAACCGGATCAGCAACAGCTTCTTCTAGGCGGGACGAGCACTTCGGCGAGCGTAATACGTGGGATATCCAGCCTCAAGCTTGCGTCCCTGCTCACTGAATCGTGGCAAATGAATCAAGCCGAACTTTTGCAACGCAAATTGCAAAGTAGTAGCCAGTACCCCAAAACCATACTTCACGCTGCGCCGGAAGTTGATCGACGAGGCCTCTTCGAAATATTTCGTAGGGCACGACACTTCTCCGATGCGAAAACCGAAGTGCACGCACTGCGCCAGCATCTGATTATCAAAGACAAAATCGTCGGAGTTTTCGAGCAGCGGCAGTTCAGTGAGCACTTCGCGGCTGAAGGCCCGATATCCGGTGTGATACTCCGAAAGCTTTACTCGCAAAAATAAATTCTCGAAGGCAGTGAGCATCCGGTTGGAGATGTACTTGTACACGGGCATCCCGCCGTGCAGCGCCGTGCCGCCGATAATGCGCGACCCCAGCACCACATCGTAAACCCCATAAGCCACCATACTGGCCATCGCCGTAATCAAGTATGGAGTGTATTGGTAGTCGGGATGCAGCATGATGACCACATCCGCACCCGCCGCCAGCGCCTCACGGTAACAGGTCTGCTGGTTGCGGCCATAGCCGTAGTTGCGGTCATGTTGGAAAACCTGCAAGCCAAGCCGCCGCGCCAGATCCACCGTGTGATCGGAACTGCGGTCGTCCACCAGAATACGAATATCCACCAGGTCCGGAAGTTCACCCACCGTGACCGCGAGGGTTTTCTCCGCGTTGTAAGCGGGCATTACGACTGCGATGCGTTTTCCATGAATCATTCGTGTGACTTTTATGATACCTGAGATTGGATACGGCATGCTCAATTTTGAATCGATGCCCTGTCCTCGGCACCGCAGGCTTGCCCCCACGCGCCCGCTGTGAAAAACTATATTTTCAGGATTCGCCTTCGTGTGTTGAGCCGGTGAATTCAATCCACATCCATGCCGCCAGCAAAAACACTCTTCGAAAAAATCTGGGACGCCCACTTAGTGGCGCAACCGAGCGACCGCTCACCCATCATTTACATCGATCTCCACCTGGTTCATGAAGTCACATCGCCGCAAGCCTTTGATGGTTTGCGAGCCGCTGGAAGAAAAGTGCGTCAACCGTCGCGAACCGTCGCTACCGTTGATCACAACATTCCCACCGAACCGCGCGGCACTCCGATCACAGATCTGATCGCCGCAAAACAAATTGCGGCACTGCAGTCAAATTGCAAGGAATTTGGCGTCCGCCTGTTCGACATGGACTCCCCGGAGCAGGGAATCGTTCATGTGATCGGACCGGAACTCGGGTTGACCCAGCCGGGAATGACAATCGTCTGCGGCGATAGCCACACCAGCACCCATGGCGCATTCGGGGCGCTGGCCTTTGGCATTGGAACTTCCGAAGTCGAACACGTTCTCGCCACCCAATGCCTGGCGCAACAGAAACCGAAGACGATGAAGATCGACGTATGCGGCCGTTTGCCGGAAGGTGTGGGGGCAAAAGATCTGGCTCTGGGAATCATCGGCCAGATCGGCACGGACGGTGCCAGTGGTCATGTGATCGAATATGCTGGATCCGCGGTGCGCGCGCTTTCGATGGAAGGTCGCATGACGCTTTGCAACATGAGCATCGAGGCTGGGGCCCGCGCAGGAATGGTGGCGCCCGACGAAATCACGTTTGCTTATGTCCGCGGAAAGAAGTTCTCTCCAAAAGATGGCGAATGGCAACAAGCGGTCGAACACTGGCGGAGTCTGGCCAGCGACCAAGACGCGACCTTCGACAAGGTTGTGGACATCGATGCGGCGCAGCTTTCTCCCTTCGTCACCTGGGGAACAAATCCAGGAATGGTGGCTCCCGTGACCGGTCGCGTGCCCGAGACCAGCGCCTTAAAGGAATCCGACCGGCGCGCGACCGAGTTAGCTCTGCAGTATATGGGCCTCGAGTCCGGCAAGCGAATCGAAGATATTGGAATCGAACGCGTCTTTATCGGATCATGCACAAACTCGCGCCTGGAGGATTTGCGCGCCGCGGCGCGCGTCGCCAAAGGCCATCACGTGAGTGCGAAAGTCCGGGCGATGGTGGTGCCGGGATCACAGGCCGTGAAGCGCGCGGCGGAGCAGGAAGGCTTGCATCAGATTTTTCTGGATGCTGGCTTTGAGTGGCGCGAGTCAGGTTGCTCGATGTGTTTGGGCATGAATCCAGATATTCTGCAGCCCGGCGAGCGTTGTGCCTCAACCAGCAACCGGAACTTCGAAGGCCGCCAAGGACGCGGCGGTCGAACTCACCTGGTTAGTCCTATGATGGCCGCAGCAGCGGCCATTGCCGGACACTTCACAGATATTCGAAACTGGAAGTTTCAATAAAACGGGCATCAACGAAGCTGACACAAGAATGAGCCAGGGAAATTTTCAATGAACCCATTTCGCATCCATCGCGGCCGTGTAGCTCCTCTCGACCGCGTCAACGTCGATACCGACCAGATCATTCCCAAGCAATTCCTGAAGCGAATCGAGCGCACCGGCTTCGGACAGTTTTTGTTTTATGACTGGCGATTCGCTGCGGACGGAAAGAAAACGTCGGCTTTCGTGCTGGACGATCCGCGTTACGCAGGCGCCAGCAT
>CAVRWS010000083.1:0-22225 GCA_963724815.1 uncultured Acidobacteriaceae bacterium
CGGCCGAAAAAAAACCCTTCCCTCGCTTTTGCGCGCGCCACCAGCCACGCCTTACGCAGGATATTTTTCACAGAGCGCATTCTAAGGTTCGACGCCAATACTCACTTTTCTGCCAGCACGCTGTAGTTCACAGTAAACTGCTGATTCCTTCGGTCAGACAAACGCTCCAATAGCGCTCCGGTTAAGTTTATGAGCGGAGAAAGGCTTCGTCGGTAAACAGATCGCGCCGCGGGGTATCGCACAAACACATCGAGGCAGATATTCACTGTGCGAAAGAAACCTGCCACGCTGCTGCCTTCGGCAGCGACTTCCACATGCGCGAAGTCAGCAAGTAGATGTCGCAGACCCGCCGGCAGAAAGCGCCAGCACTCTTCTTCCGCGTCCACCAGCCCGGCGCTTGGTACGCTAAGCAGTAAGACGCCGCCGGGTCGCAGTACGCGGTATACCTCAGCAAACACCCGGCATGGCAGCACAATGTATTCCAGAACCTGGGTACACACCACGAGATCAAAATCACCATCTCTGAATGGAAGCTGCTCCGCTCGTGCCATCACATCTACCAGTGGAGTGAGGCGCAAGTCCACTGCGACGTACCGGCGCACGCGATCCGTGAGCAAAGTGCGATAAGGCTGAATCCGCCCGCCAACATCCAGGACATCAAGTTCGCGCGCAGGAAGCTGCGCCAGCCAACGCTCGAAAATCTTACGCCGCTCTCGAAGAACGAGCCAATTGGGATTACTCAGAGACGGAAAAAGACGCTCTCTGCCCTGTTGTGTTACTTCATTAAGAGTTTGGGGATGATTCATCTTCGCCGGTTCGAAAGAGTTTACAGATATCCCAGATCCTTCAGCCTCTGTTCCACCGCGGCCCGCTCGGCTTGATCCAATTCAACCGTGTCGCCACTCACCAGTTCTCGCAGCAGAAACGCCACGAGCTCATCCAGGCTACAGAATCTGCCGCCGAATTTATTTTCTGCAGCCACGCACAAATCTTCGGGAAGCTTTATTTCTCGCAAGTCGCTCATGATCGATGGCACGCCCTCATTGCCCGACGGCTCCGAGCACCCGCGCCCAAACGGCGTTCGCAATCAAGCGATCATCCTCGTCCAATCCCATAAGGAGTGCGACGGCAGAAAACGTTGCGTAGGCGGAAACCAGTGCAACGAAGATCACCATCAAATCGGTCTTCATCGAGATAAAAATCGAGCCAGATATTGAAAGCTTGCTGGCCAGCCAGGTTACAAAAAAGGCGCTCGCGAGTGGCGGTACAAGTTTCAAATAGCTGCGATTGTAGGGAGAAAGTTTAAGCGCCGATCGCACCTCCACCAGATTCCAGACATTCACTCCCACGTTCGTGACCGCAGCGGCAACCGCGGCGCCCCAGACGCCCCAAAGCGGCACCAGCCAAATGCTCAGAACCACCATCGTCGCCGCCATATAGGCCTGCACACGAACCAGGCGATGTTGATTGCCCGACATCAACAACATGCAGCCCACCGATCCGACCCCGCAGTTCACCAATTGGCCGCATGTCCCGATCACCAGGATGGGCCAGCCCGCCTCAAAATCGTGCCCAAACACCGCCATAATCGGACGCGCGAATAAAATCATCACCACCGCCAAAGGAAAACTCAGGCCGAGCATCCATTTGGTGAGAGTTTGGAACAGGCGGCCAAGCAGCCGGTGATCTCCGCGAGTATGGATATCCGCTATGACCGGCGCGAAAATCTGATTGACCGATTGCAGAATGATCGGCTCGTACGCAACCAGTGTTGCGGCCACGGCATAGACTCCAACATCGTGGGCTCCGCGATAATGACCCAAAGCCACGCGATCGGTCTGGCCCATAAAGAATTCCATCATGCCCACGCCCAACATGGCTGCGGAAAACGACCAGACTTCGCGCTCGACGGAAAGCCTGCTTGCATCGAACGATCTGGCCGCCGCCGGAGTGAGCCGCCACACCAAAGACACGAGCAAGCCCAGAACGATAAGCGCACTAACGATCTGCGCCACCAGGTATCCCCTTAAGCCCCCGCCAAGAATAACCAGGGCGATGGTGAGCACCATCGTAAGCGGGCTGGCGATAAATCGAGTGATTACGGTGCGGCGGCCGACCTCTTTATAGCCCGCAAGAACTTTGCCAAAGAACATATTCAGCCCGCCCGTGACCATGATTAACGCGAACAGCGGCAGATAGCGGACGAGTTGCGGGGAATGATAAAAGCGAATCGCGATCCAGGGACCGGCCTTCAGCACCACCACGGTAATAACCAAGTTGCTGGCCAGCAATATCCAGGAGCCGTTCCACAGCAACGAACGCAATGAGGTGAATTTTCCCGATGCCACGTACAAAGAAACAAAACGCACCGCGGACTCGGGAAGGCCGAGCCCGTTGATGATTCCAAGAAAGCTGATGATCGTCATACCCAGCGCATACAGGCCTAGAGCTTCCGCTCCCAGAACGTGCGCCAGGTAAACCTTGAAGACGTAACCAAAAACCGCGGTGAAAATTGTTCCCGCGAAAACAATCCCGGACTGCCGCGAAATGCGGCCCATCTCTGACTGGAAGCTTGGCGGTGCGCTTGATTCAGGCTGACTGCCGGCTGGTTGCGGAGTCACTCCATCGCGCGCCTGAGTCGCACCAGTCTGTAATCCGGATAACAAAATCCCCCCACAGCTCGCTATGCCTGGAGCATCGCGATGGATCAGTCTAAACGTTTTCGATTCGCGGTGGGAGGTCTCTATGCAGGCGGTCTGCCCAACAACCGCCGAACAGCTGAATCGACCTTCGGCACTTGTTTCAACCCGCTCGCAGCACGATACTTCATGATTTCTCGCAGATGGCGCAGCCATGATCTCGTCAGCGTGACGTGCAGCGTCTGGCGCGTGCTATTCCCAAAGCGTTCCTTGTAGCCTTCCGCGCCCAGGCCGAGATCGATCACCTCCATATCATCCATATCGCAAGCATCCATCACAATTCTCGCCAGCAAACAGTGGCCCGGAGAATTCTTTTCCTGGCCGCTTTCAAACGTTGGCTGGTACCAAAACCAACTTCCACGAAATTGAAATCCGTAGTTCCATGCCACCGGACGATCCTTAATTTTCAACACGCTCAATGTAACTACGCCGCTCCCATCAAACCGCTTGGCGAGTTGCTCCAGAAAAAGTCGCCGCTCCGGCGTGGCCAAGCTGCTAATCCTCCCCGTGGCCAGAAAGCGCGCTACGTGGGCATCGGCGAATGGCTGCAAAGCAGCTTGAATTTCCTCGCCACATTGCATGTGGGCGAATGTCACCGGCCCATCACGTTCCATCTCCCTTAGATAACGGCGAATTTTCTTCTTGCCCGACAGACCAGCCTTTAGTTCCTGACGACGATCGCCTGCGCCCAGCTCCACCTGGGAACACAAGTAAGCTGGCCGAATGAACACGTGAAAGCCATGCTTCGCCGCTTTGTGGCGCAGCGCATCTGCGGTGAGAGAGTCGGCGGGAAGATTGGCCAACGTCATTGCCGCCGTGTTCGTCTGCATCTCTGCAAACACAGCATCGACGAACTCCCCCCGCTGTTGCGGCGCGGTCAAGAAGTCGCAATAGTCAGCCGTATTAGCGGCGAGAAAAGTTATATTCTTCTCGCCCGAATCGGTGGCCAACGAGGCCACGCCAACCAGATCGTCGCCCTCGTACCCGAGGACCAGCAACGGTTTCAGCGACCCGCGATAAGCCGCCTGTACTGCAATGGCCCACTCATACGTGTAAAACACCTGTGGCCGCTCTGTCCGCAGCGCAACCACGTTCCACTGCCGGTGAATTTCCGGATCCTCAGGAATCTCGCTATGCAAGATAATGCGCAAGAATCAATGTTCCCCGCTCGTTTAGAATTTTGAAATTACATAGAGTACCAACGAAGTTAGGGACAGTGACTCCAGGATCGTCGAGCTGGCTGATTGTCGCTCCCCTTAAGCGATATCGCCGGGGTGGCGCGAGCGGAAGTCGCGGTGAAACCTGAAGCGAGCGCTTCGAATTTAAACAAGTTGACATCCGACGCGACGTGCAGCTCACAACCAGCGCCTCATGGTCGGACCACAAATTCCCAGCTCAGAGGAGTACCACGCTCAATGCCCCGCGCCGCACTCTTTCCCAACACATCGTTCAAATGCCGCGTGTGCAGCCCGTTTCCGGGCCGGATGGAACGGACATTCTCCGCCGTGAATACTTCACCCTGCTTCACGTCTTCCACCACGTATAGCGAACGGCGAAACGCGCGGCTTGCTTTTTCTTTTTCACTCAAACCAAAATACACTTCGCCCAGAGCCTTTTCGGCGATTCGCACCGCATCCACCATCGCCTTGAATTCCTGCGGCTCAAGCGAGAATGCGCTGTCCGGTCCCGGCACCGAACGCGACAGCGTCAAATGCTTTTCGATGATGCATGCCCCCAACGCGACCGCCGCCACCGGAACCGCGATCCCCATCGTGTGATCCGACAATCCCACGGGCACATTAAATCGCCGTTGCATCTCGGGGATGGTTCGCAAATTCATTTCTTCCGGCGGCGCCGGATAAGCGCTCGTGCACTTTAGCAGAGCAATCTCGGTCGCGCCCGCCTCGCGCGCGCACTTCAGACCCTCATCTATTTCTTCAACCGTCGCCATGCCGGTGGACATGATCAGTGGCTTCCCAGTGCAAGCCATCTTCCGAATTAGAGGGAGATCTACCAACTCGAATGAAGCAACTTTATGAGCCGGCACATCCATCCTTTCCAGAAAATCGACCGCTGTCGTGTCGAAGGCGCTGGAAAAACAATCCATCCCTAAGTCTTCCGCCACTTTCTTGAGCTTGGGCTGCCAATCCCATGGCATAAAAGCTTCCGCATAAAGCGCGTGCAGCGTACGTCCATCCCACAGGGTCCCGCCGCTCACGCGGAATTCCTGATTCTCGCTGGCGATGGTGATCGTGTCTGGCGTATAAGTCTGCAACTTCACCGCGTCGGCGCCCGCATCTTTAGCCGCGCGGACAATGCGAACCGCCTGCTCGTACTCGCCATTGTGGTTGGCAGAGAGTTCCGCGATGACAAATACGGGAAAACCCCTTCCGATCCGGCGCCCCGCGATGCCCACACTGTCGTTCACGCTACGCCACTCCTCTCCAGAACGAAATGGACAGCTTCCTGTCCCTCGATCGACGCCAACGAAACGCGAACGAAACCCGCGCCCATAAACAACTTCAGTGACGGCGCATTCGCAGGTTTCACATAGGCATCGATGCACTGAATGGCGGAGTCCTGGAAAACTTTCTCCGTGGCCAAAGTAAGAAGTATTCGGCCCATGCCGAGTCCGCGATAGCGCTTGTCCACGCTGATCGACAACTGAGCACACTTCCCTTCGATTTGATAGCGCACCTCTCCAACTCGACCACCGTCTTTGTTCGTTGCCGTGTAGAGAATCGCGTTAGGATCAGCCATCTTGGCGTGAAACCATTTCGCGTGTTCCTCCCACGAGATCGCCCCAGGGCGAAAGGATGCCGCCCGCGCTTCCGGATCATTCGCCCAATCGCAGAAAACTTCGCAATCCGAATCCACGGTGCGACGCAAATTCAAGCCTGAAAGGAATGCAACGACTCTCCCCGCTCCGAGGCCATCAACCAGTTTCCGCCCGTTGGCGGACTGCTGCTTCCTGGCATTTTCTGAATTCAGTAGTTCGGCCAATTTCTCCGCGATCCTCGAAGCGCTCGCCTGGCCCTGTTTGTCGAGCATCCAGGCGGTTCCCTTTTTTTCTGCCGTTTCGGCGATCTTCTCCTGATTTGGCGCAAGCACAAGAAGCAGGCCCGGCAATCCTAAAAAGCACATTTCCCAGAAGGTTGTGCCTGCGCCTGCAACCGCAACATCCGCCCATTTCATCCATTCGCTTACATTGCAGGCATCTATTACAAGACGAATCGCAAGCTTCTGCGCGCGGATTAGCCCCTTCACCGATCGCAGATGCGGGTTGCTGCCTCCAACCAGAACTGTGGCCTCCAGGGATGGATCGGAAATATTCTCGATCGCTGCAATCACTTTCGCTGTCAGATTGTCCGGATCGCTGCCTCCCATCGTGACCAGAATCTTCCGCCCCACCGGAGAAGTCTCGCGCTGCCAGTTACGCCACGGCCGAAACTCTCGTCGGAGCATGGCATATCTCGGTCCCAGCAACAACTGAGTTGACGGACCCCGCTTGGCATAGAGGCTTGGGCTCGCTTGCAAGTTTTGGTTCAGCACCAAGTCTGCACTGTACGGTTCAGCATGGGCGTAGTCATCCAAGAACAACACCTTGAACCCGGCACTTTTGATTAAGGACTGATAGTCTGAGCCAAACTGATAACCATCGACCACGATCCAATCCGCATTTGCTCTGGCTGCAAGGCTTCGTGTCTGTTCCGCGTCTTCAGCTGTCCCAGCGCGGACTGCAAGATGCTCTACCTCGATACCCTCGTCTCGCAGCCGCTGCTGCAGGGACGGCGTGTTTTCGGCCATAGCGAAAATCGAATGGCCTCCAGAATCCTGCCAGGCCTGCGACAGGCTGAGACATCGCATAACGTGACCCGTACCCATGGCCACTCCGCCGTCCGCCCGCACTAGCAGCGTTCCTAAATCCACACACCTGTCCCGCGCGGTTCTGTCTACAACCACGGCACTGTGGTCGCGTAATCTCCGCCCACGTTTAACAACTCCCGTAATCGCCCCCGAGTAGCAGGGCTCCAACAATTCTCTCGAACGTCGCCGATGACTGGATTCGCCTTGAGATACTCTGGCCAAAAGGATGCATAGAACGAAAGAGCATCCGCACTATCGAGAGCATCCATGAGAAGGGCTTTCATGAATTTCACCAGGCAGTCAATCCACCATCCACAACCAAACAATGACCCGTGATGTAAGAGGCTTCGTCGGAGGCCAGAAACGCGGCCGCACTGGCTACCTCATCCGCCAAGGCCATTCGGCGAAGCATAGTTTTTTCTGAATATTTCTTCACAAATTCACTCGACTGCCGTTGCGGGAAAGAGACACCCCCTGCCACCAGGGCATTCACCCGCACCCCGCGCTCCCCCCAAGCTGCGGCCAGCCAGCGAGTTGCGCCTTCGGCTGCCGCCTTTACCGCGCTGTATTGCACCGGAGTTGGCGTCATGCCAGGGGGATAGATCCGATGGTCCACCCCGGCCCGCCCATAGATCGAAGACAAAAACACTACGCTCGCTGGCTGGCCAGTGAGTCGCGCTAAACAATTCCGTAGTAACAGCACGTGGCCGGCAATATCGACCTCGAACAACCTGGTAAAAGAATCGTGAGTAATATTTTCGAAGGGTACATCCATCCTCTCTCTCAAGGATGCGTTCGCCACCAGAATAGTCGGTAAACCCGCCTTTTGCTCAATGTAGTCCAGACAACTGCAAATGCTCGTCTCGTCCGCCAGGTCGAGTTGCGCTGGAATATATTTTCCGTCTTCACGTTGTTCGGTCCATCCCATGGCTTTTGACAAGTCCCTGGAAGTAATCGCCACAGTGGCGTGTTCTGCGACCAGGCGCATTGCAATCGCGCCCCCCAACAAGCCCGTACCTCCTGTGACGAGCGCAACACGATCTCTGAGACCTCTCACGCGGTCCTTTCCGCTAGCAGCAGTTCGGCAAGTTTGAGATCAAATTCCAGAGCTATGTGTACCGATCTCTCTGGCGGCGTATCTATAACACCCATGCGTTCGCCGAAAAAATGGCCGACCCGCGCCAGCGCGGGAATACGCGCGATCTTAATGGAACCGTTGGGACGAAAAACCGGTGGCAGTAGTGGACGCTCCTTTAAATATTCCTCGCCAAAATACATCCGCCAGTATTGGTCGCCGTTAGGGACAACGGCCCAATGAAAGTCGTGCGGATCTACCGGCGTCACGCTCACTAGAAAATCCAAGTCGCTTTCCTGAAACTTTCTTACTGCTGATCTTAAGTCGTCCGCACTCCGCATCGGCGACGTAGGCTGTAGACAAACCAGAGTATCTACCGGATGTACCTCACTTTCGAGATGCCGGGCAAGGTATTGGCACGGTACGTGAGAGGCAACCAGATCGCCGCATAACTCGCCGGGCATCATAATCGGAACACTAGCCCCGTGCGCACGGGCGACGTCAGCGATTTCCTGGTCTTCAGTACAGACATAAACACAATCGAACAACCCACTCTTGCGCGCAACATTGATGGAGTGAACGATAAGCGGCAAGCCTGCGAGATTGCGCAAGTTTTTCCTCGCAAGACGCCTACTTCCACCGCGTGCCGGGATAGCACACAGCATTTGTTCACTCATTTGATCCTCGCGAAGCGTAAGCGACGCCATTCACAGGTTCCAGGGGCGACTGGCCGTCTCGTGCTGTCAGCCCGTGAACCAGCAACTCCGCTAGCTGCAGGTCTTGCTCGTCGTCAATGTCGATTCCGCGGTTCGCATCCATCGGAGCAAGATGAAATGGCGATCCATAGAAGGCGTTTTGCGCAAGGAAATCTTCCCTACGCGCCCACCAGATCGCACCTGTCGGACAGAATGTTCGCGGGAGGTCCTGGCTCCTCCGCAAGTAACTCTCTCCCAAAAGCCATCGACCTCTTTGCTCATCATCCGCGCCTACCGCCCAATGCGGATACACGCCACGATAAGGGACAACTGAGATCTGGAAACGGCGTTGACCGTTACTAAAAATGCTCCAAGACTCGCGGATGTCTTCGCTGCGAACCAGCGGACAGTTGGGCATGCATTGGCAAATCGCATCCGGTTCTATTCCCCGGGCTCGCAACACATCCAGGACGTGGCGAGCCACGTCCACAAGCGGCGCGGCATCGCCGGCTAATTCCGGGGGGCGCAATATGAAAACCGCGCCGTAGGATTCGGCGATCCGGCCGATTGCAGGCTCATCGGAAGATACGACCACCTCGGCAAATAGCCCGCTGTGCAAGGCTGCCGCAACCGAATATGCCAGCATAGGATGTCCGAAGAATGACCGCACGTTTTTCCCCGGAAGTCGCTTTGACCCACCGCGCGCGGGGATGATGGCAATTAACTCACTGCTCAACGGTCACCCACTTTTGCTCAGCGGCTGATGTCAGGGCGGCCAACGCAACTTTTAACGTCAATTCCGATTCAGCCAAACTCCGGTTGGCGGTGACCCGTTCGTGCACACTGGAAAAAAAATTCTGCACTTCGGCCACATACATCTGATTGCTCTCGAACTCATAATTGATAACTTCAGAGGCACCGTTGGGCGGCCGGATGATGCGAACCTGATTCTTGGCGTGCTCCCACTCCAGTCTCGCTTGGTCTCCGGCAACTACGCAGGTGCGCGATGGCGTCCGCTGCACAAAATCCATATGTATATCGGCCTGAGCGCCCGAGCGCAACCGAATCAGCATGGTTGCACAATCTTCCACGTTTACCTCCAACCCACTAACCTTCCCCGCCATGCAAGTAAGCTCGCGGGGCGGTCCCAGCAGCCACAACATGTAATCGATTTCATGCGATGCATCGAGAATGATGCCGCCGCCCATCTCGCGCCGCGCCGTATAGCTCTCCCGGTAATCCTGCCACGGCCGCCAATCCGGCAAATATTGCGCCACGTCCGCCCGGGCCCACAGAATCCGCCCGGTGACATCCTCCTCTACCAGACGCTTGAGCATTTGTAGGCCAGGATTGAAGCGCAAGTTATATCCCACTTGTGCCACCCGCCCGAGTCTCTCTGCCTCGGCTCTAAGCTCAGCCACACCATCGAGACGATGACTGAGCGGCTTCTCAACGAAAATGTCCGCACCGCCTCGCAGCGCACACAATCCCTGTTCAATATGAAATGCCGGTGGCGTGCAGATAAAAACTGCATTCGGTTGAAAAATCCGCAGCCCTTCGTCTAAATCCGCAAATCCTGAAATACCCAACTCGTCGATCACGTGCTGTAGTCTGGCAGCGTCGGGGTCGGTGGCCGCTAACTTCCGAATCCCCAGCTGGCGCAGGTTAGCCATGTGACGACGCGCGATTGAACCCGCGCCCACTACGAGCACTGAATAACGCGAAAACGGGACAGACTCCGAGTTCATAGCCCGAGCGCCAGAATTACTTTTCTTACCGCCGTGATCACATCCTCGACGTCCTCGTCACTCATGCCATGAAACATCGGCAGGCTAATCAGCCGCTCGTAAGCGTCCTCCGCGATCGGATACTCGCCCGCTCGCTCTCCAAAGCGATCCCGATAATAGGGATGCAAGTGGACCGGAATGTAGTGAACATTGACTCCGATATTTTCCGCGCGCAACCCGCGAAAAATCTTGCCTCTATCTGCACTCAGCTTTTCGAGATTGAGCCGGATAGGATACAGATGCCAGGCTGGGTTCACATTGGCCCGCACTGCCGGCAAGTTCACGGCTTCCAGATCGCCGAATGCAAGCGCGTAGCGAGCCACAATCTCCCGCCTACGGGACAAATTTCCTTCCAGCTTCTTCAACTGCGATAAACCAAGGGCGCATGCAATATCGGTAAGCCGGTAGTTAAAACCCAGCAATACCATTTCGTAGTGCCACTGTCCCATGCTCTGGCGCTGGCGCGCGTCGCTCGATATTCCATGATTTCGAAATCGCCGCAACGTCTCTCCGAGATCGGCGCGATCTGTCGTCACCATGCCGCCTTCACCCGCAGCCAGATGTTTCACCGGATGAAAGCTGAAAACCGTCATGTCTGCAATGCTGCCCGCGCCACGTCCCTTGTATTCCGCTCCCAATGCGTGCGAAGCATCTTCGATCACGATCAACCCGTTTTTGGCCGCGAGTTCTTGGATCGCATCCAGGTCCGCGGGATGCCCCGCATAGTCCACCGGCAGCACTGCTCGTGTTCGTCCCGTAATTCGCGCCGCCACTTGCTCCGGATCCAGGTTGAGCGTATCCGCACTCACGTCGGCAAAAACCGGAGTCGCTCCCTGGTACAGTACGCAGTTCGCCGTGGCTGCAAAAGTCATCGGCGTGGTGATGGCTTCATCTCCGCCCTTTAGCCCCGCCGCGAAAGCCGCGCCATGCAAAGCTGCAGTGCCCGAACTGAAGCTCACCGCATGTTTCGCGCCCACCCGCGATGCGAAAACCTCTTCAAATTCCGCGACTTTGGGTCCGGTGGTAAGCCATTCGGAGCGCAGCACGTCAACCACGGCCTGGATATCTTCTTCTCCAATCGACTGGCGTCCATACGGAAGCAGAGTTTTCCGCACCGGAGTTCCTCCATCGATGGCAAGTACTTCGCGGGTCATGGGCAGCACAGGCATGGCACTCTTCTATGAGGACTTCTATTGGCCGCGTATTGGTGAACGATTAGATGGTTTGACGATGGCATCTACGCCGGTATCGCCGCCTTGAAGGTCGCTCCCGGCTCAATCAGTTCGTGCAGTTGCTCGTTCGTAAGCCACTCCGCATTGCTGTCGCTGGTGTAGCGAAAACCTTGCGGCAATTCCTGGGCATGAATCCAATTTGCCCGTTTCCACCAGGGATGCGAAGGCTGAATCACGTACATGTCATCCAGTTCCACGGCATTCCGCGCTTCGTCTTCCGAGAGCAATACTTCGTGCAATTTTTCCCCTGGCCGAATGCCGATGTATTCCACGTCACATCCCGGAGCGACCGCCTCCGCGAGATCTACCAGTCGCATGCTGGGGATCTTCGGCACAAAAATTTCCCCGCCAAACATTTGCTCGATGGAGCGAATCACGAACCGTACGCCATGTTCCAAAGTCAGCCAGAAGCGAGTCATGCGCGGATCGGTGATGGTGATCTTGCCGCGCTTTCGCTGCTCCAGAAAAACCGGAATCACGCTGCCGCGGCTTCCCACCACATTTCCATACCTCGCGCAACTGAACCGCGTCTCCTGCGCTCCCGCGTACGCATTCGCCTGCACGAAAACCTTTTCCGCACAAAGCTTCGTTGCGCCGTAAAGATTAACCGGGTTCACGGCCTTGTCGGTACTGAGAGCCAGCACGCGCTTTACGCCGCGGTCGATGGCCGCATCGATCACATTGCGCCCGCCCATAATGTTGGTTTGGATGGCCTCGAAGGGATTGTACTCACAAGCCGGAACCTGTTTCAGGGCCGCCGCATGGACCACAACCGTAATCCCCGCGAACGCGCGCAGCAGCCGGGAAGGGTCCCGCACATCGCCGATAAAATAGCGCAGACTGGAGTGGTCAAATCCGGCTGTCCGCATATCGTGCTGTTTCAGTTCATCACGGCTCAGAATCACCAGCCGTTTCGGGTGATATTCCCGCAGCATAATGTCCACGAATTTCTTCCCGAACGAGCCCGTGCCCCCGGTGACCAGTACTTCCTGCTCCGACCAGTTCATCGCGCCTGCCTCAGCCATTTGTAGTTCGTTTGCCGCGCCACTCACGTGCCAGCGTCGTCACCTGTAAGGCTGTTGATTGCAAGGTAGTATAGCGGAGTTGCATCTCGACGGGAACCGCGCAAGTGAAATCGTGTTTTTTATTTTGCACGGCACAAGATTACTCGAATTAAGTCTCTAGTAATTCACCTTAGTGAAACTTCGTGTCCTTCGTGGTTCAGGAACTTGTGTTCATGAATTTAGTGCACCACTAGCGCTGCACTACGATTCGCCGATTGTATTCCGCGAAAGCAATGCTAGAATATGCGCGAAACCAACATTAACATTCTGAAAGAATTCGCGGGCGATGAACCAGCCATCGAGTCGGCGAATTTTTGGGCTGCGTGGGATTGTGCCCACAGCGCCCTTAAGCGCAATCGAACCTGATTCAGGGAGAAGTGCATGGAACCCGGACCGCTGGTACAGGCCAACAACCCGATGATTCGCGAGATGCAGCCGGCACCGGGCGATTTCGGGAAATCCACAGGTCCGCGCGTCTATCCCGAACTTCTCTCTCACGAGTCCGCACTGGGCGAATATGTCCGAGTTTTGGTGAAGCGCAAGTGGACAGTTCTGACCTGCCTGGTCACTATTTTTTCCGTGGTCGCCATCGCCAGCCTCAAGATGACGCCCATCTACGAGGCTCGAGGCAGCATCGCCATTAATAAACCTGATTCCGGCCTCGTCAACTTCAGCAACTCTCCCACATTCAACGTGGACTATTACGATCCCACTGAGATGGAAACCGAAGTGAAAATTCTGCAGAGCGATCTTCTCGCCCTGCAGATCGTAAAAGAACTGGGTCTCGATCGCCGTCCGGAATTCGGGGGGAAAACTGCTCCTCTTCCTTCTTCGCTCGATCTCGCTCCCGATCCCTTGCAGGCGGATAGCGGGCGCACCACTTCCCTTCTCTCTTCCTTCCGTTCAAATTTAAAAGTAGCGCTCGCTCCCAACACTCACATCATCGAAGTGCATTATCGAAGTCCCGACAAGGATTTGGCCGCGAATGTGGTCAATACCTTGATGACCACCTACACGGAAAACAATTTCAAGTCTCGCTTCGACTCCACCATGCAAGCCTCCGATTGGCTTTCCAAACAACTGGTTGACCTGCAAATGAAAGTGGAAACCTCCCAGGAAAAGCTGGTTCATTACCAGAAAGAACATGAAATCCTGGGTATCGACGACAAGCAAAACATCACCACGGCAAAGCTCGACGAACTCAATAAAGAACTAACTTCCGCGGAATCCGAGCGCATGGACAAGGAATCCATCTACCGCCTGGTCGAGGCAGGCGACACCGATACCATCGCCTCAGCAGCCAGCGTTTTGGACTCCGCCGGAGTTAATTCGCAATCTGCCGGAGGCTTGCTGGAAGCCCTCCGCACCAAGGAAGCCGATCTGAAAATTCAAGCTGCCGAATTGAACACGCAATTCGGCCCCGCCTACCCAAAGCTTGCGCAAATCAATAACCAGCTCAAAGAAATCAACTCCCAGCTACTGGCCGAAACCAAGAAGCTCAGCGGCAAGATTAAGGGACAGTACATGGCTGCCCTGCAGCGCGAAGACATGCTGCATGACGCTCTGGAAAAGCAGAAGCAGGAAGCCAACAAGCTCAACGAGAGCGCCATCGAATACAGCCTGCTCAAGCGCGACCTCGACACCAACCGCCAGCTCTACGAGGGATTGCTGGAAAAGCTAAAAGAGGCGGGAGTTTCTGCCGGCCTCCGTTCGAATAATTTTCGCATCGTCGACGTGGCCCGCGTGCCAACTGGTCCCATCGAACCGAATATCCCGCGTAATCTTTCTTTCGCCTTCATGCTCGGTCTGACCTCGGGAGTAGGACTTGCCTTTCTGCTCGAAGGATTAGACAACACGGTTCGGACCACCGAACAGGCGCAAATGATTTCCGGCTTGCCGCCTCTGGGCATGATTCCCCTCGGTTCGAGGACGGCGCGCGAGGGCGCAAATGCAAAACGGCTGGTGATCGCCAGCTCGAAAGAAGTCGTCGAACTCATCACCCAGGTCAGGCCGCAATCGCAAATGGCCGAGTCTTATCGCGCACTGCGAACCTCGCTACTGCTTTCTAATCTGGGCGCTCCGCCAAAAGTGATTATGGTGACCAGCGCGCTTCCGCAGGAAGGCAAGACGACCACCAGCATCAACTGCGCCGTAGTTCTGGCGCAGAAAGGGATTCGTGTTCTGCTGATCGACGCCGACCTCCGCCGGCCCAGCATCCACAAGACTCTCGGTATGGGCCCGCGCAGCGGCCTCAGTAACGTTCTTACCGGAAGCGCAACCTTGGAGACTGCGATTACACACTCTCCTATCCTTCCGAATCTCGATGTATTGCCCGCAGGCACGCCCCCGCCTAATCCCGCCGAGCTGCTCGCTTCCACCAACATGCGTGACGTGTTACAGGAGCTGCGTGGCAAATATGATCACATCGTGGTGGACACACCTCCCACGCTTTCGGTGACCGATGCCGTCGTGCTCTCTCCCCGGGCGGACGCCATTGTGCTCGTGATTCGCTCCGGCCAAACCACCAAACAGGCACTGCGCCGCTCCCGCGATATTCTGATGCAGGTTAACGCAAAAGTTTCCGGTGTCTTGTTGAACGCCGTCGACCTGAGTTCGCCTGATTATTACTATTATTACGAATATCAAGGTAAGTACGCCGGCTATTACCACGACCATAGCTCTCATGACGATGACGATGGCGACGGCGACATTGAAGATACGGTTGAAGCATCGCCCAACAGTGCCTGATTGATCTTTGGCTTTTTGCTACGTTTCTCGTTGCACCGCCTGCACCACATGGAAATATCCCTCAACTCTGCTTGGCGAAGAAGAGCCATCATCGGCACTGCCGTAGCGCTCAGTGTGCTCTATGTTCTGCTCGCGGCGCGACTTTTTATTGGATCGCTGTTCGATGAAAAAGCGGAGATCGCAAGCCTGCAACGGGCAATTACTCTTGATCCCTGGAATGCCGATTATCGCAATCATCTCGGCCGGTATTTCAGCCTGGTCGCAAGAGATCCCGGCGCGGCCATCCCGCCTTTCCGCGCCGCCGTGCAACTCGATCCTCACGCCGCCCGCTACTGGTTTGATCTGGCTTCCGCCTATCAGGTTCTGGGTGACGTTTCCCACCAAACGGAAGCGCTGGAGCACGCTATTCAAGCCGATCCCACCACGCCAGATGTCGCGTGGGAAGCGGCCAACTTCTATCTCGTTCAGGGGGATGAAGCGAAGGCTCTCCGCGAATTTCGCGTTGTTCTGCAGAACGAACCCACGCTGGCCGATCCCGCCATCCAATTCTGCTGGCGGATCAACCCAGACGTCGACGCGCTTCTGCGCGACGTTGTCCCTCCGCGCTCCGAGGCCTACATCGCCTTTCTAAACCTGCTGATGCGCAAACAGGAAACTGCCGGCACCGCCAAGGTTTGGGCAGCCATGATGGCAACCCCGCAGACCTTCGAACTCCGCTACGTCAACGAGTATCTGCAGTATCTCTTGAACCATAAAGACGTCGACCAAGCCCGGCTGGTGTGGCAGCAAGCCGCGCCGCGCTTCGGTCTCTCCGCCTATGTTCCTTCGGGACGTAATTTAATTGTGAACGGAGATTTCAACCTGGATGTTCTCAACGGAGGCTTCGACTGGCAATACGATAAACAGCAGAGCGTTACGCTCACTTTGGATCCCAGCGATTTTCACGCCGGCCATCGTTCTCTTCTAATTGCGTTTGACGGTCCCGGAGTAACCGACGCCGGCATTCGACAATTCGTCGCCGTTCAGCCGAATACCACCTACGATTTTTCCGCGTATTACAAGAATGGAGAGATCGAGGGCGCAGGTGCACCACATTTCACAATTCAAGATGTTTACACTCGCGAGGTCTTGTACGACAGCGATGAATTGAAAGAAGCCGGATTCTGGAAATCCGCCACCGGAGAATTCACCACCGGAGCCGATACAAAGCTTGTGATATTGCACATTCGGCGCTTGCCGGAGGGGAGTCCGATCCGTGGTAAGCTCTGGGTCGACGATTTCCACCTGACACCCAAACGCCAATAACCTCTCGACCCCGATGCATTCATTCTCATGAGCGCGCCCAGCACCGCCGACATTCATCGCCGCGAACTCTCGGCGCAAGCCGAAAAGGCTCTGCTTTACGGCATCTTCGGCCTGCTCCTGTTTGGTCCGCTCGCCTTCGGGGCGGTCGAACCTTGGTCCATCTTCATAGTTGAGTTCGGTTCCACAATCTTGTTTCTGTTCTGGATCGGCAAACAGGTGTTCCTCGACGACCAGATAAAAGTCCGCTGGAATCCACTTTTCCTCCCCATGGGAGTTTTTGCCGCGCTCATTCTTACTCAGCTCATCTTCCGCATGACGGCATATCCCCACGACACCGCGGCACTCGCGCTGCAATATTGTGCCTATGCCATGCTCTGCTTTCTTGCCGGGCAAACTCTGCTTCGCGGAGCCCAGGCACGTAGCCTGGCGCTGATCTTCTCCGTCTACGGAGCCGCACTAGCCGGCTTCGCTTTGCTGCAAGGCATCTCTTCGAATGGCAAACTCTACTGGCTGCGGCAACCGCGCAGCGGGGGATGGATTTACGGTCCCTACGTAAATCACAATCACTATGCCGGCCTGATGGAAATGCTGGTCCCGATTCCGCTGATCGTTTCCCTGACTCGGTTCGCGCCGCCGAAGGTGCGCGCCGTAGCTGCGGCCGCAGCGGCCGTGATGGTAGGAACGATTTTTCTCTCCGGCTCGCGCGGCGGCATGCTTGCAATCGTCGGGGAACTCGTGATCCTGGCGTCCTTACTGGTCAAACAGAAGCGCGGACTGCGCACCGCCATCGGCATCGGCGTTTTTCTCGCTATCGTCGTCGGCTTGCTGGTCTGGATCGGCGGCAGCGACCTCAGCCAGCGCATCGCCACCGCCGGCCCCGGGCACTCTGAACTTTCCAGCGACATTCGCACTTACATCAATCGCGATGGCCTGCGCATGTTCCTGAAAAAGCCAATCCTCGGTTGGGGCCTGGGAACCTTCCCCATCGTATATCCCGAATTCCGCACTTTCTACACCAACTTCTTCGTCAACGAGGCCCACAACGATTACCTGCAACTGCTCGTGGAAATGGGTTTGCTCGGCTTCGCCACGATGCTTTGGTTTGTTGTGATGGTCTATGCCCGAGCCATCAAGAAAATCGGACACTGGGCAAGTGAGATGAGCGGGGCAATGACGTTGGCCTGCATGCTTGGCATGAGTGGAATCCTGATCCACAGCGCCATCGACTTCAACCTGCAAATTCCCGCCAATGCCGCGCTGTTTTACGTGCTGTGTACCATCGCGTCTGCGGAACCTTTCGCCAAACCCGCCCGCAAACGCCGTCCCATGCGCAGCAAGCCTGCCGAAGAATCCTTGGATTCCCGAGAATCCCTGCACCAATCGGCCACAAATTTCTGAAATCGCAAATTTCGCAAGAAAGCAACGCCCTCGGCGCTCTCCGCGGATATTCTCCGTGTGCTCAGCGCTTTTAGGGTTACAAGGCTCGCCCACACAAGCTTTGGATTGCCTTTGGTACTCAACATCCTTGCAAGCTGGCACGTCTTCCGCTCAAAAACGATTGAGCCGTCCAAGGTAGCCGGACGGCTCAAAAGTTTGCAGAAAGACTTAAAACCTGGAGCCACTAGGGCGTAGAGGGACTTACAGGATCGTCGTTTCGGGTAAGCACCCATACAGCAACGCCGCCGATCACTGCTCCGCCTATGCCCACGGCCAGGGGAGAACTCAACGCTCCTCCGCCAGCAGCCGGAGCCGCGCCTGCAGCTCGCTTCCGTTTCTTTTTGTCTTTATTATTTGTATCTGCCGATTGATCCGACTGCTCGTCGCGAGTCGTTTCCTGGCCTTGCGCCAACGTCACCGTGCCGCTATTGTCGCTAATGTTTAGATCGCCCTTACGCGCCGCGATCCTGACCGTGCCATCCACATCCGTCACGTTGAATTCAGTCCACGCATTGGACGCAGGAACCACATGCACATCGCCGACAGTAGCCGCGAGACTCTTAGACGTGGCCACGGCCACGCCGCCGTGCTCCACGTTCAGTGAAGAGCCTTCGAACTTGACCAGCGAATCGCCGAGAACTGTAATGCTGGAACCGGGCGCGTTGATGTTCGCTCCGGAATCAGAACGCGTCTGTACCAGGTCGCCGCTGAAAACTGCTGAAGACGCTGGGACGTGAGCGCCGTTCACCCAAGCCGCTCCGTGTGCATAAAGCATGGCCGCGCCAGAATCGGCGGCAAAGATTGAAGCGGGAAATCCAAACACTAGCACGCAACTCACCATTCTGCGGAAAGCAGACATGCCCATCCCACGCTCCGTTATTAACTATTTTGGTGACTGTCAACGCATCGTACCCTCCAAAGTTCTTGGCAGTCAATGCCTTTTGTGCTTGCAAATTCACTTAACGGTGGAAAACTTTTCGGCACCGCCATTAGCGCGGCAAATGAATTTTTGGTCTTCACCACGGAGCCACAGAGACACGGAGCAAGGCATAAAGAAACAACAGAACGATTGGAGATTTTCTCTGTGTCTCTGTGCCTCCGTGGTGAAAGGCGTTTCCACCGTTCATCGTCTCCACTGGTCAATCGCCTTCCACCAAATGAATCGCAGCCATTCATCCACAAATGTCTTCGCCCATTGCCGACGCGTCCACCACCTGGTTCCGAACCCCTCGTCGTTCCGCGCCGCGGCGACCGAAAATTCACGTCCCGGAAACTCTCGTCGAAAAATCTCCAGCGCCCGCCTGGTATGAAAATCCGAGGTCACGATAAGTACGCTTTTCGCCCCTCCCCGCTGCAAACATTTTTCAGCTTCTTTAGCTTCATCCTTGGTAGACAACCCATCAATGGCACAGATGCTGACCGCTGCTGCCTGCGGCAAATCCTGAATGTATTTCTGGGCTAACCCGATCTGAGTGAACTCGTATAGCTTCGCGTTGTTCGGAACATCCAGCACAATCCGCCGCCCGTAACCCTCAGAAAGAAGCTCCAAAGCACGCTGCGGACGTTTGTCCGTTTCCCCAGCCAGCACCAGAATCGCATCGGAGCGGAGCGGCGCATCTACTGTCAGAAAACTGCCCGCCTTTGCTGCCAGTCCGGCCGCCAGCCCCGCAATCGCTAAGACGACCACAATCCACAGGTATTTGCGCGTGCCGGTCGTTGTCACAGGTTCCCCAATTTGGGCCATGGAATCAAAATCAACAGCCGTTCAGTGGCTTCTACATCATCGTTTCGCAAGCGCTACATGCTAGAATCGAAACGAAATTCACCACTTGCAGATATCCTGAGAAGATATCCTGATCGGGGATTCCTGTCACAACAATGAGCACTCATTCCGCCGCCACTCGCACGGTCGATTCCACCAAGGATAAGATCAAGCAGCGCCAGGCCCGCGTTGGAATTATCGGCTTGGGCTATGTCGGCCTGCCGTTGGCCCTGCTGTTTACCGACCAGAAGTTCACCGTCACCGGTTTCGACATCGACCAGCGCAAGGTCGATACGCTGGCCAAGGGCGAATCCTACATCTACCGCATCGCCGCGAAGGAAATCCAGGATGCAAAGGCCAAGGGTTTTTCCGCCACCTCCGATTACGCCCACATCGAACAAATGGACGCCATTATCATTTGCGTCCCAACTCCGCTGAATCAGTACCACGAGCCCGATCTCAGCTATATCACCGACACTACCCACGCCATCGCTCCGCATCTTCAACCTGGACAGTTGGTAGTTCTGGAGAGCACAACTTACCCCGGCACCACGGAAGAAGTGATGGTTCCGATTCTTGAGAAGGAAAATAAACTCGGACTCAAGGCCGCCCGCGGCGATTCGGACGCAAAGAAAGAATTCTTCGTGGCGTTCTCTCCCGAGCGCGAAGATCCCGGCAATACCACCGTGGCTCGGCGCGATATCCCCAAGGTGGTGGGTGGAGTGAACCCGCAAGCCTCCGAGTTGGCCGGAGCCCTTTACGGATCCATCTTCCAGCGTACGGTACCTGTCTCCTCGCCCGCCGCGGCCGAGATGACCAAGCTGCTGGAAAATATCTACCGCTGCGTCAACATCGCGTTGGTCAACGAGCTGAAACTGCTCTGCCTGCGCATGGGCCTGGACATCTGGGAAGTCATCGAAGCCGCCTCCACCAAGCCTTTCGGCTTCCATCCCTTCTATCCCGGGCCTGGCCTGGGCGGACACTGCATCCCAGTCGATCCTTTTTATCTCTCATGGAAAGCTAAGGAATGGGACTTCCGCACACGCTTCATCGAGCTGGCGGGAGAAATCAACACCAACATGCCGTATCATGTGCTCTCCTCGATCGGCGGCGCGCTGAACGGCCATAAGAAATCGCTCAATGGATCGCGCATCCTGATCCTCGGCGTGGCTTACAAGAAAGACATCGACGATCTGCGCGAGTCTCCTGCGCTTACCATCATTGAGTTGTTGCAGAAAGAGGGAGCGGTGGTCAGCTATAACGATCCCTACTTCCCGTTCATCGGCAAAGGACGCAAGTACGATTTGCAGATGAAGCGTACCGAACTCGAAAAACTCGGTGACTTCGACTGCGTCGTGATCGTCACCGACCACTCAGACTACGACTACCGTAAGATCGTAGGCGAAGCCCAACTGGTAGTCGACACTCGCAATGCCACCAAGGGCATCAACAGCCCCAAGGTAGTGCACTGCTGAGTGCTATGCCGAGAGAAGTAAAAAGCTACACTCGGATGTAAAATGTTTTCCCTGTGGGAATTGCACCCATCAAGGTTTTCACTCGGTCTCGTGCAAGTGCTTGAACGGCAAATATTTATAGCTTCGTTGGGTTCGATAAAAACGGCCTTTGCCGTGCACGATTTGGCTGTGGGGTGGTCGATTTAAAGCATCTCGACCTCTGCGCTCTGGGGGTTCGTTCCTGGCTAATTAAGAAACGCCAATTAAGAACGCTAACTGAGTAACGTTAGTTAGAGACCGTTAACGAAGAAACTTCGATCCCGAACGAGTGTTTCAGCATTCGTCGAGTAGACGTGGTCATGGGATATTTCGCTTCTCCACAGACTCCATTCTCGTTGCTTCCAAAGACGAGAACTCCCTGGACGGAATTCGTTTTCAGCACCGGGACACAGGCCTGCGTGGTGGCGTTCCTGGTGTGGGTACGCATGCTGCATCCGGAAATCCTTTCGCCTCCCGCACATCCCTATCTTTCCATGCAAGTGGTCAGCGTTCCGGCTCCAGTCAATCATCAGCCGCAACCGCGGGTCCAGCTCAAACCCGTCTTCGTCGCGCATCTCGATCCGCCAACCAACGCCCTGCGCCTCCCCGCTCCCCAACCTAGAGCTCCGAAATTGCAAGAAGCTGCGGCTCCTACGGTCAACGTTACGCCGCGCAAGCTGGACCCACTCCCCGCGAACCCCGCCCCGGTTGTCCCCAAAGTGGTAGCGACCAACGTTTTCTCCACCGGCAGTTCAGCCACGCCTACGATCGCGCGCCCCGCGTCGCAGGTCCAGACCGGAGGCTTCGGCGATCCCAACGGAATTCCTGCCAAAGGAACTCCAGGAAAAGCCGTCAATATCGCCGCTCTTGGATCCTTCGATCTTCCATCCGGCGGCGGATACGGCAATGGCGGCGGTGGCACCAAAGGCGCACGCGGCGTAGTCGTAAGCACTGGCTTCGGAAATGGCACCGCCACCGGCGACAATCATCCGCGGACAGCGCAGCAGACCGTTCAACAGAGCGGCTTCGGGGACGCCGACGTACCCGTGCCGCCTACAGTA
>CAVRWS010000084.1:0-26239 GCA_963724815.1 uncultured Acidobacteriaceae bacterium
GTGGATGATTTTCGTGGAATCCTGGATAAGTTACGCACCAATGGAAACGCCCCAGTTACGCTTGCGAACCTCGACCTCGATACGGGAGGCCGCACCAAACTCGGCGCTTATCGCTTGGCCGACGAAACCTATGCGCAACTACTGGCGCGCATCACGTCGAAACCAGGCCGGGTGATCCCCGATGGCCTGAGGCAAAATATCGTCGCTTACTATGGCGGCCCCAATGTGGTGACATTAACCTCGCAAGAGAATGCGCAGCTCAAAGTGTTGAGCGAAATGAAGTCAACTGAGGCTCTCAGTCGAAAAGGCGACGCCGCGGCAGTCGAAATTGAGCAACACTAATCCTGGTGCTGACAGCAGATGCCCAGATGGGGCCGGACACTTTTAAGGTACCCGGCCCACGGGCTGGAATTGCGAGGTCACTACACCTTACATCCCTGGAGTTCCCTGAGCTTGACCCTTATTATGCAGCGTAACCCGAACACCGCGCTGCGCATTCACTCGAGTGGTGGTCGACCAGTCGATGTCGTCGGTGCTGATCACGCCGCTTCCACCGCTGGCCAATGTATAGGTAATGCGGCCGTCCTGATAGCCGTAGCTGCTCACTGAAAGCGCAATGCCAGTCGTCAGAATGAACACCGGCATGCCCGGCGAACTCCCTGGATTTACCGCAGCAGACCTTGTTACCAGGGAGGCATAAGAAGCCTGCGGGGCGACCGTCAACTCCATATCGTGGGTCGAGGTGACGGCGCGTATGGCGAGTTGAGGCGTGCTCCGCTGCAACCCGGATTGCTCGTAGGATTCATTCCTGGGCTGACTGAAATAATGCCATCCTGGGCCAAGAGTCGTACGCTGCGCCATCTGCGGCACCTGCACGTCATCCATGAGGCGAAGCGTCATTACGGACTCACCCTTGAGCGCGGGTTGTGGACCCCTCGCGGGCAGCATGATCACTTTCCACGGCCACAATGGCGGAAGCATCCATTCCGCGACGTCGCGTTTGGCATGACCTTTTCCCTTGATGTCGCCCTCTTTGTCCACCTTATACCCGCGCGTGGCGATTACCTTGGCATCCAGGGGAAGATCGCCGCTCGGCAATCCGATGCGATCAAACTGCAGTCTCATATTTCCCTTGCCAACAAAACGTCCGGGCTGTTTCGCCGACTCCAGATGCCCCACCAGATAACTGCCGCGGGGGAACGCCTGTTGGCCGAATTCGGTAACACCGCGCAGGTGGCAAAGAACAGGATCACCGACCGCCGCCGTCGAGGGAGAGAAGTTAGGCTCATTCAAAGTGCATTGCAGAAGAGTGCCGGCGGGCAGAACAACGTCCCGCGCGCTGGCGCTTAAGGTCAAGCCTAATGTGAGAGTTGCAAGGGTGGCATACACGATGGACTTCATGGGGCATCTCCTTGGAACGCACTGATTCGCGATATGGGATCGCGCCGAACCCGACTCGTCCGCGAAGTTAATCACAAATAAGTGGCACGGTCAATCGGGAACCCAGCGTAGATGAACCCCTCGGCTTGAAATAAGTTGCGAATAAAAAAGCGTGGGTCGGGAGGACTACAATCTCCGCCAAGGAGATTGCCTATGTCTCTACGCAAACTCTGTTGGCTTATTCTTGCTGCTACGCTCGCCCGTTCGGCTTCCGTGGCAGTTCTTGACGTAAAAATAAAAGAATACGATGTGCCCACCGCCCGATCTCGCCCGCACGATCCCGCACTCGCCCCCGATGGCTCCCTTTGGTACACCGGACAGGGGGCAAATAAACTCGGCCGGCTTGATCCGAGAACTGGAGTGTTTAAGGAATTTCCACTGAAGACGCCCAACTCCGGCCCACACGGGCTGGTTGCCGACGGAGACGGCAACATCTGGTTTACTGCGATCTCTGCGGGCTACGTCGGCAAGCTTGACCCGAGGACGGGACGAGATCGCCGAGTATCGGCCGGCTGATGGAGCCAAGATCGACCCCCATACGCCGGTATTCGATCACAAAGGCATTCTGTGGTTCACTAATGAGGAGACAAACCATATCGGACGCCTCGACCCGAATACCGGCAAGATGACGCTGACCAAAGTGCCGACTGCGCATGCCGTTCCTTACGGCATCGTGATCTTAAAAAACGGCACGCCGTTGTTCTGTGAGTTTGGTGCCAATAAACTGGCCAGCATCGACCCAGCTACCATGACGATCCGCGAATATGTTTTGCCGGAAGCCGATGCGAGGCCGCGGCGTATCGCGCTCGCGCCAGACGGCTCGGTTTATTACACGGATTTCGCTCGTGGGTATTTGGGACACTTTGATCCGGACGCGGGAAAGCTCTTGAAGGAATGGAAATCGCCCGGCGGCGCCGAGTCAGAACCTTATGGCATTGCGGTCACAAGTGATGGCACGGTCTGGTACAGCGAGTCCGGGGTAAAGCCCAATACGCTGGTAAAGTTTGATCCCAAGTCAGGCAGCTTCAGTGCCGAGCCGATCCCCTCCGGAGGTGGAGTGGTGCGTAACATGGTGGCGACTCCTGGTCGGCGGCTTTATCTGGCTTGCAGCGGAGTGAACAAGGTGGCAATCGTTGAGCTCGATTGAAGGTCGAACTTTTTGCCAACCGTGAGCGTGCAAATAAAAATTGGCGTCTCGTTGCGCGAGACGCCAATTCTATTGTGAGACCGAACTCACGCCCCGGCGCTTGCGGTACGTGAGAGTGGCGAAGTTCGCAGTGCTTCTCCGACGCGGCCAAAGTACAACCGGTAAGAGTGGTGGATCCCATACATGACTGGGAATACCACAACTGCCGCTTGCCAGCCAAAGCGATGGCCCACCAGGCTGAGCATCGATGTGATTCCCGCACTTACTACGTAATACGGGAATGACAATTGCACGATGCTGACCCAGACGCGCCGCATAGAGCTGCTCTCGCTCAGTCTGATGATGGCTGCCACGGGAACCGTCTGCCCCAGGAAGAAAACGACGGTTGTCGCCGACAGGGTTAACGGTAGCGATGCCGCCTTCGCCAGCCACGAGGCGTTCCAAATCAGGTTCGCCATGCTGGCGGCCACTGCCATCATGCTGATATTGAACACCATCTGTTCCGGGCGAAACCTCTTGCTCGGCTGCGGCCAGCACTGCACCACAGTGGATAAAGATGCAATCAGGATTGCCTCCACCGCGCTGAGGTTGACCACCGCCAGCAACAGAAATGGCAGGTTGACTGACATGTTGCCTTCTATGCCTGGCAATCTAACTTTCATCCGCGACGTCGCCGCCGCCAGCGCCAGTAGCGCCAGAGCATAGAAGGGGTGAAGTGTATGGCTTCCGAGTCCTGCGTAGGCCGTGCTGGCAATCGCCGCCAGGGCCATCATTCCGATGAATGTTTGAGTGAGCCGTGTAGTGTTGTTCATGATCTTCTCCTTTCCTTGGTTTCGTTACTCACGGCTTACTGTTCGTCGTCTCCAGCATCGGAGAACGCACCATCGGTGGTTGTCGCTGCTGCACCCCAAACCACGCTCGTGGCTTGCGTGCCCGTACCCGTGCTAGAACCCCAAACCACGCTAAAGGCGCTTAGAGTGTTAGTGTTCCAAGGCAACGAGGCTCCCCAAACTACGGAGCTGCCCGTAACACTTGCTCCCCAAACCACTGAGGCTCCCCACACGACTGAAGTTCCCCAAACCACCGATCCCGCTGCGACGGTGCTGTTCCCCTCAACCAAGGAAACTGCGCCTTTCGAGTTGACGGTGACGGATGGAGATAGCGCCGCACCCACCGTGGACGGGGCTACGTTTGTGTCAGCCACCGCGTTCTGCATATCGAGCAAGCCCGCGCCGACTGACAGGAGATCGTAGAAGTCAGTGAAGGTCTGCAGAAGATGCGGAACATAGGCGCTGCTGGAAGTTGGCCACGCTTTGTACGTGGTCTTCATCAGGCGCGCCTTCACCTGGTCGGGTGTCAGAGCATTGTTTTGCTGAAGCAGCAATGCAACCGCGCCGGTTACCACGGGCGTTGCCATGCTGGTGCCGCTCAGCGTGAAATAGTCGTTGTTGCCGTCGCTGCCGTTGACCAGCTCAGACGGATAGGATGCTTCCAGAGTGGCGCCAGGAGCGGATAACGAGACGATATCGTTGCCCGGAGCCATCAGGTCAGGCTTTACCACGTGATCGTATGTGGTAGGGCCCTTCGAACTGAAACTCGCTTTGGTCTCAGCCGCAGGAGACGAAGATCCATTACTCTTCATCGCGCCTACGGTGATCACAAAAGGATCATTGCCCGGCGCGGTGATGGTTCCGAAACCGTTGCTGCCGTTGACGCTCACGCGGCCATAATTACCGGCCGCTACCACCACCACGATGCCCGCCTTCCAAGCGGCTTCAACCGCCTGGCAAAGAGGATCCTGGGTATAGCTGACGAAGATACCGCGCCCGAGCGACAGATTAATCACTCGGATGTTGTAAGTGCTCTGCAGCGCAATCGCCTGCTCGATGGCCGCGATCACATTGCTGTCGCTGCCGGAACCATTCAGATCAAGCACGCGCAGGTCGAGCAAATTCACCCCGGGAGCAACCCCAGCGTAATTGCCGCCGGAGAGATAACCGTTGCCGCCGATGATTCCAGCGACGTGCGTACCGTGACCGTACAGGTCATACATGGCACCACTCGAGTTGGAATTCGCGGTGCCGGTGAAATCCTGGCGATAGACGACGCGTGAGTTCGTCTCCGTTGAATCTTTCAAATCGGGATGGCTATCGTTAATACCGCTGTCGATCACGGCCACGCCGATTCCAGCTCCGTTGTAGCCGGCGCTCCATGCTGAGGTTACGCCGGTTGCGATATCGGAAACGTCATCGAGCCCCTTCATAGGGTGGTCGACGCTTACGGAAAGGACCTCCGGGTCCGCTTCCAAAGCCGGCAACGCATTAACCGGAATGGTCAGGGCGATACCCTTGACCGAGTGAAGCCGGTGATTCAGGCGGCCACCCAGGCGCTGCGCCCGTCCTTCTTCGGCCGCTTGTGGGATCTGCTTGTACTGCACGATAACTTTTACCGTGTCTGTGGCCTTCGCGCCGTGATTGGCTCGCGCGGCAATCGGCGCGAGATCCGGAGCAAACTTGCCAGCCGCTTTGCCGCCCTGGGCGAACGCGGTCTCTGCCAACAAGAGCAACAGGATCGCGCTCCAGCGTTTTCCCCAAGCCGCGCTGTGACGCTCGCCTCGGCTCGGGCTCTTAGGTTTCAGTGTCTGCGACATAACTCTCGCTTTCTGTGGCACGAAATTGTGCTTCGACTCGGCTAAGCTAGTGCACGGGCGCTGCCAATTGAGCTTCCGTAAGTTGTTGCTGGGGCTAGGAATCGCGGATGTCGTGTGGAGTGTTGGGGGGCCAGTCTGTCCCGTAACCGTGGGCATGGGCCAAGTTGTCCTGTCCGGTTGGGGCTGATTACTTCGGTTCGATCGTGGTGGTTACTCGCTAGGTGACCGCAAAGTTGGCGTGAGGTTTAGCGCGCAGTTGCCGCTTCAGTTTTTACCAGCGCTTTTTCATTAGGGAGTAAAATTCGCGGCAGTGCCGCCATTAATTGCTGCGTGTATTGGTGCCTGGGATGGGAAAATATCTGGGCTGTCGTTCCGCATTCTACGATTTCACCATGGTCAAGAATGGCGATGCGGTCACAGATGCCCGCGACCGATGCCAGATCGTGGGAGATGTAAAGGATAGCCATACCAGTGGAGCGATTCAGTTCGCGAAACAAAGCAAGAATTTCAGCTTGCGTGATCACATCGAGCGCGCTCGTCGCCTCATCGGCAATCAAAAGCGCGGGGCGATGCAGGATGGCCATGGCGATCAGCACCCGCTGCGCTTGTCCTACGCTCATTTGGGAAGGATATTTGCGTTGAAATTCGTCGTGCGAGGGAAGCGAAACGCTTTCGAGACAAGTCCGAATCGCATTTGCACAATCCGCGGCACCGCCGGAGGCATGCGCCCGCCATGCTTCCTTAAGCTGAGTTCTGATCTTGAGCGCTGGATTCAAAGAAGCCAGAGGACTCTGCAATACCAGCGAGATTGCCCTCCCTCGCAGCTGGCGCAATTCGCGCTCCGAGAGTTGCAGAAGGTCGGCATCTTGAAACTTGATCGTTCCCTCGGATCGGGAGTGCTTTTTGTCGAGCAGTCCGAGAATCGCCATGGCCAGCGTGCTCTTGCCGGAACCGCTTTGTCCGACCAAGCCCAGCACTTCGCCGGGCTGGATGGCGATTTCCACCTCACGCAAAACCGGCTGCTTGTTTCCGTAACGCACGGAGAGTCGCGCAGAGAGCAGAGGTCGTTTTCCTGGAGGCTGAGACATTGTTCGCGTACCTGATGATCTTTCAATATTATGATCGTTCAATATTTCGGTTCTCAGATCAGTGTGAATCCGTGTAATCCGTGGCGAGGAATCGTATTACTTTCCGGCTACCGTGAGCCGATCCGCATTCCAGAATGTCTGCGGTGACAGAATTACCGGAGCGGCCCCGTGCACCGTCGGCGACACAGCGGAGAGCGCGTTCTTGTTGATCAGGAAAATAAATGGCTCCTGCTCAACCACGATTTCCTGCACTCGATCGAACGCTTCCTTGCGCCGATTGGGATCCGTGGAAGCCGCTTGTGCCCGCATCAATCGATCGATTTCCGCTTCCCAGGAAGTCTCTGGAACCTTCTGTTGTGGATTCCACTGGTGATTCTCCGAAGAACTCAACCACACATTCATCTCTCCATTCGGATCCAGATCCACATTGGTCAATCCTAAAATGATGGCTTCATAGTCGAAGCTCTGGGTCATGCGCTCGATCAGGGAAGGGAAGTCGAGCGTAACCACATTTACGTGGATGCCGATCTTTTGCAGGTCATCCTGAATCAGCACCGCCATGCGCTCGCGGGTTTTGCTGCCCGCATTGGTGATAATGGAAAAGACAACGGAGTTACCATCTTTATCTTTGAGCGCTCCGTTTTCCATGCGAAAGCCGTCAGCCTGCAGAGTCTTCAATGCCGCATCGGGACTGTACGGTTGCGGTTTTAGCTTTGCGTTGAACCAGAATTTATTCGCCGGAGAAAACGGGCCGACGGCCGGTTGTGCATGTCCGTGGTAGACGATGCGGCTCAGATCTTCGCGATTGATCGCTTCCGAAATCGCGCGCCGGAAGTTAGCCGAGCGGAACCAATTCTTTTTGTAAGCAGGAATCGGCGCCTTCGCGACTTCGTTAAACCATAGCTGCTCGCTATCGAGCGAGGGTCCGGCATCGTGCACCAGTTGCGGAGAAGTCGTAGCCAGCTTATCGAAATATTCACTGTCGAGAGAGTTGATCAAGTCCAGTTCGCCGCGCTTGAAACGCAGCATCTCCACGTCGCGGTTGGGTTGGATGTCCAGTCGAATCGAATCCAGATACGGCAGCTTGCGCCCTTGCGCATCGGTCTTCCAGTAATTGGGATTCCGCTTCAGGAGCACGGTAGCTCCCGGTTTGTAGTCAGCAAGCATGAACGGTCCGAGCACCGCCGTGTCTTTCTTTGGCGAATGTTCGGAAAGAATAGCGACCTGATCGAAGAGGCGATCCAGTCCGGCTACGGGCGCGGGAAAGGTAATCGAAATCTGGGTTGGGGAAATAATTTTGGTTTCCACATTGCCGGTACCCGAACGAAAGGCATCGCCGGTCGCCGAATGCAGTGCCGGATCCATCAATTGCTGCATGGTGTAGGCCACGTCTTCGGCGGTAAACGGTGTGCCGTCGGAAAATGAAATTCCGCTGCGCAGGTGGAAGGTGATCTGTCGGCCGTCTTTTGAGATCTTCCAGGATTGCGCCAGCTCCGGTTCCAGCTCCTGAGTCTGCCGGTTCACCCGCACCAGCACTCCGCCCGTCAGGTAACGGATTGACGCGGACGCTTCATCCTCTACTTTGAGGGGATCAAAAGTCTTGGGCTCCATGCGCAGACAAAATCTCAGCTCGCCACCATTTTGCGCCACCAGCTGCGTTGCTAGAGAGCTCAGGCAGATCGCAATGATTACGGTTGTTCTGCCAAATGTCTTGGTCATTGATTGGTACTTTGTTGGCCGACTCCTCACGCCGCCACCTCGTCCTGCCGCGAAAGCAAAAGCTGAAATGACATCACCACCACCACCAGCAGAACCAGTGGCACAAACTTCCACGGCTCATCGCCGATGGAAAGCAACCCTTCCAATTCCTTCAATAAGCTGCCCCACGAAGGCATGGGCTCGGCAACTCCTAGGCCGAGAATTCCCAGGTTCGCCTCACTGAGGATGAAAACTGGAATCGAAATCCAGAACTGCGCATATAGAACCGGTGTCAAGTTCGGCAACACATACATCCAGAACAGCCTTTGCGCGGGAACTCCTGCGGCCCGCGCCTGGCGTACAAAATCGGAAGAGCGCAGCGACGCTGAAGTTGTGCAAAGCACGCGCGCTGCGGTCGTCCACCCCAGCAGACCGAGCAGCAGAAAAGTCACCAGCACTGAAATCATCGGAGAAACATTCAGCGGCATCAAGGCTCGGGCTGTAATCAGCAGGAATAGCCACGGCAGCGATAAGAAAAGATCAGTCACAGCCATTGCCATCCTGGCCCAGATTCCACCGAGATATCCCGCCAGTCCCCCAATCAAAGCTGCCATCAAGGTTGAAAGGAACGCCGCGGCTGGAGCCAGCAGCAACGAAATCCTGGTTCCGTAGAGTACGCGGGCAAAACGGTCGCGCCCAACTTCATCCGTTCCCAACCAATGAGCTCGCGATGGAGCAGCATCCGTTGCTTCGCGATATTGCCTGGAATATCCGCCAGGCGCCAGCCAGTTCGCCGCCGCTGACGCACACAGCACCAGTGCCAAAATGACGCACGCCAGCTTCCGCCAGAAATTCATGACTCGCGGCTCCGAAGCATATGACCGATTACATCCGCTCCAGAGTTCGCCAACAAGGTTACGAGCGTCACTAGAATCGTGATGTTGACCAGAAGTGGAAGATCGCGTGCCAACGCCGCTTGCCATGCGAGTTGACCCACGCCAGCCAGCCCGCACAACGCCTCTACTGGAATCGCCGCACCCACGGCCATACTCACCGATACACCAGCCACGGCTAGCAAGGCCGGAGCTACGCTCGGTATCACATGCCAGAAAAGGATGCGGACTTCCCCCAATCCCTTCGCTCTCGCGGTAAGGATGTGAGGTGAGCGATAAGACTTTGCCAGCAGATTGCGCGTATAGCGATAAATGTGCGGGAAGACAATGAGCGCGATCGCCAGCGATCCGGGTATATTCCAGAGCACTGAGAGCAGCGCCAGGACTGCGGCGGGGATACAAAGAAATGTTCCACTCACCAGCGTCGTGAGCAAGTCATAACCGGCGAGTCGCAAACCCGCCGCACTCAGCGCCAGCGTCAGGGCCGCGATCCATCCCAGCCCCAGCCCAAGGACCAGCAAGCGCAGCGTGAGTGGAGCACGGTCCCGCAGCAGAGTGCGGACAGGCCGCCCCAATGCCAGCGAGGTGCCCAAATCACCATGCGCCGCGCGATTCATATAAGAAATGTAGAAACTGAATATGTCATGTTGCTGATGCCGGGCTGTCCGCAGGGCCTGTAAGCTCGCCGCACTCAAATGCGGATCGAGCTCTTGCTCTTCGGCGTCGAACCCCGGCGCGAGCCTTACCAAGGTTGCGGAGATTAGCCCTCCAAGCAGAACCGTGGCTACCAGTGCCAGCGCATGGCCAATAATTTTTGCTCTCACCTTGCTTCCCATTTACGTCCCCGAAGCGCCTTGAGCCAGAGTGTCTTGCCGCGCCGCCGCTTCCGCATGGTGGATTTGTTTTACCGAGTACATCCGCCGGTCTGCCTCTGCCAGTAGTCCCTCAACATCAAAACCATTTTCCGGACAGAATGCCGTGCCTACGCTCAAAGAGATCACATCTCGTCCGCAGGTTTGGCGCCCGGCTTCGATTGCTGCCTGGTTCAGGCGGCTTGCCTTCTCTAAAGCTGCCTCTGGCGTTAGACCCGGCGCGGTTACTACGAATTCGTCTCCGCCCATGCGAGCGACGTAGTCGTAACCGCGGCAGGCTTCCTTCAATCGCATGCTGAACTCGCGCAGCAGTTTGTCGCCTTCGAGATGTCCGAACGAATCGTTAATTTTCTTGAGCCCGTCGATGTCGCAGACCATCACCGCGAGCGAGGTCTTCATGCGGCGGCACCGCGTCACTTCCTGCGCCAGGTGAACGAACAACGAACGTGCGTTGGGCAAGCCGGTGAGGAAGTCCGTGGTTGCCGAACTTTGGGCCTGCTGGTACTTCAGAGCGTTCTCCACGGAGAGCGCCACTTTGGAAGCCACAGCCAGCAATATCCGTAGATCGTCGGGAGTAAATGCGTCCACGTTCGAGTGGTACATGGCCAGAACGCCTACGACGCCATTCAGCCCATCCAAAGGAACGGCCAAAGCCGATTGCAGAGTCGCAAATTTTTCCGGATCGGAACTGTATCCCGCTTCTACTTGCGGATTTCCGTTGATGATCGGTTTGCCATTTTCTGCCACCCACCCGCACAAGCCTTCGCCCACGCGGATTTTTAGCGACGAAAGAACGCGAAAATTCTCCCCACTCACCAGTTCGGGGAGCAACCATCCGTTGCGGTTTACGTATACTGCGATCGAATCGTATTGAATCAGCCTGCGCAACCGCATCGACAGTACAGATAGAGTTTCGCTCAGGCTGAGCGAGTTTCCCAAGTCCTGGCTTAAATCGAACATGGCTTGCGCTTCTTGTCTGGCGGATGCGATGGAGGTGAGGAAATCGGATTCACCAGCAGGTATCTCTTCCGATCTTTCAAATCCCGCCGCTGGAGCCAGACCACGCTCCACGCGAAGATCCTTGGAGAACCCTGAAGGAATAAAGTTGGCCTCGTGGGTTTGCGCCATGCGTTCGAGGTCCACGTATCGGCGCTCGAGCAGGCTCACTACTTTCGGATCGAACCAGATTCCCGATTTTTCTTTCACCGTGCGCATGGCCTGATCCAGCGGAATGGCCGGCCGGTACTGGCGATGAGAAGCGAGAGCATCAAGGCAATCCACAGCCGCAAGAATTCGGGCTCCAATGGGAATGTCCTCTCCGACAAGGCCTGCCGGATATCCTGATCCATCCCATTTTTCGTGGTGCGAACGCACGATGGGGGCCACGGGATAAGGAAAAGCAACGCGATCTAGAATTTCCGCGCCCACCAGCGGATGAACTTTCATTTTTTCGAACTCTTCCGGAGTGAGCTTGCCGGGTTTGTTGATGATGTGTTCGGGCACGCCGAGCTTGCCAATGTCATGCAGAAGAGCTGCTGCCCGCAGGGCCTCGATCTCATCGGGCGAGAGCCCGATCTCTTTCGCAATTTCTATCGCGTAGATCCGCACGCGCTGCAGATGAGTATGAGTGGTGTGATCTTTGGCCTCGATGGCTAGCGCCAGGGCTTCGATCGTACGCATATTCAGCGAAGCAATTTCTTCCACGTGCCGCTTCTCGATCTCGACACGTTCCTTCTCGGCCTCAAGCCGTCCTAAATAAAGCCGGTAAGAACGATAGACCCAATAGATCACCGGCAGCACGAGTAACGAGGTTTCCCAACCGGCCTGGCGATTGACAATTCCCACCAGGCCCACTGCGGCCGCGCCCACCAGATAGTAGGGAAAAGACCAGAAATAGCACTCCGACCACACCTTGCGGCTCGACTTGCCCTCGGTCAGCGAGATCACAATCGAAACTGGTAATGTATTCGCCAGGAAAAAAACCAGCGCCGCGACCATCAGAAGGATGGGCTTATTCGATCCCACTCGGGCATCTAACCAGTGATAGCTGGCGTAGCAGAATCCGCTGGCATTGGCCATCATTCCAAAAACGTTGAACAGGATTTTGACCGGATCCCGACGGCCACGGGTTTGCCAAACGCTTTGCACCAAACTCGCGGCGCAGCCGATCACAAGGGTCTCCGGCAGGCTGAGTTCCATTACACCCAGAAGAATGAAGAGGAAATTCACCGACATCGTGCCGTCGATGCCGGGCAATTGGACTTTCAGCCCAGATGCCAGAATGGCGACTCCGAGGTAGCAAAAGAAGCGCGTAAGATCGGCCGACTGCCAGTGCCATAGCGCAGAGCACAGCACGGCCAAGCCCATCGAGACGGTGATCCCGACAAATAATTTCGTACGAATCGACATCGCGTCGTCAGTTTTATTGCCGGGCCAGGCGAGAGGATTTGACCGCGCGCGGAGTATCCGCGCACACTTCCGCCGTTCCTCGGTCGATGAAATCCTAATTTTCTTATAGGGTTTTAAGTAGCTTACTGACGTAACCTCGCCTGTGTCGTTTCAAGGAATTGGTGATTGACACGATTGAGATTCGTCGTGTGTTGTTGTCTCTCCGTCGGTAACCGGCAGGAAGGCTTCCGATTACTTTCGTTATCCTCCTCCACTGCATATTTCCTGTGCTGCTTGTTCGCTGTGTCAAGATCAACTCCAAACGTGCGGAATGACAACAGCCAATAGCAATTCGCAAGTTCCAGTAGCAGGCGCGGCCGGCGGCGCGAGACGTCCCGCGAGCGCAATATCCGGCGCGTTCGCGCGACGCGTCGATGATTCCGCTGATGTCGTGGTCCTGCATGCCGATCTTGAGGGCAACATCACCGCTTGCGATGAAGGCGCTTTGGCGGGGTTCGATCGCAATCCTTCGGAAGTCTTTGGCCGACCCATTGCGGCATTTCTCACGGGTGAAAGCGCCAGCGAAGCGCAGAGTCTCCAGCAGTCCATCCTGAGCTCGGTGCTCAAACTCGGCCGACATCATTGTTCTGTCCGGTGTAAGACCAGAGACGATAAACACTTCCGCGCGGAGCTCTCAGTCACCCTGCTTCGCGACGGTCGCTCGGTTCCGACAGGAATCGTAGCCGTCATCTCCGTTGCAGACGAAGAGGCGGATCCATCATCAGTTCCTTATCCCCTGCCATCTCGGGAATCGGAGGAAGACGAATCACCGCGCACCGTACGCCGCGAGATTGAGGGTTCGACTTTTGTTTTGGCCAGTCCTCTGATGCATCGATTCGTGCGCATGGTGGACCGAGTCGCCGGCCATACAGAGACGGTGCTTATCACGGGGGAAACCGGAACTGGCAAGGAGTTGATCGCCCGTTCGATTCATCAATCATCCAACCGCCGCGGGCGGCCGTGGATCGATATCAACTGCGCCGCGCTCCCGGAAAATCTGGTGGAGAGCGAATTGTTCGGTTATGAGAAAGGCGCTTTCACTGGAGCTGATGTTTCCAAGCCCGGACTGTTTGAACTTGCCGATCGTGGCACGCTTTTTCTCGACGAAATTGGAGAGTTACAGCTTCACACGCAAGTCAAGCTGCTGCGAGTTCTCGATGGTTATCCCTTTTACCGGCTGGGTGGTCATCGCAAGATTAAAGTGGATGTTCGCATCGTGGCCGCAACCAATCAGGATTTAGAAGCGGCAGTTACAGCAGGCCGCTTTCGTCAGGATCTTTTTCACCGTCTGGGACAATTTCAACTGCGGGTTCCGCCGCTGCGCGAGCGTCCGGAGGATATCGTCGCTCTGGCGGAACACTTTCTTCATCTGAAGGTACCGCGAAGTTCCTTCGCGCCTGATGCGGTTTCAGCGCTGCTTTCGTATTCATGGCCCGGGAACATTCGCGAACTTCGCAACCTGGTTGCTCGGGTCGCGGTGCAATCGACGCATCCTGAGATCCAACCCGCACAGATCGAAGCGGCGATGTCAGGCAGTCCGACCGCACAACGGCAGTCCGCCTCTATGCCCGTGGGCAATCTCGACAGCATGGAGGAGCAGATGATCATTCGCGCCCTCGAGCGGAGCGGCGGCCATCGCGGCCAGGCAGCGGATCAGCTCGGAATCTCCCGGCGTACGCTAAGCCGCAAGCTGAAGGAATACAACATCAACATCTCGCCGGGCGAGGGTTCGAACGCTCTGGGGTTCATCAGCCTCGATCAGCAGAAATTTTTCCGTGCCCGCATCCAACTTGCGGTTACTTTGAAAAATCAGCATGGCGAGGAAGCATCGGTGCAAGGCGTCAACCTGAGCACTGGCGGCATGGGACTGGATGGATTGAAGGAACCCATGCGGTTCTCGGGGCTTCTCGATGTCAGCTTTCCACTTCCGGATACCGAAAGTATCTTTCGCGCCAAGGCCCGAATTGTGTGGATGGGCGGCGAAGGGCGCGTCGGTCTTCGCTTTGCCGTCATTGATCCTGCGCTCTTCGAGCAGCTCCAGCACTGGACCAATAAGAGGATGAAAGACGAAGGCTGGGATCTACCCGCCTGATTTGCTAGGTTGAACTCTTGAAAACTTCTAATGTGCCGGTGCAGGCTGCGGTGTTGCTTGCGGAGCCGTGGCACTGGGACTCGAGAAGTTTACCTTCGGAACTTCGCGTGATCCCGGCGAAGCTTCGAAATAAGCTTCATTCGGTTTGAATCCCGCAATACCTGCAAAGAAACTATTAGGAAACTGCTGCACATAAGTGTTGTAATCCCGCAAAGTATCGTTATAACGTTTGCGCTCGACTGCAATGCGATTCTCCGTGCCCGCAAGCTCATCCTGAAGACGCAGGAAATTCTCATTCGACTTCAGCTGCGGATAGTTTTCGACAATCAGCAGTAAACGCCCGAGTGCTCCGTCAAGTTGGCCGTTAGCGGCAATCTTCTCTTGCGGCGAGCCCGCAGAAAGCAGGGCAGAGCGCGCCTTGGCGATATCTCCGAACACCGTCTGCTCCTGCTGCGCGTAACCCTTGACTGTTTCCACCAGGTTAGGAATCAGGTCGGCGCGGCGTTGCAACACAATATCCACCTGCGACCAAGCCGCCTTTACGGCTTCATTCTTGCTGACGAGTGTGTTCTTCACACCCACGTACTGGCCGAAAGCAACCAGGACGATCAGCAGCACAACTGCGATAACAACCACGACCGCGATAAGTGCCTTGGTCATAGATTCTCCTGAGCCCCACCCGCACTACGAAGAGCTTGGCGCGCCCGAGTCCAGCATTCTATCAACAGCTGCCGTTCCCTGTTCCAGCGCCGCGAGGTACCGCGCGAAAACGTCCGACACATCAAATTGCTTCGGTTTCGCAATTTTCTCGCGGACGTCTAATACTCGCAAAAAAGGTAACGGATCGAAGCCGATTTTTTCCGCCAAGGCCTTGATCGCCTGCCGCTTGCCCGTCGGCACATTCTCCTCCTGCAGCACAATCAATGCATGGCGGAACAAAGTTGCAAACGATGAAACCGACCGTGTCAGCAACTCCCACAGGCGCGAGTCGTTACCGTAGGCGAGCAGCAGGTGCTGGCGCAGCAGCGCGAGTTTTTCCCGCAATTCGTACTCGACCTGCACGCGATGCAGGCTGGCAGAAATATGTAAATTGTTGAAGATATCATCCCCGAAGAGCACTCGATGGTGCTGTTTCATGTCCATCAACTCGATAGTGAACACATCGGTTGAGCGCTCAACTTCATCGCGCGTCATGAACAGAGGAGGCGGCTGCTTTCTCGCGTTCCACCATTTCACTGCAGGCGCGAGCGCCTGCATCGCCGCGAATGAAGTATCGCGAACCACGCAGAACAGGTTCACGTTAGAAAACTCAGAATGAAAGTCCCCCGTGACCGATGATCCGAACAGGATCACGCTCTGCAGGTTGTCTCCCGCGGCTTCCCGCAAACGGCCGACGAAGTCGTTCATCTGTCTATCGAGAGCCATCGGATGTTTCTCGGAATCCATCGTGCCTTCACCGGGCTACCAGTTGCTGCTCGCTCCACCGCCACCCGAGCTTCCACCGCCAAACCCGCCAAAACCACCTCCGCCACCGAATCCGCCGCCGCCGCCTCTGTATCCGCCACCACCGCCGGACAAAAGCATCCAGAAAAGGATGCCGCGAAGCGGAGTAAAAAGAATAACCAGTATAACGATAATCAGCAGCACCACACCGCCAGCTGACATTCCCGCTCTCGGCTGCTCCACCCGTTGAGGCGGAGGCGGCGCGATTTGCGGCGTGGTGAGTTGAACTCCCGCGTCCTGCGCGATTACGCCGGCCACGCGGGAAGTGACGAGCAGAAGCGCTTGACTGTAATTACCGGCGCGCATGAGCGGGATTGCTTCGCGTTGAAACGCACCAACCTTGCCATCCGGCAAAATGGGTTCGAGCCCATAACCAACTTCAATGCGAGCGCGATGGTCGTTAATCGCATAGAGAATCAGAACTCCGCGGTTGGTGGACTTGTTTCCAACGCCCCACTGATGGAAAAGATCGACCGCGTAACTTTCGATTTCCTCTCCGTTAAGCGAATGGATAGTCACAACCGCGATTTGGGCGTGCGCCTTCTCGTCGATCTGCCGGCAGATCTCGTCGAGTTGCGCGGTGGTATTTTGATCCAGAACGTGGGCAAAATCATCGACGTAGCCTGAGGGTTTGAGCTGCGAGATCGGTTCGGACCGCGCGACCGGAACGAGAATGAGGAAAAGCGCCAGCGCAACGAGTGAAATGACGCGCGATTTTGAAGAAAAGCTCACGGGAAACAAAATTGTACAGCGTCGTCATTCATCCGGTGGTGCGTCCTTAAAGCAATCGCAATCATCCAAAGTTCATCGGAGGAAATTAAATGGGTAAACGCAAATTAGGAAAAACCGGGTTCGAAGTGGCGCCCCTGGCTTTGGGAGGCAATGTTTTTGGCTGGACCGCCGACGAAGCCACGTCCTTCAATCTGCTTGATGCCTTTGTGGATAAAGGATTCAGCCTGATCGATACAGCTGACGTATACTCCCGCTGGATTCCCGGACATAAGGGCGGCGAGTCGGAGACCATCATCGGCAACTGGCTAAAGAAGAGCGGCAAGCGAAGTCAGGCGGTGATTGCAACGAAAGTCGGACTGGACATGGGCGAAGGAAAAAAGGGACTCTCCGCTGCCTATATTCAGCGCGCGGTCGAGGATTCTTTGCGCCGTCTGCAAACCGACTACATCGACCTCTATCAGGCGCACAAAGACGATCCCGAGACGCCGCTGGCAGAAACGCTGGGAGCTTTCACTGAACTCATCCGCCAGGGTAAGGTTCGCGCCATCGGAGCCTCCAACTATAGCGGCGCGCGGCTCGCCGAGTCCCTCGAAGTCAGCCAACAAAAGGGACTGGCGAGCTACCGGACATTGCAGCCCGAATACAATCTCTACGATCGCTTCGCGTATGAAAGTGACCTTGAGCCAGTCTGTCAAAAATACGGCCTCGGTGTGATTCCCTACTTCTCGCTGGCCAGCGGCTTCCTTACCGGCAAATATCGCTCGGAAGCGGATCTCTCAAAGAGCCAGCGCGGACAGATGGTCAAGAAGTACTTGAACCTGCGCGGATTCCGCATCCTCGACGCGTTGGATCAGGTGGCCAAGCGGCATAACGCAACTCCCACACAAGTCGCCCTCGCCTACCTGATGGCGCGGCCAGGCATCACCGCGCCAATCGCGAGCGCGACCAATCTCCAACAGTTGGATGAACTGGTGAAGGCCGCCAGCCTTATGCTCGATCAAGCCTCGATTGACTTGCTCAATCAAGCCAGCGCGCAAGATTCGGAAAACGAATCGCGACCGTCCGTCGCCGCAGATTGAAAGCTTACAACTGGGATGATACTGACGACGTCTGAATACCGATTTGCAACATAGTAGTAAAATAGAAGAAAAAGATCACCCGGGGAGAGCGCGCGACACATATCTCCTCGGGCCTTTGTATGGATATTTACTGGTTCACGCGTAACAGCATCAGCGTACCGCTCTCCAGCTTGACATTGTTTTTTTCTGAAGTGATTACCGACCCCTCGGTCGAATTGCTCGCGGGCGGGCTGAGTGTCAGGTTCGAGATTCCCACCACTCCCTGTGTTTGCGCCGTGATTGGGGGCCGCGAACTCTTTGCCGTTCCACTATCACTCGGCATGTCATTGCCGGCGGATGCTGACGTCGAGGCGGGCGCAGATCCTGACATGCCGGGACGCGCGCCGCTGCCGTTACTGGGGCTCGTGCTCCCGCTGGGCGCGGCTGCGTCGCTGTTCCCGCCGCCCGGATTATTCTGCTCGTTCTGCGGACCGATGATTGCCTGAATCGACATCGGCATCTGCATCGTGTTTCCATCTTTCATTACGGCGCGGTCGAAGAGAATTCCCACCTGCGATTCTTTCTGTTGCTTGTTGTGCGGTTGCGCCTCCGTTACGTGGCCGATCACTTTCGTATCCTTTGGTACGAGTATCTCGCCGCTATTGGACTTCATGTCCTGTGTAACCTTGGCCACAACTTCCTCGCCGGCTTTTGCTTTCTTAGCGTCGATAGTCTTGCTCAACGAGACCGGGATGACGCTTCCGGGGGCAATTCGCGGAAGCGCGCCGGGTTGGGTCGACGTTGGGGGTGCAGCCTGCTGAGCCTGAGATTGCGCTGGAGTTGGCCGGGCGCTGGAGTTCGGCGTGGATGGAGCACTACTCTGCGAAACAGCAGCGCCCGCAAGCAAAGTGACTGTACATAAGCTGATAAAAACCATTCTCATTGTCCATCTCCCCTTAAGTAAGTGTCCGAGCTTATGACTGCGAAGGCGCGCAAACGTCCTCCTGTCAATTCGATGCATTCTGGAATGCGAGCGTAGATCGGGAAAAGTGCTCGAACGATCGACGATTGCTGTGACTGCAATGGCTCCGACAACCGAAGACTACAATATTGCATCGAAGTGTGATGATCCGTTATCTCTCGCTCACCGCTCTCGCCTTGGCGCTCACTACCATCGTTGCCTGTACAACGAAAGACAACCCTGACGAAATCCGCCAGCGCACGGCGGAGGCCACCGAAACTATGCGCCGCGACACGAAAGCGGTTGTGGAAGGCGTGAAGGAAGGGATGGGTCACGATAACAAGGCCATCAACATCAACAAGGCTTCGCGCGAGGATCTCTTGACCCTACCCGGCGTGACAGATCATGAGGCCGACCGCATTATCGCGCAGCGTCCCTACGACGATGCCCACGACCTGGTGACTCGACACGTCATTCCTCAAGCGGAGTACGACAAAATCCAGGACCGTATCATCGCGGGCCACTAGCTTCACGCTTTCTGTGACTTCCGAGTCGATCCTGCGATATCATCAAGTGGATGTCTGCTTCGCGACAACATCACTCATTTCAAACTGACGATCCGCGGCTGGAGCCCGTCTACGCCAAGGTGATGGCGGGTCATCGTCTCGATTTCGCCGACGCCGTCACTCTCTACCGAAGCGGTGATGTGCTCGCCGTGGGCTGGATGGCCAACCACGTTCGCGAACGCATGCATGGCGACAAGACCTATTTCAACGTCAATCGCCACATCAATCCCACCAATGTATGCGTGGCGGCCTGCAGGCTGTGCGCCTTCGGACGCAAAAAAGATTCTCCCGGCGCCTACACCATGGCGCTCGACGAAGCTTTCGAAACCGCAGCGTCGGGTTACAACGAAGCCGTAACGGAGTTTCACATTGTCGGCGGATTACATCCGGATCTTCCGTTTCAATATTTCCTGGATCTGTGCTCCGGCCTCAAACAGCGCTTCCCGCAAGTGCACCTCAAAGCTTTTACCATGGTCGAGGTAGCGTATCTCTCAAAGCGCGCCAAGCTTTCGATTCGTGAGACGCTGGAACAATTGAAAGCCTCGGGAGTGGACTCTTTACCGGGCGGCGGCGCCGAGATTTTTGCCGACCGTGTGCGGCATATCATCTGTGATCACAAGATCGATGGCGATCAATGGTTGGATACGGCGAAAATCGCACATCAAATTGGACTCAAGTCCAATGCGACCATGCTCTATGGCCATGTGGAAAACGACGAGGATCGCGTCGATCACCTGCTCAAGTTACGTGCGCTGCAGGATGAAACCGGCGGCTTCCAAACTTTCATCCCTCTGGCTTTTCATCCCGAGAACACGCCTCTGCAACATCTGCCGAAAACTACCGGCATGCTGGATATCAAACAGATCGCGGTGAGCCGTCTGGTGCTCGATAATTTCCCGCACATCAAATCTTACTGGCAGATGATGACTGCCAAGATCGCGCAGATTTCGCTGCGCTTCGGCGCTGACGACATGGATGGCACGGTAATTGAAGAGAAGATTTATCACGATGCCGGCGCGACCACTCCGCAGGGGATGCGCCGTGAAGAACTCGAACGCCTCATCCGTGCCGCTGGCCGCGAACCCATCGAGCGCGATACGCTCTACCGCCCGGTCACCAGAACGGAAACCTCGGTTACGGTCGCGGTATAAAGACGACGGCGGCGATTTCGCGCTACTTCTTCATGGTCGTTCGATCAGGTCGTCAATCGACATTTCAACATCACGTAGGATCGCCCGCATCAAACCTGGCCCAATGATCTCGCCGGAATGCACTGGTACAACCGTGGCCCGTCCATCGGGATGTTTCAGAAAAGTATGGCTGCCTTTGGTGCGAACTGCCCGAAAGCCAGCGCGTTCAAGAGCGCGAATGATTTCTCTTCCCTTGAGACGGGGAAGGCGCGTCATACGGAAATTTGCTGAATCCCAACCAGTTCGAGCGAAGGAACGACGCCCTCGTTCGCCAGGCAGAGTGCAATCGCCTCGCGTGTGCGTTTCATCAAGGTATCAAGGGTTTTCGCTTGCGTATGACAGCCCGGTAAAGACGGAACGGTGGCGACGTAGAAGCCCTCTTCATCCCTCTCGATAAGAACCGTGAATGTTCGTTGATTCTTCACACTAGTATCCTTGTAAATTCTACCATCTCTTAACTTCAGCGAGACACGAAGCCTTTTCAGGGATACGGGTACGCTATTTGAAGAATTCCGTCATTTGCGGCGCAGTAGCTGCCGCCCCTGGTAAGTCCGTCACGCCCAGACCCTCCATCATCAGCCGCAACGTGCTTTCATGCTGGTAAAGCGTGGTGGATTTATAGCCCGCCTTTGCCAAAGAGCTCACGATCACCGCCGGAACATGTCCGCCTCCATGTTCCGTATCACTATCTTCAGCTTCATCAAAGGTGATAATCAATAGCGAATTCTGAAAGCTGATGCTGGTTTGCAGCGGACTGATATTCGTGGAAAGCCATTGATCAGCCGCTGCCAGCATTTGATTGCTGGTGCAGGTGCTCAGTCCGGCCGGACAGTTATGCGCGTCATCGTTTACGTTGGGCACGATAAACGCATAGTCGGGCAGATTGTTATTCGCCATATCCGCGGCCAATTGCGTGAAGGGAACCACGTTGCTGGCCTGTGTCGGACTGTTCTGTACGTCGGAGAAATAAACGAAAGGAACATGATGTTGAAGATAAGGTCCAGTGTCCCCACCAAGGTAGCCCACCGACGGCAGCGACTCCGCATAACACTTCCAGGTTTTCCCCGCGGCTGTCAGTGCGCGCACCACATTATCCTGAGTCACAACCCCGGCATAGGCATCCCCGGCGCTGCCGGTGATCGAGGTTCCGGCTCCTACGGTCAACATGAAGTAATTAGGCAAGGACGGATGAGCGTCAGCGTAATACTGCATGGCCAAACCGTAAGCCGATGCCAGACTGTTCAGATATGGCATGCTGGAACTGCCGATCACGTCGCTGAAGCTGTGATTTTCTTCGATCACGAGAAAAACATGTGCGAATGTCGGAGTGCTTGAATTGGGTGGAGGGGTTGGGTTGGTTCCACCTCCGCCTCCTGTTCCACCGGTGCTGCTGGTGCTGGAGCTATTTCCTCCTCCGCAGGCGCACTGCAGAATGATGGCTGCCATCAAGACAAGCGGAATGGCGTAGTTTCGCGACAAAGTTTGCTTTTTCTCCCGACCAGCAACGAATACCGATTTCCGGGTTCGTCGAGCTACGATTGGATGTTGAGATTGGAGCAGGGAGTTGCTCCGCCAGGATTGCCAGCTAGCGAGCCAATTGATCAGGGTTCGGCGTTCTCAGCAAAAACAAAAGCCGCAGAAGGGAAGTCGGTCCCCTTTTCTCCGGCTGAAGCAGAAATCCCGCAGGGCTAAAGTTTTTCGAAAAACTCGCAGGCCGAACAAGAGATATAAATTCCGCCCGGAACCCCGCGCTGGCGATCCTTCATTCGTTTCACAATGCGCGTAGTCTTGCCGCACTTGGGACAGTCCGTGCTCTTACTGGTGTCCATAACCTTTTTTCGATCTGCCGTCTTTGCTATTTTCGCTCCAACTGCCATAGTTCGCTTCTCCTGATCTCGATGCGCAAGTTCAATCCAGAAAATTCCGGATGATTGTGTATGGAATAGTTCAGAAAGCCAGATACGTAGTGCTCAACCTTGCAACCTGGAATCCGCGCGGGAAGACTCTGCAGCCTGCATACAGGCTCGCTCCCGTCATCTAATTTTACAGTAAGCGGGTCTCGATTGTCTCGGTTAACGTCCATGCAAGAGCGCTGCCGCCAGGAAGAAGGAACATTTAATCTACAATTACGTATTCTCTACTGAGGATTGAACCCATGTATTGCAACTACTGCGGCAAAGTGATTCAGGACGACGCGTCGGTTTGCGCCTACTGCGGGATTCGCTTAGGCGCATCGGTCGCGCGCATGCGTCTGGTCCGCCCGCGTCAAGGGCGCAAGATTGCCGGCGTCTGTCTCGGCGTCGCGGAGTATTTCGACATCGACGTAACCGTCGTCCGCTTAGTGTGGCTGATCGCATCTTTCATGACCGGCATTGGGTTGATCTCGTATCCCATCGCATGGATTGTCATGCCGGAAGAGCCGTTAATGTTGAATGCTCCGGCAGCCGCTCGACAGGCGACGAGTTCGTAGATCGATAGTCCAATCAATTTGAATTGGGTTCATAAGAAACTGAGTCGCAACACTCACGGCATTCTCTGTGATTAAATCGGTGGGATGCAGCGCATCAAAAGTGGCGACGCGGAAATTGTCTATCACGTGCTGGGCGAAGGACCTTCTGTGGTTCTCCTGCACCCCTTTCCGGCCAGTCACGACTTTTGGCTACCCGTGGCAAATGCTCTCGCGGCGCGATATCGACTGATTCTGCCCGATCTCCGCGGGCACGGTGAATCCGACATTGGGGAAGGTCCCGCCACAATGGGGAAGCACGCTGCCGATATCTTCCGTGTGATGGATGATGCAGATGTTGGCCGGGCCCCGCTGGTCGGCGTTTCCATCGGCGGATATGCTCTTTTCGAATTTTGGCGTCAGCATCGCGCTCGCGTCGCTGCTCTCGGATTGTGTAATACGAAAGCCCAATCGGATGCTCCGGAAGCCCGCGCCGCTCGCCTGCAAGCGGCGAACGATGTAATCGAGTGCGGCACCGAACCATTTTTCGAGAGCATGGTTCCGCGGCTGCTGGGCAAGACTACCCGCGAAACGAGGCCTGATCTCGTCGAAGGCGCATTGCGCATGATGCGCAAGATGTCTCCCCAAGACGTCGCGCAAGTGCAGCAGGGAATGGCCGAGCGTCCGGACTCGATCGCTACATTGAAGACCATCAGTGTACCCACGCTGCTGGTGACTGGAGAAGAAGACGTGCTCACCGGCGTGAATGAAGCTGAAGTAATGCGACAGCACATTCCCAGCGCGCAGTTGCGCGTGCTTCCGAAAGCGGGCCATTACTCACCTTGGGAACAGCCAGAGGAAGCAGGCAGAGTACTGCGCCAGTTCCTCGATAGAATTTAGGATGCGCGCCGGCTCGATTGGATAAAATTGAGGAAACGATGAAAACAATCTGGACTGTCGTCGCATTGATACTCTGCTTTGTCACTTGCGATTTTCGCGCATACTCGCAGGCCGCTCCCCAGCGTCCTCACATTCTCGGCATCGACCACGTTTCCTTCTACACCACCGCTCCCGATGAAGTAAAAGCCCTCTACGGCGTCACACTCGGCCTGGCTTCGGCGCCACCCATGGAGTCTGGCGGCCTTGTGCGATACTTGGTTGGCAAGCAGTGGGTCGGTTACAGCGCGGCGCCTGATCCTAGCGCGACCAACCGCATGGATCACGTTGCCTTCGCCACCGACAATGTTGCCGCGCTGCGCGCGTACCTGATGGCGAAGGGCGTGACTGCAACGACAATCGAGACGCATGTCGATCACAGTTCCAGCTTCACGGTGAACGACCCAGAAGGCAATCACATTGAATTCGTGGAGCGCAACAAGGCCGAAGTGCCCGCCAAGCCGCCTGATTCTGCCGTTTCCCGGCACATGATTCATGCGGGATTCGTCGTTAACAATCGTGATGTGGAGGATCACTTCTACCGCGACATTCTCGGATTTCATCTGTATTGGCACGGAGGAATGCAGCCCGGCGAAACCGACTGGGTCTCCATGCAGGTTCCCGACGGGACGGATTGGCTCGAGTACATGCTGCACCATCCCGAGCATCCCGATTTGCGGCTGATGGGCGTGCTGAATCACATTTCGCTGGGCGTCGCCGACATGAAAAAGGCACAAGCGATTCTCGAGTCCCACGGTTGGAAGCCTCATGGCGACGAAAAAGCTCAGATGGGAAAAGACGGCAAGTGGCAACTGAATTTGTTTGACCCCGATTTGACTCGGATCGAACTGATGGAATTCAAGCCTGTCGAGAAACCTTGCTGCTCCGCTTTCACAGGGCCACATCCATCGGAGTAAATGAAGATCACTGACTACCGGCGTCGGCTTTGTTAGAATCCTCTGGCCATGATTGATACGCTTTTAGTAGCGGATAAAACGGTGGTGAATGCCAAAGGCGACGGCCCCGTCGTCGACATTGGCGCTTCCGTAAATCGTGTATTCCTGCTCACTCTCGACATAACCAATATTATTGAGCAGGAGTCTTTCGAACTCAGCATTTTCGGTTCGGCGGATGGTGCTTCCTGGGATCCGAAGCCCTTGGTTTCTTATCCGCAGGAGTTTTATCGCGGAGAGTATCCACTCATCCTCGATCTCACGGGGCATCCCGAAGTGAAGTTTATTCGCTCACACTGGGAAGTGGCGCGCTGGGGACGCGGCGCGGAAACGCCGATGTTTGAGTTTGGCCTGAGGCTGAAAGAGATTCCTCCCGAGCTTTTGCGCGAATCCAACGCGCAGACGAAGGTTCCAGCCTAATATTTTTGAATCACTTCCTGGTATGAAAAACGACTCACAGGTAATTGTTCGTCCCGCGCGCGGCGTGCGTGGCAGCGTTAGTCTTCCCGGGGACAAATCCATATCCCATCGTTACGCAATGCTGGCGGCGATCGCCGATGGCCCATCGCGGTTGGAGAACTATTCCACGGGAGCGGACTGCGCCAGCACTCTCGGGTGTTTGCGCACTCTGGCAGTGACGTGGGAGCGCAAAAGCGGTGCCGGCAATGTCATTGAAGTTCAGGGAAATGGCAGTTCGTTGAGGGCCCCGAGCCAGCCGCTGGATTGCGGCAATTCAGGTTCAACCATCCGCATGCTGAGCGGTATCGTCGCAGGCCAGAAGTTCTCCAGCGAAATGTCTGGAGATGAATCTCTATCCCGCCGTCCCATGGAGCGCGTGATTACTCCACTTCAAGCCATGGGAGCGGAAATCACATCCGAAAATGGCCGCCCTCCTCTACGCATCAAGGGACGTACTCTTAAAGGCATTAATTATCAGATGCCCGTTGCGAGCGCGCAGGTGAAAACTTGCCTGCTATTTGCGGGATTGCTGGCTGACGGCGAAACGCGCATAAACGAGCCGTTGCGGACGCGGGATCACGGGGAGGTTGCTCTCCAGGCCTTCGGCGCAAAACTTGAACGTAAGGGAAACGAAGTAAGCATTCTTGGCGGCCAGCGTTTGCATGGCATTGAAGCTCTCATTCCCGGCGATCTTTCCAGTGCCGCATTTTTTCTGTGCGCCGCTGCTCTTTTTCCAAAGTCGCAATTGACCATCACCAATTTGTTGATGAATCCCACGCGCGCCCGGCTGCTCGATATCCTGATTCAGATGGGACTGCGCATTTCCGTAACCCAGTTGGAAGAGATTCACGGCGAACTGGTAGGTACGTTGCAGGTGGAGGGTGGAAAGTTGAAGGGCGCGCGCCTCGCTGGATCCGATACGGCCGCGTTAATCGATGAGATCCCGGTGCTCGCCGCGATTGCGCCTTTTTCGGAAGAGGGGATCGAAGTCCGGGACGCGAAAGAACTCCGGGTGAAAGAGTCAGATCGGATCGCATCGATAGCCATCAATCTACGCGCCATGGGTGCGCAGGTTGAGGAACGCGAAGATGGCTTGAAGATTCCTGG
>CAVRWS010000085.1:0-11159 GCA_963724815.1 uncultured Acidobacteriaceae bacterium
TATCGTGCATGCCTACCCAACCCTCGGCCTCCCGGCCTGTGACGACGCGACATAGGCTCTGGTTTCCAAAGGCAGTTCGCGCGTTCCCGCGAGCCAGTCCTGCACGCGGCCGGGGCCGGCGGTTATAGGCGGCTGCGGCGAGGCCGAGATCGCCGAATTGCTGGCGCAATTCGCCGAGCGCGAATCCCAACGCCGAATTGATTGCGACCAATCGAATGGATCTTCCAGGCCGCGCCATTGCGCCGTGCCAGGCATGAATTGTGCGATGCCCATCGCCCCGGCGGGACTGACAGCCTGGGGAATCCCAGCGGCTTTCCTGCCAGATCAATCGAAGCAGAAAGCGTTCCGGCAGCCGAAAGGTTTTGGCGGCGACAAAGATTTCGTCACAAGTCTTCTTCATCATCGCGGCCCGCTGCATAACGGGGCTTCTTGCAGGCGGCGACAACCATCTTGACACACCAATGAAATAAGAGTTCGCCGTTCCCGGCGGGACACCGCTTGCGCTGATCCCTTGAGTGAACATCGTATACCCAGCCGTCATACCAATTCGCCTGAAGTGGTACTGCAATTGGGCGTTGAAGATTTCCGTATTGTTACGCGAATTGACTACATCGCTGAGCGTATTGCTGAGCGCCCGGCTGAAGGTTCCGGAGATGGTCAGGCGCCGCACCGGCGTCGCCGAAAGACCACCTCCATAACTGTCCCCGTTATAGAGAATAAGGTTGCTATTGGGCACGCCCGGAGTCGGCGGCAAGCCACCAATCCTTCACTAGTAAGAATCGACTGTCCGGTTGATTGCGTATAGTTCCCAGTCAGGGTGAAGCGTCGCGAACTGAGGGAACTGGAGTACCCTTCGCTTCGGCTATCGCTGCCTGCCACCTGAGTTAAACCGGTCTCGCTGCCACTGTATGCCGCTAACCACGCCCAGCCATATCCCAGACGGCGGCGTACCCGGGCCGTGTAATTGTAGGACGAAGTTGTATAGGTGATTAAGACCGACTGCACGTTCTGCGCGTAGCTGAACGAACCGGAAGTCTCCCAGCCCTCGATGCGGTGAAAATAATTCACGTTGCCGATAAAGCCGACGGCGTTATCTCCCTGGCCATTGTTGCTGTCCACTACGCCTGCGGAAAAGCTGAACATATTCCACAGTCGCCGCGAATAGTTCACTGTGCCGCTGAGGTAGGTTCCGGTATAGCTTTTGTCGTAGTAATACTGGTTGTAATAGGTCGCCTGCGCCTGCGTAGATAAAAAATTGGTGAAGGCATAAGCGGCCCCGCCGCCGATCTGCATGGAGTGCGAACCCGATCCCAGGTCGAACGGAGTCGTGACACTGCCGCTGCTCACAACACCCTGGCTCAGATATCCCGAGAGATTGTCGGTATAGCTCTCGTTCGCGAACAGGCTCAGCTTTTGTGTGGGATGGAAAGTGGCGCCAGTGCTCTCCGTGCTTGTCGTATAGCTGGTTGTGTTGTCCAGCGTGCCCAGGTAATCGGTGGACGCCTCGGAGCGGTTGTAAGTGGCGTAGAACGAGCCGTTGACAGGCAGGGCGCGATTCGCGCCAAAACCAAAATCATGGCCGCTGGTATTCGATACGGATTCCTGCTCGCCCGACAGGAACGCCGGGTATTGCGCATCCAGGGTGTCACGATCGAAGAAGCCAGTCAGGTGAAAACCAGCAATCGGATAGGAAGATCGCAAATTGAACAGTTTGGTGGAAGAGCCGCTCTGATCGGTGGTCCCGTAGACTGTACCTGAGCCGCTGCCTTGCGAAAATCCGACTGACAGAGTTGGCAAGCCCGGGAGCAATGCGCTCCACGCGATGCCGAAACCCTGGCCGTTGCCGTGGGTAGTGAAGTTCGGTTCACCCACCAGCCCGAAGGTTCCGGTGCTGTTGCGGTCGTCGTGGTAGGTTATTGACCCTGGAAAGTGGCTGCCGGTAAAGAGATTGGCCGTGCCTGTTACACCGCTGGCTCCGGTCAGCGATTGGAAGTTCGAATCGTCCCGTGATTGATTGTAGTAAGGGGATACGTTGAAGGAAAGAAAGTTGGGATTGTAGTAGGAACCGGAAATATTGCCGTTGAATCCGAAGTCAAGTCCGTGGTCGGATTCGATCTGGGCGGAGTTTCCGTAGTCTCCCTGATAACCGGCAGTGAACATTCCGCCAGCCTTCAGTTTGGTGTTATCCCCGATCTGCATCTGCGCCGAAGCGAGGGGAATCACCAAAAGAAGCAAGAGGCCAACGATCTCTGAAGCTAGCTCTGAAGCAAATCCCGATTTGGCGCTGAAGCCTTTCACGTTGCCCTGCAAACCCCTTCTTTTCCCGGCCAGATACTGTTACTGAAGGCACAACGTTTGCCACTCTTGGGAAATTCTTAGAAGCGGGTAACTACTGAAAAAGAAGGAGTTATATCGATTGGTGCGAGCATGAGAGGGCCTGGATTAAAGCGGGTGCGCCATATGCCACGTTCAGCGAGCTTAATTCCGCAATAGGAACGGAAGGGCAGCTCAGAGAAGAGTTTTGCGGTATCGCTCTCGCCGGGCTCCGGTCCGGGAGATGGCCAAAGATTATGCAGGACTCTGCCTTTGTCTTCGCCGGTAAGTCGCCATTTTTATTTGCCTACACGATTTCGATTTTCGCTTTAGCGCGGAGTTGTTTCGCCAGATTCGAGCGCAGCCGTTCGTACTTGCTCTTGCCCAATTCGATGCGCAGGTCGGTTTTCACTTCGGCGAAGGGCTGTTTTCTGGCGGGATTGTGGGCATTCAGGCGGAAGATGGTGAAGGCATTCCCGATTTGGATGAGACCGCTTACCTGGCCTGCCTGCATGGACTGCGCCGCTTTTACAATCTGGGGCGGTAGTTTGTCGGAACCGACCGCTTTGTGATCGCCCATGTTCACGCGGAAATCATCTTCGGAGATCTTTTCCGCAAGTAGTCCAAACTCTTCGTAGTTTCTGGTCGCTTTCGCCTGACGCAGCGCGTCTTCGGCACGCTTCCGGTTCTTCTCGATGATCTCGGGTGTGGGCTTCTGCGGCGGCATGAAAGAAATGCTTTGTATATTGAACGACTCGCCGGTCTGGAAGCGTTTCGGATTCTTGTCGTAGTAGGCCCGCACTTCGGCCAGCGTGACTGCGGACTTGTTGTCCACTTCGGCTTTGAGAATTTCTTCGATCAGCAGCGAGCGGGTGATCTGCTGGCGCAGCACCTGGCGCGATCCTTGCATCTCCGCCTGCATGTACTGGTCGTACTCGTCGGGACTGTGGAACTGCTTGCGGAACTCGGCTTCGGCTTGATTCAACTTCGCCGCGGAAACTGTCAGCTTTCGGCGCTCGGCTTCCTGATAAACCAGTTCTTCGAAGATGATCATTTCCAGCGCGCCCTGGCGGATGCTGGCTTCCTGCGCTTTGGGAAATCCATTGTGCTGCTTGGCGTAGGGAAAAATCGCATACATTTCGCGCAGCAGGTCGCGGTCGGTCAAAACTGCTCCATTTACCCGCACCACCGGCTTGTCGCTGATCTGCACCACCGGTGAGAGTGACATGGGGTTGGCTGCGGGCATCGCGGCTGGCGCGGCTCCGATTGCGCTGGGTGCGTGAGAGGCCACTTGGGCTGCGCCGCTGACCGCGATCATTAGCAGGATGCAGATGGAGAGTTTGTATTTCATAATTCCTCGCTGGCTAAGAAAAAAAGGGGAGAGATATCTCTCTCCCCCGGGGGTCGACTATTCCTACTGGAACTGCGCTTTGATGGTGTTGGTGTTGTTGGCTTCGTTCGATTCGCCAAAGTGGCACTGACGGCAGAATTCTACTGTCGAAGGTGCGCTCGTGCTGGCGTAGGTCTGCAGGTTCGGGTTGTAGGGAGCGTTGATGAAGAAGTAGGTGGCATACCACTTGCCGCCGCCGTCGCCTTGGATCTGGCTCGCTGCGCTCGAAGTGTAAACCGTCATCACGTGCTGGTTGTGGCAGGTGGTGCAAACCACATAAGGAGCTCCAGCGGCGGTGACGCCGTAGGGGTTCGACCACTTTCCAGGAGCCAGCGCCGGCCATCCGTAGTTGGCTACGAACTGGGCGAATTGGCTACCGGCGGTAACGCTATAGCTGCCGCTTGTGCCGGCAGGAGTCCAAACCAGGCCTTGTGCTGCGCTAGCAACAACGCTGGACAGGGTGGCGAGCTGGCCCACCGGGTGATCGTTGGTGTAGTTGTTGGCCGTGGTGCCATCATTGCCGAGCAAGGTCGGAATCGGCTGGGTTCCATACGTGGTATTGGTCAACAGGCCGATTCTTTGTTCGTAGGACTGATTCGTCATCATGTTGGAAGCGGTGACGTTGCCATCATGGCAGCTGAGGCAGAGCAGAATTCCGCCGACTTCGGTGCTGCCGCTGGTGATGCTGGCGGGCAGGGTCTCAGTATATTTGCCGCTGTCGCCGAAGGCGATGGTCTTGCCGTAGAGTGGGCTGGCATCCTGTCCCCACAATGCATAGCTACCGGAATCAGCAGCGCCGCCGTGACCGGAACCGAACGAACCGCTGTGAGGGGCATGGCAGCCAGCGCAGCCGCGGCCTTGATTGTTATGCGCGCCGAGTACGTCCACTGTTGACGACCAGTTCTGGGCCATCATCAGTCCCGAGACGGCAAGGACGAAGAGCATTAATACGATGACTTTCTTCATAAAAAGTAAAACCTCCTGTATTCGTGCAGCGGTACATCTCTGGAGGCTTTAGGCCCGGGCTGCGACTCACTGCCACAGCTGCCCCCATTCCATCCTTAGCTAAAGCAACTACCTAACCGAAGCAGCGGAGAGGGTGGATGGACCTTTTCGGTAGTGGTAACTCCCGTAATGTGAATAACTTAATGTCTGTTTGGAGCATTTACTCGATGTCTCGCAAAGGCCCTCTGGGTGGGGGAAAAGAACCAACCTTCGGTAACCTGTCGGTGAAATGCCGCACTGAAATCCAAAAGGAGCAGCGGGCAAGGGCGCTGTTGAAGAGTGCAACGTTGCGGGATGCAACAGTCCGTTACAGGGACAGCCTAGGAGGCTATCCCATAACGGTTTGGGAGGGCTGCTACTTGCTGGGGGGAGTTGTGGCCTGAACCGCAGGCGCCGGTGGCGTAATGGGAACGACGGCAGGACCGGGTTCTTTTCCTGCCGCGCCAATCCTTTTCTCGCGCGCGGCTTCTTTCTCTTTGCGCAGCTGGTCGGCCTCGGCGTCGGTCACATAGCGGAACTGCTGCACCCGGCCGGGAAAAATCTCCGAGGTGAAGACCCGGTTTTGCTTGTCGATCATAATATCGACGATGCCCTGGAACATGCCGGGAAGAAGACCGTGGCCGCCGAAACTGATAAGCAGCTGCGCTTCCTGATTGAACACCTGAACTCGGTCCTGCATGCCGTCGGCTACCCAAATGTGGCCGTCACTGTCGATGGCGACGCCCTTTGGCCGAGCAAAATATCCTGGCCCGTCGCCGGCTTTCCCGAAAGTGCGAATGAATTTGCCGTCACCGTCGAAGATCTCGATCCGGTCGTTGAGCGTATCGGCAACGTAGAGATTGCCATCGCCATCGATTGCCAGTCCGCCGGGACGGGCAAAATCCCCGGGAGAGGTGAGTGCGTGTTTCTGGCCGCCTGTGCCCATCTTTCGCTTCAACTTCAGCGTGTCAGCGTCGTAGACCAGAACTTGGTCCTGGTCGACATCGGAAACGTAGAGCAGCCGGTTCTCGGTGTCGATTGCAATTGCACCCGGCCTCACCAGACCCTCTGTGATTACGTCCTCGGCCTCGTGGTTTGCGTTGAATACCAGGATGTGGCTGAGACCGGGATCGGAGACAAACAGGCGATCGTTATCGTCCATGGCCAGGCCAATGATGCGAACGAAGTGACCATGGGTTTTGTTCTTGATCAATTGGACTTCGCGAGTCTCGGTGTTGAATATAAAGATAGCGCCGACCTTCTGATCGGCGACATATAAGTTGCCTTTGGAATCCATCGCCATTCCATAGGGCTCAGCCAGTTGCCAGAGAACTTTTCCGCTATCTGCTTGGGGCGTTGTGCCGGCCAGGCGGTCCATCCAGGAGTCTTTCTTTGTCTTGGGAGTGTCGACCTGAGAGAGTTTTTCCGCGGAGTAGAAGGCCTGGTAGCGGATACGGGGAACAGCCGGCGGGTTCGGCCAGACGATGTTCGAGTAATCGATAACCGGCGGCGGCTTCTGCGGCTCGTTTTTTTTCTTCTTTCCAAGAGCCGACAATGGCGCCGCGAGCATTAGGCTGAAAAGCGCCAGTAGAGCCAGAACTTTTCGGGCGGTAGGGTTGTGGCCGTTTTCTCGTCTACCAGGGTGATTCCATCGGGTTGTAAACATCGTAGTCACTCTCCACTCTAGTTATCGCCGAGTCAGATCCTTGTGGCAGGTCTGGCAGAATGCCATGTTGTTTTCCTGATCCTTCACCAGCAGATTGGGTTGGGCCGAAGAATGCGGCTGATGGCAAGTCAAGCAATTCATTGGAGTCGCTACCTTGCCGGGAACCGCAGGATCCATCAGGTCAGAGACCGGGTGGCCATCTACCGGGTGCCCCATGCCAAATTTCAACGGCAACGCCACCACTCTGTTTTTGGTGAAGTAGTCTTCGGGAAGTTTTACGCTGCCGTTAAAGATCGTGACCAGGTGCTCGGACTCCAGCTTCTTCGGATCCCGATCGGGCCCGTGGCACTCCAGGCACAATGAATTGGTAGTTGCGGCGCGCAGCAGGTGATCGTTGTCTCCGCCATGAGGCGTGTGACAGGTGGCACACCCTTGCTTGAATGCCGGCTGGTGACGATACGGCTTTTTTCCTTCGTCTGCGATATCGCTGTGGCAGCCCAGGCAGATGTCGACTGAATTCGTTTTGGGGAGTCCCGGCTGGCGGCTGGCGTGCGGACTGTGGCAATCGGTGCAATCTCCCGCAGCTCCGGGATGCTGAACTTTCGCTGTCTCGATCAGCTTGGCTTTATCGTCATGGCAGGTCACGCACAGAGCCTTGGCATCCGGCTGCGTGAGAACTACTTTCCCGTCTTTCGCCGGAGCGTGGCAGACTTCACACTGCTTGTCGGCAAATGGAGGATGCGTGAACTTTGCCAACAACTTGGGAACTGCAGACTCATGCGGATCATGACAGCTTACGCAGTTGGCTGTTTCGAAAGGCTGATTCTGATGTGCCTTCTGTAAGTCGGGACTCTTCACATCATGGCAATCGATACACAGCGCAGGCGGAGCTTTGGTCAGGTGGTAATCGAACTCGGGCTTACCTACCTCGCCGACTTTGTGGGTGGTGTGGCAAGTGTCGCATCCCATATCGAGCGCGGCATGGCGGCTGCCTTTCTCGGGAACATTCAAGCCAGTGTTGTGGCAGCTCAGGCAGAGGCTCTCTTTCTGATCTCCCGACTCGGGCTTCAACAATTGAAATTTGTTATCCGACTCGTGGGGATCGTGACACTTGATGCAGTCGCGCACGGCTGGAGGATGAACCGTACCCTTCAAGTCGGCGGCGTTCTTATCCGCGTGGCAGGTCAGGCATAGCGCCTGGGGGGTTGTGGTGATGAGCTTGACGCGGGTGACATCTTTATTGGTTCGAATCTCGTGACAGGCGGTGCAGCCCATTGCAATAGCGGAATGCACCGACTTGCCTTTGGTTTTGTCCTCGTGGCAGGTGAGACAAGTGGAAGGATCGGCTTTGGGATCAAGGGTCACCGGATGTTTGGCGGCTGAGAGGCGTCCGGCAAAAATGAAGACCAGGAGAAAACATGCCAGCGTACTCAATGTGCGGCGGGCCGTCGGACTCGAATTGAATGATTTCAGCGCCACTCTTGATTCTCCTTTGAGTCCGTTTGCACGCACTTCGCCGTAATGTTCGGTATTGGTGGATTTCTATCCGGCAGTTGTAACAGATTGCAACACAGAGAGTTGAGTGCCAGCTTCGAGTTTGCCAACGGCTTCCGCTGTTGAAAGCTGCAGCAGCTTGGGGGCTTATCCCACAGTGGAATGGTCAAAATGGCGCAAGGACGGTTGAGTAATCCTAGCCAGCGGTTGGCGGTCGTAAGGCATTTTGCCGCTGCGGTCCGAAAGTTGAACTCTGCGCCAAAATCCAGCAGGACTGGGGTTTGCTGTGTGATATGCCTCACAATTCTTCCTTTCAGAAATCAATCACAGCCGATTGCCATGATTCGTTTCAACAACTTGGCGGCTTCCCAACAATGGCGCGCCACGTGCTTTTCCTTAGCGGTAGAAGGGGAAAGACATGGCCGCATCCGTACCTCGGAAAATTTGGCAAACGTTAGGCGCCATTAAAACCGGAGTTGTTCTACTGATTCTTGTGGTCATCCTGTCAGCCGCTGGAACTGTGATTCTGCAGCGTCCCGCGACCGATCCCGATGAGATGCAACGGGCTTATTCGCCACAAGTGTTGCGCCTGCTCGATGGAGTTGGACTGACCGATGTATTCCACGCCTGGTGGTTTGTGTTGCTGTTGAGCCTGGTGAGTCTCAGTATTATCGCGGCCTCGATTCAGCGCTTCCCGAATGCCTGGAGATTTTACTCCCGCCCCTACAAGAGTCCAGATGAGGCTTTCCGCAAAGCGGTACCGGTCCACGCCCTAATTCCGATTCATAACGAAGAAGGAGCCTTGAGCGCTACAGAGGCGGTACTGCGAAAAGCCGGCTTCGATCCGGAACGAATCGTGCGCGAGAGCAGTTTTTCGCTGTTCGGCGAACGCAGCCGTATTTCTGAAATGGCAGTTTATATCGTCCACGCCAGCCTGCTGCTGATTCTTCTCGGGGGCAACATTGATGCCTTGTTCGGGTGGCGCGGATTTGTCACCCTGACGCGCGGACAACAGTCGAGCGAAGTGAGGCCGCAAAATGGGCGCGCCCGCGAGCTTTCATTTGCCGTACGCTGCGACGGCGCCGGGCAAGAGAATTATGCCGACGGCTCCCCCAAGCGATGGTGGTCTGATCTGGCGGTGGTGAAGGATGGCCAGGTCGTTCTGCGCAAACAGATTGTGGTCAACGAACCTTTGGTTTATGACGGCGTACGTTTTTATCAGGCGAGTTACGGAAAGACGGCAAAGATCGACAAGTTAGTGCTTACGGCGGCTCCTCGTGATGGAAGCGCCTCCAAAGACATCACGATTGGTCTCGATGAAGCGGCTCCGCTTGATGCGGATACAACTGTCCGCCTTGCCGAGTTCATTCCCGACTATGTAGTGAGCGATGGCCAGGTTTATGCCCGCTCGAACGATCTGGAAAATCCGGCGGCACATTTGATCGTGCAATCGAAGAAATCGGGACAGGCTGTAAATGTCTGGCTGCCGCCCATCCCCGGCCTGGAGCAAAACGCATCATCGCCGTATGCATTCGAAGGGAAAGATGTCCAGATGGCCTATTTCACCGGACTTGAGGTTTCGCATGAGCCCGGGCAATGGGCGGTTTGGGCAGGCGTGATCGTGATGGGCTTCGGCCTGGTCGTGGTGTTCTATCTGGTTCACATGCGGTTGTGGGTGGTGCCGGTGCGCGATGCGCGCGGTCACCTGCAACTTTGGATTGGCGGAATTGCGAACAAGAACAAAGATGCGTTCGAACAGCGGTTCCGCGACGTTGTGGAAAAAATCGAATCCGAAGTAAAAATTCATGTCGGGGCAGCCGCTGAAGCGCCTGCAGACGCACTCGCCGGAAGGTAAGTCCGGCAACGGAGGATGGTTATGGCACGCGCAACTGTCGAACAGCAACCCGCAGCCACCGGCACCGGTCTGGTGGTCGGCGTGGGATTGGGAGTGGCTTTCCTGCTGTTCATGGCGTTCCTCAATGTGGTTAAGAGCGGCAGTCTGCTCAACGAATCCAACCTGCTCTACGCAACGCTCATCTTTTATTCGGCGGCGGGGACGCTTTATCTGGGTTTCGGCATTACCGGAACTCCTGCTTATATCCGTTTTGCATCGCTGGCCACATGGGCGGGATTGATTGCCAACACGGGCGCGGTGGCGCATCGCTGGTATGAGGCTGGGCATCCGCCGTTTGCCAGCATTTACGAAATGCTGCTCATGTTCGTATGGACGCTCGCCGTCCTCACGCTGATCGCCGAGAAAAAATTCGGAGTGAAGGTGATCGGCACCGTGACCATGCCGGTGGCGATTGTCGGCGTTGTTCTTATGCAGTTGCTGCGGACGGAGGTTCATCCGCTGGTACCGGCACTGCAATCGACCTGGCTGCATGTGCACGTCACCCTGGCCATGCTGGCTTACGCCGCGTGCGCACTGAGCTTCGCCCTGGCCATGATGTTCTTGATTAAAGACAACACCAAGACCGAAACTTTTCTGGCTGCCACTAGTTTGTTTGGCGTGACAACGTATCTGGGTGTTCTAACCAGATTCGAAAAATGGGGAGGGCTGAGCGTTGTCGCGTGGAATCCGGAAGAAAAATCGGAGGTGTTTCTTTCGAAGGGCGTCAGGCTCTTCGTCGTAATTCCTGATCTCGGCTGGCTGTTGCTTCTGGTGCTGGCGGCGGTGGCTGCGCCTCTTGTCCTTTATTTGGTCTGGCGTAAGACTCATAATGAAGCTGTTCTCGACATCGCCAACCGCGCGGTGTTCTTGAGCATTCTTCTACAAGTGCTCGCAGTTGTCTTCTTTGTGATCCGCGCACGAGATGGCCAGTATTCTTCACTCGATGCCGACGGCCTTTTTCCCAACGAGTCTGGCGGCCAGTCCATTCATTCTTTCCGGCCTGGTGGGCGGAATTTTTGTCTCGCTGCTTTATCTTTTACTGCTGTGGCGGCGTCAGGATCTGGAGCGCATGTTGCCTAGCGCCGACGAACTTGACCGCATTACTTATAAAACCATCGCGATCGCATTTCCATTGCTCACCCTGATGATCGCGGCGGGCGCCTACTGGGCTAATCGCACCTGGGGCTCTTATTGGAGCTGGGATCCGAAAGAAACCTGGGCTGCGATTACCTGGTTGGTGTATGCAGGATACCTGCACATGCGCATCACCCGCGGATGGCGCGGCCGACGCGCTGCGTACTTTGCCATTCTGGGTTTTGCCGTAGTGATGTTTACTTTCTTCGGAGTTACTTATCTGCTGCCGGGAATGCACGCGTATGCTTAGCCATCGTCAGTCCGCGGCAGCCGGAACATTTACA
>CAVRWS010000086.1:0-21684 GCA_963724815.1 uncultured Acidobacteriaceae bacterium
GGGATTAATTGCGGCGTCGGTTTGAATGGCTTCGTCAATCGTCGCCCCGCTCGGCTCGCGCACTGGACGGATCGAACTCACAATGCCACGCGTCATGGTTCCCGCCAGCCCGAAGGGATTGCCGATCGCGTAGACCTTCTGCCCGACCTGCAGGTTGCGCGAGTCGCCGAGTACGGCGGGAATAAGATCGGGCGCCTTGATTTGAATGACTGCCAGATCGTGCGGCGGATCCGTGCCGATAATCGTCGCGTCATAAGTCTTGCGATTATGCATCGTCACCTTTACCTGCCGCGCACCCTCGACGACGTGGTAGTTGGTGAGGATGTGACCCTGCCGGTCAATGACAAAACCTGAGCCTTGCCCCTCCTGCGGCACCAGTCCGTAAAAGAAGTCTAAAGTCATGGTGCGCGAGGTAACGTTTACCACCGAGGGGATATTCTTCCGGTACACGAGGATATTGTTCTGCTCTTCGCTGTCGAGCCCTTCATTACCGGCAGCTTCTGTAATTTCGACTTCTGCAGGATGGTTTAGCCAATTCGCGGGATGCAGGAAACTCGAACGCGAGTTCGAACGCCAAGTAGTGAAGTAGAAAAACGCGCCGGCAAACACCAGCGCGAATATTGCAGGTCGTAGCAGTTTCATAAGTCAGCCTTGCGGAACGCGAATCGAACCTGGAACTCACGTCAGTCGAGAAAAGCGTCCCAATCGATTCTAATATGTTCCGGGGCAAGACATGCGGCAATGAGGCAGAGGCAACTTGGCCGCATCGATCGCCTGCATGCTTTCAAGAAAATTATTGTGATACAGGTACAGATAAGGACAACGGGAAGCTCACGGTCACCACCGTGCCAGTTTCGGCAGATTTGATTTCGAAGCTGCCGCCCAGCTGATTTACCCGTTCGCGCATACCCTGAATCCCGACGCCCGCTCTGGGCGGTCTCGCGGACGATCGGCCGTTGTTAGAGACAAGCATGTTCGAGCCAGGCATGTTCGAGCCAAGCACGTTCGAGACGGGCATACCTGGGCCGTAATCCTGAATTTCGAGGCAAACCTTTTCGTCGGAACGTAGCATTCGGATACTCGCTTTCTTGCTATTGGAGTGGCGATGAATATTGGTGAGGCACTCCTGCACAATGCGGAACACGGTCATCTCCATATCGCCGGGCAACCGGCCGAGGTCCGGAGCTACTTCAAGTTGAACCTCGATCTTGCTGCGTTGCGCGAAGCCTTCCACGTACCAGCGCAATGCGGATGGAAGCCCGGCTTCATCCAGCAACGGCGGATGCAGCAAATAGGAAACCGTGCGCAGTTCCTTGGAGAGTTGCTCGACCAGTTCGATGCTTTGCCGAATGCCGCTGGCAAAATCTCCGTTCAGATTTCGGGCCTGCTCCTGCAAAGGCGCAAGGATCATCTGCACGGCTGCCAGGATTTGTCCCGAGCTGTCATGCAGATCGCGGGCAATGCGGCGGCGTTCCTCGTCCTGTGTCCGCAGCAATCGGCCCGAAAGGTCGCGCACCGTCTCGGCCTGCCGCAAGAGTGCGTGATTCTTCTCCTCCAGCTCTCGGGTGCGGTGCTTAACTCTGGCCTCTAATTTCTCGCGTAATTCCTGTTGCTCAGTTATATCTAGCCCGGTACACACGATCATGACGAGCTTTCCCGCATCGTCGACCACCGGATTTAGAGTGCGGTGAGCAACCCGCCGAGTTCCATCCGGCAAGCAGAACGAGCACTCCTCTCGCACCAGTTCGCCTCGCGCGGCTTTGCCCACGCTGTTTTTCAGAATAGCTACTTCGTCAGATAATGCGGACCACCAGAGCTCCCAGAACTTGTGGCCGATTAATTCTTCGCGTTGCTTCCCCGAAGCCTCAATGGTGGCGCGATTCGCGTCGATGATGGTTCCGTCCGGTGTCAGCAGGATGAGAAAGGAATAGGTTTGACTGAATGCGGCGCGCAGCCGGGATTCACGCTGCCGCAATGTCTCCTCGATGCGTTTTCGCTCGGTGACGTCACGAGCAATTTTTGACGCCCCGATAATCCTGCCCCGCGAATCTCGAACCGGAGATACGGTAAGAGAAATGTTGAGTCTCTCCCCCGACTTGGTCATGCGCACGGTTTCATAGTGCTCGATGCGCTCGCCATTTCGCAGTCGCCGGATAATTTGCTTTTCTTCGTCCCGCAATTCCGGTGGGATGATCATCGTGATCGACTGTCCGACCGCTTCTTCGGGAGAAAATCCAAAGATCCGTTGCGCCCCCGTATTCCAGCTCTGGATGATTCCATTCAGATTTTTTGAGACGATCGCATCCTCGGAGGATTCCACGATCGCGGCAAGCCTGTATCGTGCCTCTTCCCCCTCCCGGCGCGCGCTTATATCTTCCGCGACCGAAATAAAATGCTTTAACTGCCCGCTTTCGTTTCGCGCGCCAGAAACCGTCAAATTTACCCAGATGATCGATCCGTCTTTCCGAATGTAGCGCTTCTCCATCGAATAGGTTTCCAGAGCGCCACTCTTCACCTGTTCGCCTTGAGAAACGTCTTCTCCAAGGTCCTCCGGATGAGTGATCTCCTGAAAAGTCATCTCCAGCAATTCGTCTTTGCTATATCCGGTAATCTCGGCGAGCTTATCGTTCACGCGTAAAAATCGGCCACTCGGGCTGACTTGGGCAACTCCCAACGCCGCAAGTTCGAATGTGGACCGGTAAAGCTGTTCGCTCTCGCGCAGAGCCTGCTCCAAGGCCGCGCTCCGCTGCAAGATCTCTTTGGAATCGATAGGAGGGTTTCGGTCCTGCTCCGACATTGCCCGTTCAAAAAACGGTTGCCGGTGCCCCACGCATTCCAGCGCGGCCAGCAAGTCGCGGGCAATAGACGATTTCACAACGTAACCGCGAGCGCCCGCCTTGAAGGCTTGGCGAACCATCTCTGGAGAATCGTGTTGGCTGAGAATTAATATTTCGGAATCGGGAAGCGCTGCACGGATCAGATAGGTGGCTTCCAGGCCATTTAAACGCGGCATGCTGACATCCATAACGATAACGTCGGGATTTAGCTCCTGGGCTTTCTCCACGGCATCCTGCCCGTCAACCGCCTCGCCGCACACGTCGTAATTGGAATGGCTCTCGATAAGGGAGCGGACCCCCCGCCGGACGACTTCGTGGTCATCGACTACCAGCACCCGCATGGTTGTTTTCCCGCACATGTCCGCCAGGAGAGGGAGGCCAGACACAGTCTTTCATCATACGCAGACTCTGCCGGACGCCCGAATACAGTGAACCCTGTACGGCCAGCGCTATAAACAAGCAAGCGCGATAAACAAACATCAGGCCCGGACGATCCGTTCAAACCCGGGAACTAGCCTCGGTGCGTAGCTCTCGCCACACCTCCAAAACCCGCTCTCGTGTCCGGTCGAGGGACCCGGAGTTATCAATCACAAAATCGGCCGCCTTGATCTTTTCCCCCTCGGGGAGTTGCGCGGCCATCCGGCGCTCGACTTCCTTCCGGGCAACGTCGATTGCCAACTTATGCCGCGCCGCAAAGCGAACGACCCGCTGCTCGTCACTACAGGTGACAACGATCAGGCGGTCAAATCTTTTCGCGGCGCCCGCTTCCAGAATCAGCGCGGCTTCCACAATCGCTACGGCACGCGGGTCTTGCCGCCCCATCTCTTCCATCCACTCTTCCTGGCTGCGAATTACAGCAGGATGCACAATCCGATTCAGTTCATCTACGCGGGAGGGTCCCTGAGATGACGATTGATTCCCGGACCCGACTCCCGGGCCAAAAGCCGCGTCCGCGAGTTTGGCGCGATTCACGCTGAGATCGGGATTAAGAATTCCACCGCCGAAGTGGCGCACCACCTGGTTGTAAACCGGCTGACCGGGCCGCATCAGTTCATGCGCGATCCGGTCGGCCTGGACGAGGCAAGCGCCCAAAGCAACGAACATCTCTCCAACCACTGACTTACCCGATGCGATGCCGCCGGTAAGGCCGACCTTCAGCATGAAGGCATCCTCGAGATGGACAAAAAAACAAACGAAAAGTACGCGCAGCGAGGAAGCTTCGGAAGCAGTTTCTCAGCGCACTCGGCGTTCTCGGCGGTGGAATTGCTGTTCAGGCGCGTGACAGCTCCGGTATGCGGCTGCCGCGACGCATCTTCGCGGCTTTTACCGTGTTATACATGAGCATCGCTATCGTCAGCGGACCGACTCCGCCGGGCACAGGCGTGAGCGCTCCCGCAATCTCGGCTACCTCGGGATGCACATCGCCAACCAGGGTCGACCCTTTGGTTCGGAAGGCCTCTTCCCGCTTCGCATTGCGAGTCGAGCCGCCGAAGAGGCGTTGGAACTCCGCCGGATCCGTTACCTTATTCATGCCAACATCGATCACCGTGGCTCCGGGTTTCACGAAGTCCCGGGTAATCATTCCGGCGCGGCCGATTGCCGCCACGACAATGTCTCCGCGGCGGCAGACTTCCGGCAGATCATGCGTTTTCGAATGACAAACGGTAACCGTCGCGTTGGAATTCAGCAAAAGCATGGCTGCGGGCTTACCAACGATGTCGCTGCGCCCCACCACTACGGCTTCCTGTCCCGCAATGGGAATCTGGCTACGCTTCAGGATCTCGATCACTCCTGCCGGCGTACATGGCACCAACCCAGGTCGCTGAGTGGACAGAAATCCCACGTTCACAGGATGGAAGCCGTCCACATCCTTGGCCGGATCAACCGCCATCAATACTTGTTTGGAGTCTACCTGCGCAGGCAAAGGCAGTTGCACCAGGATGCCGTCAATTTCGTCGCGCCGGTTGAGGTCTTGAATCAGTGCCAGCAACTGCCCGGTCGTCGCGGCCTCGGACGGGGTGTGCTGCTCGCTGTAGATCCCGACTTCCTCACAAGCCTTTACTTTCCCGCGCACGTAGATTTCCGAAGCCGGATTATGGCCGACCAGTACGACAGCCAAACCCGGTCGAACTCCAGCTGACGCCATGCCCCTGACTTCCGCGGCCACTTCAGTGCGGATGTCGTTCGCGATTCTGCTGCCATCGAGGATTCGTGCAGGCATAGGCTCCAATCTTCCTTGGACTTCGTCTGGAAAAATCTTACACCGGCGCGGGCGTCGAGCGCTGCCGCAGCCGAACAGATTTTCCCTAGTGACAGCCGTGGTTCCCGCCGAAGGCGTAGAATGCTCGGCATGATAGCTAAAGATTTACTGGAAATTCTGGTCTGCCCGGCCTGCAAGCAGCCACTGGAATACCGTCCGAGTCCGGAGACCCTGAAGTGCACGCAATGCCACCGCGTGTACCTGGTAAAGGACGATATTCCCATCATGCTGGTCGATGAGGCCACCATCGAGAGCGCCTGATTCGGCCTGATCGTCTGCTCGTGGCGCCCGAACTGGCTGGTCGCCAGGAGTCCTCGCCCAACTGAACCGATGGCGCTGTGCGCATTCCCGCCCAGAATGACACTCCGTGTCAGTATTGAGACCTTCTGGGTACCTCGGAGACCTTACCGAAGTTGCCGGTATTCCTCTACCCTGCCTGCAACTTCTTCCTTCCAGAGGGGTTTATCAATCCAAACCGGCTTGCTGGACGTATATCAAAGTAACCGGCGGCTGCGGCAGCAGAATTGCATGCAACTTCAATAGCTGCCGATGAGTCTAATAAGCAATTGTGGTAGGTAGGTCGGAGTCGGAGGTGATGACGGCCATGTTTGAAAACGCGATGAACATAGCGGTGAACAACGATAAAGACAGATTTACGGCGACCGAACTGGCAGCCCTGCGCAGCGATTTGCTGCAGGGCGGCATGATCGATTCTTATGAGGCCGCCGAACTGCTGCAGGTTTTCTTGATGGGCCGGGGCTATGGGGTTTCTCCCAAAGCGGCGCTCGATGCCGCTGGCCGTGTCGAGATGGCGGGATGCGCTCTTCCGGTGCTGCAACATGAACTTGAGAACCTCGCGATGGTGATGTAACCGAAGCGGGTCAGACATTCTGGATCGGCCGGTCGAACCGAGATTGACTGATTCAGTCCACGCAAAGAGAGCCGGGCCAACCAGCCCGGCTTTGTGGTGTTTGCCCACCAGAGTTAGTTCCTCTACTCGTAGCGCAGGCTCTCCACTGGATCCAGCTGCGCCGCCCGAGCCGCTGGGACGGTGCCAAAGATCACCCCCACAACCGAAGAAACAACAATCGCAATGATCGCCGAAAGGCCGGAAATAGGAATCCTATACTCCGTAAGAAATCGCACCGAGTAGGGGATAGCCAAACCGATCACGATCCCGGCGAACCCTCCGATGAACGAGATCAGAATCGCCTCGGCAAGAAACTGAAAGCGGATTTCCCGGTTGGTCGCGCCAACGGCCTTTCGGATCCCGATCTCCCGGATGCGCGAAGTCACTGTCGCCAGCATGATATTCATGATTCCAATCCCACTCACCAGTAGAGTCACCATGGAAATCAGAAGCAGCACCCATGTAAGCCCACTAGCGATGCGATCGGCCATGGCCAGAAGCGCGGTGAGATTCGACACGTCGTAAACCGACTCCGAGCGGTGCCGCGACTGCAGCACGCGTTTGATCTGAGCTGTCGCCGGGATCACCATCGAAGGATCTTCCATCGAAAAATACAAAAGCTTGACGCTCGGAATCTCCATGAAATAGCGGCTGACGGAATAGGGAATCAGCATCGTGTTATCGACGATTTCCGATTGCCCGAAAGTTTCCACGCGCTCCTTGAAAGTTCCGATAATGGTGAAGGGCAGTCCGTTGAGCTTGATGATTTTGCCGACGGCGGCTTGCGATGAGCCGTAGACCTCCACAGCCATCTTCTCGGTGATCACGCCAACCTTGTTGTGAGCCTGAGAATCCTCCTGATCGAAGAATCTTCCCGAGGGAACAACCAGATTGCGTACCCGCAGATATTCGGGACTCACGCCGAGAATCGTGACGTCCTTCTCTTTACCGTTGCCCACCGGAACGCGATCGGAGAGTTGGGTCACCGGGGATGAGGCAACGATGCCGGGCACAACCTCCCGGACGGCGTTCAGATCGTCGATAGTAAGCGGGTCCGGATTGGAGTTGCTGATGTGCGGCGCTCCACCGAGGTACTCCGCCCAAATCTCGTTCGTTCCAATCGCCTGGATCTGGTTGAGAACAAATTGCCGGCCCGTCATGCCAATCGTGACGACAAGAATGAGCGACGCCGTGCCAATCACCATGCCCAGCGCAGTCAGAATGAAGCGCACTTTGTTGCTGCAAAAAGTATCGTATGCAAATGCAATGATCTCGCCGAAGGCCATTTTAGGTCTAAGGCGGTCGGGCATCAGAGCAGCAGCCATGTGAATTTATGCTACGTAGCGAATAAGAAAGGCGCAAGCGCCTCGCCAGGGAACGAACGCCCTGCAAGTAAAGAATTGTAAGTACACAGACTCAGCATGTTCTGTTATGGCAAAGTATAGTCAGTCCGCAGCATCCATTGGAGCGAATGGCACTCCCACTGACCACAGCTTCCGAGCTCGATACGCGCCAACCGAAAACCTCTGCGGTGAAGAATTCACTGTTCTGGATGGTAGTAGTCGCATTGGCATTGCGGCTCGTGGTGATGTGCTTTTTATATCCTGAACGGACCGACCCCTATCGAGATCACTGGCGTTTTGGGGGCGAAGCCGGAAGGATTGCTCGGTCCATCGCACAAGGAGAAGGTTTCAGCGACCCTCTATTCGGCAAGACCGGCCCAACCGCCTGGCTGGCGCCAGTTTTCCCGTATCTGCTCGCGGCGATTTTTAAGCTGTTCGGCATCTACACCAAAGCTTCGGCGATTACAGCTCTGGCACTCGACTGCGTTTTCTCGGCGTTAACCTGCATCCCGGTTTACTTCATCGCTAAAAAACACTTTGGCGAGGGGACGGCGCAATGGGCAGGTTGGTCCTGGGCGTTTTTTCCATACGCAATTTTTTTCTCCGCAGATTTCATTTGGGCCACAACACTGACAACGTTGCTGATGACTCTGGTATTCCTCGCCGCGCTACACATCGAGAGTTCCTCTTCCGTGTGGCACTGGGTTGGTTTCGGTGCCCTCAGCGGCTTCGGAGGCTTAACGGATCCGGTGGTGATGTCCGTGGCGCCGTTTCTGGGCGCGTGGGCCTGGTACCGTCTCTACAAGAGCGGCCATCGCTGGCTGGCTCCGGGCATTGGCGCGGTGTTGGCGGTGACACTCATCGTCGCGCCGTGGTTTGTTCGAAACTACGAAACATTTCATAAATTCATTCCGTTCCGTAGCTGCCTTGGTCTCGAAGTGTACTTCGGAAATAATCAGGATTCCTGGCACTGGGGCCCTCCCGGCTATCATCCGTCAGACAACGAAAACGAGTGGCGGGAGTACCAGAAACTCGGCGAGATCGCCTACACGCAAAAGAAGTTTCACGAAGGACTGGCATTTATCAATTCGCATCGCCTGTTGTACGCTCAGCAGACCCTGCGCCGCGTAGTTTATCTGTGGACCGGTTTCTGGAGTTTCAGCCGGCGATACCTGCAGGAAGAGCCAGCCGATCCGTTCAACGTAATTTTTTGCACCGGGCTTACTATCTTGACTCTGCTCGGCCTTCGCCGGGCATGGCTTCTCAGCCCGGACATTGCCATGCCTTACATACTGGTATTTCTATTCTTCCCGATCATTTATTATTTGACGCATCCCGAAGATTATTATCGTCGGCCCATCGATCCACAGTATGTTCTGCTTGCCGCCTACGCGGTCGCTTCATGGGTTGCCGAACGGAAGGTAAGGTTTGCGGCCATCCGGAGGCAAGTTGCCGCCGCATCGATCGAGTGAGCGAAATTCTTCCTGGCAAACACAAGACGCTGAACCTCCTCTGGCTTTTCTTGCTGACAGTGGGAGCATTGCTGGTGCAGGGTTACCATCCCTTCGCCGAGGATGCCGAGATTTACCTCCCCGGCGTGGAGAAGATTCTGCACCCGGAATTATTTCCGTTCGGACGCGAATTTTTCCTGTCGCATGCCAGCCTCACTTTCTTCCCCAATGTTGTCGCTCTTTCTTTACGAGCCACTCATTTGCCGATGGAGGTCGGCCTCCTCGTATGGCAAATAGCATCCGTATTTCTTTTGCTCCTCGCCTGTTGGGAGTTATCTGGTCTGTTCTTCCCGAGCGCCCGAGCGCGGTGGGGTGGAGTCTGTCTAGTTGCGGCATTGCTGTCGATCCCAGTCTCAGGCACAGCGCTCTACATTGTGGACCAGTATTTGAACCCGCGGAATCTGGCGGCATTCGCCGGAATCTTCATGCTCGCGCGAACCTTGGAGAAGAAATATGTCCGCGCTTTCTTGTGGCTGGTTTTTGCTGCCTGTATGCATCCGCTGATGTGGGTCTATCCGTTTTCGTTCTGCCTCTTGTTCGTGGTGATGGACAGATTGGAAGCTTATTGGAAGCGCACGCATCCGGCGGCGCTTGCCGCGCTGTTCTGGTTGCAAATACCGCTGGCGCCCCCGCCTTCGCCCGCCTATCACGAAGCGGCCAAACGCCACGCCTACCATTACATTCAGAACTGGCAGTGGTATGAACTGCTGGGAATCGCTGCGCCGCTCATTTTGTTTTGGTGGTTTGGCCGGATCGCGCGGCGCCGCCAATGGCGCATGGTCGAGCGCGTGAGTCGCACCGTTATCATCTACGGTTTGATCTACCTGGTCGAAGCCGTGGTGTTCGACCTTCCTGCGCGTTTTGAAGCGCTGGCTCGACTGCAGCCTCTTCGCAGCCTGCATTTCGAGTACATCGTAATGTTCGTCATGATGGGGGGCGTTCTCGGCGAGTATGTGCTGCAAAACCGCGTCTGGCGCTGGTTGTTGTTATTCATTCCTTTGAGTGCCGGGATGTTCCTGGCACAGCGGGCACTTTTTCCCGCCAGTGCGCATCTGGAATTGCCGGGTCGCGCATCCAAAAATCCATGGGCGCAAGCCTTTATTTGGGTTCGGCGAAACACCCCGGTGGACGCGGTTTTCGCCCTCGATCCCTACTACATGGATATTGCCGGCGAAGACGAAGTCGGATTTCGCTGCCTGGCCGAGAGAAGCCGTCTCGCCGACGGTGTGAAAGACAACGGCGTGGTCAGCATGTTTCCTCCGTTAGCTGAAGAATGGTGGGCGCAGGTGGAAGATCAGACACCGTGGAAAAAGTTTGGTCCCGCGGATTTCGCGCGGCTGAAAACCAAATATGGCGTGGACTGGGTAGTGGTGCAGCCGCCTCAAGGTACGGGTCTGAATTGCGTTTATAAGAACGATACAGTCCGAGTTTGCCAGGTTCCGTAGTAAAACGGATGAAGGAATATGACGCCAGTTATCTAGAAAATCGACGTTTGGACAATGTGCGTTACCGCCTATTTATCGGCTAACAATCGTAGTCAGGAGAAATTCTCTCGAATGTCAACCGTCCAAGCAGTTCAGGAGCTTTTTCAGGACACAGACCGGCTGTTTCCCTATGAGAAGTGGAGCCCACGATTACCTGCCTTAGCCGCGCAATACTGCGAGAATGAACCTTGCCCGCACATTTTGCTGAAAGATTTTCTTGCGCCTGCGACTGCCCTTGCGATGGCTACGCAATTTCCCCCGGCAGCCAGCGATGCCTGGACGCAATACAAACACGCCAACGAAAACAAGTTGGGAATGGCGAAGCGCCAGCTTTTTCCCCCCGCCCTCGCCGCCGTGACCGACGAACTGAACTCGTCGGAGTTTGTCGCCTGGATTTCGGAATTAACCGGGATTCCAAATCTGATGTCGGATCCAATGCTGGAGGGGGGCGGTCTTCACCAATCGGGACCGGGCGGATATTTAAACGTTCACACGGATTTTTCCCTGCACCACTTTCATCCCAACTGGCGTCGCCGCGTGAACCTGATTCTCTATCTGAATCCGGGATGGCGCGAAGAGTGGGGCGGAGCCCTCGAGTTGTGGGAACAGAATATGACGCGTTGCGCAGCGAAGTATCCGCCGCTACTGAATCACGCTCTCATCTTTACCACGGATGAACGCTCCTTGCACGGATTTCCAGACCCGCTAACCTGCCCCAAGGGCGTGTCGCGAAAAAGCCTGGCTCTGTACTACTACACGCTTGAGAGCGATAAAAAACTCACGGGACACTCCACGGATTATTTTGCGCGGCCTCAGGATGGCTGGCGAAAGTCGGCGACGATCTGGCTGGATAAGCAAGCAGTCGATCTCTACTCGCGTGCAAAAGCGCGCTTCGGATTCTCTGACGCATTCGCCAGCAAAGTCTTAGGATTCTTGTCCGGGAAAAAGTGAACATAAAACTGGCCGCGGGCCGGAAATGGATCAGCAGCAGCTTCTTCTTAGGGAGACTCTGATTAAGTGCTCCCTTTCCACAGCGAGTACAGATAAAGTCGAGCCAGCATGAACTCGTTCGGCAAGCAGAGGACACTGGCGATGATGACAGGATTTGAGCGGTACACGAAGAAGACGCGGCGGGCAATGTTCTTGGAAGAGATGGAGCAGGTGGTGCCGTGGGAAAAATTGTGTGCGCTGATCGAGCCGCACTATCCCAAGCCTGGCAACGGGCGACGGCCGAAAGAACTGGAGCAGATGCTGCGGATTTATTTTCTGCAGCAGTGGTTCAATCTGGCGGACCCGGCGGTGGAAGAGGCTTTGTATGACTCGGCGACCCTGCGGCAGTTCGTGGGCATTGATTTGGGAGCCGAACCGGTGCCGGATGAGACGACGGTGTGCAAGTTCCGGCACCGGCTGGAAGAGAACCATCTGGGGGAAGAGATTCTGGGAGCGGTGAACCTGCATTTGCAAGCCAAGGGCGTGTGGATCACGACAGGCACGATTGTGGACGCGACGCTGATTCACGCACCTTCCTCGACCAAGAACCGGGAGCAGAGCCGGGACCCAGAGATGCACCAGGCGAAGAAGGGGAAGAACTGGTACTTCGGGATGAAAGCGCACGTGGGCGTGGACAGCAAGACCAAGATCATCCACACGGCGGTGGCGACGGCAGCCAATGTTTCCGATGTGGCCATATTGCCGGACCTGCTGCATGGCGAAGAAACGCGGGTGTGGGGCGACGGAGCGTATCAGGGCCAAACCGAGGTGATCCGCGAGTGCGCGCCACGAGCACGGGATTTCACCCAGCGGCGCTGTCGGTATAAAGGTCAGATCGTGGATAAAGTGGCGTGGGCGAAGAACCGGACGAAGTCGAAGGTGCGGGCGCGGGTCGAGCACGTGTTTCAAGTGATGAAGCTGAAGTTCGGATTCGTCAAAGTACGCTATCGCGGGCTGAAGAAGAACGCGCACCGGCTGTTCGTTACCTGTGCGCTGGTGAATCTGTTTGTGAGCCGCAGAAAACTGCTCGCCGTAGCGTAGGCTCGTCCGGCTTCGCCTCGTACGCGCCGTTGCAACGGTGGGGCTGACCAGTTCCGGCATCCGAGACCCGCACCGGCAGTGCGGTTTCCTGAACACGGTTGTTAGTCGACTTAGCATGAGCGCTTATTCAGAGTGTCCCTAGGCGGGACGCGCGGTTCTACGAGCGTAATACGTGGGATATCCAGCCTCAAGCTTTCGCCCCTGCTCGCTGAAGCGCGGCAGTTGAATCAAGCCAGCCTTCTGCAACGCAAATTGCAAAGTCGTGGCCAGCACGCCAAAACCGTACTTCACGCTGCGGCGGAAGTTAATCGACGAGGCCTCTTCGAAATACTTGGTAGGGCACGAAACTTCTCCGATGCGAAAACCAAAGTGCACGCATTGCGCCAGCATCTGATTATCAAAGACAAAATCGTCGGAGTTTTCGAGCAGCGGCAGCTCCGTGAGAACTTCACGGCTGAAGGCCCGATATCCGGTGTGATACTCCGAAAGCTTTACTCGCAGAAATAAATTCTCGAACGCAGTGAGCATCCGGTTGGAGATGTATTTGTACACCGGCATCCCGCCGTGCAGCGCCGAACCACCGATAATGCGCGACCCCAGCACCACATCGTATACCCCGTACGCCACCATGCTGGCCATCGCCGTAATCAAGTATGGAGTGTACTGGTAGTCGGGATGCAGCATGATGACCACATCCGCACCCGCCGCCAGAGCCTCGCGGTAACAGGTCTGCTGGTTGCGGCCGTAACCGTAGTTGCGGTCGTGCTGGAAAACCTGCAGGCCAAGCCGCCGCGCCAGATCCACCGTGCGATCGGAACTGCGGTCGTCCACAAGAATACGAATATCCACCAGATCCGGAAGTTCGCCCACCGTGACCGCGAGGGTTTTCTCCGCGTTGTAGGCGGGCATTACGACCGCGATGCGTTTTCCATGAATCATTCGTGTGACTTTTATGATACCTGAGATCAGATACGGCAAGCTCTATTTTGAATAGATGCGTCCTCCACGGCTTCGGAGGCTTGCCCCCACGCGCCCGCTGTGAAAAACTATATTTTCAGGATTCGCCTCCGTGTGTGAGCCGGTGAATTCGATCCACATCCATGTCGACAGGAAAAACACTCTTCGAAAAAATCTGGGATGCCCATTTGGTGGCGCAACCGAGCGATCGCTCTCCTATCGTTTACATCGATCTGCATCTGGTTCACGAAGTAACATCACCGCAGGCCTTTGACGGTTTGCGAGCCGCAGGAAGAGAAGTGCGCCAGCCGTCGCGGACCGTCGCCACCGTCGACCACAACATTCCCACCGAACCGCGCGGCACTCCGATTACAGATCTGATCGCCGCAAAACAGATTGCGGCTCTGCAGGCAAATTGCAAGGAATTCGGAGTGCGCCTTTTCGACATGGACTCCCCAGAGCAGGGAATCGTCCACGTGATCGGCCCGGAACTGGGACTGACTCAGCCGGGGATGACAATCGTCTGCGGTGATAGCCACACCAGCACCCATGGCGCGTTCGGAGCTTTAGCCTTCGGCATTGGGACTTCAGAGGTCGAACATGTTCTCGCCACGCAATGCCTCGCGCAGCAGAAACCGAGGACGATGAAGATTGACGTGCGCGGCCGTTTGCCGGAAGGTGTGGCGGCGAAAGATCTGGCTCTTGGAATCATCGGACAAATCGGCACCGACGGTGCCAGTGGTCACGTAATTGAATATTCCGGCGAGGCCGTGCGCGCGCTTTCGATGGAAGGCCGCATGACGCTGTGCAACATGAGCATCGAGGCCGGCGCCCGCGCAGGAATGGTCGCCCCGGACGAAACCACGTTTGCTTATGTCCGGGGAAAGAAGTTCTCTCCGCGAGGGGCCGACTGGGAAAAAGCAGTGCAATACTGGCGGAGCCTCGCCAGCGACGAAGACACAACCTTCGACAAGGTCGTGGACATCGATGCGGCGCAACTTTCTCCGTTCGTCACCTGGGGAACGAATCCAGGAATGGTGGCTCCCGTGACCGGCCGCGTGCCCGAGACCAGCGCCTTAAAAGAATCCGACCGGCGCGCGACTGAGTTAGCTTTGCAATACATGGGCCTCGAGTCCGGCAAGCGAATCGAAGATATTGGAATTGAACGCGTCTTTATCGGATCATGCACAAACTCGCGCCTGGAGGATTTGCGCGCCGCCGCGCGCGTTGCCAAAGGCCATCACGTGAGTGCGAAAGTCCGGGCGATGGTTGTACCGGGATCACAAGCCGTGAAGCGTGCCGCCGAGCAGGAAGGCTTGCATCAGATTTTTCTGGACGCGGGCTTCGAGTGGCGCGAGTCAGGTTGCTCGATGTGTCTGGGAATGAATCCGGATATTCTGCAGCCCGGCGAGCGTTGTGCCTCCACCAGCAACCGGAACTTCGAAGGCCGGCAAGGACGCGGTGGTCGAACCCATCTGGTCAGTCCTATGATGGCCGCGGCAGCGGCCATTGCCGGACACTTCACAGATATTCGGAACTGGAAGTTTCAATAAGACGGGCGTTAATGAAGTTGATACGAGAATGAGTCCAGAGAGTTTTCAATGAATCCATTTCGCATCCATCGCGGCCGCGTAGCTCCTCTCGACCGCGTGAACGTCGATACCGACCAGATCATTCCCAAGCAATTCCTGAAGCGAATCGAGCGCACCGGCTTCGGACAGTTTTTGTTTTATGACTGGCGATTCGCGGCGGACGGAAAGAAGACGTCCGCTTTCGTGCTGGACGATCCGCGTTACGCAGGCGCCAGCATTCTGGTGGCGGGAAAGAATTTTGGCTGCGGCTCCTCGCGAGAGCATGCAGTCTGGGCCCTCGCTGACTTCGGCTTTCGCGCGGTGATTTCGTCTTCCTTCGCAGACATCTTCGCCAACAACAGCACAAAGAATGGATTCCTTACCGTACGTTTGACCGACGACGAAGTGGCGGAATTGATGCGGCGCGCTCGCGAAACGCAGAACTACCAGCTAACCATTGACCTGGAACAATGCGAAGTGCGCGACGACGATGGATTTTCTGCAAAGTTTCCTGTCGACGACTTTGTGCGGCATTGCCTGCTCAACGGCCTCGATGATATTGGACTGACTCTGCAACATGAAGCGGAGATCACGGCCTACGAGAAGCTTCATCCCGCGCCCTCCGCAATGCAGATCGCCGTAATCGGCGAGGCGCGGGCGAAAGCGAGTAAAGATTTGTAAAATCCAGGGCTTAGGCTTGACCAGTTGCGACACCGGAGTTGATGCTTGATCTGTAGAGTTCTACATCTGCGTTCCGGTTCCTGACTGCGTCCTCCAGCCGGAGGGCCTTGGCGTAAGACACTCTGTCGCTTTTCCGTGCACAGGTGCCGCGACCGTTTCCGAATGAGAACGTCTAATAAATGGCACTCTGTTCTTGTGAAGTCGCATCCGAACGTGAAAATGTGAATATGATTGCTTCGAGCTTTTGTCAAGGTACATCTCTACTCTCGCGGCGCATCCGCTTTTTTCTTTTGCTCGGCCTGCTGAGCATTGGCGCGTCTTTCTCCGGCTGCAGTGCCGCCGATTCCAAACAGCAGAAGGCGCAGGCCGCGGGCGCCCGCTCGGAATCGGTTTCAGTCGCAAAAGTAGAACGGCAAGATGTTCCAGTTTATTTGGTCGGATTAGGCTCCGTGACTGCGTTCTACACGGCAAACATCAAGAGCCGCGTGGATGGGCAAATCATGCGGGTCAATTTTCAGGAGGGCCAGACCGTCAAGCAAGGCGATTTATTAATCGTCATCGATCCTCGGCCTTATCAAGTCCAGCTCGAACAAATGCAAGCTCAGCTCTTCAAGGATCAGGCGTCTCTGCGCGATGCGCGATTAAACTTAGAGCGCTATACCACGCTCATTCCTTCCGGCAGCATTGCCCAGCAGCAAGTCGACACGCAGAAATCCACCGTCGATCAGCTCGATGGCCAGGTGCGCACTGATCAGGCGCAGATCGATAACGCCAAGCTACAGCTTGTGTATTGCAATATCACGGCGCCTTTCACCGGCCGTGTCGGCCTCCGACAAGTGGATCCGGGAAATATCGTTCACGCCACTGACACCACTCCCATGCTGATCCTCACGCAACTGCAGCCGATCGGCGTGATCTTCACGCTGCCCGAGGACGAGTTGCCGATCGTCGCGCAACACATGAAAAACTCCACCCTGGCGGTCGAGGCGTACAGTCGCGACGATCAGACGAAGCTTGCGACGGGAAAACTTCTCACCATTGATAACCAGATCGATCAGACAACCGGAACCGCCAAGCTGAAAGCCGTCTTCGATAACAAAGATAACCAGCTTTGGCCCAATCAGTTCGTGAACGCAAACCTGCTGCTCGAGACTCGAAAACACAGCACGGTGTTGCCAAGCGCGGCCGTGTTGCACGGTCCTCAGGGAGCATTCGTTTATGCCGTGAAGCCCGATAACACAGTGGAGGCCCGTAACATTTCGGTTTCGCTGACCCAGGGCAACACCACGGTGGTGGCCAGCGGAATTAATCCCGGCGACACGGTTGTTACCGACGGCCAGGACAAACTTCAAACCGGTAGCCGAATTGAGCCTCGCAATATAAATCCGGCCAACGCCCCCAGCGGGAAAAACGGGTCCGGCAGGCCGGCCTTGGTAACGCCAGTTTCATGAGTCCTTCGCGCTTATTTATTCTCCGCCCAGTGGCGACCACGCTGTTAATGATCGGCGTGCTGCTGGTGGGATGGGTCGCGTTCCTGCAGCTGCCGGTCTCTGCTCTGCCCGAAGTCGATTACCCAACCATTCAAGTCGTAACGTTTTACCCCGGCGCAGATCCCGAGGTAATGGCTTCCTCAGTCACTTCTCCGCTGGAGCGACAGTTCGGCCAGGTTCCCGGACTCAGCCAGATGACCTCCACCAGTTCATTCGGTAGTTCGGTGATCACGCTCCAGTTTGCCCTCGACCAGAACATCGACGTGGAAGAACAGCAGGTGCAGGCTGCGGTGAATGCAGCCGCAACTTATCTGCCCACGGATTTGCCGAATCCCCCGATTTACAACAAAGTAAATCCCGCCGATTCGCCCATCCTCACGTTGGCGCTCACCTCAGCCTCGCTGCCTCTTTCCAAAGTTGAGGATCTCGCCGATACAGCCCTCGCGCAGAAAATTTCGCAGTTGCCGGGCGTTGGCCTGGTTTCGATCAGCGGCGGACAGAAGCCTGCCGTGCGCGTGCAGGTCAATCCAACCGCACTTGCCTCGTATGGATTAAGCCTGGAGGATGTTCGCACCGCTCTGGCAGAAGCTAATGTAGATCAGGCCAAGGGTGTCATTGACGGTGCGCGGCAGTCGTACACCATCGGGGCCAACGATCAGCTTTTTACCAGTGCCCAATATAAGCCGATTGTCATCGCCTACCGCAATGGCGCGCCCGTGCGCTTGAGCGATGTCGCCAATGTAATTGACGGCACAGAAAATGATCTGCTCGCGGCCTGGATGAATGAAACTCCGGCCGTGATTGTAAACATCCAGCGCCAGCCCGGCGCCAACATCATCAGCGTCGTCGACCGAATCAAGAAACTGTTGCCGCAGCTGCAGGCGTCTCTGCCTACGGCGGTCAACGTTCAGATTCTCACCGACCGTACCACCACGATTCGCGCGTCCGTAAAAGATGTTGAGTTCGAGCTGGCGCTGACCATCGTTCTGGTGGTCATCGTTATTTTCTTTTTTCTACGTAATCTGCGCGCCACATTCATTCCCAGTGTCGCGGTTCCTCTGTCGATTGTGGGAACGTTCGGCGTGATGTACTTGCTCGGCTACAGCCTCAACAATCTCACGCTGATGGCATTGACTATTTCCACCGGCTTCGTCGTGGATGATGCCATCGTCATGATCGAAAATATCGACCGCTATCTCGAGGCCGGAGATTCGCCCTTAGATGCCGCGCTCAAGGGGTCGGGTCAGATTGGTTTCACCATCGTTTCACTTACAGTCTCGCTCATCGCCGTGCTGATCCCGCTGTTGTTCATGGGCGATATTGTCGGCCGGTTGTTCCGTGAGTTCGCGGTGACTCTAGCGGTAACTATTCTTGTCTCAGCCGGAGTTTCTCTCAGCTTGACGCCGATGATGTGCGCCAAACTGCTCAAGCATCGCAAGGAAGGCGAAAAAGGCCGCTTCTATGAGGTCACGGAAGATTATTACAACCGGGTAATTGCCTTCTACGGTCGTACCGTCAAATGGGTTCTGAAGCATCAGACCGCAACTTTGTTAGTAACCTTCGGAACGCTGGTTCTAACCCTGGTTCTCTACGTGATCGTTCCCAAAGGATTTTTCCCGGTGCAAGATACCGGCGTGATTCTCGGCATTTCAGAAGCGCCGGACGACGTCTCATTTGACGCAATGTCGCAGCGCCAGCAGGAGCTGGCCAAAGTAATTCTCAAAGACAAAGATTTCGAGAGCCTGTCCTCGTTTATCGGTGTGGATGGCACGAATACAACTCCCAACAGCGGCCGCATTCAAATCAATCTGAAGCCGCGCGACGAGCGCAAAGACGACGCTTCCGCAATCATTCGCCGCCTGCAGCCCGAACTGGCGCAGGTGCACGGCATCACGCTCTATATGCAGCCCGTCCAGGACTTGACCGTGGAAGACCGCGTCAGCCGCACTCAGTTTCAATATTCCATTGAGGACGCCGACGCTCAGGAACTCGCGCAATGGACGCCCAAACTTGTGGATCGGTTGCGAGCCGCTCCCGAACTGCGCGACGTAGCCACCGACCAACTCAACGGCGGCCTCAAGACCAATCTCACCATTGACCGCGATACCGCATCGCGGCTGGGAATCCTGCCCCAGGCCATCGATAACACGCTCTATGACGCCTTCGGCCAGCGCCTGGTCTCGACAATTTTCACCCAGTTGAATCAGTACCACGTCGTGCTGGAAGTCTTGCCCAGTTTCGCCAAAACTCCGGACGCGATGAACGACGTCTATGTGCGCCCCAGCAGTACAATTCCCAACTCTGGAGCGCCCACCGCGAACGCCGCCACGGCAACCACCAGCGGAAATCCCGTTCCGCTTTCCACGTTTGTTCGCATGCAATCGACGAGCACTTCTCTCGCCGTAAACCATCAGGGACAATTCCCCGTGGTAACGCTTTCATTCAACCTTGCTCCAGGCGCTTCCCTCGGCGAGGCCACGAAGGCCATCGAGCGGGCGGAAAGAGATATCCAGTTGCCGCCCAGCATTCACGCCGCATTTCAAGGGACTGCGGCCGCATTTCAGAATTCGCTTTCCAGCGAGCCCTTCCTGATTCTCGCCGCCATTATTACGGTGTACATCGTTCTGGGAGTTCTGTACGAAAGCTACATTCACCCAATCACGATTCTCTCCACGCTTCCCTCCGCCGGCGTGGGCGCGATCCTGGCTCTTATGCTCACCGGCAACGATCTCACCGTGGTGGCGCTGATCGGAATCATTCTGCTGATCGGTATCGTAAAAAAGAACGCCATCATGATGATCGACTTCGCCCTCGAAGCCGAACGCGAGGAGCACAAGCCGCCGGAAGAGGCGATCTTTCAAGCGTGTCTGCTGCGCTTCCGTCCCATCATGATGACTACGATGGCCGCGTTGTTGGGCGGTTTGCCATTGGCTCTGGGTTCCGGGACTGGCGCAGAGTTGCGCCGTCCCTTGGGCATCACCATCGTAGGCGGCTTGATTCTCAGCCAGCTGCTCACGCTCTACACCACCCCAGTGGTGTACTTGTGGTTCGATCGGCTGGGGCACCGGTTTGAGAAATATAAAATTGGCAACCCGATTCCTCAGGAGATGCCCGGAGATTAAGTTTTGCTGATTAGACCATGAGCATCTCGGCTCCATTTATTCGGCGTCCCATCGGCACTTCACTGCTGGCTGCCGCGCTCTTGCTTTCCGGGATCCTTGCCTTCAATTATCTCCCCGTGTCTTCGTTGCCCCGCGTTGATTTTCCAGTAATCAGCGTCGGTGCCAGCTTTCCCGGCGCCGATCCGCAAACCATGGCCTCGTCTATCGCGACGCCATTGGAGCGCCAGTTCGGCCGCATCGCCGCCGTAAATCAGATGACTTCCACGAGCCAGCTGGGCTCGACCAGCATCGTCCTGCAATTCGATTTGAATCGCAACATCGATGCTGCCGGCCGCGATGTGCAAGCTGCCATTAACGCCGCGCGCAGCCAGCTCCCAGCCAACCTGCCGAGCAATCCTACCTACCGCAAAGCGAATCCGGCGGACGCTCCCATCTTGATTCTGGCGTTGACATCCGATACCGAAATGATTCCGCAAATGTACGACGCTGCCGACTCCGTTCTGGCGCAGAAATTGTCGCAGGTGCCCGGCGTCGGCACCGTGTTTGTGGGCGGCTCTGCCCAGCCGGCAGTACGTGCGGAAGTAAACCCAATGCTGCTGAACAAGCTGGGCGTTGGCTTGGACACGGTTCGCAACGCCCTCAATCTGGCCAACGCCAACCAGGCCAAAGGGCAATTATCCAGCCGAACGATTTCTCAGACGCTTGACGCCAACGATCAGCTCTTCACCGCGGATCAGTACCGGCCGCTGATCGTTGCCTATCGTAACGGCGCCCCGGTGCGGCTGGGCGATGTAGCCGATGTCGAAGATTCAGTCTCGGATACCCGCAACATTGGATTGCTCGGCAACGAGGAGAGCATTAAGCAGGGAGTGGGCGGAAAGCCGAGCGTTCTGATTATTATTTTCCGCCAACCCGGAGCCAACGTCATTGAGACGGTGGACCGCGTGGTGGGCTTGATGCCGTATTTGCAGTCCTCGATTTCCCCCGCGATCAAGCTCACCATCGCCATGGATCGCACCGTCACAGTCCGCGCCTCGGTAAAAGACATTGAAGCCACGCTGATTATTTCGATCATTCTTGTGATCCTTGTGGTGTTCGCATTTTTGCGCACCGTGCGGGCCACCATTATTCCCAGCATCGCCGTGCCGCTTTCTCTGGTCGGCACCTTCCAGGCATGTACTTGCTGGGTTATAGCCTGGACAATCTCTCACTCATGGCGCTGGCAATTTCCACGGGGTTCGTTGTAGACGACGCCATCGTAGTGCTGGAAAACATCACCCGCTACGTAGAGCGTGGCATGGACGCGGTGCAGGCGGCGTTCAAAGGCGCAGCTGAGATTGGCTTCACCGTGATTTCCATGAGCACGTCGCTGGTTGCGGTGTTCATCCCATTGTTGCTGATGGGTGGAATTGTCGGCCGGCTATTTCGCGAGTTCGCAGTCACGCTGAGCATTGCAATCGGAGTCTGATCGCTGGTTTCTCTCACTA
>CAVRWS010000087.1:0-14916 GCA_963724815.1 uncultured Acidobacteriaceae bacterium
GATAAGGGATCAGGAATTCGGAGCGGAAGTGAGGAAAAGAGCGGAGGTAGTGAGGAGCTAACCTCAGCAGCTAAAGCCGCAGCGATTGTCTGATCTTTGTGGCACGACTAAAGTCGCGGCCTTCCCGATACGTTACTTGCCTACTCTTCCCGAAACGCGTCTAGTCTCCCGCGCTGACGGCTGGTGCTTCTTCGGTTCTCGATCGCGAATCCCACCAGGCATGGAATCCCTGGCGGGCAAGTTTCGAGATGGTGCGGCGATTTTCCGAGATCACTTTCCACCAGGCGAAGCGGCCGAGCATGGGGAAGTAGATTCCGCGGAAGCACAGACGCGCGATCAAGATGTTGACGCGATAGCCGAGCGGCTGGTCGTCGAGCGAGTCGACGGCTTGTGCAGATGGCTTCCGGGCCGTAGGCATGGGACCAGCCGTAGTTCACTTCGGCGTGGGCTTCGTCAATGGTCATCTTAAGAGGTGTGTGGGCCATGGCAAAGGGAATGAACTCCTGCCAGTGTTTTGGACGGGTTAGCCGTCCGGCGACGTCGAGACGTTTGTAAAGCGGGGTTCCCGGCAAAGGGGTGAGCAAACCGAAAATCGGCAGGCCGGGCGGCCAGGTCCGGACCTGAGCGAGTGTGCGCTCGGCCGCGCCTACGGTGTCGTTATCCATGCCGAAGATGAAAGAAGTGATGGCGTAGACGTTACGCTGCGCGAGGCGCTCGAGCACGGCAGCATATTCTTCGGGCTTGTTGAAGCCTTTGTTGACGTCTTTCAGGTTGGCGGGATCAATCGACTCCATGCCGATGAAGACCCACTTGCCGCCGGAGGCAGAAATCAGATCGACGAGTTCCTGATCGCGGAGGAGGTTGGCGCTGATCTGGGCCACCCAATTCACTTGTGCGTCAGCGGCAATAATGTCGCGCAGCAGGGATTTGGTGCGCTTGAGATTGATGGCGAAATTGTCGTCGATGAAAAAGACGGCGATCTGGCCGCGTTCTTTTCTGGCTCGCGCCTTCAGCAGCAACAATTCGTTGACGACGCTTTCGTTGGTGCGAAAACGGATGGAGTCGCCGAAAAATCCGGTGACCGTGCAGAATTCGCAGCCGTAGGGACAACCGCGTCCTGACTCCACGGGCACGATGCGGAAGGTTCCCCAACCCTCGCCGATCTTTTGCAACCAGCGCTTGGCCGACTTGGGCACCAGATTGAATTGCTTCAGGTCGATGGTATCCCAGGGAATCACGGGATATTGTTTGAGCGAAGGCTTGAGTTCTTTACCTGCTGCGTCGACTGGCGCATAGATGTCTTTTAGTCCGCCGTGTGCGGCGTCTTCGACAATTCGCGGCCAGGTTTCATCGGCTTCGCCGAGAGCGACGGCGTCGGCGTGGCGAGGGCCGCCATCGCGGCCGAGAGCCTCGTCTGCCATTTCCGTGACGTGCGGGCCGCCCATCACTACGGGCACGCCAACGCCGCGTACTGCGTCAGCCATGCGGTAGGCTTTGGCGATCATCCGGGTCATAGCGCCGATGCCGACGAGATCGATTTTCTGCTCAATCACATAGCGGGCAATTCCGGCTTCGTCCATGGGCTGGGCGTTTCCGTCGATCAGTACAACGTCGTGGCCGGCGGGGGTTAAAGATTGCAGGAGGAACATCCAGAGATGCGGCATGAAATTGCGGGTCACCCCGTTATCGGGGTTGTACAGTAGAATTTTCAATAGTCCCCTGATTTCGCTTGCTGTAGTAGTTCCGAGCGCCCAAGAAAATTGGGGTCTTTTATGTGTGCGGTAGCGTACAGATGCCAGAATGCATCTTACACCATTCGAGGGGAGTAAACAGGAATTGTGGAAACTTGTGTCCCGCGTGAGGTTCCAATTTGGTCATAGGGCTAGCACCTTTGGCTGGTCGCGGAGGCAGTTTCGTGGCTTAGAATGGTGATCGCAGTGACGGCAGGAGCTATTCTCGCATCTAAGCTGCAAGATGCAGGGATTGTTCCGTTCAGTTCAGGAAACCTTCAGCTCAGGAAACCTATACGTGAGGTTCGTATCTGTTATGAAATCGGTTAAGGCTGGTCTAAGCGCGGCGGTTCTGGTTGTGCTTTTTCTGGGCGTCGCCAACGCAATGCCCTTGAATTCATCGGCGCGGGCGGTGGTTCCAGGCGATCTGCAACAGTTAATTTCAGTGGATTACCGGGCGATGAAGGATTCTCCAACCGCGATGCAACTCAAGCAGCAACTGCTGCCGGATAACCTGAAGCAGTTCGAGGGCGCGCTGAAGGGGATTGGCATCGATCCTGATAAAGATGTCGACACGCTGACCTTCGCATCGTTCCGTACCGCAAAGCAGGGCATCAAGGGCGTGGGCGTAGCTGCCGGGCCGTTTGCCATGAAGGCGGTGCTGAAAAAGATGACGGCGCTGAAAATTAAGCCGACAAAGTATCACAACACCACCAATATCTATCCGATGGATGGAGGAATGGTGATGACATTTTTGGACGACAGCACGCTGCTATTCGGCGATCCGGTCGCGGTGCGGATCGCACTCGATGTGCGCGATGGCGAGGTCTTGGGCCTCGATACCAACCAGACCATGGCTGACATGATGTCGAGCGTGGATTCGGCGCCGGTGTGGAGCATTCTGGACCAACTGGGTACGCAGAACGTGATGCGGTCGGCGCTGGGCGATGCAGCGAAAGTCGCCGACTATGACACTATCAAGAAGCGGCTGCTGGGCTCACGCTACACCATGAGTTTTAATGGAGGCGTCAACTTCGATCTGACTGTGGTATCGTCCGATTCGATGAGCGCGGCTACGTTGTCATCGTTGGTGAAGGCTGGGTTGCTTTATAAAAAGATGAGTGCGACCGCGCCCGAGAAATTGGCGATGGACAATACCAGCGTGGACTCGGACGGCTCGGATGTGAACTTTCATTTCAAGTCGACCGACCAGCAGTTTCAGTCGATCATGCACTCGGATTTGTTTGCGGCAGTTTCGCACTAGCATTTTCAGGCTCGAGCGCACCTCAGCGGCTGAAGCCGCGCGACTTTATGATACCTTTGCGGCACGACTAAAGTCGTGCCCTTCCCGAGCCTTGTCCTGGTGCGTCTTCCGGGCGAAAAACTTGTCCCCTCAGTCCTGAATCCTGACTGCCTTCTTTTGTTCCGTTGATCTTTTTCGTGCGGCGCGCTTCGCGCTGGGCCAGCCTTGTTTCACGATTTGCGGCGCGCGTCCGATGGCGAGCGCGTCATCTGGGACGTCGCTAGTGATGCACGACGCCGCGCCGATGTATGCTCCTTTGCCCACGCGCACGGGAGCGACCAGAGTGGTGTCACTGCCGATGAAGGCTCCGTCTTCGATCACGGTGGTGTGCTTGCCAGCGCCATCGTAATTGCAGGTGATGGTTCCGGCGCCGATGTTCACGCCTGCGCCTATTTCCGCGTCGCCTAGATAAGTAAGGTGGTTGGCCTTCGATCCCTTGCCCAGCTTGATCTTTTTGGTCTCGACGAAATTGCCGACGTGCGCGTCTTCTCCGATGTCGCTGCCGGGGCGCAGATGAGAATACGGGCCGAGGATAGCGTTGCGGCCGACGCGGGAGTCTTCCAGAATGCAGCCGGGACGGATGAGCACTCCTTCAGCCAGTTCGGAATCCTGAATTACGTTATAGGAGCGAATGCGGCAGCTGGAGCCGATGCGCGAACGGCCGAGGATCTGAACGAAAGGCTCGAGCACGGTGTCAGGGGCGATTGTGACGTCGCAGTCGATCACACAGGTTGAGGGATAAAAGATGGTAACGCCCGCGGCCATCAATTCCTGGCACTTGCGCATCCGCATTTGAGCGTCGATGAACGAGAGTTCAGCGCGAGTATTCGCGCCCAGTACTTCGGCGGAGTTTTCTGTCTTCCATACAACTACGCGCTCCCCGGCCTTGCGCAGGACCTGTGCCATATCGGTGAGGTAATACTCCCCGTGAGAGTTCTCGGTGGAGAGTTTCGCGATGTGCGAAAACAGTTGCGGCACGGCAAAGACGTAGAACCCCGCATTGATCTCGTGAATCTTTTTCTGCGCCGGGCTGGCGGATTTTTCTTCCACGATGGCCTGGACTTCGGCGCTGCGCGGGTCCCTCCTTAATATGCGGCCATACCCAGTGGGCTGATCGAGATCCGCACCCAGCAGAGTCATTGAAGCTTGCTCATCGAGATGGAAGTTCAGCAGTTGGGCGATGGTTTGCGGCGTGATCTGCGGAGCATCGCCGGAGAGAACGATGACGTGATCGTAGGCCGATAGAGCGGACTGCGACACTATCAAGGCGTGGCCGGTACCGCGCTGCTCAGTCTGCAAGATGAAATTGATGCCGGTCGGCGCGAGCGCGGCGCGGACGCGTTCGGCTTCATGGCCGATGATGGCGAACACATCGCTCGCGGGAACGACCTGCGTGGCGGCGGCGATGACATGAGCCAGCAGGGGCTTGCCTCCAACTTCATGCAGCACTTTAGGGAGTTCCGACTTCAAGCGGGTGCCCTTGCCGGCGGCCATGATGGCGATGGCAACCCGAGGAGAGGAAGTGGTGGATGGGATGACGTTCGCGGATCTCTTCATTTTTCCAACTATACCTTGGAGATGAGAGCATGCAAAAGAGATCTGTGGGTTTCGGATCGTGCGTGGGACGGTTCCGAGGTTATCGAGCTTCGCTCGACTGGACAGCCGGGGCGGCGGTCCCACATGGTCGCAGCGCCGGGTTAGCTATTTGCTCACGCGCGGAATAGAATGCGGCGGCGAGGGTTGGTTATTCTTGCATTTCATTTCAAGGGGAGGAAGAAATGCCGAAATACGTGATTGAGCGCGAGATCGCGGGTGCGGGGAATTTGACTCAGGACCAGGTTCTGGCGATTTCGCAAAAATCCTGCAGCGTGCTGAAGAACCTGGGGTCGGAGATTCAGTGGGTCGAAAGCTTTGTCACACCAGACAAAATCTATTGTGTTTATATTGCGCCCAATGAACAGATGGTGCGCGAACACGCGAAGCAGGGTGGATTTCCGGCGAATCGGATTTCGGAAGTGAAGCGGATGATCGATCCGACTTCGGCAGAGTCCTAGCTTGGCGCAGTTAGGGGGTTACCTCAGGCGCTAAAGCGCGGACATATATCGCGAGTCAGCGGCACGACTGAAGTCGTGCCCTTCCCGAGATCTAGTACGAACCCTTACCCCAATTCCTTATGCGACCCTCTACTCAAAGTCCGAGTCCGCCGTCGACCGCGAGAATCTGACCAGTGATAAATTGCGGTGCGGTAGCGAAGAACAGGACAGCGGCCGCGATTTCGTCATCGCGGCCATTGCGCTGCATGGGGGTTTGTTTGGCCATGCGGCGCATAAATGCGGCAGCTGATTTTTCGCCGAGATCGATCATGCCAGGCGCCACCGCGTTCACCGCGATCTCGGGAGCTAAAGCTTTTGCCATAACTTTCGTCAGCATGTGCAGCGCGGCTTTCGAGGAGCAATAGTGGGCGTGCGTCGGCCAGGGACGCAGACCGCCGAGGGAGCCCATGTGAATGATCTTGGCTTCGATTCCTGCTGATCGAAGTGCTCCGGTGCGCTTTCGGCGCATCCACTTCAGGGCTTCGCGCGAAACCAGGAAGGGGCCGCGCGTGTTGGAGGCGAAGATGTCATCCCACTGGCGCACGGTGAGGCGCTCGAAATCGGCGGTGTTGTAGTTCCCGGCATTGTTTACGAGAATGTCGATGCGGCCAAGTTCGCGTCCCACATCTTTCATCATGGACTTGACGCTGGCTTCGTCGGTGACATCGCAGCGCAGAGCGAAAGCTCGCACGCCGAAGCTCGCGAGATCGACGACGGTATGTTGGGCGTCGCTGGCGGAATTGCGGTAAGTGATGGCAACATCCGCGCCAGCCCGGGCAAGAGCGAGGGCGGAGGCGCGTCCGAGACGGCGTGCTGCGCCGGTGATGAGACAGGCCTTGCCCCGGAGCGGTTTGGAATCGAGTGCAAACATTTTCGGATTCTACTCCCGGAATGGATATCTTGAACGATTCCCGAACTGGTCGGACCACTTTGCGTGCTTTACTTTTTCTCTTATCAGAAAGTCAGCAGGCAACGATACAATCGCGGCGTGCTGCAGTCTCGCCAGGTCGTAGTTTACTCCCGCAAAGGCTGCCATCTTTGCGAAGTGGTGAAGGAAAGTCTGACGAAGCTCTCGCGCCGGGGCGGATTCACGTGGCAGGAAGTGGACGTGGACAGCGACACCGAACTGCGGCGGCAATTTAATGATGAAGTGCCGGTGGTCTTCATCGACGGCCGCAAAGCCTTCAAATACCGTATGGACGAACGCGAATTTCTGCGCAAGCTGGCCAGCTAGGAACTATTTCAGCTCCCGGGCAAAATAAAATCCATCAACCACGAAGGACACTAAGTATCACGAAGGGCTTTATGGGGCACACTTCCTTCGTGTCACTTTGTGTCCTTTGTGGTAAGTGTCTTCAAATTCAGCACGTGCCTGCCGGATCCGTAGAATTACTCTGCAATGCTGTATAGAATTGAGGGAGCACAAAGGAAGCGAAGGGCCATGGAAAAGCAAATCGAACCCAATCCCGAGGGATCCGCCCAGGCAGCGGGGCATGTTGCGAGTGCTCACAAGATTTTGAAGACCTTGCAAGAAAAGATCGGAACGCATCCGGAACTGGGCGCAGCGATCACGAAGCTGGAGATGGCGCTGAACATTTTGGCCGTGAAGACTGGTGGAGTGCTTTAGGACGCACGAGAGTCCTGGTAACTGGTTCGCAGCGAGCTAGCGAGCTTTCCGTTACAATCGTTTCCGCTACAATCATCCCGCCCATGTTGCGCACTGATCTTTACGCGGATCCCACAAATATTTTCGTCCACAATGCGATTCTGGCTTCCTGCCGAAAGCATGCGCAGAAAATCGCGCTGGTGGATGCTTCGTGTGGACGGCGGATGACTTACGCCGAATATGGTGAAGCGGCGGAAGCGCTGGCGCGCGGTTTGGTTGCTGCTGGGGTCAAGCCGGGTGACGTAGTCGCTATTTTCTTGCCCAATTCGTGGGAGTTCTGTGTGGCTTATCATGCGGCAACGCTAGCGGGCGCGATCCCAACTCTGCTGAATCCTACTTATCGCGAGCGTGAAGTGCGGTATCAGTTGCAGAATTCGGGAGCAGTGTTGCTAATTACCGACGCGCCGAATATTGCTGGAGTCAATCTGTCAGGGCTGCAGAATCTGCGGCACGTATTTTGCACGCGAGAGCAGGGAAGTGTAGGTGAGCCGTTCTCCGACTTGCTGAAGCCTGTGAGCGCCAGGGTCCCGGAGCCGGATCGTGGATCGCAGGAGACATTGGCGGCGCTGCCTTATTCGAGCGGCACGACTGGACTGCCCAAGGGTGTGATGCTCTCGCACTACAACCTGGTGGCAAACGTGTATCAGTTAATAGGGCCGGGAGCGGCGTTGCTGAAGTCGACTGACAATCTGCTTTGCTTTCTGCCGCTGTACCACATCTACGGGCTGAACGTGGCGCTGAATCCGATGCTGATGATGGGCGCGACTTTGGTGTTGATGCCGCGTTTCAACGTGGCTCAAGTTTGTTCGCTACTGGTGGAAGAATCGATCACGACGATGCTCATGGTGCCTCCTGCGATGAACGCGTTGTGCCTGGCGGCGGAAGCGGGACAGTTTCCGAAAAATCACAAGCTGCACTGGGTGAAGTCCGGAGCCGCGCCGCTGGCGCCGGATTTGCCCCGAAGATTCACCGCGCTGACTGGCGTTCTGGTTTGCCAGGGTTATGGAATGACGGAGGCTTCGCCGGTTACACATGTGGGCTATCTCGATCCCGAACTTTACCGGCCGGATTCGATTGGGCATCCTCTGGTGCAGACGGAGTGCCGAGTGGTGGGGACGGAGAATTTTGCCGCGTCGGAGAACGGCGCGAGTGAGGTTGCAGCGGGTCAGCCGGGAGAGTTGGTGATGCGCGGCCCGCAGTTCATGCAGGGATATTGGAAGGAGCCGGATGCAACCGCGGCCGTGCTGCGCGACGGATGGTATTGGTCGGGCGACATTGTCACGCGGGATCGGGAAGGTTTTTACCGTGTAGTCGACCGGCGAAAAGAAATGATCAAGTACAAAGGCTTTCCGGTGGCGCCAGCGGAAGTGGAAGCTGTGTTACTGGAGCATCCCGCGGTGCGGGAGTGTGGAGTGGTGGGACGTCCAGACGCGGCGGCGGGGGAGATTCCGGTGGCGTTCATCGCGCTGCGCGACGGATTTGCAAACGGCAAGAAGATGGAAGAAGAGTTGTGCGCCTTCGTCGGAGAACGGCTGACGCACTACAAGCAGCCGCGCGAAGTGCATTTTGTTGAGGCCGTCCCCAAAACGGCTTCGGGGAAAATTCTGCGGCGTGAATTGAGACAATTCATTCACTGAGCGCGGAAGCGCGGCGACGCCACCGGTTCCAACACTAGGTGACACGCACTAGAAATGACAGGGAATTGACAATTTCCTGACAATCGCCTGCAACGCCCGTCCCAGACTGATTCTCGCGCAGTAGCGGTTATGCGAAGCGCTTCTGCCTCAAACCAGTTTTCACTCGCAGGAGGATCCTTATGAATGCATTTGACAAAGTCAAAGCTTGCAGCGCGGCTGTAGCGCTGATTCTTGCTTGCGGCTGGTCCGCGAGCGCGCAGGCCTCACCGGGAGGCACCAGCGTGATTGCATCGACCGTTCCGGCGAACGGGGATGTCAACCCGTACGGAGTGGCCTTGGTGCCAAACAGTACGGGCTCGCTAACCAAGGGAAATATTCTGGTCAGCAATTTCAACAATAGTGCAAACCTGCAGGGTACGGGTACGACGATTGTGCAGATTTCGCCGGAAGGTGTGGTCACTCTGTTTGCTCAAATCGACGCGACTAAGCTGCCGGGGCCTTGCCCGGGTGGCATTGGGTTGACCACGGCATTGGCAGTGCTGCGCAGCGGATGGGTGATCGTGGGCAGTTTGCCGACCACCGATGGTACGTCGGCGACTGTGCAGGCAGGATGCTTGCTGCTGCTGAATAGCGATGGAGCAGTGGTTCAGACTTTCTATGGTTCATTGATCAACGGTCCATGGGATATGGCTGCCCTTGATTCCGGAAGCAGCGCGGATCTTTTTGTGACCAATGTTTTGAACGGCACGCAGGCAGCGGGCGGGAAAGTGGTTCACCAGGGAACAGTAGTAAGGCTCATGCTGACTGGTTTGTATGGCGCTATGCCCAGCTTGCAATCGATTACCGTGATCGCCTCGGGCTTTTCGGAACGGACCGATCCTGCAGCTTTGGTGATTGGGCCGACCGGACTGGCTCTGAGCGGCAACGCGGAAACATTGTATGTGGCTGACAGCCTGAACAATCGTATCGTGGCGATCTCGGATCCGATGACTCGGGTTACGTCCGCAGGGACCGGCATTACGATTACGCGAGATGGTTTTCTCAATGATCCTTTGGGGCTGACGGTCGCGCCGGACAGCAGCATCCTCGCAGTCAACGGGAACAATGGCTTCCTGGTTACGATTACACCGGGCGGTGAGCAGCTCACCGAAGACTTGTTGGATAACAATGGAAAACCGCCAGGAGCAGGCGCTTTGTTCGGTTTGGTGGTTGAGGGGCACAGTCTTTACTACGTGGATGACGCCACCAACACGTTGAATCTGTTCCAGTGACGGTGTTTCAGTGATTTAAGAGAGTGGCGCACTCTCTACCCACCTTTTGCGAAGGCAGCAGAAGGTGGTTTTTTTATGCAGGCATTCGACAAATCGATTCGTTCGATAGGTTTATGCGAATCCGCGGTAGTGGGTCAGTTTGAACTGACCCACTACCGAATCCGCATTTCCATTGTTCGCGGCGTACACTTCCTGTAGTATTCCTGCCTCATGTTTCGAATTCTGCTGCTGTTCTTACGGCGGTTGTGGCTGCCGTTCGTGGTGTTTGCCGCGTTCAGCTTGATGTGTGTGCTGGTCTACATGCATTTGGAGGGACTGAGCTGGCAGGATGCGCTGTTCTGGATGATCCAGCCGCACGCGATCGATGCCAGGCGCGTACATAATTCGACCAAGCTGTTCTCGATCTTTGTTTATTGCGGCGTGTTCGCGTTTCAGATCTGGGTGGCGGAGCGGGTTGCGGTCACGATCTTTAACCGGCAGGGAATGGAGGCCTGGAGAACCATGGTGAACGATGTCAGCATTGAAAAATTGCGCGATCACTTCATCATCTGCGGCTACGGACAAGTGGGAAGAACGGTGGTGGACCAACTGACCCGGCTGAAGATTCCGTTCGTGTTGATCGAAACCAGCGAAGGATTATGCCGAGAGCTGCTTAAAGATAAGGTCCTCGCCATCCAGGGCGACGCCAAACGGCACGACGTGCTGCAATCTGCCGGAATCGAGCGGGCGCGGGGGGTTTGCATTGTCATCGACAACGACGCCGATAATCTTTACATCACGGTTACGGCGAAGTCGCTGAACCCGAAGGCACGGATTATTACGCGGGCGGGGCAATCGCGGTACGCGCAGGCGATGCGCAATTCGGGCGCGGACGAGGTGATCATTCCGGAATACGAGGGCGGCTTGATGACAGGACGCATGATTGCCAAGTTTTATCCCGACGCGCAGTCACACCTGGAGTAAGCCCTATTTTTCTGTGCCGCTCTCGCCGGCAATTTTTTTCGTCACCAGGAAGTTCCAGATGGCATCGTTGGCATTGAGAGCATTGCTGGTTTTGCCGACCTCTTTTTCGCTCATGTATTGCTCGCCGCCGGGCCAGGTGTTGCCGCCATTCTTTACGCTGTAGAGCACGACCTGAGCGTTATCCTGGCAGCCGCTGTAGGTGTAAGTTTTCGTTTCCTTTCCGCCTTTGTCCGCCGATGGCAACTTTGCCTGTTCTGGCTTTTCACCGCAGTGATCGAACTTTGCCCAGGTCTTCGCGCTATCTTCCGCGGAGAGCACGTGGAAGCGTCCGGGTTTGTAAGTGCCGCCGTTGTCGGGAACGATGGGGTCGTCGGTGCCGTTGATGAAAAGCGCGGACGCGGCGCGTGCCGGAAGGCAGATCATGGTCTTGGGCATGGCCGCACCGACTGCGGCAATTGCAGCTACGCGATCCGCCATGTTGCAACCCACGCGCAGTGCCATAAAACCACCATCGCCTAGGCCGGTGGCGTAGATGCGGCGAGTGTCGACGGAATACTTCATGGGAAGTTGGTCGAGCATTTGATTAAGGAAAGCTACGTCGTCGGGAGGTTCGGATTTATTCCTGTTCTCGTTGGGATTCTCGCCCCCGTTCTGGCCTCCGCCCTGTCCGCCACCGGGATAGCCACCACCACCGCCACCACCCCCTCCTGGGTATCCGCCACCACCGCCAGGATAACCTCCCCATCCTCCACGACGGCCTCCGCGGCGGGGCTGCATGGGCTGATTTACTTGTTCCGCGCGCACTCCTACATTCCATGAGCCGTGCGCGGCGTTGGGATAGACAGCGATGATGCTGTCTTTGTCGGCAAGACGATTGAAGTGGGTGATCCCCGCCATATCGGCGGCATCCTGATTTCGCCCATGGAAAAGAATGACCACCGGATAGTGTTGATCCTGCTTGTAGCCCTGGGGCAGATGAACGACGAAGGTGCGGGTGACGTCGTTGACGTCGACCTTTTCCTGCGAGTCCTGTGCCGGCGTGGCTTTCGCCTGCGAATCATTTGTCGGGGACTCTGGTTTTGGGGAGTCTTGCGCCTGCAAAGGGAGTAAGCAGAGTAGCCCCAGAAGACAGACGGCCAGCAGGTAAGGGAAGTGCGATCGACGGAGGCGCGGAAGATTCATCGGGGAGACTTTCAATTTCATTCTTGCAATTCCTCTTTTGTTTCAGCAGATACGCCGAAATGGCTTACCGAGACAGAGAACGGCCAGCGCCGTCACTGGCTAAGAACCCCTAGCATGTCACAGGGTTGCTAGCGAGCCGCAGGGAGTTTTGCAAAGTTTTGTAAGTCGGCCGAAAGTCCTGAAACGGGGAACTTTTTTGGCAGGGCATCGTAACTACATTTGAGAACGCGGTGCGATCGAACCGGCACTGAATCAGGAGGCAGGTATGGACGGTAATTTGGTTGGACTGGCGGCGGTAGTGATGTCCCTGGGGATTCCGATGGCGGCGATGTATACGTTCTTCCGAGTGCGTAAGCTGCGCAGCGAAGAGCGCATGGCGGCGATTGCGCGTGGTGTGGAGATACCCATGCAGCCGGAACTTTCGGAGTCGGCACGTTCGCGGCGATCGGGAATTCTTCTGGTGGCGGGAGCGATCGGTTATATCGCAACCTTCGTTCTGATCGGCAGATCCGATCCCGATGCGATGATCGCGGCTACGTTTGGGATCATCCCGCTGGCGGTAGGCATTGGATTTTTCGTGGATCACGCACTGATTCGGCGGGATGCAAAAGCGCTGTGAGTCTCGACGTTAGCTATGAGCCGGTAATGAACTTATGCTGAGCGCCCGTCAGTGGGACTACACTCAGCCGCCCTTGATGCACCAGGGGAGAATCGGCGAATAGTTTGTTGGCTTTCATCTCGGCCAGGGTGACGGGCTTGCCGATGGCTTTGCCAACTTTGATTTTTATTTGCGGATTCTTGGGGTCGCCGGTTTCGACCGAGACGACTGAGGCGGTTCCCACGGCACTCTTTTCATCTCCCGTGTGATAGATCACCAACTGATCTCCCGGCTTCATGCCGCGCAGATTCTTGACAGCAACGGGATTGGTAACGCCATCCCAGACCGTAGTCTGATCGCGCTGCAGATCGGCGAAGGAATATACGGTGGGTTCGGTTTTCAGAAGATAGGACATAGCAAGATTTTACTCGTCGTTTATAAAGCTCGCTGTCAGTTATTGTGGCTTAGCGTTGGGATCGGGAGGCGGCGGCGCTTTGTCGTCCTTCTTTTCTTCCGGATGGTTTTCATAGATCGAGTATTGCCCTTGTGGGCGTTTGAGTTTGATGGTTAAGTCTAACTTCGCTTTGTCCACGTCATAATCTTCGCCGAAGGTCTGGAATCCGCTGGCCAAAACCTGGACGCGTAATTTGCCGTAAGGAACATCGTCGAAGCTGGTTCTGCCATCGTTGTTGGTTTTGAGTTCGAGCCCGCCGCGGCTCTGTTTTCCGTCGGCGCTGACGGGATGCATGATTACGGCGGCGTTGCGTATGGGTTTGCCGTTGTCGTCTTTAATGACGAGAAAAGTCAGAGTCGCAACCGGTCCCTCTTCATCCTTCTGTGCGGTCGCGACGCCGGCTAGCGCCAGAATCAGGAGCAGGCAAGCGATGGTTCGCCATTTCACTTCGGCCATAAATATTCGCCCCTCATTAACTCGAAACTGAGAATTGCCGACCTTCTTTCTACCTGAACATTCTAGCGATTGCGCAGTCCGTGCGGAAGAGAGGAAGTAAATTAAGCCTTCTCTGAGGGCCGGACCTTGCGCTCGCTCGAGGGTTGCGATCCAAGCTGCACCAAATCGCTGGCTACGCGGGCGGTGTTGTGGCGCGCCACCCCGGCTTCTTCCAAATAATCTCCCAGCACGGGGATCACGCCCAGAGATTCAATGGCATCGAGATCAGCGACGATTTGACAGGCGCCTTCGAGCGCGTACTTGGCCTTTAGCTCATCCGATACCGGCGTGCGGTTGATGAGAGCGTAGTCAAAAATTTGCTGACCGGCATGGCGGTTGAGTGCGCGGATGTGATCGGCGGCGGTAAGGCCAAGGCTCTCGTTCGCCTGCGTCATCAGATTGCAGATATAAACCTTGGTGGCGGGTGAACTCACGATAGCCTCGGCGATGCCGCGCACCAGCAGGTTTGGGATGAGGCTGGTGAAGAGCGAGCCAGGTCCGATGCTGATGATATCGGCTCCGGCGATGGCGTCGAGCGTTTGCGGCAGAGGTTCGACATCGGGAGGAACCAGAAACAATTCCTGGATACGGCCTTTGCTGGCGGTAATTTTGGTCTCACCCCGCACGCGGGTGCCGTCTTCCATCAGGGCTTCGAGTTCGATGTTTGAAGTGGTAGCGGGATGGATGTGTCCACGGGTGACCAGAATTTCTGAGGAAAGCCGCACCGCTTCCGCAAAATCTTCAGTGATGGAAGTTAAGGCCGCCAGGAATAAGTTTCCGAAGCTGTGGCCTTCGAGGCCGGAGCCTTTGTTGAAGCGATGCTGGAAGAGCTGGGAGAGCAGAGCTTCGTCTTCGCTTAGGGCTACGATGCAATTGCGAATATCGCCGGGCGGAAGCATGTTGAGTTCTTTGCGCAGGCGTCCGCTGGAGCCGCCGTCATCGCTTACAGTGACTACGGCGCAGAGATCGCGGATGACCGGCGCGCCAGGGAGCGTCGCCGGCAGTTCTGCCGGAGTGAGCGCGAAGCGTTTGAGTCCCTTGAGCAGGGTAGAGAGACCCGTACCCCCGCCGATGGCCACGACGCGAAGACCGCGCTCGCGGGTGGTCTTCTCCAGGGGCGGGAATGTGGCGGTTTTGGTTTCCATCGAGGGAAGCTCGATTGCCGGCCTTACTAATACGATTCGTCTTCGCGGAAGGAACTTTCCGGCGAAGCCAGGTCGGCAGCGGGATCTGGGTACAACAACTCAGTGAACCGGGGATCTTCGGCCAGATTGTGAAAGTCAGAATCGTTGCGCGCCTGGTAGCGCAGACTGGCATTCAGGCGCAGGGCTTCATCAAGATGCCTGAGCGAATCTTCCACGTGTCCGGTGAGACAGTCGAGGGCAGCCAAGCCATAGATGACAAAATCGGTCTTAGGCGCCTGCTTGACAAGCTTTTCGATGTGCTCGCGGGCGGTGACGTAGTCACCGACATTCATGAGCGAGACGGAGTAATCGAAGTGCTCCTCGATGGTCTTGAACTGGG
>CAVRWS010000088.1:0-25717 GCA_963724815.1 uncultured Acidobacteriaceae bacterium
GAGGCTCCAGCTTCCTGGTTAAGATCGACGATGCTTACCGCTGCGCCTTCTCTAGCAAACAGCAGCGCCGTGGCCCGGCCAATGCCGCCCGTGCCGCCGGTAATGATTGCCGTCTTGCCCTGGAGTTGCCTGGCGAGCATGCTTCCTTTTAGATATTAATGTCTCAGTATTTCGGCGAGACCACGTATCGGCTTCGGAAGCCGTGACGAGCATTCGCACGGCCTTTAAGGTGATATATTAGCTACGAATCCGGCGATGTCCACCGCTAAACAAGAAGTCGAATCGCTGCTCCACAAACTTCCCGAAAACTGCTCGCTGGAAGACATTCAATACCATCTCTATGTACTCGACAAGGTGCGCCACGGACTGGAAGAGGCAAAACAGCGGGGAACGATCTCACAGGATGATGTAGAAAAACGGCTAAGCCAGTGGCTTGTCGAGTAGTCTGGTCGCCGCGCGCTGTCGCTGATGTTGAAGCGATTGCAACATAGATCGCTGCAGATTCGTCCTTTTATGCCAATGCCGTGGTCAGAAAAATTCTCGCGACAACCAAGTCTCTTGCACAATTTCCTATGTCCGGCCGCAAGGTTCCGAAATTTGATGACGAAAGCATCCGCGAGTGGACCGTTTACAGCTATCGCATTATCTACCGTGTCGAACCGCATCAAGTTACGGTTGCGGCCGTCATTCATGGCAGGCGAATGCTGTGATAGCGACTCCTCAGCTTCCGACGAATCTCGCATACAAGCTGCGGGCGATGCCGGCATCGGTCGTTCCCTTGATGATGGCGCGGCCGTCGGGGAATAGCGTCATTTCATAGGGCTCGCGCCAGAACTTCAGGACGAATTCGTTGTGTCGGACTGTTCCAAGATTTTCCAATCGCCGCTGCATCTCCGCGAAATCGATCGGCCGAGCGCGCTCGTGAATCTGCACCGAATTTCTTCCGCACATCGTGATGTGGGGACGCGCTTCGCCGGCCAGGTGCACGAAATCCCTTTCGCCGCAGGCCCGGCAGCCTGCTCGCGGTTTTCCCGCTGCGATTTCGGCGTGATCATTGGTCCAAACATCGAAGGACCAAAGCGTTTCCCGCAAATGCTCCAGCGCCGCACCGCCCAACAACAACTTCAAGGCCTCAGACGCCGCGACCGACGCAACCACATTTACCGCCGAATTTAATATTCCGGAGGTCTCGCAGGTCTCCACCATTCCTCGTGGCGAGTCGGGGAACAGGCATACCAAACAAGCGGTCTTGCCGGGAACCACATTTAAAGTCACTCCATAACTGCCGACGGCAGCGGCGTAAATCCAGGGAACGGAGCTTTCGATGGCGTAATCATTGATCAAATATCGAGTCTCAAAATTATCCGTTCCATCAAGAATTACATGAGCTCCTGCGAGTAGAGCTTCAATATTTCCCGGTACCACGTCCTCAACCCGTGCCTCAAGTTTTACGTCGGAATTGAACAGCGCAATTTTGCGGGCGGCGGCGACGGCTTTGGGCAGAGATTCCGATGCATCCCGCTCGTCAAACAGCGACTGGCGCTGCAAGTTGCTGGCTTCCACATAATCGCGATCGATGATCCGCAGTTCGCCGACGCCGGATCGCGCCAGTAATGAGGCGAGCGCGGACCCGGTCGCGCCACAGCCCACAATTGCAACTCTACCTGCGGCGAGTTGCTGCTGGCCTTTAGCTCCGATTCCGTGGAACAGAATCTGCCGCGAATAGCGTTCCTCGAACTTGTCTTTTGCTGTTGCACCTGCGTGTTCCAAGCCCTGCCTCAAGGAGGTCACCAGTTCCTTCCCGCAAAACCTTTATTATAGTGGGATCGCTCCGCCATCCGTACGCGGGACAACGAGGGTCCTCCGCGCCTCATCGAAATATGAAAGGGACCCAAGGAAATTATTTGCTGAGAAGGTACGCCGCATTCGTCATTGCGATGATGGTTTCGCTCGGCTCGGTGGCCCATGCCGGGTCGCCTCCCATTTCCCCTTTATTGCAGGAGGCGCAATCCTCATCGGGGATGGCTGCCTATTTCGGACGCACCGTCGGATCCGTCGAACTCCCCGGTGTTCAGGATGCTGAGAGATTTCTGCAGATGCTCCCGCAAAAACCGGGTGAGCCCCTGGACCGGGATCAAGTGCGCGAGAGTATCCGCCTTCTTTACTCAACCGGCCTCTTCGCTGACATTCAGGCCGAAGTGACACCGGTAGATGGCGCTGTCGTTCTCAGGTTCACCACGTCGCCGAATTTGTTCGTTGGCGAAGTGGATGTGGAGGGAGCTCCGGGCCATCCCAGTTACAACCAGATCGTGAACGCCGCGAAACTCCAGCTCGGCGAACTGTATACGGTCGACAAACTTAACCGTGCTCTACAGAATATTCGCCAGCTTCTGCAAGAGAATGGATATTACCGGGCGCGTGTGACTGGGGAAAGCATTTCGAATTCCACTACGCAAGAGGCGAATATTGTGTTTCACGTTGCAGCCAAGGAGCCGGCGCATGTGGGCGAGATTAAAGTTAGCGGACAGTCCGAGTTTTCGCAGAGCCAGGTTGAGGACATTGCCAGGATGCACCCTGGTGACCGGATCACGGCCTCCCGGGTTACCAACTCTCTACAGCGCATTCGCAAAAAACTTCAGAAGCAGCATCGAGTCCTGGCTCAGGTTTCCATCGCCGAGCAGAACTACCATCCGGAATCGAACGCGGTCGACTATACGTATCTTATTCAGCCAGGTCCCGTGGTGGTCGTATACGCCGTGGGCTTTCCTGTCAGTCGCGGCGTCTTGAAGCGAGAGATACCTGTTTATCAGGAGAACGCGGTCGACGACGATTTGCTGAATGAAGGTAAGCGGAATCTCCTCAATTACGTGCAGACCCGCGGACACTTCGATGCGTCAGTTAGCTTTCAGAAGGAAACCAGTCCCGACCTGGTGCGCATAATCTACCATATTGATCCTGGACCGGTGCACAAACTCGAGTCCGTGGAAATCACCAGAAACAAGTACTTCCCCACAAAAATGCTCCGCCAACGCCTGCAGATTCAGCCTGCCGGCAGATTCTTTTTTCCCGGACGCTACAGCGAAGCTTTGCTCAAGAGTGATGTTGTCGGCCTCCAGGCCTTGTATGTCTCCAACGGGTTCCGTCAGGTCAAAATTCAAACCAAGGTGGACGACAATTATCGACAGAGGCAAAATCATCTCGCGGTGCATATTCAAATCGACGAAGGGCCGCAAACCCTGGTGGCTACGCTGCACATTGTTGGCAGCGAGAAAATCAACGTCAAAGCATTTCCTGAATTGAATACCGCCGCTGGCCAGCCTTACTCGGAGCAGAATTTAGCCACGGATCGTGACGCCATACTCAACTACTACTTCAATCACGGTTTTCCCAACGCCACACTCGATATCATGGCCAGTGCTGTTCCGGCTGCGCCCGATCGCGAAGATATTACTTACACAATCCACGAGGGAGAACAATTTGTTGTTAACAAAGTGCTGGTCGCCGGGCTTGAGCATACACGCGATTACGTGGTGCAACGCGAGGTGCAAGTGGCTTCCGGGCAGCCGCTTAGTCAACAGGATATTCTCGACACCCAGAGCAAGCTCTACGATCTTGGCATCTTTAGCCAGGTTGACACGGCAGTACAGAATCCCAACGGTACGGATCCTGAGAAAAATGTTCTGGTTCAAGTGCGGGAGGCGAAACGCTACACTTTTACTTACGGTGCTGGCCTGGAGTTCGAAACCGGCCTGCCTGCCGGTAAGCAGGCTCCAGGAGGTGAGACGGGCGTCAGTCCACGCGTGGCATTGGACGTTACCCGTCTCAACGTCGGCGGACGGAACCAGACGCTCACCTTCCAGTCGCACGTCGGAACCCTGCAGCAGCGCGGTCTAATCGGTTATGAAATTCCCAAAATCCTGAACAATGACCGCTTCAAGCTCTTCTTTACAATCTTCTACGACAACAGTCTTAACGTAGCCACTTTCACCTCGCAGAGACTGGAAGGCAAGATCGATCTGCGGCAGGAAATCGGCAGGCAGCAAGCGAATCATTCCACTTCCATTACCTACCGGTTCGACTACCGGCGGGTGAAAGCGAGCAACTTCGTGTCGGATTTTTCACCTGCAGAATTCAGTTTGTTTTCCCTGCCTGCCCACGTCGGGGGGCCGGGCTTCACCTTCATCCGCGACAAGCGTGATAACCCTCTGGAAAGCACCAAAGGGCAATACTTTACGCTCGATACTTTTGCCGCGTCCAGCTATGTTGGCTCGCAAGCAGATTATGGCCGCGCGCTCGCTCAGGATTCCACGTATTACGCCTTTGGCCGGCCCAATCATAAGTTCGTCTTCGCTCGCTCGACCACGCTGGGCGCGGAACAAGTCTATGGAGGCACTCGGATTCTGCCACCTGGGTCCTGTCCGCTGAATAACCTGCAAACGGCCTGCCAGCAGAATATTTCCATCATCCCGCTGCCCGAACTTTTTTTTGCTGGTGGCGACAACTCTCATCGCGGTTTTGGGTTAAATCAGGCAGGGCCCCGCGATCCGGATTCAGGTTTTCCCGTCGGCGGCTCCGCCCTGTTTGTGAACAGCGAGGAACTCCGGTTTCCTTCGATCAGCCTGCCCTATCTGGGAGAAGGGTTCGGCTTCGCGATTTTCCACGATATGGGCAATGTTTTTACCGCTGGACATGACATGCTGAAAGGCTTGCTGCGCTGGCACCAGCAAAATCCCGCGCAGTGCCTGCAATACAGTCCAACGACGGCTGCCGCGGCCTATGACTATTGCGTGACCAGCTTCGACAACTCCGGTTACGACTACACTTCACATGTGATCGGCCTGGGGTTGCGCTATAAGACACCTATCGGCCCTTTACGTTTCGATTTCGGGTACAATTTGAATCCGACGCTGTATCCCACTGGCTACACGCCGAGCACACAACTGGCTCCAACGCCGGCGTTTACTCCGCAACGCCTGCAGCATTTCAATGTATTTTTCAGCATAGGGCAGCCGTTTTAATGAGAGTTCATGCTAAAACAACGACGATGACTCCGGCGTTCGCGCTGCTGCTGCTGTTCGTGTCCGTCTTTGTCTTCGTCGTTCCCAGTTCGGCTGCTACTCCTCAGGTCATCGATCGCATTGTGGCGACTGTGAATGGACGCGTCATTCTGCAATCCGATTGGGATGAAGCGTTATGCTACGAGGCGCTCCTCAGTAACCGCTCGGTGGCTGATTTTACAGCCGACGACAGGCATGCAGTGCTCAATCGTCTTATCGATCAGGAACTGCTTCGCGAGCAGATGAAATCGGCAGAATTTCGCCATGCCTCTGATGCCGAGGTCGCGGCCCGGATCGCCAGTGCCCGCAAACAATATCCGCAAGGCGCTTTGGATGATGGTTGGCGGGCTCTTTTGGCGCGTTACGACATCACTGAAAAAGATGTTTTTGCTCATGTCCGGCAAGAGATCGATGTGATGCGCCTGGTCGATGCGCGGCTTCGGCCCGCCGTGCAAATCGATGCCAGGTCGATCGAAGATTACTATCGCGACCAGTTCGTCCCGAAATCGAAGCAGGCGGGCTCTTCGGAAGTTCCTTTAGCCGAAGTTTCGGGGAAGATTCGCGAACTGCTGACCGAACAAAAAGTCAACGAGATGCTTGTCTCCTGGCTGCAGACTTTGCGTTCAGAAGGTCAGATTCGTATACCCGGCGTCACTAATTCCACCAATGACCCGGGAGTTCGATCGCAGTGATCGCCCAAGCCGCCAAGCCCAGTGGCCGGTGGTGGAAATATCCACTTGTGCTTACGGCCGTGGTGTTCCTTTTCGTTGCAGGACTAGTTGTTTACACCACCACAGATTCGTTTCAGTCCTTGGTCCGCCGTCGTCTGGTGGCCGAGATCGAACGGATCACCGGGGGGCGAGCCCAGATCGGTACCTTCCACACCATTCCTTTCCGCATGCAGGTCGAGGTTCGGAATATCACGGTCCACGGGCGTGAATCCGCGTCCGAGGTTCCTCTGGCGCATGCCGACGGCATTGTCGCGCGCTTGAAAATCAGCTCTTTGCTGCGTTCCGAGTTGGCCTTTGAGGAAGTTGTTCTCGATCAGCCGGTCGTCCATCTCGCGTTCTATCCCGACGGCACCACGAATTTCCCAAAGCGCGCGGGATCGCAATCGTCTATTCAGACGACGGTTGAACAACTCTTCGCGCTTTCGATCAATCGCCTCGAAATTCGCCACGGGCGCATCCTCTGGGATGATCAGATCATGCCGCTCGACCTGGCAGCGCGCGATGTTTGGCTGCAGATGGATTACTCCTATCTTCACGCGCGCTACAACGGGCGCCTTCTGGTTGGTTTGGTAGACACCAAAGTGCATGATTTCCGTCCCTTCGCTTGGATGAGTTCGGCGGAATTTACTCTGGGGACCGACTCTGCGGATATCAACTCTCTCAAATGGAATTCCGGACATTCCAACCTCTTCGCCAGTGGTCACGTTACCAATTTTCGTCGTCCTCAAATCCGAGGAGCATACGAAGCGCACCTTGACCTCAGCGAAGCGGCATCGATCGCGCGGCGCCACGACCTTCGCGCCGGATTTCTCGATCTCAAAGGAGAAGGGAATTGGTCTCTCGACCAATTTGCCTCCACGGGCCTGCTCACGGTGAACGACCTGGCGTGGAAGGACGATCAGATCGCATTTTCGAAGGCCGCCCTGACCACCGGTTACTCCATTACCGATCAGCAACTCAAATTGTCCAAGCTGCAAGGCAAGATCTTTGGAGGATACGTCAGCGGAGACGCGGAACTGAATCAGTGGCTCGCAGCCGAGCAGCACCTTTCGCCAACGGTTAAAAAAACATTTGAGACTGCGGTCATTTCCTCGGCTCCTCCGTTGAGTAAATCCCGCCAGCCAATTTCCAGACCGAAGGCCCCGGCCATCCAAAGCGCACTGATCGACCTTCGACTCCGAGACATTTCAAGCGAGGAGCTCGCACTGGCACTGAATGCTTCCGCTCATCCGCTCCCGGATTTCCGGCTTGCGGGGCTGGCTTCCGGCACTATCGATGCACGTTGGAAGGGAACTCGCCGGGACGCCGAAATTCAATTTGCTCTCGACGTCAGTCCGCCGCCGATTTCTCTGGCTGCGCGAGTTCCTGTCAATGCCCACACCTCTGGTACTTACTATGCTGGGACCGATACCCTCGATCTTCCACAATTCAACCTGACCACGCCGACAAGCCATGTTCAGGCTTCGGGCAAGTTGTCTTCCAATTCGGCGCTTCGGCTGTCCGTTTCGGCTTCGAGTCTGGCGGATTGGCTTCCTGTGGTCGCTGCGGTGCGCGGACCCGCGCTGCTTCCCGTGGTCCTAAACGGACGCGCTACTTTTAACGGCAACTTAACCGGTTCCTTGTCTTCGCCCCAACTCGGAGGAAGTCTGCAGGTCGAAGATTTCGAAGTTAATATTCCCGCGACGGCCAACACCCACGCACTCAAAACCCAGTGGGATTCTCTTTCAACTTCGTTACAGCTCTCCTTCGATGCCATCGCCCTGCGCAGTGCGAATCTGCGGCGGGACGACACGTCCGCGGAGTTTGAGGCTTCTTCCTCCCTCGACCGTGGCCATTTCACCGGCGATAGTCAATTCACAATCCGCGCCAATCTTGAAAATACGGATCTTGCGACCGTGCAGGCGCTCACCGGATCCAACTATCCGCTAAGCGGTGCAGCCGATATGTTCCTGCAGGCCGCGGGCACAGCCTCGGATCCTCATGGTGACGGAAAAATTCATCTCAACCACGCTAGCGTTTATGGGGAACCGGTGCAGCAGTTCGATTCCGGCTTCCGCTTCTCTAACGGCGAACTAGCGCTGGATAACATCCATCTCTTCCACGACGATTCTGTGCTCACTGGCAGTGCCGCCTACACTCCCGCGACGCGCACGTTTCGTCTCGACGTGGCCGGAAGTAATTTCGACCTTGCGCATATCCACCAGATTCCTGCCAATCGTCTCGCCCTCGAAGGCCGCGTTGATTTCAGGATTAAAGCCTCCGGCACATCTGAAGCTCCCGTCATCGATGCTGACGTTCGTGTCCGCGAACTCACAGTCGACCACGAACTCGTGGGAGGCCTCAATCTGCGAGCCATCAGCGAGGGTAACAACCTGCAGCTTAACGGTACTTCCCAGTTGCAGCGCGGTTCGCTGTTAATTGGCGGACATGTCCAAATGCGCGAGGGCTACCCCGCCGACATTTCTTTGCAGATGGATCAGCTTGATCTTGATTTCTTGTGGCACGCCTATCTCGGCAACCAACTCACCGGACATTCATCGGTGGCCGGTTCTTTCGACCTTCACGGCCCGCTCTCTCATTTTTCACAATGGCGCGTGAATGCCGATCTCAGTGCAGTCTCACTCGACCTGGAAAATGTGAAGCTGCAAAATCAGGATCCGGTTCGCCTGGTCCTGGCAAATCAATTCATCAAAATCGAGCGACTGCACATGCTCGGGGAGGGAACTGACCTGAGTGCTCATGGTTCGCTGCAGCTCTCGGGTAGTCGCAGCCTCGATCTGGCCGCGGATGGGCATCTCGATCTCAAGCTGCTTTCTGGTTTCGACCCTGACATTGCCGCCTCCGGACTCGCTACCCTGAATATGACGGTCGGTGGAACTGTTGACGATCCTTTGCCTCAGGGGCGTCTTCAATTTTCCAACGGGTCGTTCTCTTACGCGACGCTGCCCAGTGGGTTGAACGGATTCGACGGTACTCTGGTGTTCACTCGTGATCACGCCCACATCGAATCGCTGACCGCCCGCACCGGCGGAGGCACTCTGAGTTTTCAGGGTGATGCCACTTACCTCAACCGGCAACTGAATTTCAATCTGACGGCTATTGGCAAGGACGTTCGCCTGCGCTATCCCCCGGGTGTGAGTTCCACGGCCGACGCCGAATTGCACTGGGTGGGGACGCGCTCCGATTCGAATGTCTCCGGCCAAATCACGATTAACAAGATCGCCGTAACTCCGGGTTTCGATTTCAGCTCTTACCTGGAACGCGGCCGCCAGGGCACGAGCCTGACGGTTGCGAACTCTCCGCTGAACAACATCAAACTGGATATTCATGTGCAGACCGCGCCGGAACTGCAGATGCGCACCGCCATCGCGCGGTTATCCGGCGACGCCGACCTCCGACTGCGAGGTTCGGTGGCTCGTCCCGCGGTTCTTGGCCGCGTTGATATTCTCGAAGGCCAGGCCACATTTCACGGTACGCGTTATACCCTCGAGCGTGGCGACATCAGCTTCGCCAATCCGGTTTCTATCGAGCCCCAACTCAATCTTCAGGCTTCCACCCACGTCCGCAATTACGATTTGAATATCACGATGACAGGTACGCCCGATCGCGGGTTGAATATTAATTACCGCTCTGAACCTCCGCTGCCGAAATCGGACATCATTGCGCTGCTGGCACTTGGGCGCACCGGCGATGAATCCGCCCAACTGCAGGAGCAGTCCGGCCAGAGCGTTTTCTCCGACCAGGCGACTGCTCTTATCCTGAGCCAGGCTCTGAACAGTACCGTGACCAGCCGGTTCCAGAGGTTGTTCGGCGCCGGCAACATCAAGATTGATCCCCAGGGACTGGTCACCGAAACCAATCCCATCAGCAACAGCCCACAGATCACCATCGAACAGGAATTTGCCAATAACGTGTCACTCACCTACTCCACCAACGTCTCTCAAAGCTCGCAGCAGATCATCCAGGGCGAGTACTATTTCAATCGCAACCTTTCGGTTGTAGGCACACGCGACCAGAACGGTGTGGTTAGCTTTGACCTTCAAGTCCGCCAGCGGAAGAAATAAAGGTGATCGAGGTTTGCGGGAATTCGGCTTGTGATGGATCTCAGCTCCGTTTAGAAAGTCGAAGCTCAAGCACGAATATGATCGACTTCAGCTCCGCCCGCCAGCGCATGGTAGATTCGCAACTTCGCGCCCGCGGCATTTCTGACGGGAGAATACTGGACGCGATGCTGCGCGTTCCGCGCCACGAATTTGTCCCAGAGACTCTTCGCGCCGAGGCCTACGAGGACCATCCTCTGCCCATCGGTGACGGCCAGACCATCTCTCAGCCTTACGTGGTGGCTGTGATGCTGGAATCACTTGAACTGACCTCGACGTCTACCGTCCTTGAAATCGGCACTGGCTCGGGATACGTTACTGCGCTTCTCGGAGAGCTGGCAGCTCAGGTTTTTTCCATCGAACGCCACCCGGATCTTGCCTCTCATGCCCGCGAGGTTTTAGCGAGGATCGGTTATGCGAATGTGGACATATCCACGGGCGACGGTACGCTCGGCCTTCCCGCGCATTCCCCGTTCGACGCCATTCTGGTTTCCGCCGCCGCTATCGAGATTCCCTCCGCTCTGCTTTCTCAGCTTCGCGAAGGGGGACGGATGATTATTCCCGTCGGCTCGCCGGAGTCGCAGCGGCTCCAATTCGTGCGCATACACAATGGCCAGCCCGTAATCTCGCTTCGCGATTCCGTACGTTTCGTTCCACTCATCTCTGACAGTGACTAATCGTGTGTGGGAAGGCTTCTACCTTCCACCGTTGTAAACTGCGAGTGGATGCGTAACGCATGAGCGCAATCGGAGTGCTGCACGAGAAGCTCGTATTCAACCGCAGGGTAGAAATCCTTGCAGGCTGGTTCGCGCAATTGGCGCCGCGGTCCGCCCGGGTGCTCGATGTGGGCTGCGGGGATGGGCTTATTGCGGCCGCCCTACAATCCCGCAGGACGGATCTTGTTATCACGGGAATCGATGTGCTTCCCCGTAGCCACACTCCCATTCCGGTTGATATGTTCGACGGATCGAGCATCCCTTTCGCCGACCAATCGTTTGACGTGGTTCTTTTCTCCGATGTCTTACACCACACGGGGGATCCAGCCATACTGTTACGGGAGGCTCGGCGCGTGTCGAGGCAGAGCGTGCTTATCAAGGATCACAATCGCAATGGCTGGTTGGCCGGGCCGCGCCTGCGCTTGATGGACTGGGTGGGAAACGCGAGATTTGGCGTCGCACTGCCCTACAATTATTGGACCGAGCGCCAGTGGCACGACGCCTGGCGAGAAATCGGACTGAAGCCGGAACAAACGGTGACCAGGATCGGTCTGTATCCCACACCCATCGACTGGTTATTCGGAGCCAAACTGCACTTCATCACGCTCTTGAGCCGAAGTTGAGTAAAGAGTCTGAATAGAAGTATTTCGGTCGGATTCGTTCGCTGGTAAAGGTCGCGGGATGGAAAAACTCATTTCCGCCTTAATCCTAAAACGCTCATGAAGAAACTGGCGAAAATGGTCTGCGCTCCGAGGGTGAGCAGTAACGCGGCCGGAATTACGATTCTCATCGTCCGGGAGTAATCCATCATGCCGAAGTGCCGTGCGCTCCACGCGCTGACGGCATACGCGGAAGCACTGAATCCCGCGACTGTCAGGGCCGCACCCACGGCTACCCCAAGCTCAAGCGTGATATAGCGGAAGAGTTTATCCAGTGCAGCATCGGGAGGCAGCAGTCCCTCGGAAATCGCAAAGATTTTTGTAAAGCATGCGAAGGCAATTGCCTGAAACCCCAGCAGAACAAAGGCCGCGGCATATACCAGGGTATGAACGTCGAAGGTGATTCCGCCCAGGTTGCGTGGTGCGGGCAACAGCCAAAGACCGAGTGCTGTGCCCATCAGCATCAGTGCGATGCCGGGATAAAGAAATAGCCAGCGCGGACTATACAGCAAAAAAAAGCGCAAGGTGCGCCAGCCATCGCGCCACGTACGTAAATGGGGAGGACGAGTTCGTCCATCGGGAGAAAGCGTGGTCGGAACCTCTGCAATGCGAAGATCGAGCAGCGTGGCCTTCACCACCATCTCCGTGGCAAATTCCATTCCCGTGGTTCGCAAGGCCATACGCTCGTAGGCGTCTTTGCGAAAGCCGCGCAGGCCGCAATAGAAATCTCCGACGGGACTTTTGAAAAATAACTGTCCCAGCCGGGTTAGAGCAGGATTGCCAAAATAACGGTGCAGCGGAGGCATTGCGTTTTTCTGGATTCCGCCTTTGAAACGATTGCCCATCACTACGTCCGCGCCCTTGCGCAACTCTTCGATAAATCGTGGGATGTGTCCGAAATCGTAGCTGTCGTCCGCATCTCCCATCACCACGTACTGACCGGATGCGGCCGCGATCCCTCCCATCAAGGCGCTGCCATAGCCCTTCGCCTGCACATTCACCACTCTGGCGCCCAACCGTTCCGCAATCTGCTGCGAGCCATCGGTGCTACCGTTATCGGCGATAACAATTTCGCCCGCAATGTGAGATTCCTGCAGAGCCCGCTGCGCCTTGACGATGCAGGCTTCGAGCGTTTCGGCCTCGTTCAGGCAGGGCATTACTACGGAGACTTCGATCGCTTCCCCGCCGATTACCGGCGACACAACCGGCTGGCGATCCACTTCCGCTCTAAGGGCAACTGCCACAACGACTCCTTATCAGGGAAAAGCGTCTATTTGTTTTGAGTACCGGAATCATAACAGGAACCCGGGCGAGTTTCGGCACTACTCATGCTCGAAAAATGCGCGCCATCACGCCAGGTTGCGAGCTCTACACACAGCGTGATACAAGGCAATTGAACGGCATGTCAGTGATTCGCAGGTTTACCAGATCGTGCGTAATCTTCTTGTTGGGAAGTGAATCCAGGCCCCGGACCATCGTTCGAGGACTCGCCTCGGGCTATCGGATGAATATTTCACCCGCCGAGAAGCTTGGGTATCTTCTGGGAACCGACGAACCCCATCTGCAAAAGGCGATCCGAGATTACGTCGTTGCCGGCGATACTGTGTATGACATCGGCGCGAATGTAGGTTACGTTTCCCTGTCACTGGCCAAGCGAGTCGGACCCAAGGGGCATGTGATTGCCTTCGAGCCAATTCCGAGCAGTGCCGATGCCTTTCGGCAAAACATCGAGATCAACGGAATTACCAATGTTCAGCTGCTGAATCTCGCGGCGTCAGATAAATCTGGCGAGGCGGTGGTTCGAATGACTGAGAACCCAGCCACGGCAAGCCTGGTGTGGCATCGAAACGAGCCTTCGGTTACTGAGCTGCACGTTCGTACGGCGGTCATCGACGAACTCGTGGAGGCAGGCGAGTTTGGGCTTCCCGCCTTTGTCAAAATTGATGTTGAAGGTGCAGAGGGAATTGTTTTGCAGGGCATGCGCCGCACAATCGCCGCCGCCCGGCCTGTCCTGTTTGTTGAATGCTCAGATGTAGGCCGCGAACAAACGTGGCAACTGCTGGGGAAATTAAACTATCGCTGCCACTCGGCGATCACGGGAAAGCCGGTGAAAAACTTCGAGCAATACCGGCACTCCGATTTTCTTTGGCTGCCCGGGCATTCGTAGGGCTGCCCGTTTCCAACTCACTCTACTTCGATAAGAAGTACGCGTAGTAGTTAGTGCCGGCACTTTTCTCCATCCCGTCGGGTAAGGCAATCGTCACATTTTGAACAGCGTGCATCATTCCCTCAACTTAGGTGTCCGCTAGTTTCTCATAAACAGGGGGTGTCGGCCTGAAACATCTGGAGCGTTCGATTTGATCTCGCCGCGCTCCTCCGAGGGCAGAGAGTTGTATTCCTGCCTTACAATCTTTCTTGTGGCTGTTCTCCACAACCTGCGCGTCACGCTGGAAATGATTAAGTGGGAGCACTCTATTTTCGCTCTCCCTTTTGCTCTGTGCGGGGCCATGCTCGCGGCCTCGGGTCTGCCTACTGCGCATCAACTGGTGTGGATCGTCGTCGCCATGGTGGCTGCCCGGTCCGCCGCCATGGCCTTTAACCGTCTGGCTGACGCGAGTATCGACGCCGCCAACCCGCGCACTCGCACCCGTGCGTTGCCGGCTGGACATTTGTCGCCCGCGTTTGTGGCCAGCTTCGTGATCGTCTCATGCGCCATTTTTATTTTCGCTGCCTCGCAACTCAATCGGCTCACGCTCTGGCTCGCGCCGGTGGCGCTGGCGATCCTGCTGCTCTACTCGTACACAAAGCGCTTCACGCGGCTGTCGCATCTCGTGCTTGGATTCGCGCTCGGGATCGCGCCTTCCGCGGCATGGATTGCGGTTCGAGGCTCGCTCGATCCCCGCATTCTGCTGCTTACCGCGGCTGTGACTTTCTGGGTTGCGGGCTTCGACATTCTCTATGCCTGTCAGGATTTCGAGTTTGACCGCGACGCTGGGCTGCACTCGATCCCCCGATATATCGGGATTGGCCCGGCGCTTTGGGTTGCGCGGATTTTCCATCTCATCATGCTCGGCCTTTTAGTCGCCTTGATCCCAGCCTTTGGGCTGGGCAGACTTGCATGGGCCGGCGTTGTCGCGGTCATGCTATTACTCTTGTACGAACATTCCCTGATCAAGCGCGACGATCTCAGCAAACTTAACGCCGCATTTTTCACCATGAACGGTGTCATCTCCGTGGTCTTCGCGTTGTTCGTGGCTGCCGATCTTTTGTTTCGAAGGTGAAAGCGCCGGACTTAAATAAAACGGGCGCCTCACCCCCTGCGGCAAGAACGCCCGTTCCCCCATTCCCTCTGCGTGTTTGAGGGCGTGAAGGTCGCCGAAGAATTCCCCGCTTTCTGATCTGTACTCATGTTGCTTCACTACGATGCTCCCAGTTGTCACGCGTATGTTTGCGATTTGTAAAATCGGCATCCAGACAGGGGCGAATATGGCGTTCTAGAGGCCAGTCGCACCAGTCGAAACTGATAGCATAAAGACTCTTCTACTCAACTTGTGCGCTCATTCTTCCACTTCGCGATTCTCCTCTTCGCTCTTCCGCTCCTGGCGCAAAGTAATAATGGAGAGCTTCGCGTCAACGTCATTGGTCCCGACGGTAATCCGGTTAAGGCGTTTCTCGATCTGTCGAACGACGCCATTCAGTTCCACCGCTCTTTTTCTGCCGATGACGCAGGCCTCGCGATTGTTCGCAATCTTTCCTTTGGCGTCTATCGCCTTGAGGTTCACGAACCGAGCTTCGCTGGTTACGATGGACTCATCACGATCCAGTCGGCGCTTCCAACGGAATACATCGTCAAACTCAGTATTGCCGCGATCAGCACTGCCGTGAACGTCACCGCCGCCGCCACTCTCATCGATCCCGAACGCACTACCACGATCAACCACATTGACGCCAAAGCCATAGCGGAGCGGCCTGCGTCGCTGCCCGGCCGCTCCCTGCCCGACTTGATCAATACGCAGCCCGGCTGGCTTTATGAAGGCAATGCGGTGCTGCATCCGCGTGGGTCCGAATATCAAACGCAGTTTGTCGTCGATGGCATCCCGCTTACCGACAATCGTTCTCCCGGTTTTGGTCCCGAGATTGAGACCGACGATGTTGACTCTCTCACCATTTACACCGCGGGCATTCCGGCGGAATACGGGCGGAAGATGGGTGGAATCGTTGAGGTCAATACGCTCCATGACTCCCAACCCGGCCTTCATGGACAAGCCGTTCTCTCTGGCGGAAGCTTCGATACCGCCGGGGCTTTTGCCAGTGCGCAAGACTCCTGGGGACATAACACAGTAGGCGCTAGCGCCTCGGGGAACATGACGGCGCATTACCTCAATCCCGTAGTGCCGGAAAATTTCACTAACCGCGGGACTACCGGCGATTTCTCTTTAAGTTATGAGCGCGACCTCACCCCCAAAGATCGCCTTACTTTAGTGGTTCAGCACGAACTTGCGCGTTATGAAATTCCCAACGAGCAGCCGCAGCAATTTCCCGATCTACGCACTCCGCCGACCAGCACGCCACAGCTTCAAACCGCCGACAACTTCGAAACCATGGGAATCGTGTCCTATCAGCACGTTTTTTCATCCGACATTCTCGCCAATATTCGTGGCATGGTGCGCGACAACTCCAGCGACCTGAACTCGAACAATGGCTCCTGGCCGATCGCCGCGCTTTTGCATAACGACTTCAAGGAGGGATACTTCAACAGCACGATTTCTATTCACCAGGGCCGTCAAGAATGGAAGGCGGGCCTCGAATCTGACAATCTTTTTTTGCACGAAAACTTCAGTGACGCCATTACCGCCAGCCCGAGCGATCCTCTCTATCCGTTTGATCCTGGCACTCCTTCCTCGTTCGCATTCACGGGTAACCGGCCCGATCTGGAGCAATCCGCTTTTATTCAGGATCTCATCCATCTCGGCAATTGGACTGTCAATGGCGGACTTCGCTGGGATCACTACCAACTCGTAGTGAATCAAAATGCGGTCAGCCCGCGCGTTTCCGTCGCGCGGTATTTTCCGCGAGCCAACCTGCTCGTTCACGCATCCTACGACCGCGTCTTCCAAACCCCGTCATTCGAAAATATTTTGCTGGCCAGTTCGCCGGATGTGGTTTCACTCAATCCCAACGTACTCCGGTTGCCCGTGGAGCCTTCGCACGGCAATTACTTCGAGTTCGGCGCTACCAAGAGTTTTCTCGGGCAGTTTCGCTTCGACGCCAACTATTTTCGCCGCTACGTAAATAACTACGCCGATGATGACCAAATCCTCAACACCGCCGTCAGTTTTCCTATCGCGTTTCGTAAGGCCATTATTTACGGGGCGGAAGGAAAGCTCGAACTGCCGCACTGGAACCGTTTTTCATCATTCTTGAGTTATTCCTACATCGTTGGCAATGCATGGTTCCCGGTTACGGGAGGACTTTTTGTCGGCTCAGACGCCCTTGCCGCTACCACGCAACTCACCGGACATTTTCCCGATTCGCAAGACCAACGCAATACGGTTCGCGGACGCATTCGCTATCAACTGGCATCGCGTTTGTGGCTGGGGGGGGCGCCGAATATGGCAGTGGCCTGCCCTTCGATTTACGCGGAACTTACGATCAAGCGCTGGCGGAGTACGGCTCTGCAGTGGTGAATCGTATCAACTTCGCCGACGGACGCATTAAGCCAACGCTATCAGCGGATGCTTCGGCAGGGCTTGAGCTTTACCAGAAAGAAAAGCGTTCGCTCCGCTTGCAGGCAGATGCGGAAAATCTTAACAACCGCCTGAACGTCATTGATTTCGGCGGACTGTTTTCAGGCAATGCCATCGGGCCGCCGAGAAGTTATGCTCTCCGGCTCGCCACGACTTTCTAGCGATCGCTGAACGCGTCAGGCCCGCTTGAAATACTGCACCGCGCGCTCATGCTTCTGGGCTGCGGCGCGCGTAGAAAAAGTTCCGAGGTTCTTTCCGTTTCCCGGTATTCGCATCTTTCTTCCGCGAATATAAACGATACTCACCCGACTGTAGTTTGCGAATCATGCAGGAAGAAGATGCGATCCCTTCGTTCATGGTTGGAAAATAAAAGAGGGACGCTAAAGGTCCCTCTTGCATGGACCATGTTACGAATGTGGCGAGGGCTAGCTACCCGCCACCATCTCCTTGGGAGCACCACCATCGACATCGGCCTGATTGAACACAACGTTCGCTCCCATATGTGCGGACCGGGGGGCTAGCATTTGCTCCTTGCGGTACACCAAATTGCTGGCGTTAAACGTAGCCAGCTCAAAGCCGTGGCCATGCGTAATCGCGTCGGTGGGGCACGCCTCGACGCAATATCCACAGAAAATGCAGCGATTGTAGTCGATGTTATAGACCTTGGCGTAGCGTTCGGCACCGCTGACGCGTTGTTCGGCGGTGTTATCGGCAGCTTCGATATAAATGCAATTTGAAGGACAATTCGCGGCGCATAAGAAACAGGCCACGCACTTTTCCAGTCCATTCTCGTCGCGCTGCAGAACGTGGGCGCCGCGGAAGCGGGCTTCAATGCGCGCGCCGCGGAGCGGGCCTTTGCCATCGGGATAATTTTCAACCGTCGTGGGCTGGAACATCTCCATGAAGGTGATGCTCATTCCCTTGGCGACGGCGGCGATGTTTTTTAAGACCGACATACTTTCCTAGTATACCGAAAGCAGGGCAGAGATTTCGTACTCACACAACAAACGCCATCAGCGCCACTTCCACAACTGCTTCCATGCTTGAACGAGCATCTGCATCTGCTTCGGAGTGGGCAGGCGGTGATAAATCAACCGGCAATCGCGATAGGCCTGATCATAAAAGTCTCGAACCGCGCCGATACTGAGGTGGGCGAGATTGTGCCGAAGTTGCTTTAGGTCGTCCTCACTCAAAACTTCGGCTTTTTTATGATCTGGACGGCGGGCCATGCGGACGATGCTATCATGTTCGCCATTCATTCGCCCATGAGGATTTCCGGAGCTTTACCCTTCTCTGGATTGTGAGGCCGGTGTCGGCGTCGAGCATTCGTGCTCGGCAAATTGGAGTTTGAGATTCTCCTGGGCATCCGCTACGCGCTTTGCTGACGCTAAGGGCACTTTGAATTCGCAGTTGCACGAAGTGCAGATTGCGACGGCGGGAGTGGTTCCGAGCCACTTTAGTACTCGCAGATTACGTTTTGGCATGACGCAGTTTATCAGCGCATGGTTTGTTCAATTTCAGAAATCCAGTCGGGACGCTTCAACACTTCGCGGGGCTTAGGACCATCTGCCGCGCCCACGATGCCATCCTGTTCCATGAGATCGATGAGGTGCGCCGCTCGTCCGTAACCGACGCGCAGCCGCCGCTGCAGCAGGGAAGTGGAGGCTTTGCCAAATTCTACGACCAGCTTTACGGCATCCTGATAGAGAGGATCATCTTCGTCGCCGCCTGATCCTTCAACATGATCTCCGCCGCTGGCAGATTCACGCTCATCTTTTGGAGCTTCCAGGAATTGCTGCTGATATTCTGCAGATCCTTGCGCTTTCCAGAATTCAACCACGGCCGCAATTTCCTTTTCCGTGACCAGAGGGGCGTGCAGACGATGCACACGCGCCGATCCGGAAGGCAAGTAAAGCATGTCGCCTTTGCCCAGCAGCGCTTCGGCTCCGTTGGCGTCAAGAATGGTTCGTGAATCCACTTTCGTGGCCACGCGGAATGAAATTCGCGCCGGGAAGTTTGCTTTGATCAATCCCGTGATTACATCGACGGAGGGGCGTTGCGTCGCCAAGACTAAATGAATGCCAACCGCGCGCGCCATTTGCGCGAGTCGCGTAATCGATTCTTCAACGTTCGAGGAATCGAGCATCATCAAGTCGGCCAATTCGTCGATGATGATCACGATGTAGGGAATCGGCTTATCGTCGGAATCTTCTTCAAACAAGCTCGGCGTGCCACTATCGAACAGGCGATTGTATTGATCGATATTTCGTACACCCTTCGCGGCCAGCAGTTTCAACCTTCGTTCCATTTCCCGGACAGCATTGCGCAGCGCGTTCGCTGCGAGTTTTGGCTCAGTAATAATCGGCGTATAGAGATGCGGGACGCCTTCATAGTTGCCCAGTTCCAGCCGCTTCGGATCGACAAGGATTAGCCGAACCTGATCCGGCGTGGCCTTGTACAGAATCGACATGATGAATGCATTGATGGCCACGCTCTTGCCCGCTCCCGTGGAACCAGCGATCAACAGGTGCGGCATTCCCGCGAGATCGGCTACTACGATGCGGCCGTTGATGTCTTTACCCAGGGCCATCGTCAGCTTGGACTTCTGGCCCATGAATTCCTGCGACTCAATATTTTCCCGCAGCCAGATAATTTCGCGTTCGCGGTTCGGAACCTGAATGCCGACGGTTGATTTTCCCGCCATGCGCTCGATCAGAATGCTCTCGGCTTTTAGTGCGAGGCAGAGATCGTCGGTGAGGTTGGTGATGCGGCTGTATTTGATTCCGGCGTCGGGCTTGAATTCGAACGTAGTGACTACGGGGCCGGGATTGATTTGCGTGATCTGGCCGTGAACTTCGAACTCAGCATATTTTTCCGTTAGCACTTGCGCCAATATTTTCAGTTCGTCAGCATCCACCGCCTGCTGCTCATCCGGGCGCTGTAGCAGACTGCTTGAGGGCAACTTGTATCCGCCTGCGATCTTCGGCATCGTCGTCTTGGCCTTGTGATCGCTATCGGCGCGCTGCGTGACTTCGGGATCGATGGCAGCTTCAGCGGCGGCCAAAGAATCGGAGATAATTCCGCCAGTTGGTGAAGGAGTAGGTGCCGCTGGGGCCGGTTCAGGCTCGAACATGCGCTCGATACCGGTGCGTCGCGGTTCGGCTGCCGCTCTTGGCTGAACGGTCGGCTCGGCGGAAGCAGTCTGCCGCGATGGAATCAATTGCGTTTTCACCACAGGCTTAGAAACTCGGCGCTTGTCCAATTCCTTCAACTGGCGCCGCTTGGCGCGCTCTTCCTGCCAATCCTGGTAACGGTTCCACAGGGCGGTCACAAATGCGAAGCGAGTTGGAGCCCAAAGCTGGATCGACGAAAACGAGAATGCAGTCGATAGATAGAGGGCCACGGCCAGTATGCTGGCGCAAACTATATATGCGCCCGCTACATTCAAGTAGTGGATCAAGACATCGCCCACAACGCGTCCTATCAAGCCTTCAATCGGTATGACGCCCAGCCAGCGGAAATTCCCCGGCAGCAAAGCGAGCAATGCCGGGACAAACATCAGCAGCCAGATTCCGCCCAAGCTCTTGGCTACCGGAGATTGAATCTTGCGTGAAGCGAACCAGCGGATACCCAGCATGAAAGGAAAGATCGGCAACAGAAACGCGCCGATGCCGAAGAATTGCAGCATCAAGTCGGAGATGAACGCTCCCACCATGCCAATCCAGTTGCGGGCGGCGTGGGTTCCCGTCAGCACGGAGGCGCTGTTCAGCGAGGGATCGAGTGGAGAATACGACGCGAGGGCGAGGAAAAGGAGGAGCGCGGAGACGCACAACAGGAAACCGATCAGCTCATTGAGCCGCCGATTGCCCGTGGGCGTAAAAATGCTTGCCAGAAAACGCATGTGGGCCGCTTTTTTGCACGGAGGTAAATCTGTCCGTGGCGCAAATCGGCCAGAGCCTCATCATTATGCCAAGAAGCGGCTGTTGCGGCAATGACGGAATTTGACGGGAGTGTACAGTTGGCTTCCGGCTGCTGTAAAAGCGGTAAACCACGAAGGACACGAAGTTTCACGAAGGCTTCGCAGCAGGGCTCCTTCGTGATCCTTAGTGTCCTTCGTGGTTGAGAGTTTTTATCCTGCCAAGCGCGATGCAAACGCCAGCACCAACGCTCCCAAAATGATGCGATATACCGCGAAGGGAGCGAAGCCGCGCTTTCTGACATATGCCATGAACCACGCGACGCTGGCGTACGCGACGATGTAGGAGACCACGAAGCCGATGGCGAGCACGATCCATCCATGGGCATCGATCTGCGAAACGCCGATGGGATTCGCTCCCTTGCCGCGTAATGATTTGAGTAAGTCATAGCAAGTGGCAACTACCATTGTCGGGATCGAGAGAAAAAATGAGAACTCCAGTGCCGAGGCCCGCGACATTCCTGCGATTTGACCGGCTGCAATCGTGGACATCGAACGCGACGTCCCGGGAAAGACTGCGGATAGAATCTGGCATGCGCCGATCCAGACGGCTTGAGCCAGCGACATGCTTTCCATCTTCCAGGTGTGGATGCGGCCTCCGCCGGCTGATGGACCGGCAGCCTCGGATTTGGAATTCATGGCGTCAACGATCCACATCACGATTCCGCCCACCAGCAAAGAAGTGCCCATGATGGTGAGACTCTCCAGATGTTTGCCGATCACCTTGGTCAGTAGAAAGGCCGGAATCGCGGTGACGACGAAAGCGACCATCGTGAGACCCAGAGGATGAGTCAGGGCGTTTCGGTCTCCTCTTTCGCCGCGCGGGAAAGTCGATATGAACTTGGCAATACGGTCGCGAAAATAGACCGGCAGGCACAGGATCGCTCCCAATTGAATCACGATGGTGTACATCTTCCAATAGCCGTCGGAGAGGCTGATGTGCAGCAGCGCTTCTGAAATCCGCAGGTGCGCGGTAGAGCTCACGGGCAGAAATTCGGTGAGACCTTCCACGATTCCCAGCACAAGTGACAGCAAGTAGTCGTTCAATCTACCTCCGAAAGTAAGGGCAACAGTATCGCAGAAAAACATCACGAGGTGGTTGCTACATCGAGTTCAAGCCCCTCAATCGCAGAGGTCGCGAAGAAATGCTCGCGGAGATCGCGGAGCGAAAATAAGCGATTAGTAGCTGACGTTACCGAAGGTTGGGACGCCTTGCTGGATGTAAAAGATCAGGCGTTGGGCGCGGTAGGCCCAATCGCTTTGTCCGTACTGACTGACGACTTTCTGTGCCAGTGAGAGCGCCTGTTCTTTCGATTCGGCCGATTTCTTTTGATTCGGTTCGGTCTTGTAGATTTCGATGAGCGCAGAGCGGCGCCAGGCTGCGTCGTACAGAGCCTCCCCGGCCGCGGGAGATTGCGGGTGCTCTTTCGCGTACTTTTCGTAGAGGTCGGCTTCTTTCTCAGGACACTTCGATAAGCCTTCCCAATCCCCGCACAGTTTGTTTTCAAGCAAACGGAAGGCGGCGAGGTCGGCCCACTTCGTGCTCGGATATTTCTTGATTACCAGCTTCATCCAGTCTTCGTTCATCTGGCCGCGCATGTAGGATTCGCGTGCATGCGCGGAAGGGCGGGTCATAACATCGGCGCGCTCGATCTGCCAGCGAATATCGGCGGCGCGGTACAGCCCTTCGGCAGCCAGAGGCGACGCGGGCATCAGATCATAAACGCGATAGTAGAGCCGCATGGCATCTTGCGCGGCATCGCGCCGGCCTCGGCGGCTGCTGGCTTGATCTTCGGAGTCGGCAGCCTCGCCGAAGATAACTTTATCGCCATCTTGAGTTGTGCTGAGAACCACAGAACGGCTCGGAAGCCAGCCAGTGATCGCTTTACCCTCAGCCTCGTCTTCCGTAGCCCCTTCTTCGTTGCTCGGCTCGCGGAGAATCGCCTCGACGTGAACCCAATCGCGACTGTTGTCGATGACTATGAGTTCGTTTCCCCGATTGGCTTCGCCGACGCGGGCGGCGTCAGTACTCGGAGCGACGCGGATGGTTTCTTCATGCACCAGCGTTCCTCGCAGGGCATCCGCGGCCGCGAAAGGAAGAGTGAACGTGGAAAGTAGAAGAATGCAGACAAAGAGGCAAAAAAACGAGACCCGCGGTTTCATAAGATTTTAGATGCCGTTCGCCGAGACTTTCTAAAGGCGATGGTCAAGGAGAGTTAGGGCGGTTGTCAATCTCGGGCACAAAACAAAACGCCCCAGACTCGTTCGAGTCGTGGGACGTATGTTGATCAGCCCTCCCCCAAGTGCTGCTCAATCGAAAGCATAGGAGAATGCCGATATTTGGTAAATGGCACCCTAGTGCTATATGCCCCCACTAGAGTGCGATGAATGGCTATCCCTCGCCAATTCAAGCAGTTGCGAGGCCTGGCTTGGCTGTGCCATCGAAGTGCGCCTCAATCTCCTCTAATGTTTTGCCCTTGGTTTCGGGAAGGAAGAACGCGGCGGTGATGAAGTAAATCACGGTGCAAGCCGCGAAGCCCCAGAACATGACCGCATAGCCATATTTGCCTACGGTTGGAAGGAATATAGCGGCGATTCCCGTAGAAACTGCCTGGTTGATCAGCAGGGCAATACTCATGCCGTTGGAGCGAATGCGAGTGGGCATTAGTTCCGACAGTGCCAGCCACACACAAACTCCGGGACCGATGGCATAGAAAGCCATGAACACAAAAAGTGTGATGGCTACCCTCCATCCACTGCGCTGGCTGGGCAACGGAGTGATCAACGCATCGTCGATTTTCAGAGGAGCCGCGCGAGCGGCATCGAGATCGCCGAAAGGATTTGAAAAGAACGCCACCACTTTATTGGCGGGCACACAACTCTCGCGGGTGATTTCGATCGGAGTCGCGGCGGTGTCGTCGGAACGCGCTGCTTTGGTGGAGGCGTGGAAATCGCCGTAAGAATAAATCACGACCAGGGAGGTGGGCCGGTTCGCGATCGGCGGCGCGGTATTTGCAGTTGCGCTTAGGAGTTTCTCGGCCAGATTCTGGTCATAGGTGAGCGTGATTGATTGATCTGGTTTGACCATCGATTGAACGGGGTTTTTGGAATCCACCCGCAAATGTTCCGTCTGGCGAAAAAGCAGCCCGGTGCAAACCAGTGAAAGAATGATGCCGGCGGTTCCCACGGAGAGCAAAAACTTTCGTCCCTTGCGATCTACCAGCATGATGCCGCCGATCGTGGTGAGGAAATTGATAATCGTGAACAGCACGTAGCCCCAATGCGCCTGCACATCGGAAAGGCCGCTTTGCAAGAGGATATTGGTGTTGTAGCCAATGATGGAATTGATGCCAGTGGCCTGATTGCACGCGAGGATGACGCAAGCCAGCACAAATGGGATCACATATTTCCGGCGCAGAAGAGATTCTTTAACTTTGGTTCCGGTCGCGGACTGGGCTCTCTCGGAGGCGGCGGCCTGTTCCATTTCCCCGAGTTCGATATCGGCCTGCTCGGTGGTGCGAGAACGAAGCAGCGCAGCGTAGGCGGCATCGCGCCTCCCGCGGCGAAACAACCAGCGTGGGGATTCCGCGACGATAAAGCTGCCAATCACGAACAAAATGCCGGGAGGTAGCGAAACCCAGAAGATACTGCGCCACGCCGTGTCTTTAAAAGCAAAGAGGCGAGCCGGGTCGCCGAGTTTTGCGACTTCTTCGACCCGAATACTGAAGTACATCCCCACCAGAGCCGCAGCTACGATCCCAAGGGTCAGTAGCCATTGAAAAATCCCGGTCCCTTTGCCGCGACTCGCCGCAGCCAGACATTCGGCCAGATAGAGTGGCACGACCACGCCGATCAAGCCGGCACTGATGCCTTGCAACAGTCGGCCAAGAATCAGCGGCTCATACCCATGCGAGAGCGCAATCACGGGAATGCTGGCGACAAATAGAAGCCCGCTCAGCGCCATGAGAAGCTTGCGGCCCATAAAGTCCGCCAGCAGTCCGGCAAATAAAGTGGAGATCACGCTGCCCAGAAGCACGGCCGCCACTATGTTCGAGAGCTGGCTCGCATTCAATTTCGACGTGGCTTCCAGATACGGATAGGCGCCGGCAATGATGCCAACGTCCACTCCGTAGAGCAGGCCGCCTAATCCCGCTACCAGCAGGAGGAAGCGGTTGTAGCCGGCTTTTTCGTTTTGCGGCACGAGTTAACGTCCTTTCGCCGAATTGGAGAAGCCCGAGTTTATCCCTCGCAAGTGCGCTACGGCAAACGGAAGCCTATAATGGGAATATCATGATGACTCGCAATCTTGAATCTGCCTCCATGTCAGAAATGTGCGCTCACATCAAACATCTTGGCTATGCGGCATCCGGCCGCATTCGACTTTACGGCGAAGAATTTGAAGTGACGTCCGACCCGTTTCCGGAAGATGACGGCATCGCGGTTCATGTCAAGACCAAGAGTAACTCGACCATTCGAGTGCTCCAGTTGCCAGCTACCGTGGTTCAAAGCGTGAGAGGGCGAACTACGAAGGCAGCGTGATGCGCGTTAGGCCGTCGTTTCCGTCTTCTTGGGATGAGTAGCCAGTTGGCGCGAAACGGTAATGAAGGCTTTGGCGGCGACTGAGAGGGTGCGGTCACGCCGGTAGGCAAGACCCAGTTCGCGCCATAGTTCGGCGCCCTCCAGTTCGACCAGCTTTACCCTCCCCGCCGCGACTTCATCGCGCGCGAAAGA
>CAVRWS010000089.1:0-31640 GCA_963724815.1 uncultured Acidobacteriaceae bacterium
TAGACGCCTCAGGGGCTAAAGCCCCTTAGTTACGCACGCTCTACGCGGCGCTAAAGCGCCGCTCTTCCACGGTAGCGTATACTGCGCGGATTTTTCTCGTAATGGTGCAATGTTTCTGCTCCCGAACGCAGCCTCGGTCTGACGTAGCCAATTTAAACGGTGCGCTCACGGATCAATTTGTTCACATGTAAAACAAGCTGAGGCGTGGTAATCCGTATTTTTCCAGAAGGCGTTTGTGTACGTACTGCTTTTGCAACTGGCTGATTTGCGCTGCGGCCATCCTGCTGCGATAGGGAGCGAGTTCGCGATCGGCTTGAGCGCGCACGGCGACGATCTCTTCGTCTGGCGTGGTCGCGATCAATGCGGCAAAAAGTTTTTCTTCCAGCACAGTGAGATGACGCTCCAGGTCTTCCATCCGCGAGGTTGATTTCGCGTTTTCGATTTCTCCCGCGAGTTTGCGAAGCGTGGCAGCGGCGCTTTCTGCGACACTTTGCATGGATATTGCGGAGGTGCGCGGCAGCTTTGCCGAGCACAGAACATCAGCGTTGCGACGCAAGAACGCCGCGATGGTGGCGGGTTCAAAGCCTTGTCCCGCGCTTGATTTGGACGATGGCTGATCTTCTGCCGGAGAGCCGGCTGATGAACCGACTGCAGCTTCCTTCATGTCTTCGGCGGCGGACAAGACAGCTTGCGCGCACCAAAGAATACTGTTGATCTTTTCGTGTCTTTTCGATTTACGCTGGTCATACTTGTCGAATGCGGCGTCAATGCCGCGAAGCACAGCCTCGAGAGGGATGCCAGCATCCTTCCAGATTTCAATCTGGGCCCAGTCAAGTGTTGAACCAATTAGGGGAGATCCGCGCCGCTGCAGAAAGTGCTCTTCAACCTCCGAGAAATATTGAAAGTAATTTTCCACGATGGCTCAGCGGTGGGAGTTTTTGGAAACTTTCTGCGCGGACTTCGGCGCGTGAGCAGGGCGCGGCGCGGAGTTTCGTTCCCAGATGATGCGCAGGCCTTCGAGGGTTAGAAAATCATCGACCTGCTTGATGTATTTGGATCCGGTTCCGATCATGGGACCAAGGCCGCCGGTGGCGATCACTTTTGTTTCTGCGCCGAGTTCGCCGAGGAGAAGTTCGAGGATGCCATCGACCAGGCCGAGGTATCCATAGTAAAGACCGGACTGCAGGCTGCCGACGGTGTTGGTGCCGATGACGCGGGCGGGCTTGCGAATCTCGACACGGGGAAGCCGGGCGGTGCGCTGGAAGAGAGCGTCGGCAGAGATGCCAATGCCGGGGCAAATTACTCCGCCCATGTACTCGCCCTTTGCGGAAACGCAATCGAAAGTAGTGGCGGTGCCGAAGTCGACGATGACGCAAGGGCCACCATACTTTTCGAATGCGGCGACGGCATTGACGATGCGGTCGGCGCCGACTTCCGCAGGATTGTCATATTGCACCGGCATTCCAGTTTTCACGCCGGGCTCGATCAGCAGCGGTTTGGAATTGAAGTAGCGCTCGCACACCTGACGAAGAACGGGATCGAGGGGCGGCACGACTGATGAAATCACAATGCCGTGAATGCCCGCGGCTTCGAGACTCGCCATCGAAAATAAATTGCGGAACAGCACGCCGTATTCGTCCACCGTGCTGGATTGCCGGGTAGCGACACGCCAGTTGGCGACAAGTTGATCGTAGCGCGGAGCAGCGTCGGAGTCCGCAGCGGATGTGGTCGCGGCGCGGGCGAAAACTCCGAGGACGGTGTTGGTGTTGCCGACATCAAGAACGAAGAGCATAAGTTAATTCTGCGAATCGTTGTTCCTCGGGCTAAAAGCCGAGAGTCAGTTTCTTACCGGTACGGCCTCACTGTGCCGCTCAGAATCGTCTGCAAACCCTGTGTCGTGCGCACTTGCAGAAAGCCGCGATCGTCCAAACCCTCTGTGGTTCCTTCGAGTGTTGATCCATTTTCCACGATACGAACCCGCTTCCCCCGCACCCAGGACGACTGCTCGGCAAAGCGTTCGAGGATGGAGCGGCGAGCGTCTTTTTGTTCGATCAGCAGGTGATATTCCCGGTCGAGCGATTTTAGCAAAGCCGCGGCCAGTTCCACGCGGGACCATTCACTGCCTGTGGATAAGCGTAGTGAAGTGGCTTCGGCCTCAAATTCTTTGGGAAAGGTTGATTGATTTACGTTGATGCCGATTCCGACGACAATGTAGCGGACGCGGGTAGCTTCGGCGTTCATCTCGGTGAGAATGCCGCAAACTTTTCTGCCGGTGATGAGAACGTCGTTGGGCCACTTCAAGTCGGGACTGACTCGCGCGTCAACATTTTCAATGGCTGCACGCACCGCCAATCCCGCAGCCAAAGCCATGACCAGCACTTCGGAGGGCGGGAGAGCAGGGCGCAGCACGACCGAGCAATAGATTCCAGCGGAACGGTCAGATTGCCAGGTGTGGGCGCCGCGGCCGCGGCCTGCAGTTTGTTCCTCGGCGAGAAACACGGAGCCTTCGGGAGCGCCATCGGCGGCGGCGGCCATGGCTGCGGTGTTGGTGGAGCCGATCTTGTAGAAGTGATGAAGCTTCTCGCTGAAGATTGTGGCGCGCAGCAACGGCGCGAGAATTTCAGGCAACAGAAGATCGGGCATGGACTTGAGTTGATATCCGGTGGCGGGGTGGCCGGCGACGTCTACGCCCAAGCCGCGCAACTGCTGGATGAGGCGCCAGACTTCAGAGCGGTTGGAAGAAATCTCCTGGGCGATTTTGGTGCCGCTTGCGACGACTGTGGCGTGCTCCATTAATAAACGCACGATGCGGCCGAGACGAACGTCGGTAGCTTCATTCGGGGCCCTGCCCGCTTTCGTGGAAGTGAGCGTCCGCCGCGCCACACGAGTTTTGGCCTGCTTCTTGATTTCGGAATTATGCGGGACTGGCGGGAAAAGCACAAACAAAGGGCTTTTACGACGAAGGGCACTAAGGTTCACAAAGGACAATCGATTCTACGCGGGCGAGACGCGCATGCTCATGTCTACAGCTTGGGGGGAGTGAGTGAGCAGGCCGACGGAAATAAAATCGACGCCTGTATCGGCGTAGGCGCGAACGTTTTCCAGACGGATTCCGCCGGAGCATTCGAGTGGAACCCGGCGCTCAAGCTGGGCGCAGCGCTCGACGGCGCGGCGAACGTCTTCGGGAGACATGTTATCGAGCAAGATGGCTTCGGCGCCGTGCGCCAGCGCCTGGTCGAGTTCCTGAAGCGTACGAACTTCTACTTCGATGGGCTGGGAACCGCGACGGTTGCGGACTGCGCGCTCGAGGGCGGGAACAATTCCGCCGGCGAGAGCGATGTGATTGTTCTTGATCAAGCACTCCGTCAGAAAGATCGAGGCGATGGTTCTGGCCGCCGCCGCAGCGCACCGCGTATTTGTCGATCACGCGCAGGCCGGGCGCGGTCTTGCGCGTATCGAGAATGCGAGCCTTTGTACCGGAGACGGCATCGACGAATTTGCGGGTCGCGGTGGCGATGCCGCTCATGCGCTGCATAAAATTAAGAATGACGCGCTCGCAGGAAAGAAGCACGCGCGCGTTGTGTCGAATAACGGCGACGGACTGGCCTTTGTGCAAACGCACGCCATCAAAAATCTCGGGATGGGTGGTGACTTCGTAGTGCGAAGTGACGGCACCATCGAGGGCAGCGTAAACGTCGAGGATACGGGCGATGGAGCCAATGCCGGCGAGAATGCAATCCTGTTTGGCGAGAATGGTGGCGGAGGCGCGCTGGTTGGGATCGATGCAGGCGTAGCTGGTGGCGTCGCTGGTAGCGCGGTCTTCGAGCAGCGCGTTCTCGATGATGGCGGTGATGCGTCGGCTGTTAAAGTCCATAACTTTGGAATGTTGCTTGCGACATCTCCAATGCGCAAGAAGACGCATCAAGCGGTTTCGTTATCTGCAGCCCAGTTGCGCCATCTGGCTCTTTATTTTCTCACGCAAGCCCGTCAGTTCCTTACCTCGTTTGCGCAAACCTTCGACTACATTTCCGGGAGCCTTTGCCAGAAACTGTTCGTTCCCCAGCTGTTTGTGATTGTTCGCCAACTCTTTCTCGATTTTCTCCAGTTCCTTTCTCAAGCGCTCACACTCGGCGGCAACGTCGATTTTTCTTTCGTAGATCACGTGGACATCGAAACGCGCCGTGCTGCGAAGGCCGGCCTGGTTGGCCAGCGATCCCTGCATAAACGTGATGTTGTTGACGTTTGCCAGACGCTCAATCGCTCCACGATTCTGTTCGATCATGACGCGGATGGTTGGCTCGTGCGCGAAGATTTCGATGGGAACTTTCACTTTAGGCTCGACCTTTAATTCGGCGCGCACGTTGCGAACGTTCACGATTAAATCCTGCAGGATCGCCATGTCCGTTTCCGCGACGAGATCGAACTGCTTTTCATCAGCCTGCGGATAAGCTGCCAGCGCAATCGACTGGAGCGGCGGATTTCCCTCGTAGATCGCATGCCAGATTTCTTCCGTGATGAATGGCATGATCGGGTGCAGAAGACGCAAAGAAGCGTCGAAAAGACTTACCAGGTTTGCGCATGCGACGAGTGCGTGTGTCTTGTCCGATCCCTCCTCGAAGTTGAGGCGGGGCTTGATCAACTCGATATACCAGTCACAGAATTCGCCCCAGAAAAAATCGTAGATACGGTTCGCGGCTTCGTGGAAGCGATAGGTGGCGAGGGCGTCATTCACTTCGGCGGTGACGCGATTGAAGCGGGAGAGGATCCAGCGGTCCTCGAGAGTGGAGGGCTGGAAGCTGCCGATTCCGTGGTGAGAACTGCCGGGACTTTGTCCCGGCTGGACAGCCCAGGGCGGCTGTCCCCATATGAACCCTAGACGATCTACATTCATGAACATGAATCTGGCGGCGTTCCAGATTTTGTTGGCGAAGGCGCGGTAGCCTTCGGTGCGACTTTCGTTGAAGGCGATGTCGGTTCCGGGCGCGGCCATGGCCGCGAGAGTGAAGCGGGTCGCGTCCGTGCCGAAGCGCTCGATGATTTCGAGCGGATCGATGACGTTGCCTTTGGTCTTCGACATTTTCTGGCGATCAGCGTCGCGCACCAGGGCGTGGATGTAAACCTGGCGGAAGGGCACGCTGTCGTTTTTCTTATCGGCCGAGCCGCTCGCTTTTTTTATTGCGGAATCCTGCTCGTGGCCTTGCATGAAGTGGCAGCCGAACATGATCATGCGAGCTACCCAGAAAAATAAAATTTCGTAGGCGGTGATCAGCAGCGTAGTCGGATAGAAAACTTCCTGATCGCGCGTCTTCTCCGGCCAGCCCAGCGTGGTAAAGGGTAAAAGGCCGGACGAGAACCAGGTGTCGAGCACGTCGGAAACCTGTTCTAATTTTGTGTTGCCGCACTTGGGGCAAGTGAGCGGCTCCTCGCGGGCGACGATCACGTGTTTGCAATTGTCGCAGGTCCAGGCGGGAATGCGATGGCCCCACCACAACTGGCGCGAAATGCACCAATCGTAGATGTTGTTCATCCAGTTGAGATAAATCTGTTTGTAATTCTCCGGGACGATGGTGATCTCGCCGCTTTCGACGGCTTCGATTGCTTTTTGCGCGAGCGGCTGAATTTTGATGAACCATTGCTCGGAGAGGCGCGGCTCGACAACGGTTCCGCAACGATCGCATTTACCGAGTGAGAGCGCATAATCTTTTTCGGCGACGAGAAATCCCTGCTCCTGCAAATCAGCCAGAACTCGCTTGCGCGCTTCATAACGATCGAGACCCGCGTAGGCGCCCGCATTCTGGTTCATGTGAGCGTGCTCGTCCATGATGTCGATTTGCGGCAGGTTGTGGCGCTGGCCGGCTTTGAAATCGTTGGGATCATGAGCGGGCGTTACTTTTACTGCGCCGGTGCCGAACTCGGGCTGTGCAAGTTCGTCGACGATGATGGGAATCTCGCGGTTCATCAGCGGCAGCAGAACTTTTTTGCCGTGGAGATGCGAGTAGCGCTCGTCTTTTGGATTTACTGCTATGGCGGTATCGCCGAGCATCGTTTCCGGGCGCGTGGTCGCCACGGTGATGAATTCGGAACTCCCGACGACGGGATAGCGAATCTCCCAGAGTTTTCCGGCGACATCTTCGTGCTTCACTTCGAGATCGGAGATGGCAGTCTCACAGCGCGGGCACCAGTTGACGATGTATTTGCCGCGATAGATCAGGCCCTCCTCATAGAGACGGACGAAAACTTCGCGCACGGCGCGGGAAAGATTTTCGTCCATGGTGAAATATTCGCGATCCCAATCGACGGAAGCGCCGAGGCGCTTCATCTGGTCGAGAATGGCGCCGCCGTAGAGCTTTTTCCACTCCCACACACGCTCGATGAATTTTTCGCGGCCCAGGTCGCGGCGCTTCTTGCCTTCTTTGGCAAGATCGCGCTCCACCATCATTTGCGTGGCGATGCCGGCGTGGTCGGTGCCGGGGAGCCAGAGGGTGATGAAGCCGCGCATGCGATGCCAGCGGACGATGATATCCATCTGAGTCTGGTTGAGCATGTGGCCCATGTGCAGGCGGCCGGTGACGTTTGGCGGCGGCAAGAGCAGCGTGAAGACTGGCCGCGTCTCTCCTTTGGGCGGCGTGGGAACGGAGAAAAGTTTTTCTTTGATCCAATAGTCGGCCCAGCGGGTTTCGATCGCGCCGGGCTCGTAGGATTTGGGCAGGTCGTGGGGCATGTCGGTTCTCAGCAAACGGCGGTCAAACGAAAAGCCTTTAACACAGGGGACACAGAGGGATCACAGGGTAGAACCTTTCTCTATGTGTTGATTTGCCCCGTAGTTGGACGACGGCCGTCAACGCTGATGAAGTTTGATCTTACAGGCGTGAGAAAAGAAGGGTCAACACGGCGGAATGCAAGGAACAAAAGAGATCACTTCCACGTCGTGACGCGCGTTTGTCATGGCGAGTGCGTTCTTGCCGCGAAGAACTATACATTGTGCATTGCGGTCGGTTGACGTTGCATAAGATCCTTCGGCCACAGGAGTTGCGGCCGAAGGACGGTACTCAGTAAATCTTGTTTAGACTAGCTGGCCTTTGCGTGCGGCGTTGGCATGGATGAGCTTACTTGGATTTTCGTATCTTCCGTGTTTACGTTGGCGGTGTAAGACCATCCTGTGAGGCTGACTCCCTCCGCGGTTACAGTGACACTGCCACTGGGAGCGGTAAAAGAAGCAGGACTGGGGCTGAACCACGGATTTCCTCCCGGCATGTTCTGGGCGGTTACGGTAATGTTGCCCGAGTCCTCGGAGCACGTCCATTTAAACTCATGTGCGGATTTGATTGGGCCGTCCGTCACAACTCCTGTTACTACATCTACTGATGGTATCGTAGGCATTAGAGACCTCCTGTCAATTCTGATTAGCTCTTAGATTTTACTTCTGCTGCATCAAAGCCTGATAGCGCGGGTTGTCATGCAGATTGTCCAGGTTCGGTGTTTTACTCACCACCGATTTCGAGTATCCCGCAGCCAGAGCCTTGTCTAACCATTCCAATGCGGTCCCTGTTTCGTGCAACTGGTTGTACACCAGCGCAGCCTGGAAAAGCAACTGTTTGTCTTTATTGCCCACCAGGGAGCGGTCCAGGTAGTCGAGCGCGCGGCTACGGTCTCCCACCATGGCCCAATAAGTGGCCAAATCGTTCAGAACCTCGGTATCGCGAGGATCGGTTTTAAGTTTCTGCTCGGCGAGAGAGATTGCCTTCTTGTAGGATTCTGTAGCCGCGGATTGATTCCCGCCGTAGAAGTAAGCGTCCCCGAGGTTTCCCCAGGCCTCGTAATCGCTGTCTTCCAATTTAAGGCCTTCCAGTGTGTTTCGCGCATCCTGGTCGTATTTGCGGAGCCGGAAATACGCAACGCCAAGGTTGTCGTAGGCCATATGTGAGGGGCGGATGGCAATGGACTTTTCAAAAGCGCGCGTCGCCTCCTCGTCTTTGCCTTCGTAGAGCAAAGCCGCCCCGAGATTGCTGTAGTCGTGATAGTTGTTCGGCTTGAGCGAGGCAGCCTTTTCGAACATTGCCTGTGCTTTGTCGTATTCGGCCTGACTGATATAGAACACTCCGAGAGCGCTGTATCCACGCCAGTAATTCGGACGAACGTTGATTCTCCGTTTCAAGGTTTCTTCGGCTTTGTCGAGTTGGTTGAGATTCTGATAGGCCTCGGCAAGGTGCCAATAGGCCTGATCGTTGACCGGATCGAGCTCAACTGCCTGCTGGAACTGTTCCGCAGCTTTCTCAAATTGACCCGTGCCGTTTTCAATAACTCCCAAACACGAGTGGCCCTCCGCGCCGGCGTTGCCCAATTCGATGGCTTTGGCGCAGGCTTGTTGGGCTGGATCGATCCATCGCTTCTGCTTAGTCAGGTCGTAGAGATACCAATAGGTCTCGCCCAACCCTGCTTGCGCAGGCCCGTAGTTGGGATCCAGTTTGAGTGCTTGCTTGAAAACGACTTCGGCACTGGTGAGGGATTCTCGCTCGGAGCTGTGTTGAAGGTAGCCGAGCCCTTCCACAAAATATTGATACGCTTCCGGGAGAGTGGTAGCGTGGGCGCCGAGCGCCTGCCGCTCTTCACTGCGCAGGGAGACATGCAAGGCATTGGCGACACCGGCGGTGAGTTTGTCTTCGATGGTGAACAAGTCGGAGACCGGCGCGGTGATGGAATCGCCGGCGAGGTCTTTGTCGGTACTGGTGTCGATCAGATTGTAGGAGGCGCGCACGAGGTCGCCATCTTGCTTGAGCGAGACAGCTAAGCCGAGGTTGACGCCGAACTCTTTTTTCGCGTCGGCGAGGGTGGTGATTTTCTTGTCTTCAAGAGCGCGCGGAGAGATGACTTCGAGATCGTGATTGGCGCTCAATTCCGAAAGCTTCGCGGTTACGTCTTCGAGCAGGCCTTTGCCGAAGGCGGTGAGCTTGGGATCGTCGGCGATGGGCGCAAGCGGCAATACGGCCATACTTTTCTTTTCCGGTACGGCGGGTGCGGCAATGCCAGCCACGGCTGAGTGGAAGCGATGCGCGAGTCGCGGAATCCAAATCGCAGCTACGATGAGCAATGCCACGCAGCATGCGGCGAGGGTGATCTGGAGCTTTCGCTTGCGCGACCAGATTGCCGCGGAGCGCGTCGACTTGAGGCTCTTTCCCGCCTCGAAGTCTTTTTTTAGGTGCAACAAGTCGCGGTGAATTTCGGCGGCGGTCTGGTAGCGCAGGTCTCTATTCTTCACCAGAGATTTATCGATGATCTCCTGCAGACGGTGAGGCAGTCCGGGCATGGATTCATTCAGCGAAACTGGCGCCTGTCCAAGAATTGCGTGGACCGTAACCGCCCAGGTTGGCCCGGAGAAGGCTTGCCTGCCCGTGGCCATCTCATAGAGGAGAACGCCGAAGGAGAAAAGATCGGTGCGAGCGTCGAGCGATTCGCCCCGTGCCTGCTCAGGCGACATGTAGGCAACGGTGCCGATGGTAGCGCCGGTGTGAGTGAGCTGAGCATTCATGGACCGGGTAGGGTCATTCGAACCAGTCAAATCCGGCATTTCGAGTTTGGCCAGGCCGAAGTCCATGATCTTCGCCTGATCTCGAGTGGTAATGAAAATGTTGGCTGGTTTTATATCGCGGTGCATGATTCCCTTGGCATGCGCCGCCTGCAAGGCGTCTGAAATCTGTAGAGCCCAGTCGAGCAAAGTGGCGAGAGGTACAGGTTGGTTGCCGATGCGGTCGGCCAGGGTTTTTCCCTCAAGCAACTGCATCGCGATGAAGGGACGGCCTTGATCTTCGTCGATTTCGTAGATGGTGCAGATGTTGGGATGATCGAGCGCGGAGGCGGTGCGGGCCTCGCGTTTGAAACGCTCGAGGGCATGCGCGTCGATGGCGGTGTTTTCCGGAAGGAATTTTAAAGCGACCAAGCGGCCCAGACGAATGTCTTCGGCTTTGTAGACCACTCCCATGCCCCCCGCTCCAAGTTTTTCCTGGATACGGTAGTGAGAGACAATCCGGTCGTTCATGACACACAACACTCCGGCCTGCAGTTATAGGACGAATGTACTCAGTTTATAAGTGGTGTTGCAATACTAATACGATTGGCAGTTTCTAATCGGGAGGGATAAGTGGGGAATATCCAGGAATTTGGGATATGTAGTGAGGCGGAAATCGAAGCGGGAAAATGGATTACTTCTTCTCTGACATTTTTCGGGTGATCTCGGCCATGAGGCGAGGACGAAGATCGGCGAGAACGCTATCGACGATGCTGGCGACGTCGTTGGGATTTTCTGGCGATGGAGTGGGGACTTCCTGTAAGTTCTGCTCGGCGCCTGCGGCAACGGCCATGGCAGCGGACTCCGCCGGAGGGGGCTCGGGGATGTTTTGTTCATCGCGAACCGGCGCAGCAGTTTCGGCTTTGGCATCGCCGGTATCGCGGATCTGGCGCCAGCTGGCCCAAGCTGCCGCGGTGTTCTTCAGGGTTTCGGAATCTTCCCTGGGTTGATCTTCGCTGGTTCGATCTTCCTTGGTTCGATCTTCCCTGGTTCGATCTTCCTCAGTGGGGGCTTCGTTCTCGTATTCCGCGACAGCGGATGCGGGCGCCCGCTCGCCGGCTGCTTCGGGTTGCGGCGCGGGCGGCAATTCCTCTGGAGCGGAGGCAGTTTCCGCGACCGCGCTCACCGGATCAGAGGCGCCCTGGGAATATGGCTCCGAGAATTGAGGCGCCGCGGCTGGGGCGTCGACGGCCGCAGGCGCGGCCGACTCATTCCATGCCGGTTCCGGCTGCGGAACGAAAGCGGTTGACTCGGTAGCTTCAGCGACGGCGGCATGGATGGGGGAAGTGGTGGGTTCAGCGTCGGGTTGCGATGCAGGCGCGGGCTCGGTGTTTGATGTATCTGAACTTGCGACGGGCTCAGGTTGAGGCGACGGAACGGATTCTGAACTGGAAACCGCTTCCGCTTGCGGCCCTGAGAGAGCTTCTGCGGCTGCGGGAGGATTCTGCGAAAACGCAAATTCGGCGGTCTCATTCGCGGGAGCAGTTTCCTCGGCCACGAAAGCGGCATAGGCTTTCTGCATTTCCTGCTCGAGAGAGAGCATCGCCTCGTCGGTATCCAGCGCAACGGCCACAGCGGTCCATCGCGAAGCGTTTCCATCAGCAGCGGCTGCGAATTGAGTTGCGGCCGCCATGGTTACGGGCGAGTCCTGCGATTCCTCTGAAGAAACGTCTTCTGGAGCTGCTTCCGCCCGTACTTCCGCATTCAGGGGAACTGAGGCAGACTGAGTTTCGTGCGAGATATCATCGGCGCGACCAGCAGGCCGGTCGGCTGTTTCGGAACTCTCGGCTGAAGTTTTTTCGGGGCTAGCGACCGAACTCTCTATCGTGCTTTCAGCGGGAGGAGTTGATTGCTCGTCGCGGATGGCGGTAGCCATCTGGATCTGAGCAGCGGCGGCTGCGATTGCGGCAACTTCTTCCGGAGTTACATCCTGGGGAAAACCAGGCGGAGCCAGGGCGGCGACATCCAGACTCGCATTGGCTGTTGAGTGCGGCATAGCGGCGGCCTGCTCTGCAGCTTTCTCCGCGGGGCGTTCCACCACCGTGCGGAGATCACGATTCACGGGATTATAGGTAGAGTCTTCCTCGGCAACTTTTTCCTCCGCAGTTTTTTCGTGGGGAAATGCGATACGGCTCTTCCAGCCGCTATCAGCGGAAGTATCATTGTCATTGCGAGTGATTCGGGAAGACTCCTCGGCGGCAGCGATGGCGCGAGCGAAACGTCCAGGCTTGGAGGGCTCGGCGCGCGGCACCACTTTATCTTCGAGCTTCGACAAAGCGCTGAGGAGTTCGCTGGCTTCAAATGGCTTGACGATAAAACCTTCCGCCCGCACGCGGTGCGCCTCTTCGGGCTTGAAAGGCTCCAGCTTGCCGACGGTTAAGAGCACCGGAATGCGCGACGAGTCCTGCGATTCCTTGAGACGCTGGCAAACTTCGAGGCCGCTGTAGCCCGGCATGTAAACGTCAAGAATTACGAGATCGGGTTTCAGTTCGGCGATTTTTTTCAGGGCGGCGGAGCCGTTATTGACGGTAATGACCTCGTAGCCCGCATCCGCGAGGATTTTGCGCCCCATATTCTGGGCGGTCACGCTGTCGTCGGCGAGCAGTATCTTCCGGGCCAAAGAAATTTTTCCTCTTCTGAGGGGAGATATCGCGAAGGTAACCCGGCTGAAGATGTAAGTCAATGATCAGACGGGAGGTTACCCGGTTACCAGGGGTCAGCGTCTAGTGCGTCCCAAGGAAGGTGGACATAGATGGGATTATCCCGGGAAAACCCGCGAGTCTGAGACTTTGGTAATCAATAGGCTAATCTTCCATTTTACAAAATCTTTACTTCAGAAGTTGAAACGAAGAGTACGATTGAGCAACTAAAGGGCCGTGAGAAGGCCAATCCGACCCACCGGCAGGGCTTATGAAATTCAAGCCTGGACAGACCAACATCGCAGAATTGGTGTCGGAGATGAATTCCATCCACTCCGCTAACTCTTTGTATTGGGAGCTCGGCGAAGACGTCACTTTGGAAGCGAGAGCTGAGCATCAGCGCAGACGCGATCGTCTGGAAACACTCCGTACCGCTCTTGAGAAGCTGCAAAAACCTGCAGCGCAGAAGGGATGAAGGCAACTCTCCCATCTGAGCGGCGCTTGATCTCGCGAAATCTTTTGTTAAAGGTGATCCAGAGAAATCCTGGAATAAATCTCTGACGACGGAACACCTGCGTCAGAAGGTCAAGATTTTCTTCAATCCCTTCTTCTTCTTTTTCTTGCTGCTGGAAATATCTTTATCAGTGGCCAGGCTGGAGCTGGCATCCGCACCTGCAGTTTGAGAAGTGCTCGAGTTCGCCTGACCCGACTGAATCTCGTTGACCTGGACTGGCGGAGGAGCTGGTTGGCTGCTGGCTGCGGTCGGCGCACCCGGAGCGGGAGTCAATTCATTGGGATCGGGCGCGCCACTGGGTTTCTCGTTGGCCGGCGCCGTGGGCTTGAGCTCGTTGGGATCGGCAGCAGTGTCGGTTCGGGCAAAAGGATCGGCGTTGGCGGGCGCAGCAGGCGAATCGGATCGCGGAGCCGGCTCATTAGCGCCGGGAGTTCCGGTGCCGACCGCTTCCACGCTCAAGCTGTGGTCACCGGTGGGCAGACCCATGGCTTCGCGGGTGGTTCTGATGGTCTCCTGATTGGCTGCGACCGGCGTGGGATCGACCAAAGTGGGATCGCCCACCTTTGCCGCCATATCTACGTCAGGACCTTTCTTTACCACGCTCATCAACCGGGTCACAGTGGTGCTTTCACGGCGGCTTTCATCTTCCCTGCGGTTCTGTGCCAGCGCCGCCTTGGTGGGTCGCGGGACTGGCTGATGCAAAGCCACGAGCCGTTTCCTGGCGTCATCGCCCCGATCCATGACTGGATAGCGCGTAATGATCTGCGAATAGGCTCCGGCTGCCTGCTTGGTGAGTTCTTCGATCATGTTCGCCTTAATTTGCTCGCCGACGCAGCCGGGTTGCGGGCTGGTCTTAACGCAAGTGGGGCGGAGGCGCAGCTGAGCCATTTGGCCTTCGTAGTCCTGACCCAGGGTAAAAAGCGCTTCATCGGCCCGGCTGTACAAAGGATATTTTTCTACCAGCGTCTTCAGGCGGGCAATGGATGCGGGATAGGACATCCGCAGGTAATAGAACTTTCCAATCTCAAACTCGCGCTCGGCCAGCACTTCTTGCACTTCCAGCAGACGTTCTTTGCCTTCTTTCACCAGTTTGGGATTGTCCGGGTACTGCATGATCAGGTTGCGGTATTCGTCCTCCGCGCGCTTGGCGTGGGTGAAATCGCGGTCGGCTTTCTCCATCTGCTGATATTGAATGTTGGCGATCTTCAACTGGGCCTCGGCGGCTTCCGGCATGTTAGGAAAGAAAGTCTCGAAGTCGCGATATTCCTGCTCGGCCTGCGCCAGGGATGCGGTCCCGCCCTCGGCGTACCAGGAATCGCCGACCGCCAGTTTGGCGCGCGCGATGTATTCGGAATCGGGATAGGTATTGATCAGGGTCTGCAGAGTCATGCGAGCCACGTCGAAGCGGTTGTGCTTCATCGCGTCCATGGCGCGGTCGAACAGGACTTTATCCGGCTGCTTCGAGCCCACGTTGGCCAGCGGGTTCACGGACTTTTTATTCGTGCACGCGGACGTAATGATAAGCAGGATGCCCAATACTGCGATGATCGGAACTCGACGCGACATAAGACCTCAGATCAAGGATTGCCAATGGCCGATTTCCAATTGCCGATTGGAACGTTTCGCAATCGAAAATTGGCGATCGGCAATGGGAAGTGCTTAGACTTTCAGCAGCATCGCTTCGTTCGCTGCCTTGAGCAATGCTTCTGCGTTCTTTGTTGGATCGCCGCTGCCGAACACGGCGTTGCCCGCCACTAGAATTTCTCCACCGGCGCGCACGACGTCGGCTACCGTGTCATGAGCCACGCCGCCATCTACTTCGATGCGGTAGGCCAGACCGCGTTGGCTGCGGATTTCAGTTAGCTGGCGCATTTTGTGCAGCGCGCCGGGAATAAATTTTTGTCCGCCAAAGCCGGGATTGACTGACATTACCAGCACATAATCCACTATGTCGAGCACTTCGGTGAGAGTATCCACGGGCGTGGCAGGATTAATCACGACGCCGGCCAGGCAATTATGGTTCTTAATCAGGTGCAGCGTGCGATTCAAGTGCCGGCAGGCTTCCTGATGGACTGAAATCCAATCGGCGCCAGCCTCGGCAAAAGCCGGAATGAATTCGTCCGCATTCTCAATCATTAAATGGCAATCGAGGGGCAACTTAGTTACCTTGCGCAAGGACTTGACCACCGGCGGACCAATGGTAAGGTTCGGGACGAAATGGCCGTCCATGATATCGACGTGGATAGCGCTGGCTCCGCCTTGGCAAGCGGCACGCACCTGCTCGCCAAGACGGGCGAAGTCCGCCGCAAGAATCGAAGGTGCTAGTTCAATCAAGCCTGGGCTCTCAGAGAAATACAACTAGATACTTGGGCAGATTTTATCACGCGAAGGCAGTCAGTCTGGGCAAAGAATGAACGTTCAGGTTAAGCACTGCCACCTGCCATCGCGTGTTACCCTCCTCATTCGTGGCTGCCACACCTCAATTCACGACCGCCGTTTACGGCATGGCTGCGGTTCTGGCGTGGGGGACCAGCGATTTTCTCGGTGGCTACGCCACTCGCCGGGCCAATGCGTTTTTATTTACCACGGTGGTGAACCTCGGTGGACTGGTTTTGGTGGGAACGCTGGCCTCATCGACTCATGCGCAATTTCCTTCGGGACGAAGCGTGCTGTGGGTGCTGGCGGGCGGGGCTTGTGGTGGTGGCGCTCTGGCAATTTTCTATCGTGCGCTTTCCACGGGAAGAATGGGATTGACCGCGCCCGTGGCCGCAGTGTTGAGCGCGGCGATTCCAACCGTTTTTGGCATGGTCACGGAAGGACTGCCGGGACGAATTCCGATGATCGGATTTTTCCTGGCCGCGGCTGGGCTCTGGTTGATCACGCGGGCGGAGGACGGCAATACTCCTGAGGGGATTGGGCTCGCTTTGCTCGCGGGAACCGGCTTTGCCGGATTCTATTTGTGCGTGCGCCAGGCTGGGGACGGATCGGCATTCTGGATTGCGACATTTACTCGAGCTGGCGGCTTGCTGATTACGGGTGTGATCGTCCTGCTGCAAAGAAATTTCAGCGACATTACCGCGGCAGGCGTGCGCTGGGGGATACTCACGGGCTGCATCGACTCGATCGGCACGATCCTCTTCGTGCGGGCAAGCCAGACCGGGCGGTTGGACGAAGCGGTTGTTATCTCTTCTTTGTATCCGGCAGTCACAGTGTTGCTGGCCCGCGTATTTCTGAAGGAACATTTCACCCGCTGGCGGTTTATCGGGCTAGTGGCCGCGCTGGCGGCGGTGCCCATGATTGCGGGAGGGTAGCTGCTAAACATTCTCTATTCTTGAACAAAGAACGGCACTGGAGATAGCTTGTTCCTCGTCATTAATAGTGATATTCTCTATTCTTGAATAGAGAATGAGGATGGATCTCCGACCTCAAGACGTCGTAATTGTCCTTAAACTGCTGGCCAGGGGGAGCAGTCCATGGAGTTACTCAAAACTTGGAGAAGAACTGGGGATGAGCGCCAGCCATGTGTTTGCGTCTGTTGATCGTGCGCAAACTTCTCGTTTATTAGATTTTGCGGCAATCGCGCCGCGAGCCCGTCTCGCTAGAGGGGCGAAGTCCTCGCGAGATCGGCAAGCCGTACTCCCCTCCCCCAACCGAGGCAATCTCAAAGAGTTCCTCATCCATGGTGTAAAGTATGCCTTTCCGGTTGAACGCGGCGCTCCAACTCGTGGCATTCCCACTGCAGAAGCGGCCCCCCCGCTAAATCGACATTTTTCTCAGGACTTTCCGCTCCCGCCTGTGTGGCCTCACGCAGCAGGCTCAGTCCGTGGTGTCGCGTTTTCTCCGCTTTACAAAAATGTTCCAGAAGCAGCGATGCGCGATCCGAAGCTTTACGAACTATTAGCCTTGGTCGATGCAATTCGCGAGGGACGTGCGCGCGAACGCGAAATCGCCATTCGCGAACTGACCGCCAAAATCGACTCGCGGTGAACCTGCCTCAATCAAACCCGAATCTGGCGCTCCTGGTTGCAGCGGCCGAGAAGCTGAAACCTCTTTTGGGCGAAATCGCATTCGTCGGTGGCTGTGTGACCGGATTGCTTCTCACCGATCCTGCTGCCTCGCCCGTTCGACCGACGCTTGATGTGGACGCAATTGCCGCAGCGAGTTCCTACGTAGATTTCACCCTCCTTGAGGGTCGGCTCCGCGAGCTCGGTTTCCACCAACCTCATTCTGAGGGGAATCCGATTTGCCGTTGGATGAGTGGAGACCTGATTCTTGACTTGATGCCAACAGACATCTCTGTTCTCGGATTTACTAACCCTTGGTATCGTCCTGCCTTGGAAAATTCCCAGACCCGCGCGATCGGCCAACTCGAAATTCGTGTAGTTACGGCGCCGTATTTTCTCGCCACTAAGTTGGGGCCTTTCGCGGACGTGGCAAGAACGACTTTCGCATGAGCCACGATCTAGAAGACATTGTGACCGTCGTCGATGGACGAGCCGAATTGGTGGACGAAGCTCGTATTTCTCTGGTAGACCTGCGGAAGTATCTGAGCGATGCCTTCCGGGGTCTACTATCCAATCGCGACTTTATCGAAGCCCTCCCCGGCCACCTGCTACCGGATTCCGCAAGCCAGCAGCGAGTCGGTCTGGTTGTTGAACGTATGAAAAAGTTGATCCTCGAAGGGTAGCGAATGGCACTTGTCGAAATCCGCAATTTGACCAAGATTTATTCTCAGGGCGATTCTGCGTTGGGAGGAAAACGCAGAGGGGGCGAGGTGCGCGCGGTTGACGATGTCTCGCTCGACATAGAGGCGGGCGAAACGCTTGGGCTGGTGGGCGAATCCGGGTCGGGAAAAAGCACGCTCGGCAGATTGATCTTGCGCTTGATCGAGCCCACTTCAGGCAGCATTCGCTTTGCGGGCCGCGATTTGCTTAGCGCCCGCCATGGCGAAATGCGCAGGCTACGCCGTGATATGCAGATTATTTTTCAGGATCCTTTCGCGTCGCTCGATCCGCGATTCCGGGTCGAGGAGATCATCGCAGAGCCGCTGCGCATTCATGGGTATGGGCGCGGGCTTGGGCAGGATCACGGAAGTGTGAAAGATTCGGTTCGCGGACGCGTGGTCGAATTGCTTCGCGCCGTGGGACTGGATGAATCGATCCTGCGGAGGTTTCCCCACGAGTTCAGCGGCGGGCAGCGGCAGCGGATCGGAATTGCCCGGGCGCTGGCGGTGCGTCCGAAATTTATTGTTGCCGACGAACCCGTCTCTGCCCTTGACGTCAGCGTGGGGGCGCAGATCGTTAACCTGCTGGCGCAGTTGCAGCGCGACTTTGGGCTGACTTATTTGTTCATCTCCCACTCCATGCCGGTGGTGCGTTATCTCTCGACGCGCATTGCTGTGATGTACCGCGGCAAGATTGTGGAAGTCGGCGCGACGGAACAGATAACGGAGCGGCCGCAGCATCCTTATACTCGCAGCCTGCTCGATGCCACGCCGGAAATTTCGGCCTGATCTTACAAACCATGCCACGCGTTCACTTCAGTCGCAGTGCGCAACCTTATTGAGTTGATCGTCGGTTACGGAGTGATCGTCGGAATCATCTGGTCGCCGGAGCACTGGCAGCACATACTCTCTCCGATTGCTTTGCTGCTGACTTTGTTGCTGGTGCTGTCGCGCCGCCCGAGCCGTGATGAACTTGGATTGGGCTGGCGCGGGCTTCTCGCTTCGGCGTGGATATTGCCTGCGGCAGTTGCGCTTGCGGCAGCCAGCATTTTCACCGCGGCAAGAATTGGCACGTTGCATGCGCACTACAAAGCCGATTTCGCGCATGTTTCCGGGTATGTGCTGTGGACGATTTACCAGCAGTTTCTTTTGCAGGATTTTGTGATGGACCGTTTGCTCGGTCTGGTTCGCAGTGAAAGTGCCGCGGTGATAACTTCCGGCGTACTTTTTGCAGGGGCGCACCTGCCGAATCTCACGCTCGCGACGGCCACGCTGGTGTGGGGCATCGCTTCGTGCGTGCTTTTTCGACGCTATCGCAATTTGTGGGCGCTCGGCTTAGCGCAGGGGCTGCTGGGGCTCTGCTTCGCGGTTTGCGTGCCCGATGCGCTGCATCATCATTTAAGGGTTGGATTGGGATATTTGCGTTATCACTAGGCTGCGGCCCGCAGGCGCGTTTCGTGGTGATCGAATTTTGAGTCTCAACCACGAAGGGCACGAAGTACCACGAAGGAAAAGCCTGCCAAGGAGGCTTCGTGATCCTTCGTGCTCTTCGTCGTCAATAGGGATTCGTCGAGCAATTTCCGATGCCGTACTTTGCGGCCAGGAAAGTTTGCAGCTTTCGGGGAGCGACTTGCGCAACTTCCTGCCAGGTTGCGATTCTCAGTCTGGTGCGCAGTTCGACCGGCTTCACGCACATCATCACGACATACCATGCGTCTTTAAGGTCTGGCCGGCGGTCGTCGATTAGAGCGCAGAACGAACATTGCAGCGCATAAGCGGCAAGCACATTTCTGAGCAACTGGTAGCAGAGATAGTGTGTAGAGGATTGCGGCAGTTGACGCGAGTCGAACACATCCCGGAAATCCCGATAGTCCGAGAGAACTTCTTTCCTGGCAGCTTGAAAGTCACTCTCGGTGAGTTTGGCTTCAATCAGCAAGTTGCCCCAGCGCAGATCAACTTCCGTGCGATCAAATCTGCCGTTCAGCAGAGGTACGCGAGCTTTGTATCCAAAGGAAGCGTGAGCCCACGGTTCGGCCGCCAATAGCGCGGCAAGCTGACGGCTCCGCAGTGTGCCGGGGTAACAGAAAATATTCATGAGCAGGGCGTCTGAACTGGTGCAAGCATCGAGTTCCATCCAGCGTCCGCGCGCAGTGGCGGGCAGGCAGCGGCGTCCCTGCGTATGAACCTTGGCCAGGCGTTTTTTCCACGCGGGATTCGTGAGGATGGCCTTGTAGCTTTCGGGCAGAAAATTTCCGTGCCGCAAGTCAGCGGCGTAGGGGGCAAAGCATGTTACCGGAAGCGCGCCATAGCTGAGCGAATGTGGCAGATTTTGTGCTGCGGCGTATTTCTGAGCACGATCAGCCAGGCCATGACGAAGATCGGCGGCAAAATTCATGCAGCATTATAGCGAACAAAAAGGGAATATGAATAACTGCCCGGTCCAGCGCTCTTCCCTGCAATGATATGCGCGGCTGCTATCGAAAAAATTTCTGCGCCTAAGGCTTTTTCCTGACTTGAATCGAGGCTCGCCTTCTGCTACAAAGAATTTAATGTCGTGCTTGAGCAGGCTGCCCGTAGTTTCCACGAAGTGAGTGCCAGCTTCTGGTGACGGTATCGGGTCTTGCAAACCGGGGCGTTTCCGCTTGCGATAGGCGGGAATGGAAAATTTTGTTGTTCGACCAGGGCCTCGAGATTCGATACTGATCGGCACTCGCCGGCCGGTATACATCGAACCTCCTTTTTACTTTAGCAGGAGTTTCTGGTGGCTTTGCATCGCAGCTTCCGCACTGATCAAGCTGGGCACACGCATTCTTCTGCGCTGCACCACTACCTTCTCGCAGCTGTAGCTTCTCCAGAGTTGTTCAACAGACAGTTTGTTCAATGCGGCGGGGTCCGCACTCTCTCGCCACAATTCAAAACACCGCATATGCCGGAGGAAAGATAATGGCTACCAATCTCGTGCAAATCGACAGTGACCAGGAAATCAAACAGCGCCTGGAGGCGGAACGCAGCAGGTTGCGCAAGATCGCTGGCTTGGACCAGCCCACACATTTTCATCGTCCTGTAGAGCGGGCGTTCAAGGCCGAGGAGCGGGATCGGGTGACGATTCTGTTTGGCGGCTTCACTTGGAAGCACGAAGACTTGATTCGCGCTGTCTTTCAGGGCTGCGGTTATCGCTGCGAGAAGTTGCCTGTGCCGAATGTCGCGGCCTTCCAAACCGGCAAAGAGTTCGGCAACAACGGGCAGTGCAATCCGACTTACTTCACCGTGGGCAATCTGGTGCAGTATTTACAGTTCTTGGAGAAGGAAGGACTGTCGCGCGATAAGATTCTGAATAACTACGTTTTCTTCACCGCCGGCTCATGCGGCCCTTGCCGCTTCGGCATGTATGAAGCTGAGTATCGCTTCGCATTGAAAAATGCCGGCTTCGATGGATTCCGCGTGCTGTTGTTCAAAGATAGTGACGGAATTAAGGCAGCTTCCGGCGAGCCCGGACTGAAATTTACGATCGACTTTGGGTTCGGGATGTTGAACGCGATGCATCTCGGAGACGTGATTAACGACATGATCTATCAGATCCGTCCGTTTGAGGTGACTAAGGGCGAGACCGATCGCGTGTTCCGCGAAATGGTCGATGGGCTGTGTGAAGACCTGAGGAGTCGCGACTCATTTGAGGTTGAGGAGCGTGCGCCGAATTGGCTCAAGCCAAAATTCAAGAGCAACAAGGTGCTGAGAAATACCGCAAACGTGTTTGGAAAAATGCACGAGCACATGTGGGGCAAGGACTATCTGAATGCCTTGCACACCGCGAGGGAGCGGGTGAATCGCATCGAGGTCGACCGCACAAAAGTGAAGCCGGTGGTGAAGATCACGGGCGAATTCTGGGCGCAGATTACGGAAGGTGACGGCAACTTCCACATGTTCGATTTTCTGGAGCGCGAAGGCGCGCAGGTGATAGTGGAGCCGATTGCAACCTGGGTAGCTTACCTGATGTATCAGGCGAAAGCGCACGCGATCGCGAAGTGGCCGGTGAACCGTCCGCACCGCAATACGGAATGGTACGAAGTGAAAAAGAATTTCGCGAACTATATCGGCTTGCACAAGAAGCTTTGGGGCATTGGCTTCGGTGAGCGCGCCTGGAAATATTTTTATCACCGCACCATCAAGAACATGGGTGGGATTACGCACCATCTAGTGCCGCAAACTGAGTTGGCGGAAATGGCCCATCCTTTCTACAACCAGTTCGCGCGGGGTGGTGAGGGGCACCTTGAAGTGGGAAAGAATGTTTATTACACCGTGCATAAGCTGTGCCATATGGTGCTGGCGCTGAAGCCGTTTGGCTGCATGCCGTCTTCACAGTCGGATGGCGTGCAATCGGCGGTGGTCAATAAATTTAAGGACATGATTTTCCTGCCGATCGAAACTTCCGGCGAGGGCGAAGTGAACGCGCACAGCCGGGTGCAGATGGCGCTGGGCGAGGCCAAGGTAAAGGCGAAGACCGAATTCGATCAATGTTTAAAGTCGACTGGAAAAAGTATGGATGAGATTCGGGAGTACATCGCCGAACATCCGGAACTACGCCGGCCGTTTTATCACGTACCCCATCGCGAGGGCGTGGCGGGAACCGCAGCACAGTTTATTTTGCATGTGAGCGATCGCATGGATAAGAGGACGCTGTGGCAGAAGCGTTCGCGGGTTCCGGGAATTGCAGTGCCGAGCGCAGCGTAAGAAAACTGCGGCCGCCGTCTCGTTTGAGAATTGGTTTTCGAGCGAGACAGCGGTCAGCACAGCCAAGAACGATCCAGCAACCTTCTGGCCAGTTATCGGAGAGACGATGCACGATCATCTGCACGAAACGCCTAAACCCCAGCTCCTGCAAATAGCTCCACTGCCGCCGCAAAAGCCGCACGATCATCACACCGAGTTCATGGTGGGGCTCGACGTGGGCTCGACGACGGTGAAGGCTACGGTGGTGGATGCGGCGACCGACAAAGTCCTGTGGCAGGACTACCAGCGGCATGAGACCAAGCAGCCGGAGAAGTCGCTGGAGTTCTTGCGGCGGATGGAAAAAGAAGTCGGCATCAACCGGCATAACACACGTATGTTCATGACCGGCTCTGGAGGCGGCGCCATCGCCGATCAGATTGGCGCGAAGTTCGTACAGGAAGTTACGGCTGTCTCGCTCGCCGTCGAGAAGATGCATCCCGAAGTGTATTCCGTGATTGAACTCGGCGGTCAGGACGCGAAGATCATCGTCTTCAAAGATGATGAGGAGACGGGCCGCAAGAAAAAAATCCCGTCGATGAATGACAAGTGTGCCGGCGGCACCGGGGCGGTGATTGACAAGATCAATGCGAAATTGAAGATTCCGGTGGCGGAGCTGGCGCTGCAGGGCTATCACGGAATCAAGTTGCACAAGGTTGCCGGGAAATGCGGCGTGTTCGCCGAGACGGACATTAACGGCCTGCAGAAAGTTGGAACGCCGCCGGATGAGTTGATGGCTTCGTTGTTTGAGGCAATCGTTCTGCAGAATTTAAGTGTGCTTACCCGCGGGCATACGCTGCGGCCGCACGTATTGTTGTTGGGCGGTCCGAATAGTTTTATTAAAGGCATGCGCGAAGCGTGGCAGGCGAATATTCCGCGCATGTGGCAGGAGCGCAAGGTCGCGATTCCTGACGGAGCAAAGCCAGAAGATCTAATTAAAGTTCCGCAGAACGCGCAGTACTTTGCGGCGATGGGCGCGATTGAATTTGGCAAGAGCGAAGAAGATTGCGTGGGCTGCTACCAGGGATACGAAAAGCTGGTGCACTACATCGATTATGGACGCCAGGAAGAGAAGGCCAAATCGGGCGCCAAAGGTTTGACCACAACTGATACGGAGCTCGACGAATTCAAAGTCTCTTACCGGCGCAAGAAATTTACGCCAGCAGCGTTCAACACGAACCAGACCGTTGCGGGGTTCATTGGCATCGACGGCGGTTCGACTTCGACGAAGGCCGTATTGATCGACGAGAAGGGCGACATTCTCTGCAAGGCTTACCAGCTTTCGAATGGAAATCCGATCCAGGACACGATTGAGATGTTCGAGAACCTGCGCGGTCAGGTGGAAGCGCAAAAGGCAAAGCTGGAAGTTTTAGGGGTTGCCACAACCGGATACGCGAAGGATATCTTGAAGGATGTTTTGCACGCGGACGTGGCGCTGGTGGAAACCGTGGCTCACACGGAATCGGCGCTGAAATTTTACGACGATCCGCATGTGATCGTCGATGTGGGCGGCCAGGATATCAAAATTATTATTCTTCACAACGGTCGCGTGAAGGATTTCAAACTAAATACGCAGTGCTCGGCGGGCAACGGATATTTTCTGCAATCAACCGCGGAAGGCTTTGGGTTGGGCGTCGAGCAATATGCCGATCTGGCTTTCTCTGCGAAGTCGATGCCGGTTTTCGGTTACGGCTGCGCCGTGTTTATGCAATCGGATATCGTGAATTTCCAGCGGCAGGGCTGGCGGGCGGAAGAGATTCTTGCGGGCTTGGCGGCGGTGCTTCCGAAGAACGTATTTCTCTATGTAGCCAGTATTCCTAATCTCGCCGCGCTGGGAACGCGTTTCGTGCTGCAAGGTGGAACGCAAAATAATATGGCAGTGGTGAAGGCGGAAGTCGACTTCATTCACAACAGCTTCCGCGCGGCCGGCAAGAAGCCGGAAATTATCGTTCACGAATTCTGCGGTGAATCGGGGGCGATCGGAGCGGCGGTTGAGTCTCTGCGCCTGTGGCGCAAGGGATTGCAAACGTCGTTCGTAGGATTAGAAGCGGTTCGTAAAATTCAATACCGAACCACCCGCAATGAAGCCACGCGCTGCAATTTCTGCAAGAACAATTGCCTACGCACTTTCATTGACATTCGTACCGCGCCCAAAGACGATCTGGCGTTTGTGCCGATCCAAAAAGTCACCAAGGTTCCGCTCATGCACGGTGAGCAGCGCCTGATTATCGCGACCTGCGAAAAAGGTTTGGTCGAAGATATCAATGACATGAAGGACATTAAGGCGGGGATTGACGAGATTAAAGATAAGTATCCCAACTTCGTCGATTTCGCCGCTCATGAGGTTTTTCGTCCGGTGAATGCGAAGAGCGTGGCTGATCCGATTCCGACGACCACATTCTGGAAGAAGACAGGTAAGGAACGTATTCCGCTCATGCAGAGCCGCAAGAAGATTCGTGTGGGCATTCCGCGCGTGCTGAATATTTACACTTACGCACCGCTGTTCAATGGATATCTGGAAAGCCTGGGCGTGCAGCCGGAAAATATCGTTTATTCCGATTACACCAGTTCTGATCTGTATCGCGCAGGCGCGAGCCGCGGGGCGATCGATCCCTGCTTCCCAGCGAAGATCGGCATTTCGCACGTCTACAACCTGATCCAGGAGAAACATCGCAAGAAGCCGCTGAATGTGATTTTCTTCCCGATGTACGATGTGCTTTCTTCTCCGCTGGTGAAAATTGTGGGGGCGAACGCGTGCCCAACTGTGACTGCAACACCAGAAACGGTGAAGGCTGCATTTACCAAAGAGAACGACGTCTTCGCTGAACACAATGTGAAGTATCTGAATCCGGTGCTCAACTTTGCAGACCGCAAATTGTTTGCTCATCAAATGTTGCAGGCGTGGGAGCCAATTCTCGGCTTATCGCAGGAAGAGAATGATCGCGCGGTTGAAGTTGGTTATAAGGCGCTGGAAGATTATGAAGCGAGTATTCGCCAGCGCGCTCGCCAGGTTCTCGATCAACTGGAACGCGAAGATCGTATTGGTATTGTCATGCTGGGGCGTCCGTATCATCATGATCCCGGATTGAATCACGAAATCATGGAGGAATTCCAGAAGCTGGGGTATCCGATTTTCTCGCAGAACACGCTGCCGCTGGATGAAGACATGCTGGAGCGCTTATTCGGAGAAGAAGTGCGCGCGGGAGTGATCAGTCATCCGCTGGATATCACGGATGCGTGGAAGAATTCTTATTCCTGCAGCACGAACCACAAAGTGTGGGCAGCGAAATTCACGGCGCGGCATCCCAATCTGGTGGCACTGGAAATCTCCAGCTTCAAGTGCGGCCACGATGCGCCGATATATGGCGTGATCGAAGGCATTATCGAACAATCGGGGACGCCATATTTTTGCTTCAAGGATCTGGACGAAAACAAGCCTTCGGGGTCGATCAGGATTCGGGTCGAGACCATCGATTATTTCCTGCGGCGGTATCGCGAAGAAGTGATCCGCAAGCGCAAAGCCGCGGAAGACATTGAGGCTCAACTGGCGGCGCTGGAAGCGGAACTGCGCGGGCAGGCGGCTTCCGAGGTTGAGCTTGCTCAGCCGCTACAAGTTGAGTGCGAGGCGCAGGGGATGGCGGCGGACTAGCTTTCAGCTTTTCGGTTCGGTGCGGATTAACAGCGCAAGCCGTGGAAACAAAAAGTGTCCGCCAGCATCGTCGATCACATTTACCTGGCAGGTATAGAATCCCGGCTTGAGTGACGTGAGCGGCACGTCTAACTGGAATACAGCAGCCTTGCGTTCGCGCGCGTTCAGTTCCGTTACTTCCACCAGCGAACTTTCGTAGGTTTTTGCTTTCCCCTGAAAGAATGCGACGTTGGTCAGGAGCCGAATACCGGGCTTGGCCGCTCCGGCTTCTGGCGGAATCCGTAGACAGAGGGCCGCACGGGCTCGTAGACTTCATAATAAAGAAGTAGATGTTGGTTGGCCGAGAAGACATGCGTGATGTTCGGAACAATCTCCGAACCGTCGCGAATCAGGGGATTCAGATTCGTACCTTTCTTTGCCGTTTGAGTTTGGCTGGCGAGCACGACTGAACTCATCTTGAGCGGCTGTGATTTCAAGTCAGGAACTTCGATATCGGCTTCGAACGATCCCATGCGTCCGGTCTGATTCTCGCGCACCACAAACTTCAGGTGGTACTTGCCGCTCAGCAGGCTCATCCCGGTGTCATATTGCACATTCTTTTTTCGCACCTCGGATGTCGTATTGACCGCGAGTTTCACGGTATCGCGAATTCGGTTCAGCGGATGATGTTCGCTGTCGAGCACCATTCCAATGACATCGAGCGTAGCCTTGTCGCGGTCACTGCTGCGGACGAACGGAATCTGCGATCCTGGAACAACCAGTGAAATGGGGACGAAGAATTTATTATTCTCCAGACGGAAGTAAGCGACGCCGAGATACAGAGGCAAATCCGTCGCCGGCAAATCAGAAGCGAGTTCCTCTTCAAGCTGCCGCTCTTTGTCGTCCTTTGTGGAATGCTGATAATCCGCTGGCGCGTAATAGCCGCGGCGATAATCGATTTTCACCTCGGGAACATTCATCTTCACAACGATGCGACGGTAACGGCCATTCCGCGCGGGATTTGTGCTGTGATAGCCGAGCAGATAGTAGGTTGATGTGTCTTGCTGCACGCCGCGAAAAATCTTTGTGAAGTCGTTGGAATCGAGAAACGCGCGACCGCCGGTGTCGCTGGCCAGCGTAACCAATGTTTCCTGCGTGGTGAAATTCGAGTTCAAGGCATTCAGCGTGGACTGTCCCGAGTACGCAGAAACGCCGCGCAGGCTGGCATTTTGCGCTTCTCCGCCTGCCACCAGCGCCTGCAGGCCACGCATGTCCATGGTGTAAATCGCGAGGTTGGAACGGACTGCGGCGTTTACGGCGGCGCGTAATTCCGACTCGTTCTCAATGCCAGTACGATCCATGCCGCTGGAAAAATAAATCAGTGACTTTTTCTGCTGAACGTAGGAGAGTTTTTCCGCCACGGAGCGCAAAGCTTCCAGCCGCCGGTCAGTGTTGAAAATGTTGTATTCGGTGTCGTCGGCTGTGAATGGCTGACCTGTGTCTGGAGTTCCTTCGGTAGTTCCTGTTGTGCCTTCCTCGAATCCCTGGCCGCTGCCGGAACTGAATTGGTCTAACTGTTTCTTCAGCAGCGCGCGATCTGTGGTGAAATCCTGATTCACCAGCAGCGAACTTCCCAGCGAAACAATCGAAACTAGATCCGCTGGCGCCATCTGAGTATCGACGTAGTGTTCGGCTGACGTGACCGCGTGATCGATTTCGTCGGGTTCCATGCCGGAGAGGTCGAAAAATAAAACAATCAGACGGCGATCTTTGAACTGCGCCGTGAGCTGGGCGGCTACGTTCGTGGCAGCGGGAGCCGGATTCGTCTGCCCTGTAGTTGGCGCTGGCAGCGGCTTGGCCTGAGTTACATCCGGGGGCGGGACGGCGTCGACGTTTTCCACGTCAAAAGAAACGACCTTCTCCGGTTTATTGTCTTCGAGGATGGTGAAGTTTTCCGGCTTCAGGCCCTGAACGAATTTTCCGCTCTTGTCCCGCACCGTGACATTCACGAGCACGAGATCCGATTGCACGTGAATCACATAATCCGATTGCTCTTGCGAAGGCAGAGACGGACAAAGGAGCACGAGCACCAGCAGCAGCGCGAGTGCTTTATCGATGAACCGGCTTGTCGTGGAACCCATGGCGAACCTCATCAAGAATCCTGCTCCCAGAAATCTTCCTCTTGGATAATCTTCCTCTCAGCATTTCATTAGAAGCGAAAACGTCCGGTCATGGTAAATGCTCGCATAGCCCCAACTCCGGTAACCCGGCCAAATGTCGGCGAGGTCACGCTGGTATCGATCGAAGAATAATTTGGAATGTTGAAAATGTTGGTGGACTGCGCGCGAAATTCCAGCAGGCGCGATTCTTTCAAGGGGATAATTTTTGTGAAGGCCATATCGAAAACTTTTGTGCCCGGGCCAACGATGCTGTTGCGCCGGGCATCGCCGTAAGGGCCGGCGGGCAGCACGAACGCCGCAGTGTTGAACCACTCCCGCACTGTGGGGTTCGGAAGGCTCACGGATTGGCTGTGAACCAGGTCCGGCCGTTGCGTGCCGTTGGTTCCTGCGTTTAAGTTTCCGATGTTACCGATTATGCGCGGTGTAAATGGTAGGCCGGATGCGATGGTCCAGTCGCCGCTCCATTGCCAGTCACCAAGGATGGCGCGCCACGGAGTGTTGTCGGTGAGCCAGCGTTTGTCGTGGCCAAAAGGGAGTTCCCACAAATAATCCGCGGTGAATTTGTGCGTCTGGTTGAAACTGGATAGGCCGCGCTCGGCAGAGAGATTGAAAGGATTCTGCGCGACGTTCGATGCATCAGCTGAAGAGCCGCTGCTTGCGCTCGATGAACCGCCGCCTCCGCCGCCGCCCGCGCCGGTGCCGCCCGCGCCTAATCCAGGAGTGTTCAAGCCGGAGGTTGCCCCTGCGCCGATGGAAGACGCATCATCCAGTGCTTTCGAAAACGTATAGATACCGCCGATGGCGAATCCTTTCGCCAAACGCTTGCGCAAGCGTACCGATCCCGCATTCGCTTCCGAATCCGCCACGGAACTTTCGTAGGTGAAGGCTTGAACTCCCGCAATTCGAATGGCGGTCGAAGTTGCGTTCCGGTTCGGAGCTTCGAGAATATCGAGGTCAGTTCCCTTGGTTCCGGTGTAATCAATATTGAGCAGCAAGGTGGGACGAATCTGCTGCTGAATATCGAGATTGCGAATCTGCACATAGCCGAGCCGGTAGTTTGGATTCACGGCGTAATCGTTGGTGATATCGGTGGGAGGGGGAAATCCACTTTGCAGCGTGAGCTCTGGAATCGCCGGCCGCGATGAGGGCTCGATGTTGGTGGCAGTGGTGGCGAATGGCGGCTGTAATGCAAGCTGCTGCGCGATGCCTTGATAGGCGCCGGTGTTGTAGTTGATGCCATATCCGCCGCGGACCACAGTTGTGGAAAATGGTTTCCAGGCAAATCCGATTCGCGGGGCAAAGTTGTTGCGATCGGGACGCATCAGGCTGGCCGGCAAGCGGCCATAGTATGGTCCCGCCTGACCGGGAAGGATGGGCATCACTGCAGCCAAGCCCAGAGCTGGATTCAGTACTCCCGGAGAAAGATCGAGGTTTGCGATGCGATTATTTTCTTCGGTGAGTGGGGAAACATATTCATAGCGCACACCAAGATTGAGCGTCAGGTTGGCACGCATCTTCCATTCATCCTGCGCGTAGAGATCCCAGTAGTTGCCGTGAAAGTGTTCGCTCTGGCCGAACTGCTCGGAAGTTTGCTGCGGCAATCCGAGCAAGAAATCGGCGAAGTCGTATCCGGTGCCGGCCACCGGGCTTCCGGAACCATTGAGTTGCCCGGTATTAAAACCGCTGAAGACGAAGGAGCCGCGCGGGTTCCCGTCCGTTTCCGTGTTTATCTGCACGCGCCGGAAGTCTCCGCCCCAGCGCGCAGTGTGCTTGCCGTGATTCCAGATCACGTTGTCGGAGAAAGTGTAAGTCTGAGGCCGGCTTAGTTGCGGAGTTGTGTCCTGAAGGCTGGCGAAATTTGTAAAGGAAAGATTCGGCAAGCCCCAGTCGAATGGATTCGACGAAACTCCGGTGATACCCAGCGCGCCAGTAATGTTGTCGTTGAAGGCGTAGAGATTCTGGGTGCGGGTTCGACTGCGGTTGAAATCGGCGCGCACGATGTTGGTGAGCTTGCCGATGCTGCGAGTATAGGAGACTGGAATATCAAAGCTGCGCACCGAAGTGTTGCCGCCTACGCTGGGAAATGGATTGGTCAGGGTGGCGCTGGATTCGTGGTAGTGAAAACCAAAAGTGAGATTGTTGCGCGGAGCATTGCGGCCTCCGCCGTGGCGTCCGCGCACCGGCGCTGCGCCAAAGCTGCGGTTCACACGTATGTTCAGATCGTCACTGTCGCTGTTGGCGGAAGTTACGTAGTGGAAGTTTTGATAACTGCCGGGCAAGTTCGGCAGCGGAATATATTGCAGCAGAGCCTGGGCTGCGGGATTGATTTGCGGAATCGTATTGTTGGCATATTGGGTATTTGTCGCGGGATTGAAAATTCTCACTGGCAGCGGCCCGGCTTGTGTTCCGGAACTGTAAGTGGTCTGAGAAAAATTTCCCTGACGCTCGAGCGGTGTGGGCACGGTGGAGAATTGATCAAAGGGATTTTCCGCCCGCTTGCCGTTGTAGTTGATGAAATAAAAAGTCTTGGCGCCGCCGTGATAGATGTGGGGAATATTCAGCGGACCGCCAACGGAACCACCAAAACTATTTTGCAGATAGGGAGGTTTCTCTGTCGGCTGGCCAGTCAGAGAATAGGGCGAAGCGTTCAGGGCCGAATCGCCGACGCCGTAATAGAGCGATCCGTGGGGGCGGTTGCTGTCGAAACCGCGACGGCCGAAGATCATCGGGCCGCCTCCGCCACCACCGCCACCGAAACCTCCGCCGCGGCCACCGCCCGGACCACCTAATCCACCGCCGCCACCGAAGCCCCCTCCTTGCTGGCGGGCATCGTTGAAGCGTTGTTGCATTTCGTCAGAGCTCATGGCGTTGAAAGAGTTGGAAGTATTTCCGGCAATTGCCACGGATTCGGTCGCACTATCTGATGAGAGTCCGGGAACCGGCATGCCGGAGGGAACAACATCGCCCATGGAGCTGTTTGAGGAATCTTGTCCGGACCCAGATTGAAACACCGAGAGATTCTGGAAGCCACGTCTTTCCGCGGTGGCTTGACGCTGCTCGCTGGCGGCCTGGCGTACTCGCGATAGCAAAACCAGTTCAAAATTGGCTTGTATATCCTGATGCGAAGTATCGAACACTACTTCCTGCTTGCCGGCAGCGAACGCTGCCATCTGCACCTGCACCGTGTAGCGGCCGTCGGCAGGAATCGTCAGGCGATAAGTGCCATCCACATCTGTTGAAGTATTGATTTGCTGCCTAGTGAGAGCACTGGCGGCGGAAACGCTGGCGCCGGGAATTGGCATGTTTCCCGACTTCACCAGGCCGCGGAGGATCCTGACTCCAATAGCAGGGGCTGAATCTGAAGCTTGCTGCGCGATGGACAGGCCGGGAAAGAACATGGCGCCATTAAGTAAGAAAAGGAAAATGTGAAAGACGAACCGGGAACCATGCCTGATCCTACCCGCTGGAATGTGGAGACTGGAAACCTTCATAACCGGGCGCGGCTGTTCGCTTCCATCTTGATCGGATCATAACCTGCGTTTCGGCACGACACTTGTAAAATTTTGTCGCGGCTCCGGAGTGAATCGGCGCAGATGCGGCTTCGTAAAGTTATGCAAAGATTGTCTCAAT
>CAVRWS010000090.1:0-32515 GCA_963724815.1 uncultured Acidobacteriaceae bacterium
GAAACTATGCGCCGCGACACGAAAGCGGTTGTGGAAGGCGTGAAGGAAGGGATGGGTCACGATAGCAAGGCCATCAACATCAACAAGGCTTCGCGCGAGGATCTCTTGACCCTACCAGGCGTGACAGATCATGAGGCCGACCGCATTATCGCGCAGCGCCCCTATGACGATGCCCACGATCTGGTGACTCGACACGTCATTCCTCAAGCCGAGTACGACAAAATCCAGGACCGTATCATCGCGGGCCACTAGAGTAACGCTTTCTGTGACTTCCGAGTCGATCCTGCGATATCATCAAGTGGATGTCTGCTTCGCGACAACATCACTCATTTCAAACTGACGATCGGCGGCTGGAGCCCGTCTACGCCAAGGTGATGGCGGGTCATCGTCTCGATTTCGCCGACGCCGTCACTCTCTACCGAAGCGGTGATGTGCTCGCCGTGGGCTGGATGGCCAACCACGTTCGCGAACGCATGCATGGCGACAAGACATATTTCAACGTCAATCGCCACATCAATCCCACCAATGTATGCGTGGCGGCCTGCAGGCTGTGCGCCTTCGGACGCAAAAAAGATTCTCCCGGCGCCTACACCATGGCGCTCGACGAAGCTTTCGAAACCGCAGCGTCGGGTTACAACGAAGCCGTAACGGAGTTTCACATTGTCGGCGGATTACATCCGGATCTTCCGTTTCAATATTTCCTGGATCTGTGCTCCGGCCTCAAACAGCGCTTCCCGCAAGTGCACCTCAAAGCTTTTACCATGGTCGAGGTAGCGTATCTCTCAAAGCGCGCCAAGCTTTCGATTCGTGAGACGCTGGAACAATTGAAAGCCTCGGGAGTGGACTCTTTACCGGGCGGCGGCGCCGAGATTTTTGCCGACCGTGTGCGGCATATCATCTGTGATCACAAGATCGATGGCGATCAATGGTTGGATACGGCGAAAATCGCACATCAAATTGGACTCAAGTCCAATGCGACCATGCTTTACGGCCACGTCGAGAATGACGAAGATCGCGTCGATCACCTGCTCAAGTTACGCGCTCTACAGGATGAAACCGGCGGCTTCCAAACTTTCATCCCTCTGGCTTTTCATCCCGAGAACACGCCGCTGCAACATCTGCCGAAAACTACCGGCATGCTGGATATCAAACAGATCGCGGTGAGCCGTCTGGTGCTCGATAATTTCCCGCACATCAAATCTTACTGGCAGATGATGACTGCAAAGATCGCGCAGATTTCGCTGCGCTTTGGCGCCGACGACATGGATGGCACGGTAATTGAAGAGAAGATTTATCACGATGCAGGCGCGACCACTCCGCAGGGGATGCGCCGCGAAGAACTCGAACGGCTCATCCGTGCCGCCGGCCGCGAACCCATCGAGCGGGATACGCTCTACCGACCAGTCACCAGAACGGAAACTTCGGTCACGGTCGCGGTATAAAGACGACGGCGGCGATTTCGCGCTACTTCTTCATGGTCGTTCGATCAGGTCGTCAATCGACATTTCAACATCACGTAGGATCGCCCGCATCAAACCTGGCCCAATGATCTCGCCGGAATGCACTGGTACAACCGTGGCCCGTCCATCGGGATGTTTCAGAAAAGTATGGCTGCCTTTGGTGCGAACTGCCCGAAAGCCTGCGCGTTCAAGAGCGCGAATGATTTCTCTTCCCTTGAGACGGGGAAGGCGCGTCATACGGAAATTTGCTGAATCCCAACCAGTTCGAGCGAAGGAACGACGCCCTCGTTCGCCAGGCAGAGTGCAATCGCCTCGCGTGTACGTTTCATCAAGGTATCAAGGGTTTTCGCTTGCGTATGACAGCCCGGTAAAGATGGAACGGTGGCGACGTAGAAGCCTTCTTCATCCCGCTCGATAAGAACCGTGAATGTTCGTTGATTCTTCACACTGGCGTCCTTGTAAATTCTACCATCTCTTAACTTCAGCGAGACACGAAGCCTTTTCAGGGATGCGGGCAGGCTATTTGAAGAATTCCGTCATTTGCGGCGCAGTAGCTGCCGCCCCTGGGAAGTCCGTCACGCCCAGACCCTCCATCATCAGCCGCAACGTGCTCTCATGCTGGTAGAGCGTGGTGGATTGATAACCCGCCTTTGCCAGAGAGCTTACGATCACCGCCGGAACATGTCCGCCACCATGTTCCGTATCACTATCTTCAGCTTCATCAAAGGTGATGATCAATAGCGAATTCTGAAAGCTGATGCTGGTTTGCAGCGGACTGATATTCGTGGAAAGCCATTGATCCGCAGCTGCCAGCATTTGATTGCTGGTGCAGGTGCTCAGCCCGGCCGGGCAGTTGTGCGCGTCATCGTTTACGTTCGGAACGATAAACGCATAATCGGGCAAACTGTTGTTCGCCATATCTGCGGCCAATTGCGTGAAGGGAACCACGTTGCTGGCCTGTGCCGGACTGTTCTGAACGTCGGAGAAATAAACGAAAGGGACGTGATGTTGAAGATAAGCTCCAGTGTCCCCGCCAAGGTAGCCCACCGACGGCAGCGACTCCGCATAACACTTCCAGGTTTTTCCCGCGGCTGTCAGTGCGCGCACCACGTTATCCTGAGTCACAACCCCGGCATAAGCATCGCCGGCGCTGCCCGTGATCGAGGTTCCGGCTCCTACGGTCAACATGAAGTAATTAGGCAAGGACGGATGAGCGTCAGCGTAATACTGCATGGCCAAACCGTAAGCCGATGCCAGACTGTTCAGATATGGCATGCTGGAACTGCCGATCACGTCGCTGAAGCTGTGATTTTCTTCGATCACGAGAAAAACATGTGCGAATGTCGGAGTGCTTGAATTGGGTGGAGGGGTTGGGTTGGTTCCACCTCCGCCTCCTGTTCCACCGGTGCTGCTGGTGCTGGAGCTATTTCCTCCTCCGCAGGCGCACTGCAGAATGATGGCTGCCATCAAGACAAGCGGAATGGCGTAGTTTCGCGACAAAGTTTGCTTTTTCTCCCGACCAGCAACGAATACCGATTTCCGGGTTCGTCGAGCTACGATTGGATGTTGAGATTGGAGCAGGGAGTTGCTCCGCCAGGATTGCCAGCTAGCGAGCCAATTGATCAGGGTTCGGCGTTCTCAGCAAAAACAAAAGCCGCAGAAGGGAAGTCGGTCCCCTTTTCTCCGGCTGAAGCAGAAATCCCGCAGGGCTAAAGTTTTTCGAAAAACTCGCAGGCCGAACAAGAGATATAAATTCCGCCCGGAACCCCGCGCTGGCGATCCTTCATTCGTTTCACAATGCGCGTAGTCTTGCCGCACTTGGGACAGTCCGTGCTTTTACTGGTGTCCATAACCTTTTTTCGATCTGCCGTCTTTGCTATTTTCGCTCCAACTGCCATAGTTCGCTTCTCCTGATCTCGATGCGCAAGTTCAATCCAGAAAATTCCGGATGATTGTGTATGGAATAGTTCAGAAAGCCAGATACGTAGTGCTCAACCTTGCAACCTGGAATCCGCGCGGGAAGACTCTGCAGCCTGCATACAGGCTCGCTCCCGTCATCTAATTTTACAGTAAGGGGGTCTCGATTGTCTCGGTTAACGTCCATGCAAGAGCGCTGCCGCCAGGAAGAAGGAACATTTAATCTACAATTACGTATTCTCTACTGAGGATTGAACCCATGTATTGCAACTACTGCGGCAAAGTGATTCAGGACGACGCGTCGGTTTGCGCCTACTGCGGGATTCGCTTAGGCGCATCGGTCGCGCGCATGCGTCTGGTCCGCCCGCGTCAAGGGCGCAAGATTGCCGGCGTCTGTCTCGGCGTCGCGGAGTATTTCGACATCGACGTAACCGTCGTCCGCTTAGTTTGGCTGATCGCTTCTTTCATGACCGGCATTGGGTTGATCTCGTATCCCATCGCATGGATTGTCATGCCGGAAGAGCCGCTAATGTTGAATGCTCCGGCAGCCGCTCGACAGGCGACGAGTTCGTAGATCGATAGTCCAATCAATTTGAATTGGGTTCATAAGAAACTGAGTCGCAACACGCACGGCATTCTCTGTGATTAAATCGGTGGGATGCATCGCATCAAAAGTGGCGACGCGGAAATTGTCTATCACGTGTTGGGGGAAGGACCTTCAGTGGTTCTCCTGCACCCCTTTCCGGCCGATCACGACTTTTGGCTACCCGTGGCAAATGCTCTCGCGGCGCGATATCGACTGATTCTGCCCGATCTCCGCGGGCACGGTGAATCCGACATTGGGGAAGGTCCCGCCACAATGGGGAAGCACGCTGCCGATATCTTCCGTGTGATGGATGATGCAGATGTTGGCCGGGCCCCGCTGGTCGGCGTTTCCATCGGCGGATATGCTCTTTTCGAATTTTGGCGTCAGCATCGCGCTCGCGTCGCTGCTCTCGGATTGTGTAATACGAAAGCCCAATCGGATGCTCCGGAAGCCCGCGCCGCTCGCCTGCAAGCGGCGAACGATGTAATCGAGTGCGGCACCGAACCATTTTTCGAGAGCATGGTTCCGCGGCTGCTGGGCAAGACTACCCGCGAAACGAGGCCTGATCTCGTCGAAGGCGCATTGCGCATGATGCGCAAGATGTCTCCCCAAGACGTCGCGCAAGTGCAGCAGGGAATGGCCGAGCGTCCGGACTCGATCGCTACATTGAAGACCATCAGTGTACCCACGCTGCTGGTGACTGGAGAAGAAGACGTGCTCACCGGCGTGAATGAAGCTGAAGTAATGCGACAGCACATTCCCAACGCGCAGTTGCGCGTGCTTCCGAAAGCGGGCCATTATTCACCATGGGAACAGCCAGAGGAAGCTGGCAGAATACTTCGCCAGTTCCTCGACGGAATTTAGAATGCACGCGCAGCCTGGTTCGGTAAAATCGAGCACATGATAATGATGAGAATTATCAAAATCATTGTCGCCGTGGCACTTTGTTTCGTTGGCTGGGAATTCTGTGCATACTCACAGGCCGCTCCCGAGCGTCCTCGCATTCTCGGCATCGACCACGTTTCCTTCTACACCACAGCACCCGATGAAGTAAAAGCCCTCTACAGCGGCACACTCGGCCTGGCTTCGGCGCCACCCATGGAGTCTGGCAGCCTCGTGCGATACCTGGTTGGCAAGCAGTGGGTCGGCTACAGCGCGGCGCCCGATCCGAGTGCCACAAACCGCATGGATCACGTTGCCTTCGCCACCGACAATGTTGCCGCGCTGCGCGCGTACCTGATGGCGAAGGGCGTGACTGCAACGACAATCGAGACGCATGTCGATCACAGTTCCAGCTTCACGGTGAACGACCCAGAAGGCAATCACATTGAATTCGTGGAGCGCAACAAGGCCGAAGTGCCCGCCAAGCCGCCTGATTCTGCCGTTTCCCGGCACATGATTCATGCGGGATTCGTCGTTAACAATCGTGATGTGGAGGATCACTTCTACCGCGACATTCTCGGATTTCATCTGTATTGGCACGGAGGAATGCAGCCCGGCGAAACCGACTGGGTCTCCATGCAGGTTCCCGACGGGACGGATTGGCTCGAGTACATGCTGCACCATCCCGAGCATCCCGATTTGCGGCTGATGGGCGTGCTGAATCACATTTCGCTGGGCGTCGCCGACATGAAAAAGGCACAAGCGATTCTCGAGTCCCACGGTTGGAAGCCTCATGGCGACGAAAAAGCTCAGATGGGAAAAGACGGCAAGTGGCAACTGAATTTGTTTGACCCCGATTTGACTCGGATCGAACTGATGGAATTCAAGCCTGTCGAGAAACCTTGCTGCTCCGCTTTCACAGGGCCACATCCATCGGAGTAAATGAAGATCACTGACTACCGGCGTCGGCTTTGTTAGAATCCTCTGGCCATGATTGATACGCTTTTAGTAGCGGATAAAACGGTGGTGAATGCCAAAGGCGACGGCCCCGTCGTCGACATTGGCGCTTCCGTAAATCGTGTATTCCTGCTCACTCTCGACATAACCAATATTATTGAGCAGGAGTCTTTCGAACTCAGCATTTTCGGTTCGGAGGATGGTGCTTCCTGGGATCCGAAGCCCTTGGTTTCTTATCCGCAGGAGTTTTATCGCGGAGAGTATCCACTCATCCTCGATCTCACGGGGCATCCCGAAGTGAAGTTTATTCGCTCACACTGGGAAGTGGCGCGCTGGGGACGCGGCGCGGAAACGCCGATGTTTGAGTTTGGCCTGAGGCTGAAAGAGATTCCTCCCGAGCTTTTGCGCGAATCCAACGCGCAGACGAAGGTTCCAGCCTAATATTTTTTGAATCACTTCCTGGTATGAAAAACGACTCACAGGTAATTGTTCGTCCCGCGCGCGGAGTGCGTGGCAGCGTTAGCCTTCCCGGGGACAAATCCATATCCCATCGTTACGCAATGCTGGCGGCGATCGCCGACGGCCCATCGCGGCTGGAAAACTATTCCACGGGAGCGGACTGCGCCAGCACTCTTGGCTGTTTGCGAACGCTGGGAGTGAAGTGGGAGCGCAAGAGCGGCGCCGGCAATGTCATTGAAGTGCAGGGAAGTGGCCCTTCGTTGAGGATCCCGAGCGAGCCGCTGGATTGCGGCAATTCAGGTTCAACCATTCGCATGTTGAGCGGTATCGTCGCAGGCCAGAAGTTTGCCAGCGAAATGTCTGGGGACGAATCTCTCTCTCGGCGTCCCATGGAGCGGGTCATCACTCCACTCAAAGCCATGGGAGCGGAAATCAAATCTGAAAATGGCCGCCCGCCGCTGCATATTAAGGGACGTAGCCTTAAAGGTATCGATTATCAAATGCCCGTTGCCAGCGCGCAGGTGAAGACTTGCCTGTTATTTGCCGGCCTACTGGCTGAGGGCGTAACGCGCATAAAAGAGCCGTTGAGGACGCGGGATCATGGGGAGGTCGCTCTTCAGGCCTTTGGCGCGAAGCTTGAACGTAATGGAAACGAAGTGAGCATTCATGGCGGCCAGCGTTTGCATGGCATCGACGCTCTCATTCCCGGCGATCTTTCCAGCGCGGCTTTTTTTCTGTGCGCCGTGGCTCTTTTTCCAAACTCGCAATTGAGCGTCACCAATTTACTAATGAATCCCACGCGCGCTCGGCTGCTCGATGTCCTGATTCAGATGGGGCTGCGCATTTCCGTCACCCAGCTCGAAGAAATTCATGGCGAACTGGTGGGTACGTTGCAAGTGGAGGGCGGAAAGCTGAAAGGGGCCACCATCGCTGCATCCGACGCGGCGGCGTTAATCGACGAGATTCCAGTGCTCGCCGCAATCGCGCCTTACACGGAAGAAGGGATTGAAGTCCGGGACGCGAAGGAACTGCGGGTGAAGGAGTCAGATCGCATCGCATCGATAGCCATCAATCTACGTGGAATGGGTGCGGAGGTTGAAGAACGCGAAGATGGCTTAAAGATTCCCGGTGGACAGTCGCTGCGCGGCGCAGAACTCGATTCATTTGGCGATCATCGCATCGCTATGGCTTTCAGCATCGCAGCGCTTCGAGCCCAAGGCGAAACCCTTATCCGTGGCAGCGAATGTGCGTCCATCTCTTACCCGGAGTTCTTTTCCAAACTTGGAGAGTTGGTCGAGCGCTGAATGTTCTTACCCACCGTAATAAACCCAGAGAAACACTGTAGGGATTAGCTGATATCTAGAGAGCAAGCCAACCCGGAGGCTGCATACTGCGCTCTTGGTAGAACTGAATTATTTCTTTGCGCCCCGGCAGTGATGGGATTACGCCTTCCTTGGTGACGGCCAGCCCGCCCGTGACTACGCCAAACTCGACCGCCGAAGTCAGGCTCTCGCCGCATGCCAGTGCGGTCGCAAGGCCAGCGTTGAAAGCATCTCCCGCCCCTGTGGTATCGACGGCGCGCGTCTGCATCGCGGGGATATGCTTGCAAGATGACGCGGTCACAACCAGAGCGCCTTTCTCTCCCAGGGTCATCACAACCTGGCTGACGCCCGCGCGAATTAGGTCGCGAGCCACTTCTTCCGGTTCAGCTTTGGCGTCTGGACTTTGGCCGGTCAGCACCTTCGCCTCTGTCTGGTTTGGAGTCAGCACGTCCACTAACTGCAAGACGGAGGCGGGCAAAGGCCGGACCGGCGCGGGATTCAGAATAGTGATCGCACCTTTCGCTCGTCCGCGCGCGAGTGCTGCTTCAGCAGTGGCCACGGGAATCTCCAGCTGTGTCATTACCACGGCAGCGGCGTCGAAAGAAGAGTCACACTGGACAACGTCGGCAGCTGAGAGGAATTCGTTGGCTCCCGGATCAAGTGCGATGCAATTATTTCCCGTCGCGGCTTCCACCAGAATAAAGCCCACTCCGGTGGGATGTTCGACACTTCGGTGAACGAAGCCGACATCGATGCCCTCTTCGCGATAGAGCCGGAGGGCCATTTCACCAAACATGTCTTCGCCGATGCGAGCGACGAAGACAACGTCCATTCCCAGTCGGGCGCACGCCACCGCTTGATTGGATCCCTTGCCCCCGTAGTCGACGCGATATCCTGAGGCCAACACCGTCTCACCCATGCTGGGCAATCGCTTCACCTTCAATGTCAGTCCGGTCGCGTAGCTTCCGACAACCGCGATGCGAGGAGTGCGCGAGCTCAATAGGAAATCTCCGTTGTCTGAAATCGGATGCGCGCGAGTAATTTTCGAGCGCTGCGAATCAACAAACAGCATTCCGTTGGAGTTTGGAATCGAGAATAACTTAAACTAACATAGCGGCGTTTGTCGCAGCATGTGGTCACCAGTGTTGGCATCCGCTTCCTGTTTGATACGGGAATATTCGGCGTCTATTCTGATTGTTAGCGCGATTGACTTCTGATCGGCTCCGCCGCGCATCGTTTCGCTATCGAGAGGCAAAATAAAGAATGGCACGCGTATTTATCACAGGTTCTTCCGATGGTCTGGGCCAAATGGCCGCAAGGCTTCTGATCGAGCAAGGGCATAGTGCCGTGCTGCATGCCCGTAACCCGGAGCGAGGCCGGCAGGCTCTATCCGCCGTTCCCGGAGCGGAGACTGTTGTTATTGGCGATCTGTCGAGCATCGCCCAAACCCGCAAAGTTGCCGAACAGGTCAATGCGCTGGGCTCTTTCGACGCGGTGATCCATAATGCTGGGGTCGGCTACAGGGAGCCGATGAGAATCGCGACTGAAGACGGACTTCCTCAGGTATTTGCCGTCAACACGCTCGCACCGTACATTCTTACAGCGCTGATTCAGAAGCCGAAGCGCCTGGTTTACCTGAGTTCTGGCCTCCACAAGAGCGGCGACCCGAGTTTGAAAGATCTCGCCTGGGAATATCGCCCATGGCAGGGACAACAGGCTTACTCGGATACCAAGCTGCACGATCTCCTTCTGGCCTTCGCGATTGCGCGCCGTTGGCCGGATGTTCTGTCTAACGCTCTAGAGCCTGGATGGGTGCCGACAAAAATGGGAGGTGCGGCTGCGCCCGATGATCTGGACGCCGGACACCGAACACAAGTGTGGCTCGCGGTCAGCGATGATCCCGCGGCGACGGTTACCGGACAATACTTTTTCCATATGAAGCCACGAAAACCGAATCCCGCCACCCACGATACGGAACGTCAGGAACAACTGCTCGACGCCTGCAAGAAATTCTCTGGCGTGGATATGCCCAGGAACTGAGGGAATGCACTTCACCGTAAGAGCTCCATTTATTGTTTGACCGCAAGAAACGGAGTGTTGCCATCCGCGCGCAACGTAAAATATTCGGTAGGTGATCAGGAATGGACCCGAAAGAATTTCGTAATTTAGGCCACGAGGTTGTCGACCTGTTGGCTGACTATCTCGATCAGATCGCGGACAAGCGTGTATTTCCGGACGTCGACGCGCGCACGGTGAACCGTCTCTTCACGGAATCGCTGCCTCAGGATCCAAGTTCGCCGGATAGCGTGTTGAGCGAACTTAAAGACAAGTTGCTCCCTTATTGCACCAACGTCGGCCATCCCGGATATATGGGATTGATCACCCCATCTCCAAATCCCGTGGGCATCATTGCAGACTTTATCTGTTCCGCTATCAATCAAAACGTTGGTGCGTATTCGATTGGCCCTTCGGCGGTTGCCATGGAGCGGAGAGTTGTACGCTGGCTGACCGACCTCTGCGGCTACGATGAAGATGCCGGAGGCAATCTCACCAGCGGTGGAATGATGGCAAATTTCATCGGACTCAAACTCGGCCGGGATGCGGTGACGCACGACCGCGGGCAGTATGACGGGATACAAGACCGCTGGGCGGTGTATGTCTCGGAGGAGCGGCACGTTTCCGTGGACAAGGCTGCAGATTGCATCGGCCTTGGCCGAGATGCGCTGCGCGCGCTGCCGACTGATTCGGAGTTTCAGGTTCGGATTGATGCGCTTGAGGAGGCGATTGCTCAAGACAAGAAAAATGGCATTCGTCCCATGTGCGTCGTAGGAGTGTTTGGCACAACCAATACCGGGGCGGTCGATGACTTCCCCGAACTGCGGCGCATCGCCGATCGTGAAAGCATGTGGCTTCACGCAGACGCGGCATATGGCGGAGGCATGTTGCTTTCCCACGAATGGCCGATGCACAACCGCGGACTCGAACTCGCAGACTCCATCACCATCGACCCTCACAAGTGGTTCTACGCGCCGCTTGATGCCGGCGCCGTGCTGGTGAAAGATCAACGCCGCCTCACCGCGTCATTCGGTATGAAGCCTTCTTACCTCACCGATGAGTTCGACCAGGAGAATGAGCGCTATCAATATTACGTACACGGATTCGAGCAATCACGCCGTTTTCGCAGTCTGAAAGTGTGGATGAGTTTTAAACGATACGGCGCGCGGCAAATCGGGGAGTGGATTGATAACAATGTGCGGCAGGCGAAGCACCTTTATGGCTTAGCCGAAAAAGATCCGGAGTTCGAGCCGGCCACCATTCCGCCGATGTCGGCGATCTGCATTCGTTACAAAGGTGCCGGGCTCAGTGAGGCGGAATCGAAGAACTTGCATGCGGAGGTCGCGCAGCGGGTGGAGCAAAGCGGGCGCTTCTGGATTTCGACCACCGAACTTAAAGGCAAGTCGTGGTTTCGAATCAATCCGGTAAATTTCCGCACGCTGCAGGAGCACATGGACGAACTGTTTGCGTTGTTGAAACAAGAATGCCGCGCAAGGTCGGCTGCTCATGCCTAGCTTGCGCGGCGGGGGTCAGAAGCTGATCTAGAAACTGATTTTCAGAATCTCGCCTCCATTGCCTACGAACCATCCTGCGTGCGGATTGGCAAAGGCGACCGCCCAATACCCGCTTACGTTGGGAAGTTTGAACCAGGTGTAACCTTCATCGGGAGTCCAGGCCGCGGATCCGCTATCGAAATTTGGTTCTGTCTCGGCGGTGATGACGACGGTGCGATCGAGTTCATGGTGATGGCCGCGGTCATCGGCATCGCCGTAGTAGCTATCGTCATCTCCGTCTGCATCACGGCCGTTGCCGAGGCGCATTCCACGCGCGTAGGCGAGGCAGAAAATGGCGCCTTCGACGGGCGGCTTTTTGGTAAGCGTCCAGGTTTGGCCGCCGTCATTGGACGTGGCTACGTCGGCGCTCGCGTTCGTAGATAGATCGCCTCCACCCACAATGCCGTTCCATGGATCACGGAACGCCACCGACAGGCCGCCCGCCGATGGTGAACTTACCAGCGGAGTGTCGTAGGCGTTCCAGGTATCGCCACCGTCTCGAGTGGCGAGAATTCTCGCGATGGTTGAGCCGCCGGTGGTGATCCAGGCATTTTCGTTTCCCTCGGTAGTGATGCAGGTTCCGCTGGACGAGAACGAAGCTTCTCCCGACAATGCGGGCGGCATATTCGGGGCAATCGATTCCCATGATTTTCCGTTGGTGGTGCGAATATCGGGAAATACGCCGTCCACCGAATCGCTATGGGCGATGCCGCGATCGGGCGTCCAGAAGGCGAAGCAGTCGTAGAAGGCGTTTGCAAGTTCGTTGGTGAACTGTATCTTCCAGTGCGCGCCACCGTCTTCGGTTTTGTAAATGCGAAAGTCCGTGGTGTTATTTCCAATCGACATGAGATAGGCGATCTGGTCGCTGACCCCCTGCACGTCGCGGAATTGCAGGCTTTCGGCTCCGGGCACCACGCCGGACTTCCAGTGTTTCCCGCCATCTGTAGTAACCACATAAGTGCCACCGGTGCCAGCTGCCCACACAACGCGGGAGTCGACGGGGCTAACCGCAATCAGCAACTGAGTGGTACCGCTGTTTTGTGGAGTGAGCGTGGGCTGGTGAATTTTCCAATCGTCCTGCGCGAAGCCAATGGTAGCGAAGGCGCAGATAAGAAACACGAACAGCGAGCGTTTGAACATAGGAGTCCTCCCCGGATGGGAAGAAGTGGCGGCGAGAAGTATAGGAACGTTGTGGAGCGAGTGTCAAACGGGGGATGGCACGGTGGTGAATTAGCTCTGGTTTTTTTGGAGATCCATCGCTTCGCCTAAAAAGCGGCTGGCGCTTCTGGATTTCAACGATCGAGCTGAAAGGTAAATCCGCATCAATCCGGAGATTTCCGCATGCGGCAGGAGCACGCGGTCAGAGTCGTGATCACCTAGTGACGGCTAACTGCGAATCAACTATTTTTTCCGCCCAGGATCGTCTTCGGGATTGACGTAATTGAATTGCACCGGTGACATCCCATGGATCTGAACCACCACCTCGCCGCTGGCCATTGCATAGTGGTGCCTGTCGGGATCGAGATAAGCAAAGCTACCCGCCGGAAAAGTAAGCATGCTGCTCTCGTCAAATTTGTCACCCATTCCGACTTTAAACGTCCCTGAGATTACAGTTACGTTTTCGCGCTTGGGATGCCAATGCGGCGCAATGCGATAACCGTCGGGCATTTTCAGGCGAATCGTATAGTCGCCGCTGGCGGCCATCGGATCGCCTTCCAACACTGCCAGTTGCGCTCCCGGCTGCACGAATGACGGTGGTGGACCGTACTGAATCGTGTCGGGCGTGAAAATATTTTTCTGCATAGCCGCCGAGGCTGCCATGGCATCCGGCGTGTTGTGCGGCCGCATCCACCACACGGCTGCGAACAGTGCAACAATCAGGCATAGATTCCGTCTCATAAATGTTTTCCTCCGTTATCTCATGTTCAATCTGCGAAAAAAGAAATAGCTCTTTCCGCTCTCTTTTCTCTTTGCTCTAAAGCGTTTGCAGAAAGTTGATTAAGTCTTGCATCTGTTGCTTGGAAAGCCCGATCTGGAAACGTTGGTTATAAAAGTTAACGAGTTGCTGAAGGTTGGCCGCAACTCCGTTGTGAAAGTATGGGGCACGCGCTGCCAGACCGCGAAGAATTAATCCCTTGCCTCTGCCGATATCGCTGCATTGACCGCTGATCAAGGCTTTTCCGGGATCGGAAGTGTAGTAAGTAGTTCCGGCGAGCGCGCCCTGCGTGCAAACTAACTCGAACACCGGCAACGTCGGAGCATTCAGTTCTTTTAGCGCGGCAATAATATTGGGGTCGGTCTCATAGGTAAGTGAGTGACCGGTTCCAATATCCAGCGGCAGCGGAAAAGAATGGTTGCCAACGTTAAATGTATCGTGGCAGGTGGTGCATGTTCCCATAATCTGCTGGCTGCCTGTGGTTAGTCCCGGGACATCGCTGATCGTAAGTGGCTGATTGTCAAAGATCTGCTCGCCACGTGCAATCGAAGCTTGCTGCGGATTCCGCGAATTCTGAAACGACGAATAGATCGTGAATACGTTCGGATTAAACGCTTTGCCCTGCGGGTCGGCGCCGAGGCTGTCATTGATTCCGGGATAGTAGGGTTGCGTAGACAGAAATTGCGCTCCCCCTTGCGCTCCCTGGGAAAGATTTCCTGCGCCAAAATCGAATAATTGGGCCGAGTTGAGCGCCAGTTCGAAACTGACAATCTGGCTGAGTTGGTTGGCCGTTGGAGGCTCCGTAGCCTGGGCGTGTTCGAGGGTCGCATCGATGGCTTGCTGAGTCAGATCAGTATTTAGATTGGCAGAAAAGGTTAGGGCATTGTTCAGAGGCGATGTCAGAGACTCGCGGCCATCGAACATCACCGCGCTTAAGAAACCCAAATTGGTGGTTGGCAATGGCCGACGATACACGGAGACTACCTGTTGCCCCGCGCTGTTGGTAGTCAGGGCACAACCATAGGGATCCTGAACGGCAGCAATCGTGTACTGCGGAGCGGATGCATCCGTGGTATTTGGCGGAACCGTCAGTGGGATGCGAATCAGTCCGCTATTCAGAACCAGGCTATTGTTCACCGGGCCGGTGGGGCAGGTAGAGCCATCGAACTGCGCGAATAACGGATCTTTGCCGCGAGTGATGAAGTAGCGGAATTGCGCATCGAGGGCGCTCAATCCGAAAGCATTACTCGGCTGGTGGCAGGTTCCACAACTTCTACCGTTGGTGCCTAGACTCCGAAAGAACGGACCACTCAGATCCACGCTCCCATTACTACTGTAGGTTCCGGAGAGGCCGGTGGGGTCGAGAAATGGAAAAAGATTGGGAAGGTAAACATCAGCGATGGCAGAACCCGTAGCTATGACGATCAAAGCGACAATTGAGAAAATGACTCGCCTTCGAAGTCTGACTTTTCCCGAACCAAAGAAATGTTTCCGGCCATTCCTGACAAACGACGATGTGAACGCACCTCTCGACATACGTACTCCTCGACCAGAATTTAAATTCGCGCCGGCTGATCGCCCCCCCAATCAGCCGGCGCCTTGCGAGCGCGACTGTCGCGCACAAGCGCGAGCCGCGGCAATGGCTTTAAGGTGAAATGTTGGTGAATCTGAAGGTGAGCTGTTCAGCTCTATGAAATCTAACGAGTTACGAGCGCCAGGGTTTGAGTGCAGAGCGTAGTGGTAGAATTCGCAACGGCTGAGGGGCTGGGATTAATGGAAGGCGGGCGTATTTATCGTTTTGGCCCGTTCGAAGTACGCACGGGGACGCGCGAGCTTTCGAAGGGTGGAACCAAGGTAAGACTTCGCGGTCAACCCTACCTCATCCTTGAAGTATTGTTAGGCCGAGCCGGTGAGATTGTTACCCGCGAGGAACTGCGCCAGAAGTTATGGCCGGCCGACACCTTTGTCGACTTCGAACATGGGTTGAACACCTCGGTCAAGAAACTCCGGCAGGCGCTCTGCGATTCCGCGGAAGCACCTTGCTACATCGAGACGGCGCCGCGTTTGGGCTACCGCTTTATCGCGACGGTGGAAGCCATCCCCGAAAAGAAGCCGCAGTCGTTGATGGAAGCGGGGCCAGATGCTTCAGCATCCCCCGTCGTTGTATCTGACACTCCCCCTCGATCGAGAATGAATCGGAGCGTTTTCGCGATCGCGTTTGTCGTGGTCGCGCTTTTTGGTGTTCTCTGGTACGCGCGATCTACGAGCCGAATGAAGTCGTGGCGAAATTCGTCGAATGCAGGTCTGGCTGCGAGTCCCAGAAAGGTAATCAGCTCAATCGCCGTGCTGCCCTTGGATAACCTCTCCAATGATTCCAGCCAGGATTACTTTACTGAGGGAATGACCGATGAACTCATCAACGATCTCGCTCAGTTGGGCGGTCTGCGCGTCACCTCGCGGACGTCAGTCATGCATTACAAGGGTGGAACTAAAACGGTTCCACAGATTGGCCGAGAGCTTGGGGTGGACGCGCTGATCGAAGGAACAGTCGAACGGGTGGGCAACCGGGTTAGAATTCGAGTGCAACTGATCGATGCCGCCAGTGATCGCCATCTGTGGGCCCGCAGCTATGACCACGAACTCAAGGATGTCTTGCTCCTGCAGAGCACCGCGGCACATGACATCGCCACCGAAATCGAAGGACAAGTTGCGGCATCGCCGAGCCAGTTGCACGCATTGAACGAGCGCGCGGTTCGAACCGATGCCTACGAAGCCTATTTGAAGGGGCGTTTTTTCTGGAACAAGCGAAGCTTGGCGAGTTTGCAGCGAGCGGTTAAGTATTTTCAGCAGGCGATCGCTTTAGATTCCACCTATGCCCGCGCGTATGCCGGTCTGGCCGAGTCTTACGCCATCATGGGCTACATGGTTTCGCCCTCCAACGAGCAAGCGCAGAAAGGACGGGCGGCTGCCCGGCAGGCGATTGAACTGGACGATCAGTTGCCCGAAGCTCACACCGCCCTGGGATTCATTGCGGAAAATCACGATTGGGACTGGCGTACCGCGGAGCAGGAATATCGGAGAGCGATTCAGCTGAACCCAAACTATGCCACCGGCCATCAGTTGTATGCGGAGTGTCTTGCCCTGCAGGGTCGATTCGACGAAGCGTTCCCCGAAATTGAGCGCGCCCGCCAGTTGGATCCGCTCTCCCTCATTATCGCCACCGATAACGGAGCGATCCTTTTCTTCTCTCACCAATATGACCGCGCGATTGAGCAATTCCGCGCCGTGCTTGAAATGGATCCGAATTTCCCTCGCGCCCACATGGTGATTACTGCCTACGTGCAAAAGGGATTGTTCGACGATGCGTTGGCCGATGCGGAAGGATTGCACCGCCGTGAGGCGTCGAGCTGGAGTTGGGGAGCGCTTGCCTATATCTACGGCCGGTCCGGTCAACGGGCGAAGGCGAAATTTGCCCTCGATCAACTAGAACGAGTAAGCCGGAGTCAGGTGGTCGATCCGATTTCGTTTGCCACGGCCTACATCGGAATCGGCGACAAAGAAAAAGCTCTGGTTTGGCTGCAGAGAGCGTACCAGTGGCATTCCAGCAGTCTCACCGCTCTCAAGGTTGACCCCACCTACGATCCACTGCGTAACGATCCTCGCTTCCAAGCTTTGGTCGGGCGCATAGGGTTGTAGTAAATGTTGCCCGATCGGTGTAGGAAATATTTACGTCGCAAGCAGAGGCTTGCCGGCAAAACGCCAACACCGCCCAATTGAGCGTCGGATTGTTGAGTCAATTCGTGAGGAGCGCTGTTCACGATTTCAGCTGTGCCAGTTCCTTCCTTGCATCCTCCGCGTTGGTTGAGTTGGGGCTCAATTTCACGGCCGCTTCCAATTGCCGGCGGGCCAGCGTGGTTTGGCCGGTCTTTGCATAAGCCATTCCGAGGTGGTAGTGAAAACGGGAATTGTCGGCGGGAGTGCTATCTCGAGCCAGTTTGAGTGCCTCCCGGAGCGAGTCGACTGCGGAGTGATATGCACCTTTCTGGTAGTAAATCCAACCTAAGGTATCGGCTACGTCGGGCGACTGCGGCAGGCCACGTCGCGCGGTTTGCGCCAGCGATAGGGCGACGTCGAGGTTGGCACCGGATTCAACCATCACGTAGGCAAGGTTGCAAGCGGCGACCGGATCATCTCGCCTGATTCCCAATGCCTTTTGATACGCATCTTCGGCCTTGGCCCAATTCTTTCGGGACTGAAAAATCTGGCCTAGTAGGACATAGAAAGTGGCTTCCTGAGGATTCTCGGTGAGCGCTTGCTGGTAAGTAGCGATGGCCTTGTCGACTTGCCCGTCCGCCGCTTGTACTTCGCCAAGTTTGATTAGAGCATCCGTGTTGTGGCTATTGAGTTGGGCCGCCTTGTTGAGTGCAGCGGCCGCCCCGGTGAGATCTTTTTTCTGCTGGAACAATATGGTGCCGAGGAGATCATAAAATCCACTGCTGTCTTGAACCTTGGAGATCTGGAGATTCGCTGCGGCGATTGCAGCGTCGATCTGTTTCTGAGCTACATAAGTGTTCATCAGGCCGCGAAGAGCATCGTTCGAATGCGGATCCCGGTCGAGGGCCTGACGGAAGGCGGCTTCCGCCTCTTTGAATCGTTTTTGAAGAAAGTTCAGATTGCCCAACTGAACGTATCCCGCTGAATTGTCAGGCGCCACCGCGATCGCCTTGCGTGCGTCAGCTTCGGCGGCCGAGAATTGTTTTTGATTCATCTCCGAAACCGCCCGCAGAGCGTACCCATCTGGAATGGTTGGCCGCAGATTGATCATTTGCGAGCTGGTCTGAGCCAGAGTCGTCATGTCTCCCCTCCGCATCGCGACTAAGGCGAGATCACGTTGCGCATCGACAAGATCGGGGCGCAAACGTATCGCTGTTCTCCACTCGCTCTCTGCGCCTTCTGAATTTCCGACCTTCTGAAATGCAACCCCCAGAGAATAATGGGCCAGTCCATTATTTGGGTCATTCTTGATTACGGTTTGCAGTATCCCAATGGCAGCGTTGGCATCTCCCGCGCGAATCTGCAGTTGCGCACGAAAAATCAGGCCTTCGTTGTCGTTAGGATCAGCCTTCAGGATTTCCTCATCCACTTCTCTGGCCTCGTCCAATCGATTGGTGTGGATAAGAAGTTCTGTATACGTTTTTTCCACTTGCAAATCTTTGGGGTGGGCCTGATACAGCGCCTGATATTCGGCCGCGGCTTTGTCCAATTCATTGGTAGCCAAATAGAAGTCACCCAGCAGGCGATAGCCGCTGGATATGTCGGGAAAATTCTGCTTGGCCTGTTTTAAAAAAGCTTCTGCTTCGGCCTTCTTGCCCTGGGCCAGGTATAAGCGCGCCAGCGCGGTTACGGGTTCAGGATTTTTTGGATCAGATTGGATTGCGGCGCGGAGTTGCTGTTCCGCGTCGCTGAACCGGCTCCGTACCTGATAGTAGTTGGCCAACATCAGGTGTGCGTCCGTCGCTTTCGGATTGAGCTCGATTGCCTTCTTGAAATTAGCCTCGGCTGCGTCCGGTTGATTGCTTCTCAGCTGCATCAAAGCCAAGTTCAGATAGAAACTCCAATCGCCTGGATCAAGAGTGATCGCTTTCTGCGTTTCCTGGATCGCAGCAGGGAAATGAGCTTGCGCGGCGAGCAGATTTGCATCGATAAAGTGGGATTGGGCGTCGTTCGGACGGTCATGCAGCAGCGTGTCTGCTTGTTCTTGCGCTCCCTGGAGATCGCCGCGAGCGATCAGCAGTTTGGCCATTTCTACCCGAGCCGGGTAGTTCTTAGGTTCCAGGTCGATAACACGCGCGAGTTCGTGATTCGCCCGCTGCCATTGTTGCGTCTTCAGATAAGTCATGGCCAACCGGAAGTGAGCAGCCGCATAGGAGGGATCAACCGCAATGGCATTGCGAAACTGGATGGCGGCCTGGGCAAACTCGCCTTTTTCGTAGTAGGCCTGACCACTCTGCAGATATTTCTGCTCGCGGACATTGGGATCGCGCGAGCATCCGGTGAAAAGAGACGCTATAAGGGCCAAAAGTAAAGTCAGACGCAAAAAAGAAAAGATCGTCACCTGGGATCCTCCCCAACCACCGTAACACTGCTGACTTTGGTCTATTCGTGAACTATAAGCCATGCCAATTGGAACGATAACAAGAAAACATCCTGGCCGCGCCTGTCTTAATTCTGCGATTGCCGCCTGAAACGCGTTGCAAGCACAGTGGTTGCAAGGGTTTGCAACCGGTCGCAAAAATTATCAGGCTTGACAGTCATAGATTTTCCGCTAGAGTAGCAGAGTCGTTAACGGTGTAGACCGACAGGTTTTCCCCCGCCTGAACATGACCCAGGGAGCGGTAAAGACAATGAAGAGGGTGTTTGGGGTAGCTTTGTTGGGGGTATCAGCGGTTTTCTTCCTTGCGCAAGGTGCAGGAGCTCAGGTCTCCATGACCCTGACGGGACCACCGCCCGGCAATACCTATGATGGTATCTATATGAGTCCCTACTATGCCACGGTAGGCGGATCCACGAATGTGCCGGTGGTTTGCGATGACTTCGGCGACAACACTTCGATTGGCGATCACTGGACCGCCACGCCGAGCACATTCCCAACTTCCAGCGGCCCTCTCACTACCTCATGGGGTTTAGCGGGTGGAACCTTGAAGCAGTATGATGAAGTTGCCTGGCTCACTTTGACGCTTCTTAAGCTGCCTTCTTCGGTTCAGCCAGCCAACGCTCTGACCCAGCAAGTAATCGATTCTTTTGCGATCTGGGCGGTGTTTGATCCTACCGGGGTGGCCAGCTATCTGAACAGCAATTACCTATCTACCAACGCGGCCCTGTGTACGGATATATTCGGCTCGGCCGGTTGCAAGGGTTCATGGGTGTCTGCGGATGGGGGATTGTTGGCGAGTGCTTACAATGCTTCGGTTCCGGGCGGCGGATACAGCCTGGGAATATTTTCGCCGGATTCCGGTGGTTCGGTATGCAAAGCCGGTGGAGACGCTTGTCCGGCTCAGGAATTCATCGCGATGGTTCCCGAGGGTGGAGCGGCTTTCGCCTACCTCTTCCTGGCAGGCCTCTGCTGCTTCGGCGCCATCTACTCGCGGTCTCGGCGGCAAGTTGCCAGTACGGAAGCCGCCTAACGAAGTCGGCCTTCCCCCCAAGTCAAGAATAAAAGGTGTGCCAAACCAGGCACGCCTTTTTCTGTCGGTAAGGTTCGATTGCGTTTTACATCACGTCAGGCTTTAGTGAACCCATCTTCCCGCAAACGACCGGATGACCAGTCGACATCGAGATCCGCGCCGGGTTGGGAGAGCTTTGCCAGCGCCTCTCGATGCGCTTCCTCAATCTGTTTGGGGGTGAGCATCTTGGTGATTAGGCCCTTAGCCTGCGCTGCCCGTTCGAGCGCAACCAGGTACCACGAATAGGCTCGGACTACGTCGCTGGGATCGGATCGCCGCACCAGATACATCTGAGCCAGGGCAAGTTGCGCGGCTGGCAAACCTGCCTCCGCCGCCTTCTGCAACAGAGCAAATTCGTCGGGAAGCGTACCGGGTTCAGCGCTATTTGTTAAAGATCCCGCGCTTGACTGGCAGGGGACAGGCTGTGTCAGCGTCATAAACAAGAGTTCAATTCGGCTGGAAACTCCGAGTTTGTCAAATACCCGGAACAAATGATTCTTCACTGTGTGCTGGCTCAGCTTGAGGCGCTCGGCGATCTGGCGGTTGCTCAGTCCCTCGGCCAGGCAACGTACCACCTGCAATTCACGCTTCGAGAGCAAGCTCAAACCATGCGCGTTCACCGCCCGGACGATTGGAGCGCTCGCCAATGCGTCGAGCGCCAGAGCCATCTCCCGGCTGCTGGCCCATACTTGCCCCTGATATACGCAGTGCACGCACTTGCCCAGCAATTCGACCGGTTGGCGTTTGCTGAATATCCCTCTTGCCCCAACGCGAAACGCATTCAGAACAACTTCATCTTTCAGCGAATCCATCAACACCACGGCTCGAACGCGGGGCCCGATGGGACGCAATTCGCGCAGAATCTCAAGGCCGCGAGCCGGCTGTTCGTCCAGATTGGCGCTGATCACGAGGACATCAGTATTCAAGCTTGTGACTGCCGCAACCAGACTCCCCGAATCAGAGTCGAATGGAATCACTTCGAGCAGCGGATCCCGCTTCAAGACATCGGCTAGCAAATGGGTATGGATGCGAGAACTGTCGGCGACCAGGACACGGATTTTATTGTCCCGACTCTTCTCATCGATGAACATCGGATCTGGTGACATGTCGTCGATGCCATCTTAAGGCATCAGAACTGGATTTGGAGGAGAATTCAGAAGCCGAGGCTGGGTCATGTTATCGGTTTGGAAAACTCAATGCAACACCAGTCGCCAGCGCATTCACGGTACTTTTGCTCTGCCATGCGCCGCGATTTCTGCGATAAACGTCAAGCGTCTCCGGTATTTAATGGTGAACCCATTCCACATTGCAGCCTGATTCGGCAACGATGCTACTGATATCTCGAAAACTGCATCACATGAGTATGAGCGAAAACCAGATTTCCGTGCCCGAATCCACGGTTAGCACCGGAAAGTGGATCGGTCAGCTGGTGGCTGCCGTGATTCTGGCGGAGGGAATTTGGGGATTCCTTGCTTCTCTCACCAACAATCTAGTCGTGCCGCTGCTGGCAAGAGAGATGGGATCAGACCCGCAGTCACCGTTGTATCTCGGCAAAGGCGAATTCGATTTCCCTGCGCTATTCAAATCGGTGTTGGCGCTTTGCATGGCCGGAATTGTGTTCGTGCTTCTGCACGAGTGGTTGCGAAAGAGACACTCACCAGTACGAGTGAGAACCGTGCGCGTAACCAAGAAAGTGTTGCCACCCTCGGCCGCACATTCTTCCACTATGGCTGCTTCAGATGCAACTTCCGCGCCCGAGCAAACACCGTTAAACGCCTTCGCAACGCCGGCGATTTCGCATGTCCCGCTGCAACAGAAGTCGGTACCCTCTGCACCTGTTGCGCCGAGTAAGCAAAAGAAGCCCCAGACCACCAAACCGGTTTATTACAACATCGTGGGAGAGCCGGTTAATCCGACCGAAGACGACTAGGCGACTTGCAACGTGAGGTTCCGCCTAACTTAAGCGACTTCCTGGTTGCAATGTCGTTCACACCAAAGATGAATGACCGAGGAATGGCGTTTTTTTTGACTATTCGCCGGAGTCGGGGCGTGCGGGCGGATTTCATATCCGATTGATCTATAACATAATAAAGGGCGTGCAGGCGAATGGGAGCATTGAGTTCGCTTCCCTGCGGATCGTTGAAGAGTGTGGCGCGGCAGAAAACAATCCATGCTGAAATGAGCGTCCCTTCTCACTTATGGTGAATATTGACTACTACGATATGAGAATGTTTGCCCTAGGTATTTATATCCATTGCAAAGGTCTGCGACGGTGTATACTGTGTTCGCAGTAGGGCGAGGAACATCAGCCAGAATACGGTTCCCAGCCTAGAAATACCCTGATTCAACGGGCAGCCGGTTCTCCCCCTTGGCTCCCTGACCGCAGGCTAGAATCTCCGTCGTGAGGTTTCGAGACTATAACAGTAGAGGATTGCGGCTTCGGCCGACTTTCCCGAATGAGTACCAAATCAGGACAGACATCATTGATTGCAAAAGTAACGCTGGTTTACCCGTCACGCTTCGGGTCGCGCTAGCCGGGTTTTTAGCTGATGATGTTTCAGACAAGTTGCATTTGAAGTAAGCAGGAAGCTAGCTTCTCCCCCCGGTTTCCTGATCACAAAGTCTCTCCCCTGAAATCTCCTGGTTGAGATTTCGAAAGCAACACTCTAGCTCTATCTGTTTTGGGGTCACTCTGAGAAGTGTGACTTAGAGGGCGAAGCTATGTCAGTCTCCAGTCTACCGTTGAATTTGCCGCAGCCGCTTCCGCTGGTCGAAAGCGAGTGCCAGCAGTGGTACGGATTGCATACCCGTCCACGGCACGAGAAAATCGTGGCGCAACGCCTGGGGGAGAGAGGCGTGACCACGTTCCTGCCTCTGGTCACGGAAGTTCATCGCTGGAGCGATCGGAAGAAGACTGTGCAGTTACCGCTTTTTAGCTGCTACGTTTTCGCAAAGTTCAACCCCAACCGGGTGGAGCGGCTTCGGGTTATGCGCGTCGACGGAGTTTTTGGACTGGTCGGCGCCTGCGGTGAAGGCACTCCGATTCCCGACGCGGAAATCGATGCGGTGCGCAACTTGGTGGAAACGGAGCTGCCCTGGTCCGCTCATCCCTTTCTGAAAATTGGTCAACGGGTTCGAATTCGCAGTGGAGCCCTCGATGGCATGGAGGGCATTCTGGTCTCGCGCAATGGAGACCGAACCCTGGTTATTTCTGTAGAAGCGATCCAGCGCTCGCTGGCCGTGCGCGTAGAAGGATACGAAGTCGAACCTGCCTGAAGCTACTCGAAAGTCCATCCCTAACCTGCGGAAAAGGTCCATCACCATGGCGGCAAACTTAACTGAGACTCTTCGCTTGCTGGTCGTAAGCAGTGAAGCTTCGATTCTTCGTCTGCTTGGTTCCACCGCGCGCGCCAATTCCTGGCACCTGGAGACTTCTTCCAGCGGCTGGGATGCGATGGAACGAGTTCAATTCGGCGCCGCGCCCGATTTGCTGCTGTTGGATGTTCCTCGTGGGGAAAGCGACGGCCTGCAGCTCCTGCCGTGGCTTCGCCGACTCCGCCCTGAACTTCCGATCGTTGTAGTATGCGACCCTCAAGATGCGAACCGGCAGAAAGAAGCTACCCGCCTGGGCGCCAAGGACGTGCTGCTGCATCCACTGAGTGGATCACAAATTGAATCCGTGATTCGCCGACACCTCGGTACTGCAAACGATGACGCGGAGATGGCCAGCGAGGACATTGAATCACTGGGAGAGGATGAATTCTTTTTGAGTGTCAGTCCCGCAATGCAGCAACTTCGCGCGCAAGCGGAGTTGCTCGCGCAAGCCGATGTTCCCGTGCTCATTCTGGGTGAGCCCGGAAGTGGGAAGGGAACTGTCGCCCGCTTAATCCATCAGAAGTCCGTGCACTCGGGGTTTAAATTTTTGCGCGTCAACTGTGCGGAGATGCCGGCAGACTTGCTGGAGATCGAATTGTTCGGCAGGGAAAATGGATCTTCGAACGGCTCGGTAAAAGCTTTGGGCAAGCTGGAGATGGGCCAGAGAGGCACGATTCTGCTGGATGAAATCACGGAGATGCCGCTGGCTCTGCAATCGAGAATTCTCAAAGTTTTGCAGGACCGGCAATTTGTGCGGTCGGGCGAGCCCAAGCCGGTTGACGTCGACGTCCGTATTCTCGCCGCCAGCAGCGATAAATTAGACCAGGCACTCGCAGAAAAGCGGCTGAACCCCGATCTTTACTACCGCCTCAGCGCGTTTACGGTTAATGTTCCCCCGTTGCGACAGCGCAAGGAGGAAATTAAAATTCTTCTGCGCTATCTCATGCACAAGCTGGCGAAATACTACGGCCTGGCTCCGCGGGAATTTACCCAATCAGCGCTGGAGGCTTGTCAGAATCACTCCTGGCTGGGAAATTTGAAGGAGTTGGAAACCTTCGTCAAGCGTTATTTAATCGCCGGCGACGAAGAGCTGACTTTAACTGAACTGGAAGCAGGCTCCGTCGGCGAGAGTCATCGGTCGCCAGCCCTTCCAGGAAATTCGCGGGAAGAAGTGGAAGCTGCCGCGGGCGCTGCTATACCGCAATCTTTGAAATCCATGATTCAAAGCGTCCGCTGGGAAACCGAGCGGAACGCAATTGCCGCGGCTCTGGAAAAAACCGGATGGAACCGCAAGGCGGCGGCTCGCCTGTTGGGTGTAAGCTATCGTACGATTCTGTACAAGATCGAGCAGTACGAGATGATCGCTCCCGAATCCTATCTTTCATCGATTCCGGGCGCGAGATTAAGTTTTGCCGGCCAAAATAAGGGAAACGGAAAAGCCAGTTGAGTAAACAAACCATACGCGGCATCAGCGGCACTGCGGTGAGAGGCGCATTCTTCGTAGCCACCATGGGATTTGCTCTGTCTGTCGCAGCCATGGCGCAGGCGGGATCCGCCACGAATGCCGCGTCATCGCCACCCGCGGCATCCGCTCCTAACAGCGACTCTTCGTCAGCCCCGAAAGCCCACGACAACAGTTTCGTGATCGGCAACGATGACGTGTTAGCCATCAGCGTGTGGAAGGAGCCGGAAATTTCGCGTTCCATCCCGGTTCGGTCAGATGGAAGGATCTCCCTGCCATTAGTTGGAGAGGTGCAGGCTACAGGGCAGACTCCGCTCAAGCTGGAGCAGGAGATTGCGGCCAGGCTGAAGAGCTACATCGACGAACCAGAAGTCACCGTCATCGTTCAGCAAATTAACAGTCAAAAATTTAATATCCTGGGAATGGTGACTCGAGCCGGGCTCATTTCCGATTGCCAGTGCCTCAACCGTGTTGGACGCAATCGCACTGGCCGGGGGATTTCGCGATTTTGCCAAACAGAAATCCATCTACGTGCTGCGGCAAAATCCCGACGGCAGCTCAAACGCGAATACCCTTCAATTACAAGCAAGTCGTCAAAGGTCAAAACCCCGCGCAGAACATTAAACTTCAGCCCCGCGACACCATCGTTGTTCCGTAATCGTGTTCCCGTAATGAAATTGTTTAAAGAAATCTGCGTTGGGCTTCTGTTGCTACCCGTGACGACACTCTGGTCGCAAGTGGATACCACCCCGACAGCTCCTGTGCCCGCCGTGACTGGCGCTGCGCCGGCAAGCAGCTCCGATCAGATGATGACGCCGCCTCCCGTGAGTGGACAATCGTATCCAACGGCCCCAGCTTCGGCGGAGCGCTCGAACTATCTGCGCGGCGGAGTGGCTTTCACCAGCGCCTACACCGACAACGCTTTAGGCTCGGTCAACGGGCATCCGGTCAGCGATGTGAGTTATTCGGTAGCGCCCACCATTGCGCTGGATGAAACGACCACTCGCCTGCACCTTGTCTCGACCTACGCGCCGGGATTCACCTTCTACCAGCGCGAGAGCAACCTGAATGAGACGGACCAGAATGCGGCCATCGATCTACAGTACCGGCTCAGCCCGCATGTGACGTTCAGCGCGCGAGACGGTTTTCAGAAAAGTTCGAATGTGTTTAACCAGCCAGATCTGAGCGCGACGCTGGCGGTCTCCGGAGCCGCGCAGCAGCCAAACTTCTCGATCATCCCGCCGATCGCGGACCGGCTCAGCAATGCCGGCAATGCTGGAATCACATACCAGTTTGCAGCCAATGGCATGGTGGGAGCCAGCGGAACATTCAGCAATTTGCATTATCCGGACCAGGCGGAAGTTCCTGGACTCTTTGACTCCAGTTCGCAAGGCGGATCGGCGTTCTACTCACTTCGACTTTCGAAGATGCATTACGTTGGCGTGACCTATCAATATCAGAGACTCTTGTCGTATCCCACGGCCGGCCAGAACGAAACTCAGACGCAATCAATTTTGCTTTTCTACACGCTCTATGCTTCCTCGCGGTTTACCATTTCAGCCTACGGTGGACCGCAATATGCGAACGTGGGCCCCCAGTTTTTCGGTACTGCAACGCCGGCGGCAGGTTTCAAAAGTTGGAATCCGCAGGTGGGCGGCAGTCTGGCTTGGCAGGGGCGTTTGACGAACGTGGCGCTGAGCTATGCGCACGTGATCTCGAGCGGCGGAGGGTTGATCGGCGCTGTCAAGATGGATAGCGCCAACGCGTCAGTGCGGCAACAGATGTCGCGCAATCTGAGCGGCTCGATCGCTGCCGGATATGCGCAGAACGACGTGGCTGGGTCGGCTCTTCTGGGAAATACGAATGGGCATACGATCTCGGGTACGGCGTCGTTGCAGCGGCTAGTTGGGCAGCGCGTCACGGTGCAAGCCGGCTATACCCGGTTACGTCAGGATTACAGCGGAGTGGCCGTTCTGGCCGCGACGCCCAATACCAATCGCGAATTTGTTTCGATCTCCTATCGATTCTCCAGACCATTGGGAAGATGAATTCTATGGTTGACGATCTCGACGAGAAAAGTTCCGAAGGCTTCGACCTGCAGCGCTATCTCGGCATAGTGCGCCGCCGGCACCTGCAATTCCTTATCCCGCTGTTTCTGGGCTGGGCGTTGGTGTGGGGGGCAAGCTGGGTGTTGCCGCCAACCTATCGTTCCGGCACTTTGATTCTGGTGGAACAGCCCACCATGCCAAAGGATTACGTTACGCCTAATGTAAACGACGATCTGCAGGACCGGTTGCGCAGCATCACGCAACAGATTCTAAGCCGTACTCGTTTGCTACACATTATTGATCAGCTGAACCTTTACGCGGATCCCCATAGCCACATGACGCCCGACGAAAAAGTGGAGGTCATGCGGAAGCAGATCGAGATAGAACTGGTGCGAGACGCTCGCGACCGGGTGAGCGCCTTCAACGTCTATTATTCGGCGCACGATCCTCATATTGCGCAACAAGTAACGAGCGAGCTGACCAACCTCTTCATCAGCGAGAACCTGGAGGTGCGGCAGCAACAGTCTGAGGACACTACTAAGTTTCTCGAAAGCCAATTGGAGGCCGCTCGCCAAACTCTCTCAGATCAAGAAGAAAAAATTCGAGAATTCAAGGGCCAACACGTAGGCGAACTTCCCGCGCAAGTGGGCAGCAATCTGCAGATTCTGGCTGGCCTCCAGTCCCAACTGCAGACTGAAGAAGACGCCCTGAATACGGCAAAGCAACAGCGCGTGTACCTGGAAACGCTGGTGAACCAGTACCGTTCCTTGCAGGCTACACCGAAGATGGCCGGCGGAGCACCGATGGTAGGGTTGCCGGCCATCGATGAAGAACTGGATAAGCTGCGGGCGCAACTGGCCGACCTCAGTTCACACTATACGGATCGTCATCCAGACGTTCGCAAACTCAAGGAACAAATTGCCGAAACCGAAAAAACGAGAGATCGCATCGTCGCCGACCTGAAAGCCAAAGCTTCGGCCCCGGCGGATCCAGATGCGAATGCCACTCCGGACTCCTCTATGACGGATGCAACGTCTCCGATGGTGCAATTGCAGGGACAGATGCAGTCCAATCGTATAGAGATCGCAAACCGGGAGCGCTCGGTCGCCGATTTGAAAACAAAAGTCGTTGATTACCAGGCCAGATTGAATCAGGAACCGGTGCGCGAGCAGCAGCTTTCGGATCTCACCCGAGGCTACGAGCAATCCAAGGCGAATTATGACGAATTGCTGAAGAAGAAAAATGAATCAGCCATGGCCACCAGCATGGAGCTGCTGCAGCAAGGCGAACGTTTCCGCATCATTGATGCGCCCAGCTTGCCCGTAAAGCCGGACTTCCCCAATCGCCTGAAGTTCTGCGGCATTGGTCTGGGCATAGGCTTGGCGCTCGGCGTTGTGGTGGCTGGGGCGTTCGAAATGTTGGATGACCGCATCCATGACGAGAAAGAATTGCAACGGCTGCTTCCGATCGCCGTCATCTCCGAAATTCCTGCTCTCACGGTTCCGTCCGACGAACAACGAGAGCGCGGCAGGTTGTGGCTAGGCTGGGCGACGGCGGTATTTGTATCTGTTACGATTTTGCTGGGATCGGCGCTGAGCTACCTGCGCGGTTAGTGAATCGACAATGTACAAAGCATTCTACAATTTGAAGCGCAATCCGTTTGAGATCACTCCCGATCCTTCGTTTCTGTTTCCCACCCGGAGGCACAATGAGGCTTTGGCGGCTCTTTACTACGGGGTTCGACGGCATAAAGGTTTTGTTGTTCTGACCGGAGAGGTGGGGACGGGTAAGACTCTTCTTCTCCATTACCTTCTGCAGTTGCTGAAACAGAGCAATGACGTTGCTTACGCTTATATATTCAATGGCCGCCTGTCTCCGATCGAATTCCTGCAATATTTCGCCAGCGATCTCGGACTTCCCACCACCAGCAAGAACAAAGGCGAATTGTTGTTGCAGATCGCTCATTATGTGATTGCGCGTAACCAGAAGAAACTGACGACCGCTCTCGTGGTCGACGAAGCGCACCATCTTTCGGCGGAAATTCTCGAAGAAATCCGGCTGTTGAGCAATCTGGAGACTCCGCACGAGAAGTTGCTGCAGATTCTGCTCGTTGGGCAACCCGAACTGGATGAGAAACTCGATTCCGTCAGCCTGCGGCAATTGAAACAGAGGATTGCTCTTCGGTCCCATCTTGAACCGTTGAATTCGGATGAGACTAAGGGCTACATCGAGCGCCGGCTCCAGCTGGCGGGGTGTCCGTATCCGACGGCTCTGTTTCCGCCAGAGACCGTCGCCGCTGTTTATCAGCACTCGCAGGGGCTGCCCAGACTGATCAATACCGTCTGTGAGAACGCTCTCATCGCGGCTTATGCCCGGCAGATGCGAAGTGTAAGCCCCGACATTATCGACGACATTGCCACCGACTTCCGCCTGGGGATTCAGACTCCATCGCTGGAAAGAAGCAAGTCCTCCGACGAGCTCGATGCGCGGAAAGCAGCTCAAACCTTGCTTGAACTCTATGCCCATCTGCAAGCGGAGCAAAAGCGGGATGAGGAACTGAGACCGCGAATGCGCTACCGGGTCAACGAATAATGAGCAATATATTCGACGCGTTGCAAAGGGCCGAGCTGGAGAATTCCGGCACCGAAGGCCCATCTCTCGCCGTAGCAACGGAGCTGTTGCAGGCGGCAGAGCAGAAGCTGCGCGCTTCCGGAACATTAATCGAACCGCCGCCGCCGCGGGCGGTGACGGCGGATGCATTCGATGTGGATCCCGCAGCTCCCTTGGAAGATCTGGAACGCTGCCCCGTTCTTTCCGTCGCCATCCGGGAAGATAGTCGGCTGGTATCGCTGGGCAAAGAGGGTAGCTTGGGGGCGGAAAAATTTCGCTTCCTCGCGGTCCGTCTGCGCCAGCTGCGGCAAAGTCGTCCGCTGAAAAAGATTCTCATTACCAGCACCATTCCCCAGGAAGGGAAGAGCACGGTTGCATCCAACCTGGCTTGCACACTGGCCCGAAGAAAGCCGCAGAAAATCTTGCTGCTGGAAGGCGATTTGCGGCGGCCGAATATTACTGCCCGGTTCGGATTAGGTCAATTGCCCGGAATATGTGAGTGGCTCAGCGGAGAGACTCCGACCATCAACCTTTACCGTTTAGAGAACCTCGGGTTCTGGATGTTGCCGGCAGGATCTGCTCCGCAAAACCCGCTGGAGCTGATGCAGTCCGGAAAGCTCTCGCCGCTAATGGAACAACTGGAGGCGTGGTTCGACTGGATCGTCATCGACTCACCGCCAGTGCTTCCCTTGGCCGATACCAGTCTCTGGTCTCGCTTGGCGGATGGAATTCTGCTGGTCACCCGCAACGGTACGACAGAAAAACAACAGCTGAAGCGCGGCTTGGAAGCGCTTGAGAAATCGAAACTGCTGGGAGCGCTGGTCAACAGCAGCAGCAACGCGGCCCACAGCGACTATTATCAGCGGTACACCTCCCCTATAGCCGATAACCCCAAGGAATAAGCGGACCGCACAGGCGGCCGACGTGTTTGTTGTGAACCTCCCCCGTTCATCGAATTCCCTAGCACTCAGAAATATCTCGGGCCCCATGCCAGCAACCGATCAAGCGGAGGATATTGTGCACGCACGACGCTCTGGAACTAACGGTGTAACTTTAAGCGCGCTCTCCGAAGCCGCATCGAGCGGGGAACGCGTCGTCTTAAACCCGGAAGCTTTTCGCCGCATGATTGCGCTCGAAAGAAAGCGAAGCGAGCGTTCGCGGAAGCCGTTCATACTCTTGCTACTCGATATGGGCGACCGCCCATCGGAGAAAAACGGAAAGATACTGGGCAAGATCTCGTCCGTTCTTTCCGCTTCCACGCGCGATACCGACGTTACCGGCTGGTACGCGAAGGAATGCGTGCTGGGAGTGATGTTCACTGAGATCGCCGCCGAAGATAGCGCTTCCATTCCCGGCACTGTGATTGCCCGGGTGACCGACACTTTGCGCAGCAATCTCGCGCTCGAACAATTCAACCGGGTGCGGCTTTCGTTTCATGTTTTCCCCGAAGACTGGGATCATGACGATCATCAGGGATCGAGCAATCCCACGCTCTATCCGGATTTGTCCCAGCGCGAGGATGGCCGGAAAGCATTCCGCGTAATGAAGCGCATCATGGACGTGGTCGGCAGCGCGCTGGCTTTGCTGTTTTTCCTGCCCGCCTTTCTGGCGATTGCCGCCGCTGTCAAGGCCACTTCCAAGGGGCCGGTTTTCTTCCGGCAACGGCGCATCGGCCAGCATGGAAAATCGTTTGTCTTTCTGAAATTCCGCTCCATGCAAGTGAACAATGACGCCGCCGTTCACAAAGAATATGTCCAGAAGCTGATTGCCGGAAAGGCCGAGAAGCAGCCCTCGAATGGCAGCGGCGAAGGCGTCTACAAGCTGACGAAAGATCCCCGCGTCACGGGCGTCGGATCATTTCTGCGAAAAACCAGCCTGGATGAACTTCCCCAGTTCATCAACGTTTTGAAAGGCGAAATGTCGCTGGTCGGCCCACGTCCCCCGGTTCCCTATGAAGTGGAAGCCTACGACATCTGGCATCGCCGGCGTCTGCTGGAAGCAAAACCCGGCATCACCGGACTATGGCAGGTCAGTGGACGCAGCCGGGTGAAATTCGATGACATGGTTCGCCTCGACCTGCACTACGCGCGCACCTGGTCCCCGTGGACGGATGTAAAGATCCTGTGGCGCACGCCAGGAGCGGTAGTTCTCGGCAACGGCGCACACTAAACCAGCTTCCTCAACGAAATTCCCCCAGCCCTCCCTACTCTGTCCGATTCAGGTGAAAAATTATGGCCTCTATTGCTGAGCCTTCCATGGCAACCCCAGAGCAAGAAAATATCGCAATGATCAAGTTTGGAGTTGTCGGTTACGGGTACTGGGGCCCGAATGTTGTCCGCAACCTTGACCGCCTGGATGAGACCAAAGTTGTCGCCGTATGCGACAAGAGTCCGGCGGCCCGGAAGAAAGTGGCCAAGGCCTATCCCGACGTGCGGGTGACGGACGATCCGGCAGAGCTGATGTCCTCTCCTGAAATCGATGCCATCGCCGTGGTCACGCCAGTGTGGACGCACTATGAACTGGCCAAGGCGGCGCTGCAGAACGGCAAACACGTATTTGTTGAAAAGCCGTTTACCAGCAACGCGGCGCAGGCGCAGGAGTTGATCGAGCTCGCGGAGCGAAAAAATCTTAAGATCATGGTTGACCACACCTTCCTGTTTACCGGGGCGG
>CAVRWS010000091.1:0-26585 GCA_963724815.1 uncultured Acidobacteriaceae bacterium
TTACATACACGACTACCAACCCCAGCAACAGCACCGCACCTTCCACGCGCGTCGACCAAACATGCAACGCGTCGAATTGAATGCGCTCGGGATTGTCAATCGGTGCGGAGCGCACGTCTCCGAGCGATGCGCGTAACACATCCATGCGCGGGATGATTCCGAATTGCGAGATCAGCGTGAGCGCGAGCATCAGGCACAGCAGCAGGTGCCGCGTGGCAAACAGATGACCGTTCCGTCGGTGAAGCGGCTGTAGAGCAAGGAAGTGATTAGGAAAACGACTCCAGAGATCAGGCCGATCCAGTGCAATTTTCCGAGTGCGCGCCCGACGACGTTGCCGGCAAGATGCGTGTTTGGCAGGACGTCCGGAATTGTGAATGCCGTTGGGGCCAGCACGAAGGCAAAAAAGATAAGACCGCCGAATCCAGAGAATCAGCGACAGCAGCATGAGAAAGCGAAGGAAGGACATGACGGAGCATTATATGCTCGCGCTGAATTGTGAGCTTGTAAAACTGGGAACGCTTCGACCCAGAGCTGGTTGGAAAATGAAAGAGAACGTCAGGCGCTAAAGCGTGGTCGATTTTGGTAAAGTTTTACGGCACGACTGAAGGCGTGCCCTTCCCGAATCCAGCGACTGGACCCGCCACACCAGGTCAGCCTGGAGTTTCTAAAATCCCTACACCGGGACGGCCACATTCTCGACGATCTCGCGCAGCACCTGATCTGCCTGCTCTGATTTTCTCAGCGTTGAGGCGTACTGTCCGTTGACTACGACGCGATGAGCGAAGACCGGCACAGCCAGCGGCTTGAAATCTTCCGGCGTACAGAAGGTGCGGCCGTCGAGAAAGGCCATGGCCTGCGCGGCCCGATAAAGTGCCTGGGCACCGCGCGGCGAAACTCCCAAAGAAAGATATTCTGACTCGCGCGTGCGCTTTACGATCTCCAGCGCATAGGTGAGCAGCGATTCGTCCACGCGAATCTGCTTTACGGCGTCCTGCATTTCGAGAACATCGGCCCCGGTCAGAACCGGCCGCAGATCTTGCAAGTGAGCCGCTCCCGCTTCGGAGCGCAGAATCACACGCTCTGCGGCCGCATCGGGATATCCCATTCTCACTCGCATCAAAAATCGATCCAGTTGCGACTCGGGCAGCGGATAAGTTCCATGATGCTCGACCGGATTTTGCGTCGCGATCACGAGAAAGGGCCGCGGCAATTCGTAAGAATGAGCGTCCACCGTGACCTGGCCTTCGTTCATGGCTTCGAGGAGCGCCGATTGTGTCTTGGGAGTGGTGCGATTGATTTCATCCGCCAGCAGAACGTTGGTGAACACGGGGCCGCGTTTGAACTCGAATTCCTGTTCCAGCGCCGAATACACCGAGATTCCCAAGACGTCGGAAGGAAGCATGTCGCTAGTGAACTGCACGCGTTGGAAGGTACAGTCGATCGCCCGGGCCAGCGCCTGCCCCAGCGTGGTTTTGCCGACTCCGGGGACGCCCTCAATCAGTAAATGTCCGCGGGCAAAAACGCTGACCAGCGCGAGCCGCACTACATCGTCCTTGCCGCGAATCACGCGGCGAAGCGATTTTTCTAATTCAGCGGCCTTGTGGGATACGGCAATGGCAGTCTCAGGCGACATTGGATAGATTTTACTATCAGGCATGCCAGCGGCGGAGTTACCGATGTCATAGGGCTTATGGCTTTTTAGTTTTTAGCCAGAGCTCAACCAGAATGGCCACCGCCTGACTAACCGTGAGAACGCCTGCCAGCCCCCGGCTTGCAAGAAGGTTTTAATTAAGAGTCAAAGCCTAAGAGCTAGGAGCCAGGAGCTTTTCTTACTGCAAGAATTCCGCAGGCCGCCCAGTCAGCCGTTCGATCCTCTTGGCGATCGGAGGATGCGTCGAAAAGAGATTCGAAAAACTTATCCCTAGCAGCGGCTGGATAATAAACAAATGCGCGGTTGACGGACTTGCCGCCATCGGGACGCGGCGCGAATATTCATCGAGTTTTTGCAGGGCGCTCGCCAACGCATAAGGATTGCCTGTGAAATGGGCGCCGGTGGCGTCCGCCTGATACTCGCGTGAGCGCGACACCGCCATCTGGATCAGGGCTGCGGCAATCGGAGCCACGATCAGCATGAGCAGCCCCGCAAGTCCACCTCCGCCACGCTCTTCGCGGTCGCCGCCTCCCATTCCGCCAAATATCATGGCAAAGCGCCCCATGGTGGCAAGCATGGTAATTGCGCCTGCAATCGTAGCCGCGACCGAACTGATAAGGATGTCGCGGTTATTCACGTGGCCCAATTCGTGAGCCAGCACGCCTTCCAATTCCTCGTCATTCAGCAGTCCCAGAATTCCATGGGTCACCGCCACCGAAGCGTGCTTCGGGTTGCGTCCGGTAGCAAAAGCATTCGGTGACTCGGTGGGTATTACATAAATCTTGGGCATCGGAATGCCGATTTTCTGTGTGAGACGCTCGACAGCCTCGTAGGCCCGAGGCAGTTGCTCGCGGGTTACCGGCTGCGCCCGGTACATGGCCAGCGCGATTTTGTCCGAATAGAAATAGGAAACGAAGTTCATTACCGCGGCAAACGCCAACGCCAGCAGCATTCCATTCTGCCCGCCAAAATAGCGGCCAATAAACATCAGCAGTAGCGTTAACGCCGTCAGTAAAAACGCTGTCTTGAAGGTATTTCCCATAGCTTTCACTCTCGAACCATTAGATGTTACGCCGTCCCAGGGGATGCATTCGCCGAAACCGCGAGTGGGTCCGGGGTTGAGGCCAAGTATCCAGGAAACATGGGACAATAACAGTTGTGTCAGAATCAATTTGGAGACGCCGATCCACACATGCCCTATACATTCCGAGCAACATTCTTCCGACAGAATGGCCTTCGGGTCGCCGTTCCTGCCCTGGCTCTAATCATCGGTCTCTCCACAAGTCTGCTCGGCCAAACACTGGAGAAGGCTCCCGGCTCTGAAGTGTTCTCGTTGACTCCAACGCGAGGCCCTTTTACCGAACCGGGGATCGCGATCAATCCGAATAACTCCCAGCAGGTCGTCGCGGTTTTTCAGGACAACGCGCACGCTTCTTATTCGCAGGACGCAGGCCACACCTGGCACGGGGCAGAGAGTGTGGCGCCGCCGAATTACCGGGTGTCCGGCGATGTCTCGACCACGTTCGACAACCAAGGCCATGCATTCATTTGCTACATCGCCTTCGACAAGCTGGGGACGTTTAATTACTGGGCGCACGATGACTCGCGCAACGGCATATTCGTGCGGCGTTCGCTCGATGGCGGCAAAACCTGGGAAGCGAAACATGTGGCCGTCAGCGAGTACGCAACAAATCCGGGAATTCCGTTTGAGGACAAGCCCTACATCGTCGCTGACACGACCAAGGGCCGGTATGCGGGAAACCTCTACGTCGGCTGGACTCGGTGGACGCTGACCGATTCGGAAATGTTAATTTCTCGTTCCACCGATGACGGACAAACCTGGTCTCAGCCTATCGAAATCGACCGCCATCCCGGCCTGCCGCGCGATGACAACGGGGCTGCCGAAGGATTCGCCGGTGCCGTGGGGCCAGATGGCCGCCTGTACGCGGTTTGGAGCCAGGGCGACAATATTATGCTTGCTTCGTCGCGCGACGGCGGCAAAACATTTTCTCGCGCCCGCGCGGTCATTCATACCGCTCCTATTATGTTTGCCATCGATACGCTGGAACGGGCAAACGGTTTTCCGCAGATTGCCGTCGATCCAAAAAGCCGGCGTCTTTATGTGACTTGGACGGATTATCGCAACGGCGACCTTGATGTCTTCTGTTCGATCTCTCGCGACGGTGGAAAGAAATGGAGCGCGCCGGTGCGGGTGAACAACGATCCTGTCCACGACGGAGCAGACCAATTTTTTCAATGGCTGGCAGTGGATCCGATCGACGGTGCGGCTAATGTGATCTTTTATGACCGGCGCGGAGACCCCAAGAATCGAAAGCAGACCGTGACATTGGCTCGATCAACTGATGGCGGAGCCAGTTTTCAGAATTATGCCTGGACTAACGAACCATTCGAAGCCGGAGGAGTCTTCTTTGGTGACTACTCCGGCATCGCCGCATTGGGCGGCCGCGTCTACGGTGTTTGGACTGAGAAGCCTCCGCTTGAATCGGCGGACAAAACCGCAAGCAAGTCGGATGCAACACAAACCAAGCCTCACGGCACCGTGATCAAGGTTGGTACCGCCGATTTCACAGGCGCAAGCGCGTCAATCGCCGCGAAGTAGTCCTGAGAAAATTGAAAGGCTCTAAGCCGCCAGCCGGGTCGGCGTCTCTGTTATTGCCCTGCGCAATGCCATCGACATCGCTATTCGGGCAACGCCGCTGAAGATCATGCTGATGCCCACCAGAGTTCCTATGGCCCAGACTGAACTCGATGGCCATTGCATATAGATCAACAGGCCCAGCAGGATCGTAACGATTCCGTCAACCAGAACCCAGGTTGAACCGTGCAGCGGACGCATCTTGAAAAAAAGCACCAGATTCAAGATGCCTTCAATCACAAACAACGCCGCCAGCGCGAGCGTAAGTGACGCAACCCCAAGCACTGGATGGAGCAGCAAATATCCACCGAAGCAGAGATATGCGACTCCGACGAGCAGCTTCCAAATCACCGTCCCCGCCCCATGCCGGTGAAAAGCAAGAATAATATGAACTACTCCCGCCAGAACGATCAGCCATGCGATGACCACATTGACTGCCACGGCGGCGAGCATCGGCGAACCAATCGCCATCATGCCAAAGATAATCAGCAAAACGCCCCACAAAATCGACAGCATCGAACTGCGGTGCGCGACCGCAACCGGACTGTTGTTTACCATGGGAGCCTCCTCCTTAAAACAACGGCATAAGCTTACATCAGCTTGGCCAATTAGATGAAGTCCGGCTGCAAAAGTGTCGGAGCCAGTCGCGCGAGGCATGTGTTCGGTGCTGGCAGATGCCAGCGAGCGAAAAAAGCCGTCAACGAGTTAAGCGCTGATTGAGACGCCACTCGAATTGGCCTGAGTTGCAGGCTGGCTGGCGGCCCCGGTGCTCTGCGAAGATTGCTGGAATTGCTGCACCAGCGAACTGTAGGCTTGTTGCGCAGTAGAGAGATCGCCCGATTGCAGCGACGTGCCAAGCTGGTTGAGGAGCTGACTGACTTCGCTCGATCCGCCTCCGCTGCCGTGATGATGATGGTGTCCTTCAGTGGATTGCGTCTGTCCCTGCGCGGACTGACCTTGAAAGTCCTGTTGAATCGTGGCGAAGTCTTGCTGGGCGGCAGAGAGGTTGCCGGACTGTAGATCCTTCGCCAGTTGGCTGAACGCTTGTGCGATGGGACTATTGCTCTGCGACGTGGCCGTCGCGTTCTGCGAACCGAGGTTTTGCAGCGCGGCAAAATCCGACTGCGCCCCGGAGAGATTTCCAGACTGCAGGTCCTGGCCGAGTTGCTGAAAGGTTTGTTGAAACTGTTGAAAAAGGCTTTGAACTCCCGAAGTGTTGAAGAGGCTGCTGCTGGAGATGCCGGAAACTGACATACGATCTCTCCTGACTGGAATTCTTACCGCATACTATCGGCAGATTCTTGGCTCTGCTTGAATTGCCGACGCACACAAGCGTTAGGGCAGGTCTTCTGCCAAAGAAAACGCGGAGTGTACCGGCAAAGATTAAACAGATTCGACGGCACTTAGCCATCGGGGCCAAGCTGGACCTTCGCAGAGCATTGATTTCAGATCAATGCAATCGGCAATATTTGCCGCTTTCACTCGGCAAGAATGGATTCACCTCCAGCAAAAAAAACAGACTTTCAGTTGGGGTTGGTCTTACTGCGCGATTGAAATAGCGGGGCACCCCAGGCACTCGCCGCCAAAAATGCTCCGAAGAGAATGACGGCGTCGATGCTGGATCGTCCCTGCGGCGACCAATAGACATCACGGAGATTCAGCCAGAGAGCGAATTCATCGAGCGTGAGTGCGGCGCCTACGCCGTAAAGAATCGCCATCAGCCGGCTGAGAAGAATCGACGACTTGTCTTCTCCAGTGCCGATATCCGCCAGCCATCCGTAGCCGACGAGAAGAAGAATGATAATTCCGAAAACCAGATGATGAATGTGCCGTCCTCCGCGCTCAATGAAATGAAACGGCGGGATGTTATGCAAGACAGCGTAGACGACAGCGCGCACCCCGGCGAAGGTGAGAAAAAAACTGACGGAAGCCACAAACAGGCGTCGCCGCGGCCGGTCGGGAATTCGTTCGTGAATCACCTTGCCGAACGATGTGCCTTGCAGCAGCAATAAGAAAAAAGCCGTTCCCGCGATGATCAGCAGGAGTATGAACCAGGAGTAAGCCATGCGGTATTAAAACATGGCGGAGATTGTTTCAGGCTTTCTGCGCTTCGCGCTTCAAAGCTCGTTCCAGGGTTTGGTCGAGAGCTGCTTTGGCTTTGTCGTATTCTGCCTGGGAGATTTCGCCTTGCTTGCGTTCCACCTCAAGCTGGAAAAGTTCCTCCTTAATTCCTTCCATCAGCATCGAGGTGGGGCGCGCTGAAGGTTGCGTGCGAGTGGATCCCACTGCGGCGAGGTTGGCGGGCTCGTAGTCGTCTTCCTCCTGCATTGCAGCTTGCGAGGAAAGACCCATCTTTTGGCGCTTCAAGGCGCGCGCAGCGGATTGCTGTCGGGACGCTACGTAGAAACCGCCGATCAAAAGGACTCCGGCGAACCCGCCTAAAATCCACCAGCGATATCTTTGCAACGGATCGGGAGCATCGATCGGCGGTCCCAGTCCTCCGCCGGGACGAGCGCTGGATTGGGATGCACCGGGTCCGGGAGCGGAACTTTGCTCACCTCCACTGGAGCCTTGAGCGCCGGCTTCCTGGCCGGCGTCGAGCGTGCCTTCCCCGGAAACCTTGAAGGCGAGGTTCTGCCCGGGCATAGTATTCGAAGCCACCTGCACGCTGGCATCGGGTTCGTTCGGATAGTTAATCAATTTGAAGCCGGTTGCGCTGGCGGCGGCAGTGAAACGCATCGCCTTGGGTACCATCACAACAAAGTGTTCGAGGGGATACGGAGATTTGGGATCGAGATTCGCGCTGCCGCTATAAGGAATTTGATAAGTGACTTCGAAGCGCGTCAATCCCGGACGCAAAGGAAAGATGAACGAGTAACGATTCTTCTCGCCTTCGGGCACCGGCGCAGACCTCAGCGGATTGCCGCCTTCCGTGGTGGCTGTGGCTGACTCGTCGATGATCTGCGCACCATCAGGAATGTTGAACTCGAGATTGTGCTCATTCATCTGCGTACGCGGAGGCTTGGAGGTGTTCTGCACTCCGAACTCGCGCGTAACCGCCATCTGGCCCTGCCCCGCCTGGATGCGCATAATGTCCGCAACCACTTGAATGCCGTCTACTTTCTTGGCGACGTCATAAACATCGACGGCTACCGATGTAGTTCCCGGAGGCGCCATGCGGTGATAGGTGACGTCCTGATGAATGGCTCGAACCAGGTGCGGAGCCTGTGCGTCGTCGAGCTTAAAGCTGAATTGGCCCTTGGCGTCCGTTTTGGTGCGGCCCGCCTCTTCCATGCCCTGACCCAACTTGAAGATCACGACCTCGTCTCCCGCGGCCGGTTTGCCCGTGGTGGCATTCTTTACGGTACCGGTAAGAGTCTGGGATGCGGCCAAGGATGTGAGCAGGACGACGAGTGCGATCAGAAGGCCTGCACCGCGGTCGATAACATGGGATGAAGATTTCAAAATCTGTGATCCTTTCAGGGCTTTGTTTTCCGGAGTGCCGGCGCAGGTGTTTCGAGACGCGAAATCTCAGCCAGGATAGTGGCGGCTTCATCCTGCAGAGAGGTTTTCAGCGATGCGTAGTCTGTGTCGGGTACTTTGCCGGCCTTGTACTCGAAGTTGAGATCGCGCAGGTTTTCGTAAACCGCATCTTTCCGCTCGCGCAAGTATCCCGCACGAGTTTTTTCCGGACCGAGGAAGACTCTTCCTGGCAGATAGAAAACATAGATAACGGACGCGACGAACATGAGGCAGCAGAGCAACCAGATCATAGGTCGGTCTCCTTGCGGGCCTGATCACGAAATTGTTCGAGCTCCGCGCCGCGCAGGGGACGAAGTCCATCGGCAATTGCAGGAGCGGGACGATTTTTCCAGGCGCGAATCACCAGCACGATCAATCCGAAACCCAGGATCAAGGCGACTGGGGGAATGATGTAAGCGGCACGGTCGAAACCTCGCATGGTCGGGGCAGCCAGCACCGTGGGGCCGTATTTTTGGACGAAGGCTTGCTCGACCAGGCTGTCGCTGTCTCCGCGATCGACCGCTGCCATGAGTTCATTGCGCATGCCGTCGGAATCTGGGCAGCCGACGTGGTTACATTCCAGAAGAATCTGTTTGCAGCCGCAGACGCACATCATCTGGTGGCCGATTTCATTGAAGCGCGAGCGGGATCGCCGGCGCCGAGCAGGACAAAGACGGCGGTGAACAAGATGACAGCTTTAACTGCCTTACCGCTTCGCGTCCTGCCCTTCGAGAATAAATTAAGACGGCTGGACATCAATCTCCCGTTACAACCGGTTCGGCATGTGCGGACTTCAAGCGTTCGGGCGCGGGAACGCGAACCGGCGCAGGCGCATTTGGAATCAGGGCGAGAATGGTTCCAATCAGCATGATCCAGACGCCCATCCAGATCCACATCACCAGCGCGTTCAAATGCGCTTTGAGAATAGGATGGCCGTTATCCTGATTCAGCCCTTCGAAAACAATATAAAGATCCTCGTTCAAAGAGGATCGAATATCGGGCATGGTTGAGGTCTGGCGGCTGGCTTTGTAAAAACGGCGCACCGGGGTCATGGTATCGATCTGTTTGCCGCCTTTGTAAACGTCGAGCACGGCCCACTCGCTGGCGTAATTCGGCGCGTCATCGTCGGTATAGGAGCGGCAGACCAGGGTATACGGGCCGATGACCATCTTGTCGCCGTAGCCCATCTCCATCTCTTTATCCTGATTGAACGCTGCCCCGGCGAAACCGATGATGACCACTACCACACCGAAGTGGACGATGTATCCGCCATAGCGGCGGGTGTTGCGGTGAGTGAGTTGCACCATGGAGGCGAACATTCCCTGGCCGGTGTGCTTGGAGATGACGCGGCCGCCGCGGAAGAACTCGCTGGCCACGGTAAGCGTGACCAGCACGGAGAGCGCGATGGCCATCAACGAATAAAAATAGGAAATATCCTGCCAGGGTTTCAGGCCGAAGGGCGAACCCCAACTTTGCGGGGTGATCATCAGGAAGATCGCGACAACAATAGCGCCGATCGTCGGCCACATGAAATTACGCTTCAGGCTCTCGATCGAGGTCTTACGCCAGGCCAACAGGGGGCCGACCGCCGTGAGTATCAATAGCAACAGAGCCACAGGAATGGCGACGCGGTTGTAGAATGGCGCGCCAACCGTCACCTGGTTGCCTTGCACCAGTTCAGAAATCTTGGGGAACCACGTTCCCCACAGAACGGTGAAGCACAGCAAAACGAAAAGCAGATTGTTGAACAGGAAGCTGGACTCGCGCGAGACCAGCGATTCGAGCTTGTGCTCGCTGCGCAGATGCGACTTGTTTTTGAAAAAGAAGAATAGAAAGACGATCAGCGTGATCGCGAGGAACCAGGCGAACCAGTCTCCGATGGAAGACTGCGCGAAGGCGTGCACCGAGCTGATAATGCCGCTGCGGGTGAGGAAAGTTCCGAGGATAGCCAGCCAGAACGTGGCGAAAACCAGCCACATGTTCCACATTTTCAACATGCCGCGCTTTTCCTGCATCATCACCGAGTGCAAAAATGCTGTGCCGGTCAGCCAGGGCATTAGAGATGCGTTCTCCACTGGATCCCATCCCCAGTAACCGCCCCACCCAAGAACGGAGTAGGCCCAATGCGCGCCCAGAAAGACTCCGCACGTGAGGAATGCCCAGGTCACCATGGTCCAGCGGCGGGTAATGTGAATCCACTTCTCACCGGGATACTTCATGATGAGCGCGCCAAGCGCAAAGGCGAAGGGGACGGTGAAGCCCACATAGCCCAGATAGAGCATAGGCGGGTGAATCACCATCTCCGGATATTGCAGGAGTGGGTTTAGTCCATTGCCATCGGCAGGAATCGTCCCTTGCACAATCCCGAAAGGATTGGCCGCCAAGTTGAGAAGCAAAAGAAAGAATATCTGCACGCCAGCCAACACCACCGAGGCATAGGCGAAGAGCCGCGGATCGGTCTTGTAGCGCAGGCGAAGAACGAATCCGTAGGCGGCGAGCAGCAGCGACCAAAAGAGCAACGAGCCTTCCTGGCCCGACCAAAGAACCGCAAACTTATAAGCACCCGGCAGATCGCGGTTGCTGTGGTGGAGGATGTAGCTGATCGAGAAGTCGTTCTGGAAGGCGCAGATGACGAGTACAACGGAAGCCAGAAGAACGCCGGCGAAAGTAGCGATGCCAGCGCGACGGGCGGTCTCGCCTATGCGCTCCGAACCCCGACGGAGCATGGCAATCAGCGGGCTTTCTTCGGCTCGCACTGCGCTGCCAGCGGTCACTCCTGCCAGTTGCAATGAAGTCCGGTTCTGAAAGGCCAGCGCGACGATCCCGGCGAGGAACGAGTAAACACTCAACGCCAATGCGAGGAGAAGTGCAAAACTACCTATTTCCGCCATGTGGGGGAACCCCGGCCTATTTTTTCAGAAATACCCGCGCCAGGCAACCGCGTGGTCCGATCGGCCACGAAATACCCGCGATAAGAGCCTTAGAGCAAAAACGAACTCGCGTGGTTGCGTAAATCCGTCGACGCCAAGGCGACAGCTCTACAATTAAATCCAGGCGACCGCTGCGCGACCGCCTGACATTTCAAAGCACCGACACAGTTTAAGCGCTTTGTTGATGGTAACGCTGCATTACTTCGCGCTCTGCCGTGAACCAATCGTCGGCCTCGCTGCCAGTTCCGGGCGCGCGTTGCTGATAAAGTTCGTAGGCGCGCCGCCGTATTTCATCTTCGATATTGATGGGAACCACATTCTTGGTCTTCCGAACCTCGAACATCTTAGTTTCAGACCTGTTTTCCGAGACGGCGTCTGATGGTTTGATCGGCCTGGTTGTCGCTGCGATCGCGGCGGCCTCGGGCCTGATCTCTGAGGTTGCCAACTCTGAACTTGGAGCTGCATTTACATCGGGAATGCTGGCCGGAGTGGAAACATCCGTTTGTGTTTTGCTGGGACGACCCTTGCCTGAAGTAGATTTTGCTCTCGCCATATTCAAATACTCCTCACATATATCTGACGTCTAGGAATCAATTGAGTTGTTCAGCGACCTGCATACACTTTGGCCTGCAAACGTCTAAGAGAACGCTGACTTTATTGTAAGAGTTAATCACAAGTATAAACCCGTCGAGCCTGTGGAAACAGTGTTTCAGGAAGAAATCGGCCGCATCCGCTTTGCTATAATCGAAGCTCTCCGGATGGCGCTATCGTCTAGGGGTTAGGACGGAAGATTCTCAATCTTCAAACCCGGGTTCGATTCCCGGTAGCGCTACCAAGGCTTTTGTTCATGCTAAAGATTTCCTGCCTGCCGCTCCGGCAAGCTTCAGCGTCTGTAATCCCCAAGCCCGTTGATTCTGGCTTTGAGCAAAGTAATTAACGTGAAGCCGATAGATTCCAGCGAAGAAAGCAAAGAAACCGTTCCGAGACAAACTCCCCCAGGGCGTTTCTCTCATGCCTGGCGCGCCTTGCGGCACCGTAACTTCAAACTGTTTTTCGCCGGCCAGAGCATCTCACTGATCGGCACCTGGATGACCCGCGTGGCCACTAGTTGGCTGGTGTATCGACTTACAGGTTCTGCTTTATTGCTTGGAGTGGTGGGCTTTGCCGGGCAGATCCCTACGTTCCTGCTGGCGCCTTTCGCCGGAGTTCTGGTCGACCGGTTGAATCGGCGCAAAATGCTGGTATGGACGCAGGCACTGGCGGGTCTGCAATCTTTAGCGTTGGCGGGGTTAACGCTGGCGAAGGTGATTACCATCCACGAAGTGATCTGGCTGAGCGTGCTGCAGGGGTTAATCAACGCATTCGATATGCCCGGCCGGCAGGCTTTTCTGATACAGATGGTCGAAGACAAAGAGGATCTGGGCAACGCGATCGCGCTCAATTCGTCGATGGTGAACGTGGCTCGACTGATAGGGCCTGCGCTGGCGGGATTTGTTATTGCAGGAGTGGGCGAAGGATATTGTTTCCTGATCGATGGCATCAGTTACCTTGCGGTAATCGCCTCGTTGCTGATGATGCGGGTCAACATCGCACAGGCAAGGCGCGCGGCCACTTCGATGCTGGAGCAACTCAAAGAAGGTTGGACCTATGTGCGCGGATTTCCACCCGTCCGCACTATTCTTTTGCTCTTCGCATTAATCAGCCTGATGGGAATGCCTTTCATGGTGCTGATGCCGATCTTCGCATCGGACGTATTGCACGGCGGGCCGCATACGCTTGGATTTCTTCTGGGAGCGTCGGGAGTTGGGGCGTTGATCTCGGCTATTTCTCTTGCGTTGCGCAAGACGGTGCGAGGGCTTACGACGATGATTCAGATCTCGGCTGCGCTCTTCGGCGTCGGTCTGATTTGTTTTGGATTGTCTCGAACTCTTCTGCTCTCGATGTTGCTCATGGTGGTGGTTGGTTTCGGCATGATGCAAGGGCTGGCGGCGAGCAATACAGTCATTCAGACATTAGTGCCCGAAGATAAGCGCGGGCGGGTGATGAGTTATTACACAATGGCTTTCGTGGGAATGGCTCCGTTCGGCAGCCTGCTGGCAGGCGGACTGGCGCATCGGATGGGAGCGCCGCACGCGGTCATGATTACGGGAGCATTTTGCCTTGCCGGGTCACTCTGGTTTACTACGCAATTGAAATCGATCCGGAAAATCATGCGGCCTATCTATGTCGAGATGGGGATTATCCGAAGCGAGATGGAGCCGGCGATGGAGGATCAGGTGGGAAGGTAGAGAATAATTCATGCGGGTCAAGCATAAGAATGGCCTTCGGTGGTTATTCGGAGTGGTCGATTGACAATTCGCTTACGCCGCCCTTACCTTTCCGTGGGACGGTCGCGTAGGCGTTTGCGTGGTGCGTAAAGCAATCTTCAAGTTAAAGTTTTTGCGGTGCTGATCCTGTTCGTGCTTTGCGGGGGCGGACTAGTCTGCGCGCAAACTGGCTCGGCATCCCTCGGGAGTCTTTGAGAATGATGCAGACGTCGGCGCGACATAGCACCCCGGGTCGGCGCAATACGATGCCGCGCAACATGCTTACACCCTCACCGGCAGTGGCGAGAACATGTGGTTCAGCTCCGACGCTTTTCAGTTTGCATGGAAGCAGGTTTCTGGCGAGATCGCATTGACTGCGGACATTGCCTTCCCCCAAGCGGGAGGGAACGAGCATCGCAAGGCGGTTCTGATGATCCGGCAAAGTCTGGATGCGGATTCCCCCTACGCCGACGTGGCCTTGCACGGCGACGGGCTCACTTCGCTGCAATATCGTGATGCCAAGGGAGCGACCACGCACGAGATTCAATCGAACATCTCTGCCCCTCATCGCTTGCGCATCGAGAAGCGTGGTGACTTCGTCTATGTGTTTCTAGCGGCGGCGACCGGAGAATCGTTGCGGCCTTCAGGAGCGTCGATCAAACTTTCACTTCAGGGACCGTTTTACGTTGGAATTGGCGTTTGTTCCCATGATAAAGACGTGGTCGAGAAAGCTGTGTTCACGAACGTCGCTCTCTCAACACCCGTGGTGAGCACGACTTCGCCTGTGCTTTACAGCACGCTTGAGACAGTGGCCGTCGCTTCCACAGATCGCCGCGTGGTCTATACCGAAGCGAGTCACTTCGAAGCGCCCAACTGGACGCACGATGGAGCGAACTTTCTATTCAATAAGGAAGGCCACATTCTGCGGCTACCCGTTACCGGCGGCACGCCCGCGACCATCGACACCGGGAGCGCGATCCATTGCAATAACGACCACGGCATTTCTCCGGATGAAAAATGGCTGGCGATCAGCGACAGTTCGCAGTCCGACCACGAATCCAGCGTTTATATCGTGCCTTTCGACGGCGGTACGCCGCGACGCCTAACCAAGAATTCTCCGTCCTATTGGCACGGTTGGTCGCCAGACGGCAAGACCCTCGCTTTCGTGGGAAAGCGCAACGGCGACTTCGACATCTACACCATTCCTTTCACTGGCGGCGAGGAAACACGCTTGACCACGGCGAAGGGCCTTGACGACGGACCGGAGTATTCTCCTGATGGCAAATACATCTACTTCAATTCCGAGCGCACCGGTCACATGCAGATCTGGCGCATGCGCGCGGATGGAAGCCAGCAGGACCAAGTCACCTTCGACGACTTCAACAACTGGTTCCCGCACATCTCTCCCGATAGCAAGTGGATGGTGTTCCTTTCTTATGGGAACGATGTCGTCGGTCATCCTCCCAACAAGGATGTGCAACTGCGCATTATGAATGTGGCTGGTGGAAAAATCGATGGACCGATCACCGTCCTCGCCAAACTTTTCGGCGGACAAGGGACAATGAATGTTCCGTCATGGTCGCCAGATAGTTTGAGGGTAGCTTTCGTCAGCTATCAATTGCTGCCTGCCGAAGATACTGCAATAAAATAGACGCCGCGGTCTGAATGTTAAGTTTTGTTGCTGTAGTCAAGGGGATGGAAATCGTATGCGCGTTGGAGTTTTTACACCTCTGCTGTCGCAGCTTTCGCTGGCGGCGGTTCTCAAGAAACTGAAATCGCTCCAGATCGATACGGTTGAACTGGGTACGGGAAACTATCCGGGCGATGCGCACTGCAAGCTGACTATGCTCGAAGATGCTGCTGCACTCGCCGATTTTAAAAAAATTATTGCTGATCACGGGGCCACGATCAGCGCATTGAGTTGTCATGGTAATGCGCTGCACCCTGATAAAGCCCGCGCGCAGCACGACCGCGAGGTGAGCCGAAAAACTATTTTGCTGGCGGAAAAACTCGGAATCCCGGTGGTGGTCGATTTTTCCGGATGTCCTGGCGATTCGCCGAATGCTGCGGCTCCAAATTGGGTAACTTGCCCGTGGCCGCCGGACTATTTAAAAGTTCTCGAATGGCAGTGGGATGAAGTGGTCGCGCCTTATTGGACCGAACATGCGAAATTTGCTGCTGACCACGGGGTGAAGATCGCGATCGAAATGCATCCGGGATTTGTGGTTTATAGTCCGGAGACGATGCTGAGGCTTCGATCGATCGGTGGTCCAAGCGTAGGCTGCAACTTCGATCCTAGCCATCTTTTCTGGCAGAGCATTGATCCCATCGCGGCTTTGCGCGAGCTTAAGGATGCGATCTTTCACGTCCATGCCAAGGACACGCAGATCTATGCTGCGAACCTGCCACGCACTGGTGTACTCGATACCAAACCGTACACCCAAGAACGCGAGCGTGGCTGGATCTTCCGCACTTGTGGCTACGGCCATGGAGCCGAGTGGTGGAGCGAATTTATTTCCACGCTGCGCATGTTTGGCTACGATAACGTACTTTCCATTGAACACGAAGACAGTCTGCTCTCGCCGGAAGAAGGTTTGACCAAGGCGGCGAATTTTCTCAACGGCATCGTCATCCGAGAGCAGCCTGCGGCTGCCTGGTGGGTGTAGCGTGGGGCCACGGTCGAAACCATGAAAACGATCCGGACAGCCATTATCGGTACCGGCTTTATGGGCCGGGTGCATCTCGAAGGAGTGCGGCGAGTGGAGTTCGTGGAGGCTGCCGCAATCGTCGGCAGAAACTCCGAGGCTGCGCAACGCCTGGGCGAAGGATTTTCCATCCCTACGATTACGTCGGCTTACAGCGACGTTCTTCGCGATCCCACGATCGATGCGGTTCACATTTGCACGCCCAATGCGCAGCACTTTCCCATGGCCAAGGAAGCGCTGCAAGCTGGAAAACACGTGATCTGCGAAAAGCCGCTTGCCACGAGCGTCGAGGAGGGCGAAGAACTCGTAGCACTCGCTGAGCAGCAGGGAGTCAGGAACTGCGTCTGCCACAATCTGCGTTACTACCCGATGGTGCAGCAGATGCGGCGCATGCGGGAAGATGGGGACCTGGGCGAAATTCTTGCGGTTCAGGGCACATATTTTCAAGACTGGTTGCTCTACGAAACGGATTGGAACTGGCGCGTCGATGCCAAAGCCGGTGGGCCTTCGCGCTGCATGGCCGATATTGGATCGCACTGGTTTGATATGGCCGAGCATGTCACCGGGTTGCGGGTGACTTCGCTGTGTGCCGATCTGCAAACTTTCCATCCCACGCGCAAGCAACCAAGACGTTCCGTGGAAACGTTTTCCAATAAGCTGCTTAGTCCGGAAGACTACGTCGAAACCGCCGTGGACACAGAGGACTTTGGCGCGGTTATTTTTCGCATGGGTGCACGCGCACGCGGCAGCGTGACTGCCAGCCAGGTTTCCGCGGGTCGCAAGAACCGGCTCAGCATTGAGATCTGTGGCACACGAGCTTCAGTCGCGTGGAATCAGGAGCGTCCTGACGAATTGTGGGTAGGACATCGAGACACGGCGAATCAACTTTTCGTGAAAGATCCTTCTCTGCTCAAACCTGCGGCGCGCAGCTACGCCGATCTCCCAGGCGGCCACAGCGAGGGCTACGACGATACATTCAAGCAAGTCTTCCGCCGCTTCTATGCATCGATCGCCACCGAGGAGGGTGCGCGTGATTATCCTCAATTTGCCGATGGAGTGCGGCAGCTGAACATATTGAACGCTGAACTGGAGAGCAATCGGACGCGGTGCTGGGTCGATGTTCGCGCTCTGGGTTCCAAAAGCTGAAATGGCAGTTGAAAGGACCACTTGCTAATTCTCGCCGCCATTCTCGCCATCTTTATTTACGGCATGATCGCTGCCATGCTGGGCACGATTTTGCCCGAGCTCTCCGATCGATTCAAGTTGACTCCCAGCCAGAACGGCACGATCGCCTCTGCTCAAGCTCTTGGACTCATTCTTGCTTCACTTTGCACCGGCCCGATACTGGATAACGAAGGCAAAAAGCTCGGCATGTTTCTGGGTCTTGCTCTGATCGCAGTGGCGCTATTCGTGCTTCCGCGAGTGGCAGGCTTTTTCAGTATCGCGTTTCTGCTCTTTTTGTTGGGAGTGGGCGGCGGCATCACGGTAACCGCCGCGAATGCTCTCGCCAGCGATACCGGAGAGGCACACCGTGCAATGGCGCTGACCCTGGCCAATCTTTTCTTCGGGCTGGGGGCGCTCGCTACGCCGTTCATTGCGGCCAATCTTTTCGGACGAAACTGGGTACGGCTCTGTTACACCATCGCATCCCTGACTGTCGTTACAGTGGTGATCGAGGCGCTTACCAAGATGCCGGGACCGACAGGCGCTGGACGATTCGTGTTGACAGATGTGACTCCAGTTCTCGGACACCCGCTATTGTTTTTGACGGCCCTCTTCATCTTTCTCTACATCACTTGCGAAGTGGGAATGTGGAACTGGCTGCCGCGGCATCTGATTGCGCAGGGCATTCCTGAAGCGCGAGCGCTCAACATACTTTCGCTGGGATTTGCATTAGGAATCTTGATCGGCCGTGCAGCGATCTTGCCGGTCCTCAATCACGTGCCCGCCGTTACGGTCACATTGTGGGGATCGGTAGCGATGGCGATTACTACTTTTTTATTGCTGCGAATGCAATCAGCTGCAGCTGCCGGGGTATTGGTCTTTCTTGCGGGACTATCGATGGCACCCGTCTTTCCCAGCACGCTCGCGATTGTGGGCGACGCTTTTCCGCGCATGACAGGGACAGCCATTGGTTTCGTGATTACGTGCGGATGGATTGGTCTCGCCGTGAGTTCACGCATTATCGGCGCAATCGCGGGCGGCGACCCGCGGCGGCTGAAGAAAGCGCTGCTGGTGATTCCAATCTCCTCCGTTATCATGGTCGGCTTGGATCTTGCAATTCGGAGCGCGTTGCGCTAGAGCCGGAGCGCGACTTGTTGAAATCCTCGTGCCTTAGACCGTCAAAGCGCGCATGTAGTCGGCATCGATCTTCAGCGCTTCCATCATGGGCATGTCGAACTGCTCTTGCTCCACAAAAATATGTTTGATGTTGGCTTTCTTTGCCGCTTCGAAGATGGGGTGATAGTTAATGGTTCCGTGCCCCAACTCTGTCGAAGGCGGAGGATTTGATGGCGTGGACGCAGGAGTCAACTTGAAGTCTTTGACGTGAAGCATGCAGATGCGCGTGGGATAGCGAGATAGAAGTTCCGCCGGGTTCTGCCCAGCTACCGCGGCCCAGCCGCAATCTAACTCCATGCTCACGTTCGCGGGGTTGGTTGACTTCAGAAGCTCATCATAGAAGAGCACGCCGTTTTCTGAACGAAATTCTGGCGTGTGGTTGTGGTAGGCGAAGTGCATTCCCGCCGCGTTTACTTTTTCTCCGATGTGGTTGAACTGTTCTGCATTCCAGCGCCAGTCTTCAATCGTCATCGACTCTCTGGCTGCACGAGACCCCGGCTCTTTCACGCGTGACTGGTCCTTCAGCATGGGAGATGCACATACTATGTATTCGAGGCCGAGATCTTTACCGTATTGAATTGTTTCATCCAATTTGGGCAGAAGATCTTTCAGGGGATAGTGCGCGCTAACGCAATGCAGGCCGGCGTGATCCATGGCCTGTTTCACCTCACTCGGAGTGTGACCGAAAAAGCCCGCGGCCTCCACTTCGCGATAACCCAGCGCAGCAATCTGCTTGAGCGTTCCTTCATAGTCCTTGGGCAGAACGTCGCGCACGGAATACAGCTGCAGACCGAGGGGAAGGCCCAGGGGATTGGCCATGAGCCGCGGCACGTGACTCCACAGCGCCGCACAAGCGGCTGAGGCTGAAGCGGTTTTTACGAAGGTCCTTCGAGAAATCCGACGCATGATGAAATCCCTCTTTTCTTTTTCGATTACAGAACAGGCGACTTACCCACGGATTTTCTTCGCGTTTTCGTCCCAGGTTGCGATTGTGTTTTTGAAATATGCGTAGTTAGCGAGATGGCAGCCGATGGCGGCATGGTTGCCGAACACTTCATTCTCGACGGTGGGTTTGCGAGTTCGAACCGAATCGAAGAAATTTGCCTGGTGCGCCGAGAGATCGCTGTAGCCTTGCGGCGCGGTAAAAGTTTCGGCCTCGACTGCCTGGTAGTCAAGCGGCCCGGGCTCTGGATGCTCCGCCTTCCACTGTGCCAAATATTCTTTGCGAAGCCGCTCCGGCCAGCCCTTGATCGAGTAACCCTCCGGCTTGGGAGTTGTATCTTGAGGAGTGAAAGTCAGCGTCTGGCCGATGATTTCCATGGTGCCCTTGGTGCCGTGGAATTTGATTGGCTCGCCGCCGGCATTGTTAAGATTGCAGCGCAGCACGACGCGGAATTTCGGGTAGTCGTAGAGCGTCTCGATCACATCCGGAAAGTCGCGTCCATCTTTCCAGCGATAGAGCCCGCCGCTGGTTTGGGCGCGCTGCGGTGCTTCATTCGTTCCTGAGACGAAGTAAATTCCGGAGAGCAGGTGCACAAAAAGATCGCCCGCCAAGCCTTCCCCATAATCAGCGAAGCAGCGCCAGCGGAAGAAGCGAGCCGCGTCAAACGGACGCTTCGGAGCACCGACCAGAAACTCGTTCCAGTCGATGGTCTGCTCGCTCGCATCCGGAGGAATGGGATAGACCCAGGCGCCGCTCGGGGAGTTTCGGTCCGATGCTCCTTCGATGAAGAACACCTCGCCGAGGGCTCCCGACGAATATAGCTCGCGAGCTTTCTCGTAGACGATGGAACTGACGCGCTGGCTTCCTACCTGCATGATGCGATTTCCCTTTTGCACCGCATCCACCATCGCGAAACCATCTTCGATGTTGTGCGACATTGGCTTCTCGCAATACACATCCTTGCCTGCGGCACAGGCGTCCACCACAACGCGGCGATGCTGGTGGTCAGGAACGGCAACAATCACGGCATCTATGTCTTTGCGGTCGAGAATCTCTTTGTAATGGCGAGTTGCGGGAACTTGTTTCTGCACGGCCTCCTGCGCGGCCTCATGGCGGCTGTCATAAAGATCGCAGACTGCGACGCACTCAATGCCGGGTACGGCAAGAGAAGCTTGCAAATGCTCGCAACCACGAGTGCCCGTGCCGATCGATGCAAAGCGTACTCGATCGCTCGGCGCAACCGGGCGTTCCGCACCCCACAATGCCGCAGGCTGTAAGAGAGTGAACTTGACCGCGGCTCCGGCAGCGACAGAGCCTGAGCCGATCCGCATGAAATCGCGACGCGTCAAAGAATGCATTTCATACCTTATTTTTTCTGCCAGCGGCTTTCAGTGGCGAGTTTTGTGAAACTTCTACCGCGTACTCAGGTCAACGTAGTGGCTGAAGCTGGAGAGCGAGACCTGATCGTTGCCGGGAATATAAAATCCAAACTTGCCTAGACTAAGATTACTTCCGGAAGGAGTCCAGCGATCGAGGACCATCCAACTGTCTCCCTGCCTGATCTGGTGAATGATCTCATTCGGGCTGACTCTGATCTGAATTGTGCGAAAGGTTTTTTTCTCCGTCTTGTGTGGAATTTTGATCTCATCCCCTTTTTGGCCGTTTTTTATTACCGTGCGATAAAAATTATTATCATCCATTTGAAACAAGATGTAATTGTTGACGTCGGTGCAGTTCAGAACCCACTGCAGTCGGTGCCCTTTGTTCAGCATGGCGGAAAAAACAAACGTGCCAGTGCCAGGCGTGAGGCCGTACATCACAAAGTCGCCGCCCTTGCGAACGAACGAAGCTTTTTCCTGTTTCCACGCCGAGGGATCATCAAATTTTGAGATGCCGTCGGGAGCTAGAGACAGGTCCAAATTCTTGGATTGCCCAGCGTTTATTTCCAGCGTCGAAGAGCGGGAAAAATTGTCACTGGTTTTTGCGGTGAGTGTGTAAGAGCCTGCGGCCAGATTTAAGGGACTGCCGCTGCTTACTTTGGTGGCAGTCTCTCCCGCCTTGGCCACAGTGACCTGGGCATCGGCAGGTGTGAAAGTGATCTTCAACTGTCCTGGTGCGGCCTCAAGCGCCGCATCGGCAGCTGTTAGAGAGACGGCCGATCCAACTACAAAATGTTTCTTGATCTGCTTGGGCTTGAACCGGTCTTTGCGAATTTCGATAGTGTGGTCCCCGGGATTGACGGTAGCGAATGTTAGCGTGCCATCCGCCTGGATCGTTCCAGCCGGGGTTTGGTCGATAAGAACGGTTGAGCCTGGAACGCCACCTTGAATCGACAGAGAAGCCAAGTGCGGTACAGGCTGCAGATTGAAAGTCAGTTTGGCCTGCTCGCCCTTTCGAATCCGAATTTTTTGTTCCGGGAGATCCTGGAATCCGCTCTTGGAGACGCGCACGACATAATCTTTCGGCTCGAGATTGCGAATGCGTAATTGGCCGTTGCGGGTGAGTTGAGACTGGGGTTTTCCGTTGAGAAAAACGTTCGCCTTGTCTTGACCCGTTACCACGAGCATAGACCCGACGTCGGCGGAAGCCGCTTGTTCGGGGCCGCTTTCTGCAGGGGCGGTCTCTGCTGGCACGTCCGCAACTGCGGGAGTTGGCTCGGGAGAAGCAGCAACCGGAGCTGGGGAATTTGTAACGGCAGCGGCCGGAAGTGCAGCGGGCGCGCTGGATGCTATTGGCGATCGATGTTTCCTTGCAAGAAGAAAGATCGCCGCGAGCAAAACAATGGCGGCAGCGGAGGCGATGAGCGCTGTGACGTAACGTCCCGGTTTCGCGGCCGGTTTTCCGGCCGAGGCAGGAGGCGAGGCTTTGGGGGCGGTTAATCCTGGCGAAGGCGCCGAAGCAGAAGCTTGCGCTGGGCGCGAAGATGGCCGCACGACTGCTGGGGGCGGAGCAACCATCGCAGTAGCTCCAAGCGCAGGCTCCGCAACTTTGCTTTCAGCCTCGATTGAAGGTTGAGCGGCGCTGGGTGCCGGGCCATGGTAGGTGAGAGTCGCGCTTTCACTTTCCGGCAATGTGATTGAGATCTTTGGCTCCATCTGCAAAAACCCAAGACGATTCAGAAGGCCGTTCGCCAGAGATAAAATTTCTCCGTCCGTGGAGTATTTATTCGCAATGGCTCGCACGCGATCTCCGGTGGCTTGCTTGGTGTCGCTATCCGCGGCAGAATCGATTTCAGTTTCTATGCGGCGCAACTCCTCCACATCGCGGCGGCGCGCCTGACGGCGCTGGGCCTGAAGATCCCGCTGTACGGTTTCGTGCAGCTGCAGCAATCTGGGCTCACGCGGTAAGCTCGCCAAGCCTTCTTGAATCCGCGCTAAAGCTCCGGCAAGGTCGGCGGCAGTTTGCAGCTTGCGCGCCTGCGCAACACATTCCTCGACGAACGTTTCTTTCTTGTGATCGAGGATCAAATTCTTAATCGTTTTGGCCATGGGATGCGCTGGGTTCAACTCGAGCGCTTCCTTGGCTAGTTTCTCGGCTTCGCGCCAATCAGCGTCAACTGTCGAGCGCGCCTGTTCCACAAGGGCGTTGGCGAGGACGGCGCGTGCCAGTGAATTGTTTTCATCCAACTCGTAAGCTTGGCGCAGCAAGTTGATTCCGTCTGCGGATTTTTGTTGCGCGAGCAGATCCTGCCCATCGGTCATGAGGCGATGAGCTTCCGTCTTACGCCTCACGCCATCCTGAGCGAGCTTCTCCAGTTCCGCTAATTCGGCGTCGTTAGGAAATTCTGCGGCAGACCCTTGCAGCAGGTCGAGAGCGCGTGCGTAATCGCTGGAATGCAAGCAGGCGTCGACTTCTTCGACGAGACGCGCCTTCGACTCGCTCCGGGCCTGCTGATCGCGCCGCTTCTGCAGTCGTTCGACCTCGAAGGTCAATCCCGGATACTGGCTGTAGATCGTGCGCAGAATTTCCCAGTCGTTCAGCGCATCACCGTAAGCTGCCTGCTCTTCGTGCAGGTGCGCGCGCGCGACGATGGAATTAACCAGATCGCGTTTATCCTGCACCAGGCGCAGCGCGCGTTCGAAATGCGATTCGCCGGGATGCAAGTCGAGCGCTTCGCGCAGAATGTGTACGCGCTTGTCGAGGTCGGGTTCACCTTCGACTTGACGATCGACGGAAGCGATAAACGCGGAAAGATTCTGCCGTTGCTGCTCCTCAATGTCGTACCGCAGAGCCTGAAAAATGGCGTTGTTGGGGTATTTCGTTAGATACGCCTGGCAGGCCGCTATCGCCTTGACGAAGTTGTGCTCGGTAAGAAGCCGGCGAGCCTCGGCATACGCGGTATTCATCGCGTCGTGCTCGGAGCGGACTTCGTTGTAGAAGCTCTGGTAATTGGCTCCGCTTTCGCGATTGATGGAATCTGGAGCGCGCCGGTCGAGTTCCAGCACCAGCCCCAGCTTCGAGAGCGCGTTACTCACATCTCCTTTCTGCCAGGCTTCCATTGCGGCGCGATGAATCTGCTCTTTTTCCTGGCGAAGTTTCTTGTACTCCTGCTCCTGGCGGTCGACCTCGGCAAGAAGTTGCAGAGCGCGCGCCTCTTTAGGACGGAGTTGCAGAACATTCTGCAGAGCCTCGCGAGCATGTCCGTAGGCGTGATTGTCGATGTGCTGCCGCGCGAGGCGATACCAATTATCGATCTGTCGCTCACTACGGCGGTTTTCAATTCTGCTCTTCAGAGCGAGGGCTGTGGCGTTGTCCGGTTCGATTTGCAGCGCTTCCTGTAGTTTCTGAAGTGCGAGCGGGTCTTCCTCCTCTTCAAATCGCGCGCGCGCGGCGTCGAGCAGTTGAGAGAGAGTTTTTCGGCGGACGGCGGCGTCGAGCTGGCGCCGAAGCGAGCCGATGGAGGTATCCATATGACCTTCGGCCTCGAGTTCACCCAGAATTTCGGCGGCGAATTGGAAGTCGCCTTCTTCCAGAGCCTTGGTAGCGCGCTGCAAGCGCGGGCGGGTGCGTTCCGGATCGAAAAGTTCAATTGGATCGTTGCGCAGCGCTTTGTTCAGCGTGTCCCCAAAATCGCGAGCGGTTGCGAAGCGATGCCAGGATTGCTTGGCCATAGCTTTGTGCACTACGCGACTGACGGGTTGGCTTACGGTGGAATTCAGTTCTGCAGCCAGGGGCGGAATATGGTGGAGAATTGCTTCTACCACTTCATCGGCGCGGGCTAGCCGAAACGGATTGCGGCCGGTCATGGCCTCGTAGCAGACAACGCCAAGGGAAAAAATATCGGATGCCGGCGACAGCGCTTTCAACTCGATCTGCTCGGGAGACATATAAAGCAGAGTGCCTTTTTGAGCACGCGTGGTATGAGCGTCGGCCATGTGGGCCACGCCGAAATCGATGATCTTCACCGAGTCGTCTTCCATCACAAAAATGTTGCTCGGCTTCAAATCGCGATGAACCAGTCCGCGTTCGTGCGCCGCCTGAAGGCCGCGGCAGGTCTGGGAAATGATGTCGATGGTGCGCTCAACCGTCAGACGATGACTGGCTTTGCGAATGAAATAGTCCAGCGTGGTGCCCGGCAGCAACGGCATCACGAAGTAAGGTTTTTTCTTGCCCTCCTCTTCGAACTCGCCGATATCAAAAATCTCGACGATGTTGGGATGGCTCATCGAAGCCAGCACATCGCATTCTTTGTAGAACAGCTGGAGTGAAGCTGGGTCAGGAATGTCGAGGATGGTTTTCACAGCGACTTCGCGGCGCACTACCGTGTCGTAGGCGCGATAGACAAGTCCCATACCGCCCTGGCCGAGGATCTGCCTGACCTCGTAGCGGCCTGCCAGTTTTTTCGGCGAAGAGGGAATATCCATGGCGCACCCCGGTTCGGGGGCCATAGCATCTTAATAGATTTCGGTGAAAAGCGCAGTCCCGCGCGCTTTCTATGCCCGCAGCAGGTTGCGCGCGATGAATAGAACGTTGGCCGGACGCTCACCCAGCCGCCGCATAAAATAGGGATACCACTCGCTGCCGAATGGGATGTAGATGCGGACCCGCCAGCCCTGGCGCACCAGGCTTTGTTGCAAGTCGCGGCGGATGCCATAAAGCATTTGAAATTCGAACGAATCGCGGGAAAGTTTTTCGGCAGTTGCGAAAGCCTGCGCCTGGCGAACGATACTTTCGTCGTGCGTGGCCAGCCCGTGATAGACGCCGCTTTTCATTAGAATCTTCATCAACTTTACATAGTTGGCGTCGACTTCGGATTTCGCGGCGAAGGCAATGTCCGCGGATTCTTTGTAAGCGCCTTTGCACAAACGAATACGGATCTTTTCCGATAGCAATTGTTCGACGTCGATCTCGGACCGCTTGAGGTAAGACTGGATCACAGTGCCGACCGAATTTGCATTTCCCGGCATGCGGTGCAGTTCATGGACGAAATCAAGAGTGCGCTGCGTGTAGGGCGATCCTTCCATGTCGACGCGGACAAATCCCGGCGGATTCATGGACGCAGCCCTGGCGACCAAGCCGCTGACGATGTCGCGAGCTAGTCGCTCATCCACATCAAGCCCCATATGCGTGAGTTTGAGGCTGATATTGGCGTTGAGTTGATTGGCGACGATGGCGTCTAGAATCTGGTAATAGAGTTGGGCGCTGTGGCGGGCTTCCTCAGGATTCGTTACATTTTCGCCGAGGTTGTCGATGCTGACGCTCATGCCGGCGCGGTTGATAGCCTGAGTTGCGCGGACAGCGTCGGCGATTTCCGTCCCGGCAACAAATCGTCCGGAGACGCGGCGGCCGAGGGAAGATCGTTCGGCAAAACTTCGTAAGGATTGGTTTTCGGAGAGACGAACGAAGAACGTTCTTAGCATTTCGCACCCGAAAACTCGTAGTCCTCCGCCGCTGATTGGTGCATGAAGATCACAGAAAGTTGTATCACAGCGGCGATATTGCTTCGATAGGAAGGGATCACGGCGAATTACGCAGCGGCCTGAAAGAAGGAGGCGACTAGAGCCCGAATTTCACTTCGACAGCTTCGTGAGTTGCGTACGGCGCAGGCTCCCATTTCCACTCTCGCAATGCGCTTTGCGCGGATTGAACCAGCAGCGGATGGCCGCCTTTTATTTCAACCGACTTAACAGCGCCGTTGGGCGCAACCAGCACATCAGCCTTGACGTTGCCCTGGATCTTCATGGAGCGAGCCAAAGTGGGATACTGCGGGGCTACCTGGCTGATAATTTTGCGTGTGCTCTCTGTGTGCTCTTGGGAAACAAGCCGGCCCGGAGCGAACATCGTGAATGAAACTAGAAAAAAGGCTGTAACTGCTAACTGATGGCGTGCGAGTAGTCTCATGGGGGCGACACAGGCAGGATAAGAGGAATCTAACTTGCGGAGTAGATTACAACGGTAATTCGCAGAGGGTGCCCAGCGGCACCTGGCAAGCGACTGGAAAGAAATAACTTATTTTCCGCGTTCTTCCAGAGATTGTTCCACCTCAATAGCGGCCAAGCATCGCTTGCCGCGACACAAGCTCGCACGATTTA
>CAVRWS010000092.1:0-12241 GCA_963724815.1 uncultured Acidobacteriaceae bacterium
CCTTGTTTCAACGCCAGACCGCACGCGTGCAGCTTCGGCAGCATGCCACCGCTGATAATCGAACTAGCTTCCAGCTCGGCTGCTTTCTTCGTGCTCAGCCACGGCATCACGCTTCCCGACGCATCCCTCACGCCGGGTACGTCGGTTAAAAAGATCAGCGTGTTGGCATGGCAGGCCGCCGCGCAGGCCGCCGCCATTTCATCTGCATTCACGTTGTAATATTGGCCGTCAGCCCCGAGGGCCAGCGAGGCCATCACCGGAATCCCTCCCTGTTGCCACAGCGCCTCGATCCAGCAAGGCTCCGCGAAGCAAATCTCGCCCACAAATCCCAGGTCTTTTCCGTGAACATATTTCTTCCGTGCGCGGAACGTCATGCCATCGCCGCCGCAGAATCCGATCGCCGGCATGCCCGCTGCCTGAATCGCCGCCACCAGATTTTTATTGACGATTCCGCCGAGCACCATCAGCGCCGCATCCCGCGTCTCCGCATCGGTCACGCGCAGCCCTTCTACGAATTCGCTTTTCTTCCCCAGCCGCTCCAGCATGCGCGTGAGCGCGCCACCGCCGCCATGCACCACGGCCACGCGGTGACCATCCTGCGCCAACTCTGCAATCGAGTGCGCACATTTGCGCAACGTGGCCGCATCCTCAATCGCCGCCCCGCCAACTTTCACTACGATCGTCACTGCAATCCCTCCCGCTCTTCCCAGCCATACATCAGATTCATATTCTGCACCGCCTGTCCGGCTGCGCCTTTCAGCAAATTGTCCACGCAGGAAATCAGCACCAGACGCTGTCCATCCTCGGCCAGGCAAAATCCCAGGTCGCAATAATTCGTGTGCAGAGAAAACTGCAGCTGCGGCAACTGCGGCGTCGCAAACACCCGCACCCAATGCTTGCCTGCATAAAAATCACGCAGGCACGCTTCCACTTCCGCCGCCTTCATCGCCCGCTTCAACCGCACATAGATGGTGGACAAAATCCCGCGTGGAATCGGCAGCAGATGCGGCGTGAAAGTTAGCTCCGCATCGTCCAACTCCAACTGCTCAACCATTTCTCCCAGGTGCCGGTGATTAAACACTGCATAAGCGGAAAAATTATCGGCAACCGAAACGAAATGAGTACGCGACGTCGGCGCCTTGCCCGCTCCCGATACTCCCGACTTCGAGTCGGAAATAATTCCATGCTCGCGATCGATGAGGCCGCCCCGCAGCAGCGGCGCCAAAGCCAGAATCACTGAGGTCGCATAGCAACCCGGATTCGCCACCAACTGCGCTGTCGCAACGCCATCGCTATTCAGCTCCGGCAATCCGTACACCGCCTTCGCGGTCAACTCCGCAGCCGTGATCGCGTCAGCATCCTGAAATGAATAGATCGCACGATGCTGCTCCTGCTTCAGCCGCCAAGCTCCGCTGAGATCGATCACCCGCAATCCCTGCGCAATCGCCTCCGGGACCAGCGATCGCGAAGCCTCATGCGGCGTAGCCAGAAAGAGCAATTCCACGCCTTGACGTTTCAACTCACCCCACGAGAACGCCCGCAACGGATAGCCCCCGTTGCCCGATAACTCCGGAAACACTTCCGCCAGATCCGCCGGCCCTTCGCTGCCGCCTTCGCGCCGCAGCAACGCGGGCTTCTCCAACCGCGGATGGCGTTCGAGAATGCGCGTCAACTCCAGCCCTGAATAGCCGCTGGCTCCGAGCACCGCGCTTTGTAACTTTGCCGCCATCAGCCGAGCATCTCCTCGATGCGCGCTGCAACCTTCCTGGCAGCATCCTTGTCGGGACAAATAATCAGAATCGTGTCGTCCCCCGCAATCGTTCCCACCATTTCTTCCCACTCCTGTTCGTCTATCGCGGCCGCCACCGGCTGTGCGCTACCGACAATCGTTTTCAACACCAGCAAATTCTGCGCCGGACGCACATCCAGCACGAATTCCCGAACCAGTCGCTGCACCGGCGGCAAAGCCAAGCCGGTAGCGCTATCCCCTTGCGGCAGGTTGTAACCACTCGACGTCTTGCTTAAATTCAAGTCGCGAATGTCGCGCGACAAAGTCGCTTGCCCCACTTTGAATCCCCGCTTGCGCAAAACTCGCTGCAAATCTTCCTGGCTGGCAACCGGTCCCTGTCTTAACGCTTCCAAAATCGCTCGCTGCCGCAGCACTTTATTCATTATGAATATTTATTCACAGTAATGAATAAATATTCTTCTATCTTACAGGCCATGCCCCTGCTGTCAAGGGGAAATACCCCTAGCTCTCCCACTTTTAGTTACCCTCGGTGGAGGGTCGGCGCTGAGGATTCTTCGGAAACTGAAAGGTGCGGCTGAGCCCCGAATCCTTGCTAGACTACTCGCGATTCGAAAGCAGACTTCCTGAGATGGAATCGCCCCGAATGAACAAGCCACCAACTTTAATCGCCGAATTGATTGCCGAGTTCCTTGGAACTTTCATCCTAATTCTGTTCGGCACGGGGGTCGTCGCCATGGTCGTTCTATTTCCCGGGAATACTCCAGCGGCGACCGTTCACGGCGGCTACACCAACATCACCCTGGGATGGGGACTCGGCGTCACCATGGGAATTTACATCGCCGGGAAAGTTTCCGGCGGCCATCTCAATCCCGCTGTCACGCTCACATTTGCGGTCTTTCGTAATTTTCCTTGGCGCAAAGTCCTACCTTATTCCATCGCGCAAACCGCTGGAGCATTCCTCGCCGCGGCTCTGACCTATCGCAACTATCTGCCGGCATTCCACCAGGTCGATCCCCAACTGGAAAGAACTGCGGGCATCTTCACAACTTTCCCTGCCTTCCCCGCGTGGCCGCAAGCCGGATTTCTGGATCAGGTGATCGGTACTGCTCTGCTGCTCTTGCTCGTGCTGGCGATTACGGACGAGTTCAACGTCCCGCCCGGAGCCAATCTCACTCCTCTGATGATCGGTCTGGTCGTCGTGGCGATCGGCATGAGCTTCGGAGGCATGCACGGATATCCCATCAACCCCGCTCGTGATTTTGGTCCGCGTCTTTTCACTGTCGTAGCCGGATTCAAAAACAATGGACTCACTGACGGTTCTAGAGTTTGGTTGGTGCCGATCGTCGCTCCGCTGCTGGGCGGACTCGTGGGTGCCGCGATCTATGATTTCGGCATTCGAAGATTTTTGCGCGCATCCCAGCAGTCGTCATAATTCGACTACGCCGAAACAGGAGGTCTCTTGCGCTACGTTCTCGCTCTCGATCAGGGAACAACCAGTTCGCGAGCGCTTTTATTCGATCATGAGGGCCGCGTCCGCTCCGTCGCGCAGCGCGAGTTCACGCAATTGTTTCCCCAGCCAGGATGGGTCGAACACGATCCCGAGGAAATTGCCGCATCCCAGTTCGCCGTCGCTCGGGAGGCTTTAGCCCAGGCTCAAGTCCAAGCTAGCGACGTTGCCGCCATCGGCATCACCAACCAGCGCGAAACCGCGATCGTTTGGGATCGCGCCACTGGCCAGCCCATCTGTAACGCCATCGTCTGGCAGGATCGCCGCACCGCTGCATTCTGCGCAGAACTCAAAGCTCAAGGCCATGAAACTCTGATTCAGCAACGCACCGGCTTACTGATCGACGCATATTTCTCCGCCAGCAAAATTTCCTGGATTCTGGATCACGTTCCCAACGCTCGCTCACTCGCCGAAGCCAACCGTCTTGCGTTCGGCACCGTAGACACCTGGCTCATCTGGAACTTGACTGGAGGCCGTCTTCACATCACTGACGCCAGCAACGCCTCCCGCACCATGCTCTTCAATCTTTCTTCTGGAAGTTGGGATAAAGATCTCCTCAATCTCTTCCGGATTCCCGCCTCGATGCTCCCCACGGTGCTGCCCTCAAGCGAAGTTTATGCGGAAGTAAGCGCCGTCTCCGGACTCAACGGCATTCCTATCGCAGGCATCGCTGGCGATCAGCAAGCCGCGCTCTTCGGGCAAAAATGTTTTACTCCGGGTATCACCAAAAATACCTATGGCACCGGCTGTTTCATGTTGCAGAGCACGGGAACTCGCGCTGTTGCATCCACAAACCGCCTGCTCACAACCATTGCCTGGAAAATGGGTAACGTTACAAATTACGCACTGGAAGGCAGCGTGTTTGTCGGCGGCGCGGTAGTGCAGTGGCTCCGCGACGGCCTGGGCATTATTCGTACATCATCGGAAGTAGAAGCTCTCGCCAATTCCGTTTCCGACAACGGCGGAGTCTATTTCGTCCCGGCATTCGTCGGCCTCGGCGCTCCGCACTGGGATTCGGACGCTCGCGGCTCAATCTTCGGCCTCACCCGCGGCAGCACCTCAGGTCACATTGCGCGCGCTGCCCTCGAAAGCATTGCGTTCCAAGTCGCCGATCTCATGGACGCAGTTCAAACCGATACTCGCGCTCCACTCACCGAGTTGCGCGTGGATGGTGGCGCCTCCGCCAACAATGCTCTCATGCAATTTCAAGCCGACATTCTCGGCGTGCCCGTACTGCGCCCCGCCATCACGGAATCAACCGCGCTAGGCGCCGCCTTTCTGGCAGGGCTGGCCGTGGGCTTCTGGAAGGATCTGCACGCAATTTCTGATTTGCCGGTCGAGGCCAGCCAGTTCACACCGCGCATGCCGCAATCGCAAGTGGACCAGTTGCGCCGCCGCTGGAACGAGGCCGTTTCCCGCACTCGCGACTGGGAGCACTCATCCGCCCCAAACTCGAACGCTCGAAAATAACTGGATAAGAAATTATTGAGGCTTCCTTTAAGCAACGACTTACATCCTAAGTTTGGTCCGAAGGAGATTTTATGAAAAAAGCTTTGTCAGGACTTCAGACAGTATCGACGGTCCTGGGCGCGGTTGGATTGGTATTTGCCGGATACATCATTATTAATTCGCTGCCCGATTTACGCCGTTACATGAAGATCAGCACGATGTAGGTTCTCGTGCGATTTGCCTCTCATCGAAACGCCGCCGCTCGATACAGTTAGTAATGTCATCACGAAGGCCGCGCGCTCCGTGGAAGAGCGGCGCTGACTTGTTCGGGCTTCAGCCCCTGTGGTCGCCCGCCAATATTCCTACCGAGCCGCCGCCTTCACCACCCCAACATTCGTATCCGCGCCTCCGTAATAAAACAAATAATCGTCTCCTTTACGCGCCATTCCTTCCACGAACACCACATTCGGAACCTGCCCAACTTTCTCCCATTCTTTTTCCGGAGCAAAGATCGGCGATTCGGTTCGCGAAATCACGCGGCGAGGATCATTCCGGTCAAACACGGCAACCCCAGTGCGATAAACCAGCTTGTCGTCAGCCCCGTTATAAATTAGAAAAATCCCTTTCGCAGTCACAATCGGCGCGGGACCCGGCTCTACCACGCGGGAATCAAATTTTCCCTCCCGCGCCGGCAATACTGGTGTCTCGGTCGCTTCCGTCCAGTGCAACAGATCGTCCGACGAGGCCAGCCCCATCTGGTCCTTATTATCGCGACTGGTTCCCAGGAAATACATCCAGTACTTGCCGCCAACTTTCTCCGGCACAATCGCACCAGACTTCGTCCAGCGAACATTCCAGTTTCCCTTGTAGGCGGGAAGAATGATTCCCCGTCGCTCCCAATGGATCAAATCCTTCGAAGTCGCCAGACACAACTGTGCATCCTTTTTGTTGTAGCCGGTATACGTCAGATAATACGTATCGCCAAACATCACCAGCCGTGGATCTTCTACGCCGCCATCTTTTTCGTAATCCTTCTCCGGCGAGAACACAGGCTGGCTGCGGCGCGTGAAGTGGATGCCATCCACACTCTCCGCGTAGCCCAGCCGCGAAGTGCCTGCTCTATCCTGCGCCCGGTACAACATTACAATCTTGCCGTCGCGTAAAACCACGGAAGGGTTGAACGTGCCCGCCGATTCCCACCCATCGCCCTGCGGCGATATCACCGGAGTGTCAGACGCATGCTGCCAAGCTCCAAATGGCCAACTTGCGCTATCCTGTGGGGCCAGCGCCAGAAACACGACAAACAGTTTCACACAGCTTTTGACATGAACGGAATGGATCATAGACGAAATTGTCCGCCAGTTCCCTGGTTCCTGCAACCGCGCGCCGTACGAGCGAACATTCCATGCCGATTCAGATCATGCTGGGTCACGCCACGCTGGTTCCGATCATGCTGACTCAGAAAAACATCGTCGTCGGCCTCGGCGAACTACTGTGGGATTTACTGCCCGCCGGAAAGCAACTCGGCGGAGCCCCGGCGAACTTCGCCTACATCACAACCCTGCTCGGGGATAAGGGAATTCCAGCCAGCCGCCTCGGAGACGATTTTCTGGGCTCAGAAGCAATTCTTCGTTTGACCGAACTCGGCCTCTCCACCGAATTCATTCAGCAGGATGCCGATCATCCCACCGGAACCGTTAAGGTGGAAGTGGATCGCACCGGCCAGCCGTGTTTTGAAATTTCCGAATCCGTCGCTTGGGACTTCCTCGCCTGGACGCCGCAATGGCAGTCGCTGGCGCAGCAAGCGGATGCTGTTTGCTTTGGATCGCTGGCGCAACGATCGCAAACCAGCCGCGATACGATCCGCCAATTTATTCAAGCCACGCGCCCCAGCACGGTACGTGTTTTCGATGTAAATCTTCGCCAGCACTTTCATACCGTGGAAGTCCTCGCGGAATCGATGAAGCTCGCTTCCGTGGTCAAACTGAATCACGAAGAACTTCCTCGAATCATGCGGATGTTCGAAGTCGAGCATCGTAGCGAAGAAGATTCTGCCCGGCACTTGTTGTCTTCACACAATCTGAAACTGGTTTGCGTCACGCGCGGCACCAACGGCAGCCTGCTCGTCTCCGCCGATGAATGCAGCGAACATCCCGGCTTCCGCGTGAAAGTTGCCGACACCGTCGGCGCGGGCGATGCCTTTACCGCCACCCTGGTTCACGGATATCTTCGCCACACGCCGTTGCCGCAAATCAATGAAACCGCCAACCGAGTCGGCGCCTGGGTAGCCAGCCAATCAGGCGGAACCCCCGCACCAAGCCTCGGCAGCCTGACCCAGACCCTGCAACAAATTGCCTGACCGTTACAGATTCTTCGCCCTTCCTCTGTGAGACCCCGTGTCCCCTGTGTTAAAGATCTTAAAATCTTGGAAGCGCATTCCCGCGACTTTTAGGTTATTCTGTCAGTTTGGTTTTTGGTGTCCCAGGGGGCCTAATTGACGGTACCGTCGCTAGTCTTTCGTTTACTCATTTGCATCTCGGTTTTTCTCCCCGTTGTATCGAGCTCTGCACAACAAGTTCCCGAGAATACTTATCAGGACCTGCACTGGCGCATGATCGGCCCATTTCGTGGAGGTCGCACTCGCGCCGCCACCGGCGTTCCCACTCAGCCAAATGTTTTCTACATGGGCCAGGTCAACGGCGGAGTGTGGAAATCAAACGACTACGGCCGCACCTGGAATCCTATCTTCGACCATGAATCCACGCAGTCGATTGGCGCCATCGCCGTCGCCGCTTCCGATCCCAACATTATTTATGTCGCCAGCGGCGAAGGCCTGCATCGCCCCGATCTCTCCGTCGGCAATGGAATTTACAAATCCACTGACGCCGGAAAAACCTGGACGCACCTCGGCCTGCGCGATGGCGAGCAAATCCCGGCTCTCGCCGTCGACCCGCGCAATCCCAATCGAGTTTTCGCCGCCGTGCTCGGCCATCCCTATGGTCCCAATGAAGAGCGCGGCCTCTTTCGCTCCACCGATGGCGGCCAGTCCTGGCAAAAAGTCATCTACAAAGACGAGAACACCGGCGCCTCTGACGTGGAAATCGATCCCTCGAATCCCGATGTGATCTATGCCTCCATGTGGGAAGTTCGCGAAGGCCCCTGGGAAGACGGCAACGAATTCAACGGAACCGGCGGTGGATTGTTCAAATCCACCGACGGCGGAAACACCTGGCACCAGTTATCTAACGGTCTGCCGAAAGATCTTTCCCAAATCTACGTCGCCATCGCCCCCAGCGACCCGCATCGTCTTTACGCCACAATCGGCGCGGCATCCGGCGCACTGGCGTTTTATCGCTCCGACGACGCCGGCGAAACCTGGAGCAAGCCCACGGACGATCCTCGCCCCTCCGGCCGCATCGGCGGCGGCGATCTCGCCATTCCTCGAGTCGATTCCAAAAATGCGGACGTGGTCTATTGCGCAAGCACGGTGACCATGAAGTCCACCGACGGCGGCAAAACCTGGTTAGGCTTTCGCGGCGCTCCCGGCGGCGACGACTATCAGAATCTCTGGATCAATCCCAACGATCCCAACATTATTCTCTTAGTCAGTGATCAAGGCGCCCTTGTGACGGTCAACGACGGCGCATCCTGGAGTTCCTGGTACAACCAACCCACTGCGCAGATTTATCACGTCTCCATTAGCCCCACGTTCCCCTACCGTGTCTGCGGCGGTCAACAGGAAAGTGGTTCCGTCTGCATCGCCAGTCGCGGCAACGACGGCGCTATCACCTACCGCGAGTGGCATCCCGTCGGCGTAATCGAATACGGATACGTCGCGCCAGATCCACTCGATACCGACATTATTTATGGCGGCGGCAGAAGCGAAGTCTCAAAATTTCACTGGTCTACCGGCCAGGTGCAGAATGTTACTCCGATCCCGCTGCGCACCTCGAAATACCGCACCGACCGCACTGAACCGACCATGTTCTCACCCGTCGATCCGCACACTCTTTATTACGCCAGCAATGTGCTTTTCAAAACCACCGACGGCGGAGCTTCCTGGCAGACCATCAGCAAAGATCTCACTCGCGAAAATCCCGGCGTCCCTGCCAGCGTCGGCAGCCTCGTTCCCAAGGGAGCCGACAAACAGCGTGGCGCCATTTACGCTCTCGCACCTTCCTTCAAGAACATCGATACGCTGTGGGCCGGCACTGACGACGGCCTCATCTGGCAAACGCGCGATGGCGGCAAAAACTGGAATGACATCACTCCCAAAGATCTGACGCCGTGGAGCAAGGTCACACAGATCAGCGCCTCGCACTTCGATGAAGACACCGCCTACGCCTCCGTGAGCCGCTTCCGCATCAACGACAACCGCCCTTACATCTATCGCACGCACGACGCCGGCAAAAATTGGACGTTGATCACCACCGGCCTTCCCGACTTCGGCCCCGTCGACACAGTCCGCGAAGATCCCGTGCGCAAGGGCCTGTTATTCGCCGGCACCGAAAATTCCGTCTGGATTTCATTCGACGACGGCGACCACTGGCAATCTCTGCAACTCAACCTGCCGCACACTTCCATGCGCGATCTCTGGATTCACGACAACGATCTTATCGTCGGCACCCACGGCCGCTCGTTCTGGATTCTCGATGACATCACCGCGCTACGCGAAGTAAAAACTTTGTCGACCAGCGAAGCGCATCTTTTCACGCCGGCTCCGGCCTTCCGCATCCAGCGCGACACCTACACCGATACGCCGCTTCCTCCAGACGAGCCCTTCGCCGCCAACCCGCCCGACGGCGCCATCCTCGATTACTACCTGCCTCACGCGTCTTCTCCGGTCACGGTAGAAATTCTCAACGCTCACGGCCAACTCGTTCGTAAGTTTTCCAGCACCGATAAGCCGTAGGTAACCGAAGAGGAATTAAAAAAACAACTCATCCCCCTCTACTGGCTGCGTCCATTCCAGGCTCTGTCTTCCGATGCTGGCATGCACCGCTGGGTATGGGATCTTCACTATCCCGCGCCAGATTCCACGCGTCACGAATATCCCATCTCCGCCATTCCCGGCGACACTCCTCGTCTGCCGCTCGGTCCCACGGCCATGCCGGGAACCTACACCGCGCGCCTCACTGTAGATGGCAAGAACTAACCGCACCGTTTGTCCTGAAGATGGATCCCCGCGTAAAAACATCGACTGCGGGTCTGGAAAGAAAATTCCAGTTGGAAACGCGCCTGGCCTCTCTTCTGACTCAGACGTCCGAAGCCGTGCAACAAGCGGGATCGATTCGCGATCCCCTGCAGAAGGTAAGCGGAGAAGCCACGGGACCGATGCGCGATTCTATTCAAGCTTTTCAAAACAAATTTCTCACGCTTCTCGGTGCGCCCGCCGGTTTCCTCGCTCCGCCGGCCAATGAAAACACTCTCACCAGAGCCAACAGTCAGGTTGCCGTTCTGTACGGCCAGATATGGCAGGTCGATGCCGACCCAACCACTTCGCAATCCGAAGCCCTGGCGGCAATCGAACGGGATGCCGCAGATGTAATGAAACGCTGGGACGCGTTTCGGACCACGGATCTGCCTGCACTGAATCATTCTCTCGGCGGCGCGAACCTGCCAGAAATCAAGATCGACACCAACGCGCACAAAGACGAAGGTGGTATGGACGAGAAGAATGATCCTTTAATATCTCCTACAGCGCTGCAACTTGTTAGCACCACAAATCAAAGCGCCACGAAAGCGCGCAGCACCGTGGAAGAGCGGCGCTTCAGCGCCGCGTAAGCCTTTAACAAAGTCCGGCTTTAGCCGCTGCTAAAAGGCCGGCCGTGGACTGGTTTCCCACAACTCACAACGCTTCCACCGTCTGTTGCAACTCCCGCGCAATCTGCGCAGGATCGCTATCCGCTGCAAACCGCATCGGCCGTCCAATCCGAACTACAATCTCTCCGCGGGCGCGCAAATCTTCTTCCCGCTTGTTTCACCTCAAACAATCCCACAATCCGCATCGGCAGCACCGGAATATCTAAATTCTTCGCCAGCAACCCAATCCCCGCGCGAAACGGATTCATCTTCCCATCTTCCGTATGCCTTCCTTCGGGAAACACCAGCACGCTGTAACCACGATCCACCGCGCGCCCGGCATAAGCAAAACTCTGCCGGAAGCCAGCCTCGCGCGGCAAAGGAAAAAGATTGAGCAGGGAAACTCCCAACACCCATTTCATCCGATCGTAAATTCTCCCGAACAAACCTCTGCCCGCAGCCGGCGAATGCAGCGCCTCCAGCGCCTCGCCGCGCGTCGCGATCGCCATCCGGCTCCGCAATCGCGCCGGCAAGGCCGCTTGCACAAAAGCAAAATCCACATCCGCAATATGGTTGCAAACCACCAGTAGCGGCCCATTCCAGCCTCGCAAGTTTTCCCGCCCTTCAATGCGCGGCTGGCCCAGCACCGTGACCGCGGGCATCATCAATAAGTATTGCGCCAACCATCGCTTCCACGTCACAGGCCATCGCAATACCCATCCCGGATAATGGAACTCAACGCGCTGCTTTACTTCGCCGCGCAACATCTTTTCCACATCGCCAACAGTCCGTGCCGCACTGAAATTCGTCTCGCTCAGATCCACCTGATATCGATCTTCCAGCGCGCTGATCAGTTCCACGCGATCCAGCGAACTCAATCCCAAATCCGAGTCGAGCTTTGCCGCAGCATTTACCGCTGCCGGCGTTCGCCCCGTAATGCGCCCGATCATTTCCGCGATGGGATTATCATTTGCCGCCTCTCTCTCCGCACCTTGCAGAATCTGCTTTGCCGCGAATTCCGCAATCACATTCCGCCGCGGCTTCTGCGTGCTCGTCCGCGGAAAATCTTCCTGCGGCCATCGCACCCACATCCGCATGCGTTGAAATTCCGCCAGCGATTGGTTCGCCCGCCCCACCACTTCCTCCAATTTCGCATCGCCCCGAAGAATCACCACCGCGCACGGCTCCGCATTTCCGCCACGCTCAATCCCCACAACCACGCAATCCTTTCACCTCCGGCTGCCGCCGCAACGCCGCTTCCAAATCTTCCGGATAAATATTCAGCCCCGCCGGAGTCACAATCACTTCCTTCTTGCGCCCTTTGAAATAAAGATTCCCGGCTTCATCCAGCGCGCCCACATCTCCCGTGTGGTACCAGCCCTGCATCGTCGGCGACGCCCTGCGCACCGTCCGCCCCCCAATATCGCGACGCCACTCCACCTCCGCGAATCAAGATCTCTCCATCCTCCGCAAGTTTCACATCGCGTCCCGGCAGCACCTTCCCAATCGATCCCTTCCCCAACTTGAACGGATGATTCACGCTGATCAGCGACGTCGTCTCCGTCAGCCCATAACCCTGAATCGCCGCATAGCCCAGCCGGTCCCAGAACTGTTCGGTCTCCGCATCCAGCGCCGCGCCGCCACAAATAAATGCCCAGAACTTCCAGCCAAACTGCCGTCGAATCGTCGGCGAAAGATCCACCACCGCCGGAGAAAATGTTTTCCTTCCGACG